>NZ_JBQQCH010000021.1:0-972 GCF_052245515.1 Pseudarthrobacter sp. 1C304 | reverse complement strand
ACCTGCTCGCCAAGGACCAGGACGGGTCCCTCGTGAAGATCATGAACGAGACCGTCGACGGGGACTACCAGACCTACAAGGCCGAGTCCGGCGCGTTCGTCCGCGAGCACTTCTTCGGGCAGACCCCTCAGACCAAGGAACTGGTCCAGGACCTCACCGATGACCAGATCTGGAACCTCAAGCGCGGCGGCCACGACTACAACAAGGTCTACGCCGCGTACAAGGCCGCGACCGAGTTCAAGGGCAAACCCACCGTCATCCTGGCCCACACGGTCAAGGGCTACGGCCTGGGCACCCACTTCGAGGGCCGCAACGCGACCCACCAGATGAAGAAACTTACCCTCGCGGACCTCAAAGCCTTCCGCGACCACCTCCGCATCCCCATCACCGATGACCAGCTCGAAGCGGACCTCTACCGTCCCCCGTACTACCACCCCGGCCCGGACGCCCCCGAAATCCAGTACCTCATGGAACGCCGCAAAGCCCTCGGCGGATTCGTCCCCGAACGCCGCTCCAAGCACACCGAAGTCACCCTCCCGGATGACAAGGCCTACGAAGCGGCGAACCGCGGCTCCGGCAAGCAGCTCGCGGCCACCACCATGGCCTTCGTGCGCCTGCTCAAGGACCTCATGCGGGACAAGGAGTTCGGCAACAGGATCGTCCCGATCATCCCCGACGAGGCCCGCACCTTCGGCATGGACGCGTTCTTCCCGACGGCGAAGATCTACAACCCGAACGGCCAGAACTACCTGTCCGTGGACCGCGAACTGGTCCTGGCGTACAAGGAGTCCATCTCCGGCCAGATCGTGCACGCCGGTATCAACGAAGCCGGATCGGTCGCAGCGTTCACCGCGGCGGGCACGTCCTACGCCACCCACGGCGAACCGCTGATCCCGATCTACGTCTTCTACTCGATGTTCGGCTTCCAGCGCACCGGCGACTCCTTCTGGGCCGCCGCGGACCAGATGACCC
>NZ_JBQQCH010000020.1:0-1078 GCF_052245515.1 Pseudarthrobacter sp. 1C304 | reverse complement strand
GGGGTCTGCCCGAAGAAGTGCTCGCGGACGAACGCGCCGGACTCGGCCTTGTAGGTCTGGTAGTCCCCGTCGACGGTCTCGTTCATGATCTTCACGAGGGACCCGTCCTGGTCCTTGGCGAGCAGGTCATCCCACTCCCGGCCCCAGACGACCTTGATCACGTTCCAGCCCGCGCCGCGGAAGAACGCCTCGAGTTCCTGCATGATCTTCCCGTTGCCCCGGACCGGGCCGTCCAGACGCTGGAGGTTGCAGTTGATCACGAAGTTGAGGTTGTCGAGCTTGTCGTTCGCGGCGAGCTGGAGCAGGCCGCGGGACTCGGGCTCGTCCATTTCCCCGTCGCCCAGGAATGCCCAGACCTGCTGGTCCGAGGTGTCCTTCAGGCCGCGGTTGTGCAGGTACCGGTTGGACTGGGCCTGGTAGATCGCGTTCATCGGGCCGATGCCCATCGACACGGTCGGGAACTCCCAGAACTCCGGCATCAGCCGCGGGTGCGGGTAGCTCGAGAGGGCGTGGCCTTCCTTGGACTTCTCCTGCCGGAACCCGTCCAGGTCCTCCTCGGTCAAACGGCCTTCCATGAACGCCCGGGCGTACATGCCGGGGGAGGCATGGCCCTGGAAGAACACCTGGTCACCGCCCGAGGGGTGGTCCTTGCCGCGGAAGAAGTGGTTGAACCCGACCTCATACAGGGTCGCCGCGCCGGCGTAGGTCGAGATGTGCCCGCCGACGCCGATATCGGAGCGCTGCGCCCGGTGCACCATGACCGCCGCGTTCCACCGCAGCCACGCCCGGTACTTCCGCTCGATCTCCTCGTCCCCGGGGAACGGCGCTTCCTGGTCCACCGGAATCGTGTTCACGTAATCCGTGGTGGTCACCATCGGAACACCCACACTCTGCGCACCCGCCCGCTGAAGCAGGCTCCGCATAATGTACTGGGCACGCTCCGTGCCCTGATCCTGAATCAAAGCATCCAGGGACTCCAGCCACTCGGCGGTCTCTTCCGGATCACGATCAGGCAGCTGGTTAGTCAACCCGCTGAGGATATGGGAGGTCTCTTCTCCTGCAGCCACGTCCAACCTCT
>NZ_JBQQCH010000002.1:0-744111 GCF_052245515.1 Pseudarthrobacter sp. 1C304 | reverse complement strand
GGTCGCTGCGAAACTCAACCGACGGCCACGGCCCACCCTCAACCTCGAAACCCCAGCAAACCGGCTGAACCAGCTGCTAAAAGAGGCGGCATAAACCCCCGCGTTGCTCGGACCAATTGACTTTCCCAGCTGGGCACTGCCGTGAACTGCCAACTCGGCATACGCTAGCCGGATGACACGACAGCATCTGCCCGGCCGAGTGGCCGTCGTCACCGGCGCGGGATCGGGAATCGGCCGGGCGGTGGCGCGGCTCATGCTCGCCGAGGGGTACCGGGTGGTGCTGGCCGGCCGGCGGGAAACGCAGTTGCTGGAGACCGGGGCGGGGCATGCCCAGGCATTCGCCGTCCCCTGCGATGTGAGAGCGCCCGACGACGTCGAGCGGCTTTTCGCCGCAACCCTCCAGCGCTGGGGCCGCGTGGACGTGCTGTTCAATAACGCCGGTGTGTTCGGCCCCGCCGCTTCCGTGGACGAGATCAGTCTGGCGGACTGGGAGGCCACCCTGGCGGTCAACCTGACCGGGTCCATGCTGTGCGCCGCGGCCGCCGTCCGGGCCATGAAGGCCCAGTCGCCGCAGGGCGGTCGGATCATCAACAACGGCTCGATCTCGGCCCATGCGCCCCGGCCCCGGACAGTGGCCTATGCGGTGACCAAGCATGCCATGACCGGGCTGACCAAGAGCATCGATTTGGACGGCCGCGGCTTCGGTATCACCTGCGGGCAGATCGATATCGGCAACACGGCCACCGAATTGATGGACACCATCGGCGTCGGCTCCGGGGCTGTCCAGGCCGACGGCAGCACCCGAGTGGAGCCGACCTTCCCGGTCGAAGACGCCGCCCGTGCAGTGCTGCTGATGGCCGGCATGCCGCCCTCCGCGAGTGTGGGGTCCCTGGTGGTCACGGCCGCCGGAATGCCGTTCATCGGACGCGGGTAGTTTTCCGGCAGCCGCCGGGCCAGGCCGAACGCGTTTGTCTACAGCGGCAGCAGCTTTGACAGGTCGGCGCGGAGCCCGGAAGCGGCCACCCGTCCGGCGTCGACGGCGTCGGCCCAGCTCAACCGGCCGCTGACCATCGCCAGCCAGGTGCCGGCGTCGCACTCAATAACGTTCGGCGGGGTGCCGCGGGTATGCCGGGGGCCCTCCACGCACTGCGTGACACCGAAGGGCGGGACGCGCACCTCAACCGAGTTGCCGGGCGCCCGGGCCGTGACCTCTTCCAGGGTGTAGCGCACCGCCGTCGCGAGCAGACTGCGGGGAACCGCGGTGCCTACCGCCGGGCCGCCTTCGCCTGCGGCGCCGGGCGTTGCCGCACGGGGCTCTGTGGTGCCGGGCTCTGCGGTGCCCGCCGCAGGGTTGGCTGCCTGCCAGGCGGCGAGGGCCGCCCGGCCCTCATCGAGTGCGATACGACGCCGCTGGACCACCACTGACTTGCCTCCCGGCTGATTCAAAAGAGTTGCCGGCCAGCCTCTGGCCGGGCCGATTCTGACTCCAGCCTACCCTCCGCCCTTCGCCTAGAAGGCGAGCGACGTCGATTCGAAAGTATTTCAACTATATGGAAAACCATTTAGCTTGAATAATAAGTAAAACCGATGTAGTTTCGATTTGTGGGTTCCCTCCCGGGATCTGGGCCTGACGTCGTATACGGCGGGGCGATGCGATGACCAGTTAGGGATGCGCCAGATGACTTCTTTACGGCACCGCGGGTGGACCTTCTTATATGCGGCCTGCGCAATGGTTGCCGCACTGGCCGGAAGTCTGGTGACCGCACCCCAGGCCTTGGCGGATGGGGGCTGCCCGGAGGGAACCGCGATGAACGTCGTCGCGCACCAGGATGACGACCTGATTTTCCAGAGCCCCATGCTTCTTTCGGCCATCCGTGACGGGTTGTGCGTGCGCACCGTCTACGTCACGGCCGGCGACGCGAACGACTCCGAGGCCTATTGGGGTGCGCGGGAGGACGGGGTGAAGGCCGCGTACGCGCACCTTGCCGGAGTTCCGGACGCGTGGTCTGTCGCGGACGCCGGGATCGCCGGGCACCCGATTCCGGTGGCCACCCTGGACGGGGCTCCCCGGCTGTCGCTGGCCTTCATGCGCCTGCCCGACGGTTACCGCGACGGGCGGGGCGGATCCAACTACGGCTACCAGAGCCTGCAGAAGCTTTACACCGGCCTCATCACCAGCATCACGGCCGTCAACGGCTCCTCGTCATACACCCTGGCAGGACTCCAGGGCACCCTCCTGGCGCTGATAACCAGCTACCAGCCGGACCGGATTTCCACGCTGGACTTCGCCGGCACGTACGGCGACGGGGACCACAGCGACCACCACACCGTCGCCTACCTCGTGCACGCCGCCCACCAGCTGTACACAACTGCCCATACGATCACGGGCTACCAGGGCTATCCCAGCAAAAAGCGCCCGTCCAACGTGGCCGACCCGGAACTGGCGGCCAAGACCGAAGCGTTCCTGGTCTACGCTCAGCACGATTCCAAGACCTGCACCACCGCCATCGACTGTTCCACGAACTCGATCGGGGCGTGGCTATCCCGCTCCTACACGGTCGCCGTGCCTGCCGCCGTGCCGGTCGCCGCGAAGGAGGCGGCCAGCGTCGAGGGGCCGGCATCGGTTGCCGCAAACGTTGCTTCCTCGGCGGCGGTGACGGCGAGTTCGGAGAACACCGCCTCGGGCCAGACCGCGGCAAAAGCCGTCGACGGCGTCGCCGCCGGGCACCCCGTGGACGCGACCAGGGAATGGGCCACCACGGGAGGGAAAGCCGGCAGCTACCTCAACCTCGCCTTCCCCGCCGCCGTCACCCTCAACCGCGTGGTCCTCTACGACCGGCCCAACACCAACGACCAGATCACCGCCGCCACCCTGACCTTCTCCGACGGCACCACCGTCCCGGTCCCCGCGCTGAATAACGCGGGCCAGGCCACCACCATCACCTTCCCCGACCTTGCCACCACCAGCCTCCGGCTCACCATCACCACGGTCAGCGGCACCACCCGCAACGTCGGGCTCGCCGAACTCCAGGCCTACCCCGGCACCGCCGCCACGCTCCCGGTCCCGGCCGCAGCGAACGTCGCTTCCTCGGCGGCGGTGACGGCGAGTTCGGAGAACGCCGCCTCGGGCCAAACAGCGGCCAAAGCCGTCGACGGCGTGATCGCCGGGCACCCCGTGGACGCCACCCGGGAATGGGCCACCGTCGGCGGGAAAGCCGGGAGCTACCTCAACCTCGCCTTCCCCGCCGCCGTCACGCTGAACCGGGTGGTCCTCTATGACCGGCCCAACAGCAACGACCAGATCACCGCTGCCACCCTGACCTTCTCCGAAGGCACCACCGTCCCGGTCCCGGCGCTGGACAACACGGGCAAGGCCACCACCATCACCTTCCCCGACCGCGCCACCACCACCCTGCGGCTGACCATCACCACCGTCAGCGGCACCACCCGCAACGTCGGCCTCGCCGAGCTCCAGGCCTACGGAAACTGAAACCCCGCCGTCGAACCCCCGCCTTAAACAGCAACGCGGGGTCACTTCCAGCCGGTCCCATAGGGATTTATCGGCCGGGAGTGACCCCGCGTTGCAGGGGAGGAGCGGTTAGTCCAGCAGCGCGGATCAGTCCAGCAGGGCCGAGACGGCCTGGCCGAGGCGGATTTTGCCCACCTGCCGGCCGCCGCCGAGGACGGGTGCCACTACCTTGTCCAGGACGCTGGCAACCTCCGGTACGTCCACCGCGCCAGCGGCAGCCAGCAGGGTCAGGCCAACGAGTGTGGTGGCGCGGATGTTGCCGTCGAGGATCTTGATCGCGACGGAGGCGCCTGCGGGGGTGGCCATGACCAGGACGCCCTCGGCGCCGATTTTGGCGAGGATGCCGAGATCGTCCATAACGATGGTGTTGGACTCGCCTTTGCCCTGTACGGCCCACGGGTAGTCCAGCATGGAAGTCGCGATGGTGGCGGCCCGGGCGTTGGAGTTCTTGTCGCCGGGCGCCTTGGCGAGCTTGGAGAAGGCCCGGGCCAGTCCGGTGAGGGAGACGGCGGCCACCGGCGCGCCGCAGCCGTCGATGCCGAGGTGGGCGATGCTCTCGCCGCAGTATTCCTCGATAACGGAGCGGATGCGCTGCTGCAGCGGGTGGTTGGGTTCGAGGTAGCTGCGGGTGTCCCAGCCGTTCTCGGTGCAGGCCCAGAGGAACGCGGCGTGCTTTCCGGAGCAGTTGAAGGCGAGCTTGGACTGGCCGCGCTCGGTGCGGATCAGCCAGGTGCGGGCGGTCTCGTCCTCGGGCCAGGCGGCCGGGCACTGGAGCTGGTCCTCCTTGACGCCCGCGGCCTTGAGCATGCCTTCGACGACGTCCATGTGGTCGAGTGAGCCGACATGGCTGCCGCAGGCGATCGCAGCCTGGGCCCCGCGCAGGGGTACTCCGGCCTGCATCGAGGCGAGAGCCTGCAGGGGCTTGAGCGTGGACCTGGCATAGATCGGCGTGGTGATGTCGCCCAGTTCGGTGACGACACTGCCGTCCCCGGCGATCAGGACGGCGGAGCCGATGTGCCGGGACTCCACAAAGCCGCTGCGTTCAACGACAGCCAGTTCGACGGCGGACTCGACGGTGAAGGTGGCGTGCGGATTCAGGGGCATGCTGCAAGTCTATGGTGCCCGGCGGTGATAGCCGGTTATTCCACGGTCACCATCACCGACTGCCAGCCGGACGCGCCGTCGGGAACCGGATCCGCCCGCTGGTCCGTCTGGACCTCGCCGGTTCCGTCGGTGGCGCGGGCCTTGATGTAGTGCGGTCCCGGGGTGGCTTCCCAGTCGAAGGACCACTGGCGCCAGGTGATGACCGACGCCTCGTCGGCAAGTGTGGCCTCGGTCCAGGGGCCGTTATCGATCTGCACCTCGACCTTGGTGATGCCGCGGGTCTGGGCCCAGGCGGTGCCGCCGATGGCGAGACGGCCGGCCGGGACCTTGGCGAAGGACTTCGGGACTTCCACCCGGGCCATGGTCTTGATGGGGCCGCGCTCGGACCAGCCGCGCTGCGTCCAGTAGGCCTGGCTGTCCGCGAACCGGGTGACTTCCAGGTCCACCACCCATTTCGTGGCCGAGACGAAGCCGTAGAGGCCGGGAACCACCATGCGCACCGGGTAGCCGTGTTCCAGCGGAAGGGCCTCACCGTTCATGCCGATGGCCAGCATGGCATCACGGTCGTCCTGCAGAACCTCGAGGGGCGTGGAGGCGCTGAAGCCGTCGATCGAGGTGGAGAGCACCATGTCCGCGCCGTCCGTGGGCCGGGCCATCGCCAGCACGTCACGGATGGGCATGCCCAGCCACTTGGCGTTGCCGGCCAGGTTGCCGCCGACCGGGTTGGACACGCAGGTCAGGGAGACATGGGATTCAATCAGCTTCGCGTCCAGCAGGTCCTGGAAGCTCAGCCGCACCTCCTGCTCCACGAGGCCGTGGACACGCAGCTCCCAGTCCTCGACGTTGATTTCCGGAACGCTCAGGGCGGTGTCGATGCGGTAGAAGTCGTTGTTGGGCGTCAGCCAGGGCGTGACCCCGGGCGCCGCGGACTGCACGCCGGCGGGCACGGCGGCGGCCGGTTTTGCCGGTGCGGGGAGCTGCAGGGATTCGCGGGCCTGGGCGATGTTGCTGCGGGCTGCGCTCAGCATGCGTCCGCCGGTGGCGGCGATGGCCGAGGCTGCGGCGGTGACTCCCGTCGCGGCGAAGAAGGCGCGGCGGCTCGTGGCGGGACGTTCCGGCTCCTTCGCTGCCAGGTCCGACTCCTGGTCCGGCCACTGCTGCATCCGCCACAGCCGCGTGATCAGGAAACGGAGGGCAATGAGCCCGGCTGCGGTGCCCACCAGCGTGGGCAGGGCGTCCAGGGGCTTCACGCCGGCCCGGGTCACCACGCTGGCGACGATCACGGCGCCCATCAGCAGCACGCCTGCAACGCCGAGGGCCCACCTGCGGTAGGCCACGATGCCGAGCACACAGGCCAGCAGCAGGATGGTGACGGCCATGCCGACAAACAGGGCGACCTTGTCATTGGTGCCGAAGGTGGCGATCGCGAAATCCTTCAGCCAGGACGGCGTGAAGTCGATGAAGGTCGAGCCGAGGGCGATCACCGGCGTGGCGCGGGCCGTAAAGAATGCGCCCAGCAGTTCCGCAACGGCCAGGACGACGGCGGCGGCGGCCACCCCGGCGAGGGCGGCCAGCGCTGTGGGACCGGACAGCCGCCCGCCGGTCCGCTTGCCGGGGGCGTGGCGGCCGGGCTGGTTCCGCGCGGCCTTTCCGGTGATTGGCTGGTCCGCGAGGGGCGTCTGCGTGCTGGGCTTCTCCATACCCAGTCTTCGGCGCCGGACCCGCCACGGATGGGCCGCCCGCAGGGTCCGGCACTGGGGGACATGCCCATTCTTCGTGCCAGGCAAGGGTGGACATGCGCATTCTTCGGGTCCGGCACCGGGGGACATGCGCATCCTTTATGCCCGGGCATGGACATGCGGGCATTCTGTCCAGCGGGTGCGGCAAGGGCTGGGCATGTCCCGCGGGGGTCACAGCTTAGGAGCCTGCCGGGTCCACAAAGTACCCTAGGGAACTGTGAAGGTACTTGTCATCGGCCCCGGCGGCCGCGAACACGCCATTGTCCGAGCCTTGCTTGCAGACCCGAACGTGTCTGAGGTCCACGCGGCCCCGGGGAACGCCGGCATCAGCAAACTGGTCCCCACACACGCCATCGACGCGAACGATCCCGGCGCCGTCGCTGCCCTGGCAGCCAAACTCGCCGTCGATCTTGTGGTGGTCGGCCCCGAGGCTCCGCTGGCCGCGGGCGTGTCCGACGCCGTCCGGGCCGCCGGCATCCCCGTGTTCGGTCCCAGCAAGGCCGCCGCGCAGCTGGAGGCCTCCAAGGCGTTCGCCAAGGAAGTGATGGCCGAGGCCGGCGTCCCCACCGCGATGGCCCGCGTGGCCAGCACCGCCGAGGAAGCCGCCGACGCGCTCGACATCTTCGGCGCCCCCTACGTCGTCAAGGACGACGGACTCGCCGCGGGCAAGGGCGTGGTGGTCACCCGCAACCGCGACGAGGCCCTCGCGCACGCCCAGACCTGCTTCGACGCCGGCGGCACGGTGGTGATCGAGGAATTCCTCGACGGCCCCGAGGTCTCCGTCTTCGTCCTCTGCGACGGCCGCAACACCGTGGCGCTCTCCCCGGCCCAGGACTTCAAACGGATCTTCGACAACGACCAGGGCCCCAACACCGGCGGCATGGGCGCGTACACCCCGCTGGAATGGGCCCCCGAGGGCCTTGTCCAGGAGGTCATCGACCGCGTCGCGCAGCCCACGGTCAACCAGATGGCCCACCGCGGCACCCCCTTCGTCGGCGTGCTTTTCGTCGGCCTGGCGCTGACGTCCCGCGGCACGCGGGTCATCGAGTTCAACGTCCGGTTCGGCGACCCGGAAACCCAGGCCGTCCTGGCCCGCCTCAAGACCCCCCTCGGCGGGCTGCTTATGGCCGCCGCCAAGGGGGAGCTGGACAAAGTCCAGCCGCTGCGCTGGTCCAAGGAAACCGCCGTCGCCGTCGTCGTCGCCGCCGAAAACTACCCAGACGCGCCGCGCACCGGCGATCGCATCCGCGGCCTTAAGAAGGTCGAGTCGATTGAGGGTGTCCACGTGATCCACGCCGGCACCAAGCTCGACGACGAAGGCAAAGTGGTGTCGGCCGGCGGGCGGGTCCTCGCCGTGGTGGCGCTGGGCACCGACCTGGTGGAGGCCCGCGAGCGGGCGTACGACGGCGTCGAGCTGGTCCAGCTGGACGGCAGTCAGTTCCGCACCGACATCGGCGGCAAGGCGGCCCGCGGCGAGATCAAGGTGCAGGCGCCCGGCGCCCCTGCCGCCACGAAAGCGCAGGCCTGAGCATGACGCAGCCCGAGACCCCCAATACGGCCGCCGCGAAGGGCGGCCTGGATACCGCGACGCTGGACCTCCCCGGCTGGACGCACATCTACTCCGGCAAGGTCCGCGACCTCTATATCCCGGCGGACCAGTCCATCACCGAGCGCATCGGCCAGGAGTGTGTCCTGGTTGTCGCCAGCGACCGCATCAGCGCGTTCGACCACGTCCTCGCCAGCGAGATCCCGGACAAGGGCCGCATCCTCACCCAGCTGAGCCTGTGGTGGTTCGAGCAGCTCGGCGTGGAGCACCACGTCCTCGCATCCACGGTGGAGGCAGGGGTGCCCGCCGCGGTGGAGGGCCGGGCGATGATCTGCAAGAAACTGGACATGTTCCCGGTCGAATGCATCGCCCGCGGCTACCTCACGGGCTCCGGTCTGCTGGAATACCGGGAATCCGGCACCGTGTGCAGCATTCCGCTGCCGGCGGGCCTGGTGGACGGGTCCCGGCTCGATGAGGCCATCTTCACGCCGTCCGCGAAGGCCGAGGTGGGCGAGCATGACGAGAACATCACGTACGACGCCGTCGTCGGGCTCGTGGGCGAGGACGTCGCGTCCCGGCTGCGCGAACTCACCCTGCTGATCTACACCAAGGCCGAGGAGATCGCCCGCGGCCGCGGGATCATCCTGGCGGACACGAAGGTGGAATTCGGTTTCGACGCCGCCACCGGCGTCATCACGCTCGGCGACGAGGTGCTGACCCCCGACTCCTCACGGTTCTGGGACGCCGCCACGTATGAGCCGGGCAAGGCCCAGCCCTCCTACGACAAGCAGTATGTGCGCGACTGGCTGACGTCGGCCGAGTCCGGCTGGGACAGGTCCTCGGACACGCCGCCCCCGGCACTGCCGTCCGACGTCGTCGACCGCACCCGCGGCCGCTACGTCGAGGCGTTCGAACTGCTCACCGGCCGGACGTTCCACTAGCCACCGGGGAGCGGGCCGCCTAGGTTCCGGAGGAGGCGGCGGACTGCGCCCGGCGCTGCGCCAGCCGGATTTCCAGCACGGCGTCCATCGCCTGCTGGACCCGGTCCGAGGCGCCGGCTGCGCTGAACTCGCGCTGGGCTTCCTCAAGGTAGACCAGGGCCTCGTCGGCTTCGCCCGCGGCCTTGAGCGCCTTGCCAAGCAGGAGGGCCACCTCGCCGGCCACATGCTTGGCGAGGGCGTCCTTTTCGGCGTGGATCTCGCGCAGTTTCTGCACGGCGGCCACAATGTCCCCGGTCAGGTAGAGCCAGCGGGCGCGGATGAACGCCACCTCAAGCTGGTCCGTTTTGTTGCCCCCGACGATCGAGAGCGCCAGCTCGGCGCGCTCGATCGACGACAGCGTCTCCGGCTCCACGATCCCGGAGGACAGGCGCACTGCCGCGGAGGCCTTGTTGAACCGGGCCCAGAGGTCGATGTCGTTCGCGGGGGAGAGCAGCTGCGCCGCCCGTTCGTGGTACTTGATGCCCTCCGGGTAGTCATGGCGCATAAAGGCCACGTTGCCGATCACCCAGGCCACCTCACCGGCGAGCTGGGTCATGGAGTGCTCATCCATCTGCTCGTTCATGGCCTGGCAGTATTCCCAGGCCTCATCCAGGCGGCCGCTCTCAGCCAGCGCGCCGATGAGGGCACGCAGGGCACCGATCACCAGGGTGGAGCCCTTCGGCAGTTCGGCGCAGAGCCGCACGGCTTCCTGCGCATGCCCGACGGCGACTGACAGCTGGCCCTGGCCGTGGCACACCGCGGCGAGCATCTGCCGTGCCCGGACGCCCAGGCCGGCCGACTCGGCGGCCATCGGGTGGTCCAGCAGCCGCTGGACCAGGTCCTGGCACTCTTTCAGCTGGCCCTGCTTCATGAGGCACTCGGCCTGCATGTAGCTCATGTTCCACCAGGCACTGGTGTTCTTGGCTTCCAGGGCGATCTGGGCCGCAGTGGCGGCGTGCGTGGCGGCCAGGGCGTAATCCCGCAGGTCCCAGGCCTGGCGTGCGTACAATCCCGCCAGCACATATTCGGCGTCGCTGACGGACACCGGCTGACTCCAGGCCTCCAGGGCTTTGGGCGCGAGTTCCAGCCTGCGGGCCAGTTCCTCAATGACATCGGCGGTCGGTTCGCGGCGTCCGGTCTCCAGCAGGGAGATGTAACTGGGCGAGTACAGGTCCCGGCCCAGTTCCGCTTGCGTCAGGCCGCGTTCGAGCCGTTCCGCTCGGAGTTTCTCCCCGAATCCGTTCCCCACGGGTTCCTCCTAATTCCGGACAGTCTTTGTACTAAATGCTTGACAGTCTCTGTGCAAGCCATTTTACAATGTATGTCAACAAGGGCTAGTGCTCGCTTTGTAATGTATCCGACTTGCGTTTCCGACTCGTATTGAGGAACCCACATGTTCAAGAAGATTGCAGCTTCTGTCGCCCTGGCGGGGGCGTTGGCTCTCTCCGCAACGGCTCCCGCAGTCCTGTCCGTAAGTGCCATCGGTAACTGGCCCGACCCCATGGGCAGCACCACCCTCTCAATCGGCAACTGGCCCGATCCCATGGGCTCCGGCAGCCTCTCGGCCATCGGCAACTGGCCCGACCCGATGACCTACTCCACCAACATCGGCAACTGGCCGGACCCGATGTAAACCACAGCTTCCACGAAAGCCCCGGGACACGCACGAACCGTGTCCCGGGGCTTTCTTTCTGCCCTGGACCCCCGCCGGCTGCGCCGCGCCCGGTATGGCCGGAAACGCAGAAGAGGGCCTTCCGAATGGAAGACCCTCTTCTTGACTGGTCGGGATGACAGGATTTGAACCTGCGACCTCGTCGTCCCGAACGACGCGCGCTACCAAGCTGCGCCACATCCCGATCCGTTGCTTCAAAAGCAACTTCACAAGAGTATCGGATGGGGCCCCGGATGTGAAATCGGGCCGGCGTCGTCCCCTAAATGACGCCCTAAGCCGGGCCCCGGCAGGCTCAGACCAGCGAATCCCGCCAGGCGCCGTGGAGCTGCGCGAACCGGCCGCCGCCGCCGATCAGCTGCTCCGGGGTGCCGTCCTCGACCACGCGGCCGTCCTGCACCACAAGCACCCGGTCGGCGGTCTCCACCGTGGAGAGGCGGTGCGCGATGATGAGGGCGGTCCGGCCGCCGTCGGACCCGGAGCCCTGCAGCAGCCGCGCCAGGCCGGTCTGGACCAGCCGCTCGGACGGGATGTCCAGCGAGGACGTGGCCTCGTCCAGGATCAGCACGGCGGGCCGGGCCAGGAACGCCCGGGCGAAGCTGATCAGCTGCCGCTGCCCGGCGGAAACGCGGCCGCCGCGCTTATTGACGTCCGTGTCGTAGCCCTCCGGCAGCTCCACGATGAAATCGTGCGCGCCCACAGCCCGGGCGGCGTCCTCGATCTCCTCCCGGGAGGCTCCGGGCCGGCCCAGGGCGATGTTGTCCGCGACGGAGCCGCTGAACAGGAAGGCCTCCTGGGTGACCATCACAACGTTCCGGCGCAGGTCCGCCGTCGCAAGCTCCCGCAGGTCGACGCCGTCGAGCGTGAGGGACCCGGCGGACACGTCGTAGAAGCGGGCGATCAGCTTGGCGAGGGTGGACTTGCCCGCGCCGGTCTGGCCCACCAGTGCCACGGTCTGGCCGGCAGGGATGTGCAGGTCCATCGCGGGGATGATGACCGGCCCGTCGCCGTAGCGGAATTCCACGCCCGCGAAATCGATGGTGCCCTTGGCGTCGTGCAGGGCCACCGGGTTCTTGGGCGGGCGGACGGTGGGGACCTCCTCGAGCAGGCCGGAGACCTTTTCCAGCGCCGCCTGTGCGCTCTGGAAGGAGTTGTAGAACATGGCCATCTGGTCCACCGGCTGGAAGAAGCGCTTGGTGGACAGGATGAGGGCCAGCAGCACGCCGACGGCGAGCTCGCCGCTGAGCACCCTGAAGCCGCCAAACAGCAGGACGACGGCGACGCAGACGTTCCCGATCAGCACCAGCCCGGGCTGGAAGACGCCGTTGAGGTTGATGGAGCGGACAGTGACCTTGCGGTAGTCCTCGGAGAGTTCGGCGTAGCTGGCCGCGTTTTCACGTTCCTTGCGGAAAGCCTTGACCGCACGGATACCGGTCATCGTCTCGACGAAGTGCACGATCAGCCGGGCCGACACGACCCGGGATTCGCGGAACGCGATCTGGGAATGCTTCTGGTACCAGCGGGCCAGGAAATACATCGGCACGCCGGCGGCCAGGACCAGGAACCCGCTCCGCCAGTCGAGGGCGAACACGGTGATGGCCGTGAACACCATAAACAGCATCCCCGAGGCCAGCGAGCTGACCCCCGAGTCCAGGAGTTCGCGCAGCGCCTCGAGGTCCGAGGTCTGCCGGGCGATGATCCGGCCCGAGGTGTACTTTTCATGGAACTCAAGGCTCAGCCGCTGCGTGTGCCGGAACACCCGGACCCGCAGGTCCAGGAGCATCGCCTGGCTCAGCCGCGCCGTCGACGTCACGTAGAGGGCGGTAAGGCCAGCGGTCGCGACGGCGGCGGCCAGGTAGGCGGCGCCGGTGAGCAGGAGGGGAAGGTTGTCCCCGGCGGTGAGCGCGGGAAGGGCCCGGTCGATGCCGAAGGCGATCAGCGCCGGCCCGGCGACCCGCGCCGCCTGGGACAGCACGACGGCGGCGATGGTCAGCCAGAACCGCCGGCGGACCGGGCGGATCAGCGACCGGAGCAGGGCCACGGAGCGGCGCCGTACGGTTTTGCTCTCGCTCTTGGACAGGTGCGCGTTGTCCTCGTTCGCGGTGCCGAAGGAAGCGGAGCTCATCGGGAAACCTCCTCGGCGTTGAAATCTGACAGTTCCGAGTCGAGCAGGCCCGTGTCCAGGTCCCGCGGTTCAGGGTCGAGGCTGGCGATCACGTAGCGGTAGTGGCGGTTCTCCGCGAGCAGTTCGGCGTGGGTGCCGACGGCGGTGATGCGGCCGTCCTCCAGCAGCGCCACCCGGTCCGCCAGCGCCACGGTGGAGGGCCGGTGGGCCACAATCAGCGTGGTGGTGTCGGTGAGGACCTCCCGCAGCCTGGCCTCGACCAGTTCCTCGGTGTTGACGTCGAGGGCGGAGAGGGGATCGTCCAGGACCAGCACCTTGGGCCGGGCGGCGATGGCGCGGGCCAGGGCGATGCGCTGCCGCTGCCCGCCGGAAAGGCTGAGCCCTTCTTCCCCGATGAGGGTGTCCAGCCCGTCGGGGAGCGAATACGCGAAGTGGGCCTGGGCGACGTCGAGCGCCTCCTCCAGTGCCGCCTCGCGGCGTTCGCCGGACAGGCCGGCCGGGGCGCCGAGCAGGACGTTGTCGCGGACGGAACTGGAGAACAGGGTGGTGTCCTCGAAGGCGACGGCGACCACCGTGCGGAGGTCCTCGACGTCGAACTCGCGAAGGTCCACGCCGTCGATGGTGATGGCGCCGGCGGTGACGTCATACAAACGGGGAACGAGCTGCAGGAGGGCGCTTTTGCCGCTGCCGGTGATGCCTACCAGGGCCATGGTTTCGCCCGGCTTGATGTTCAGGCTGATGTCCTTGAGGATCGGCTTGTCCGGGGCGTCCTCGTAGGCGAAGGTGGCGTTGGTGAAGCTGAGGGCGCCTTTGAGCTCGGCGGGGCGGCGGGGCTGGCCGGGGCTGGTTATCGTGTTGGCCGAGTCCATCACTTCGAAGTGCCGGTCGACGGCGGTCTTGGCAGTGAGTGCCATGGCCAGCAGCATGCCGCAGAACTCCACCGGCGTGGCGATCACGGCAGCCGTGGCGAAGAACGCCACCAGGGCGCCGATGCTCAGTTCGCCGGTGGAGGCCAGCAGGATGCCCACCACCAGGCCGGCGCCGAGGGCCAGCTCGGGCAGGAGGGTGACCACCAGGCTGAACGCGGCCAGGTGCTTGGCCTTGGCGATCTCGGTCTGGCGGAGCTCCTCGGCCTGCTCGTTGAAGTTCTCCAGCGCCTCGCCGCTGCGGCCGAAGGCCTTGAGCACGCGGATCCCGTGCACCGATTCCTCAACCGTGGTGGCGAGGTCGCCGGCCTGGTCCTGGCTGCGGCGGGCCACCCGGCTGAAGCGGGTGCGGAAGCGGAAGCCGTAGATCATGATGGGCACGGCGGCCGCGAGGAAGATCAGCGCCAGCTGCCAGCTCATGGAGAACATCACAGCGACGCCAATGACGACCGTCAGGGTGGTGACGACGAGCATGATCGCGCCGAAGGCCATCCAGCGGCGCAGGAAGTTCAAATCCGTCATGGCGCGGGAGAGCAGCTGCCCCGAGCCCCAGCGGTCGTGGAAGGAGACGGTCAGGTCCTGCAGGTGGTCGTAGAGGCTCACCCGCATCCGGGTCTCCACGGTGGTGGCGGGGTTGATCACGAACTGCCGGCGCAGTGCGACGAGCCCCGCTTCCGCAATGCCCAGGCCGAGGATGATGAGGGAGGCGATCCAAACCGCGTCCGCGCTGCCGCCGGGCTGGAGGGACTCGTTGACCAGCACGCGCAGCACCTGCGGGATGGTGAGGGCCACCACGCTGGCGAGCAAGGCGCAGAGCAGTCCCAGGACCAGCCGCGGGATGATCGGCCTGACGTGGGGATAGAGACGGCTGATGGAGGAGAAAAATGGGGTCTGCTTGGCCATGCCTGCTTCTTAAAACGCGGCCGCGCAATAACTAACGCGACTGGATGTAGTTTCCTGTAGCAACTACCCTAGGCCATCGAGTGACCGGGTTCACTTGAATTGGGGCAGCATCAGGATCTCGCCCAGTCATTACATTCCGCAATGGCCGCGGGGCGCGCCGCCGCAACTGGACATGCCCAGTGCTGCGCGCCGCGGACGGACATAATGCCGCTATGTCCACCCGCTGAGCCCGGGGGAGGGCATGTCCCGTGGGGGATCAGGGACGCGCGGTGAGCGTCAGCAGCACGGCCTCGGGCTTGCAGGCGATCCGGACCGGGGCGAAGCGCGAGGTGCCGATGCCGCCGGAGACGTTGACCGGCGTCGTGCGTCCGTTGCTGTGCCAGTCGTGCAGGCCCTTGGCGCGCCAGGTGGGAAGATCGCAGTTGGCCACGAGTGCACCGAAACCGGGAACGCAGATCTGCCCGCCGTGGGTGTGCCCGGCCAGCAGGAGGTCGGCGCCGTCGTCGGTGAAATGGTCCAGCACCCGCTGGTACGGGGCGTGGATGACGGCGACCCGCAGGTGGGGCTTGGCGTCCTGGCCCTTGGTGCCGCGGGGCCAGCCGGCGTAGCGCTCCAGGCCCAGGTGGGGATCGTCCACGCCGGAGAAGTCCATGCGCAGCCCTTTGATCACCAGCGACTGGCAGCGGTTGGTCAGGTCCACCCAGCCGCCCATGCCGAAACTGGAGCGGAGCTTTGGCCAGTCCAGCGGGGCCGGTTCCTTAGGGCGCGAGGACGGGCCCAGGAAGTACGACGCCGGGTTCTTCAGCCGCGGGGCGAAGTAGTCATTGGACCCGGGAACGAAGACGCCGGGAAACTTCAGCAGCGGGCGGAGGGACTCCAGCAGGGGCTCCACGGCCTTGGTGTGGCTGAGGTTGTCGCCGGTGTTCACCACCAGATCCGGCTCCAGGTCCGCCAGCGAGGACAGCCATTCGGCCTTCCGCTGCTGGCCCGGTACAAAGTGGATGTCGCTGAGGTGAAGGACCCGGATCGGGCCGAATCCCGCCGGCAGCACGGGCAGGGTCTCTTCGCGGAGGACGAACTGGTTCTTCTCCCACAGCCCGTATCCGGTCATGGCGGCACCGGTCACGGCGCCGGCGGCGGCGGTGACGGCAAAGCCGCGCCCGATGCTCCGGGCGCGGCTTGCCAGCGTCTCAAGTCCCGTCACGGCTTGGGCTCGTCTTCCTTCTTTTCCTGGCCAGGGGGAGCTTGTTCGTTGTCGTCCGGCTCGCTCGGCGCGGCCCTGGACGGCGCCGGGCTGGACTGGGTGGACGGCCGGGGCGCGGGGGCCGGGCCGTTCACCAGGTTCGACGGCGGAGCCGGGAACGGGTCGGTGCCGTACGCCGGCGCCACCTGCAGCATGTAGTTCGAGAACTGCGGGCCGGCGATCATGTAACCGTCGATGGCCTTGTAGAACTTCCCGTTGAGGGTCAGGTTGCGGCCCGGCCGGTCCTGGCCGCCGAGCGCGTCGCCGAACCAGGAGGCCGTGGCCAGGCCGCTGGTGTAGCCGACAACCCAGGTGGAGTTGTTGGGGTCGTTGGTGCCGGTCTTGGCGGCAACCGGGAAGCTGGTGCGCGTCGAGATCCGCGGCTGGATTAGCGAACCGGAGCCGCGGTTGAGGACCTCCTGCAGCGCGAAGCTCACACCGCGGGCAACCTCGGGCTTGATGGCATCGCGGCAGCTCGTGGCCTGGGCCGGCAGCTGGGCGCCGGTGGCGTCCGTGACGGACTCGATGGCGATCGGTTCGCAGTATTCACCGTCGTTGGCGAAGGTGGCGAACGCGCTGGCCATGGTCAGCGGCGACGTCTGCGTGGCGCCGAGGAGGTTCGACAGCCGCGTCATGGGGACGGGCTCGTTCGTCTGGCCGGCGTGGATGCCTGCGGCGTCGACGATTTTCTGGATGCCGCAGAGGTCCACCTGCGCCGCGGAGGCGAACGTCATGGTGTTGATCGAGTTCGCCAGACCGTCGACGACGCTCATGTTCTTGTAGTAGCCCTCTTCGGCGTTCTGCAGGTCCTTGGCCGCGCCAAGGCGCTCTTCGGCGGTGTTGTACGCGCCGTCCACCGGGGTGGGGCAGGTGTTCTTCCACCGGTAGTTCAGCGGGTAGCGCCGCACGGCGCCGTTGAGGATGGTGTTCATGGACTTGCCCTCGTTGAGCCACTGGGCGAAGGTGAACGGCTTCATCGTGGAACCAGGCTGGAAACCGCCCAGGCCGCCGAGGTCGTTGCCCTTGGCGTCCCGCATGTCCACGTTGAAGTTGATGACGTTGTTGAACTTGCCCTCGGCTTCAAGGAACTGCGTGTTCTGGGCCATGGAGATGATCTTGCCGGTGCCCGGCTGCACGGAGACCAGCGAGGCGCCCCATTTGTCCGGGTTGTCGCCGGCGGAGCCCTCGACCTGCGCCTGGGCCACGGCCTGGGCGTTCGGATCGAGGGTGGTCTTGATAGTCAGCCCGCCGCGGAAGACCTTACGCTCACGCTCTTCCGCGTCGGCGCCGTAGGCCGGGTTGTTCAAAAGCAGGTGCAGCACGTAGTCGCAGAAGTACGGGGCGGACGGGGAATACGCGCAGCCCTGGCGTGCCGGCGTGACCTTGGTTTCCACCGGGGTGGCGACGGCGGCGTCGTAGTCGGCCTGCTGGATCTTGCCTTGGGCGAGCATGGACTGCAGCACCAGGTCGCGGCGGACCTTCGCATTGTCCGGGTTGTTGATGGGGTCGTAGAACGACGGGCTGTTGACCAGGCCGGCCAACAGTGCCGCCTGCGGCAGGGTCAGGTCCTTGGCGGTGGTGCTGAAGAAGAACTTGGAGGCGGCTTCGATGCCGTAGGCGTCACGGTTGAAGAAGACGATGTTGAGGTAGCCCTCGAGGATCTGCTCCTTGGTGAACTTCTTCTCCAGGGCGATGGCGAGCTTCATTTCCCGCAGCTTGTCGCCGACGCCCTTGTTCACACCGTTCAGGAGGACCTGGTCGCTCTTGCCCTCGGCCTCAAGGGAGGAGTTGATGACGTTGTTGACGTACTGCTGGGTGATGGTCGACGCACCCTGCCGGTTGCCGCGGGCGGTGCTGACCAGGGCACGCATGATGCCGGTGGTGTCCACGCCGCCGTGCTCATAGAAGCGGCTGTCCTCGATGGCGATCACCGCGTCCTTGACGTACGGCGACATCTGGTCGAGGGACACCCGCGTGCGGTTCTCCGCGAAGAGGTTGGCGATCACGCTGCCGTCAGAGGCCAGGATGGTGGTCGACTGGCTGGGCGGGTCCACCTGCAGTTCGGCCGGCAGGGTCTCGAAGAATTTGATCGATCCGCTGGCGGAGCTGCCGGTCACGGCAGCGGCAGGGACCAGCAGTCCCGCCACCAGGACGCCACAAATGGCGCTCACGCCCAGGAAAAGAAGGATCTTTCCGAGGGTGGTGGCCGTGTCAAATAAAGGGTTCTTACCAGTCGCCATGTTTTCCACTTTACCGGCAAGGACTAGGCTTTAGCTCATGACCAAATGGGAGTACGCCACGATTCCGCTCATTATTCACGCCACAAAGCAGATTTTGGACCAGTGGGGTGACGACGGCTGGGAGCTTGTCCAGGTTGTTCCGGGGCCTGACGGAAACGGCCTTGTCGCCTACCTGAAGAGGGAGAAGCAGTAGCCATGAGCACCCCCGCTTCTTCCGCTCCGGGCGCCGCAACGGCGTCCGTGACGCCGGGCCACGGCACCGCCGGTGCAGGCGCGACGTCCGCCGTCGAACAGCGCCTGGCCGAGCTTGGCCTGACCCTGCCGGAGGTTGCCGCGCCCGTCGCCGCCTACGTTCCCGCTGTGATTTCCGGCAACCACGTCTACACGTCCGGCCAGCTGCCGTTCATCGGCGGCAGCCTCGAGGCCACCGGCAAGGTGTCCTCCGGCACGGAAGGCGCCTCCGACGAGGCCACGGTGTCGCCGGAAGACGCCAAGCGCTACGCAGCCGTGTGCGCGGTCAACGCCCTGGCCGCCGTCAAGAGCGCCATCGGCGACCTGGACCGCATCACGCGGATCGTCAAGGTTGTGGGGTTCGTTGCCTCCGACCCGTCCTTCACCGGCCAGCCCGGTGTGATCAACGGCGCCTCCGAACTGCTGGGCCAGGTCCTGGGCGACGCCGGCCAGCACGCGCGGTCCGCCGTCGGTGTTGCTGTCCTTCCGCTCGACTCCCCGGTTGAAGTCGAGCTGATCGCAGAATTCGCCTAGAGGGCCGGTCAGTTCCTTGCCTCAGTTAGCCCGCCGGCTGTTCGACCTCCCCCCGGATCTTGAGGGGGCGGCCCGCAGCTGGCTTGAACATGGTGAACGGACGCCCCGCGCGCCGCGGTTCGCTTCCTCCGTGGTGCTGCTCCGCGATTCGCCCTCGGGCCTGGAGACCTGGCTGGGATACCGGCCCGGCTCCTCGCCGCTGGGTGTCCTCGCCTTCCCGGGCGGGTCCCTGGAGGCGTCCGACGACGACGCCGTCGGCTGGCTGGGCCCCTCGCCGCAGCATTGGGCCGAGCAGATGGGGACCGCCGACGTCGGGCTGGCGCGCCGCCACGTGGTGGGCGCCGTCCGCGAACTGTTCGAGGAAACCGGCGTCCTCCTCGCCGGGCCGGACCTGTCCACAACCGTGGAAGCCACGTCCACCCCGGAGTGGATGCGGGCCCGTGTAGCCGTGGCCGAGCAGGAGAAATCCTTCACCGAGGTGCTCGCCAAACGCGGGCTGTCGGTGCGGACGGATCTGCTCAAGCCCCTGGTGAACTGGCTCAGCCCGGATTTCGCGCACCGCCGCTTCAACACCCGCTACTTCGCGGCCACGGTGCCGATGAACCAGCAGCCCACGCTGCTGACCAGCAAGGGGATCTGGGGCCGCTGGGTGTGCGCGCAGAAGGTCATCGCGGAGCGGGACACGTCCGCACTCGGCGACGAGGTGGGCCAGGACAACACCAAGGGGCTCAGGCTGGGACAGCTGATGGTGCCCGGCTCGGAGATCATGCTCGAGAAGATGGCCTCCGCGAACGGCTGTATCGCCTACCTGAGCTACAAGCGCAAGGCCCACGTCTACCAGCCGCGGCTCGTTGAGGAAGACGGCCAGATGATGCTGGAGGTTGAAGCCGCCAAAACCGTCGCCGGGGACCCTCAGCGCGAACGCTGACCCGCGCCGCGCCGATCCCTCCGTCCTCCGCGGGACATGCCCTCCGCTGCGCCGGCCCACTGGACATAATGACATTGTGCCCACCGGTTGCCGCCGAGAATGAGCATGTCCCGCGGTTTGGCACACCAAGAATGAGCATGTCCCGCGGTCCGGCAGGCCAGGAATGAGCATGTGCCGCGGTTCGGCACGCCAAGAATGAGCATGTCCCGCGGTTGGGCACGCCAAGACTGAGGATGTCCCGCGGGTAGTGGATCCTGGCGCCAGCGCGGGCCGGGGTTCACCCGTCCCGCCACTGGGCATGCGCTCCGCCCGGACCACCCTGCCACTGGGCATGCGCTCCTCCGGACGCCGTCATTGGACATGCCCTCCACCCGGGCCACCCTGCCACTGGGCATGCGCTCCTCCGGACGCCGTCATTGGACATGCCCTCCACCCGGGCCACCCTGCGATTGGGCATGCGCTCCTCTGGTCGCCACCACTGGACATGTTGGCACTATGTCCACTCGCCGGGTCTCAGGCTGGTCATGTCCCGCGGGCGGGGAGTCGAAGAATGGGCATGTCCCCCTGGCCGGGCGTGCGGCAGGCTGAAATGCCGAAGGCCGGCCCGTTGAAACGGTCCGGCCTTCGGTGCGTTCGTACTGCTGTGTGCTGTGTGCTGTGTGCTGTGTGCTGCGTCTGTACTGCCGTGCGCTCCGGGGTGCTGCCTTTGAGGCTTAGCGGGAGCGCTGGCGGAGGCGCTGCATGTCGAGGATGACAACAGCGCGGGCCTCCAGGCGCAGCCAGCCGCGCTGCACGAATTCGGCGAGGGCCTTGTTGACCGTCTCGCGGGAGGCGCCGACCAGCTGGGCCAGTTCCTCCTGGGTGAGCTCGTGGGCGACCAGGACGCCGTCGGTCGCGGGGCGGCCGAAGCGGTCTGCCAGGTCCAGCAGCGCCTTGGCCACGCGGCCCGGGACGTCGGAGAAGACCAGGTCGGACAGGGAGTCATTGGTGCGGCGCAGGCGCCGGGCCAGGGCCTGGAGCAGCTGGGCCGAAACCTCGGGGCGGGTGCGCAACAGGGCATTGAGGCTCTCGTTCTTCAGCCCGGCCAGGCGGGTTTCCGAGACAGCCGTTGCCGTGGCCGTACGCGGGCTCGGATCAAACAGCGCCATCTCGCCGAAGAGCTCGCCCGGGCCGAGGATCGCGAGCAGCGACTCGCGGCCGTCCGGGGACGTGCGTCCGAGCTTGACCTTGCCGGAGACGATGAAGTAGAGCTGGTCGCCCTGGTCGCCTTCCCGGAATACCGAGGCTCCGCGTGAGAGGTCCACCTCGGTGAGTTCGTCCGTCAGCAGACGGAACGCCTCGTCGTCGAGCGTGGCGAAAAGGGGTGCGCGGCGCAATACCTCGATATCCATAAAATCTCCTGACTAACTGTGTCGGCTGGGGCGCTCCAGCCATTGTTTCAGAATTTTGGAGCTTCTGTGACGTACTTGGCATCGAAACGCACGGCACGCCGTTACCGGGGGCGCCCGGGGGACCATCCGGGGGTGGGCTCCCGCCTCCGCCGGTGCACGGCAAACTGTCAGCCTGCGCCGGTAGAATTGGGGCTTACCCCCTTATAAGGAGCCTTGGTGTTCGGCTTGACCCTATTGGACCTCGTGTTGATTGTGACGCTGCTGTCCTACCTGTTTCACGGCCTGCGCAACGGCTTCCTGGTGACGGTCGGCGGCATCGCGGGATTCGCCGCCGGGGCCGTGGCCGCCTTTGTATCCGTCCCCGTTGTCAGCGGCCTGGTGGAGGACAGCGGCTGGCGCCTGACCGCCATCATCGCCACCGCCGTGCTGCTGATGCTCCTAGGGCACGGGTTGGGCACGGCAATCGGCCGCAGGGTCCGCAGCGTCGTCAAAATCAGCCCGCTGCGGTCCGTGGACCGGGTGGCCGGCGGAGGCGTCAACGTGGTGGTGTCCGCCTTGGTGATGTCGATGCTGGCCTTCAGCATCGGCGCGCTTGGCGTTCCCTTCGTCTCCCAGCCGCTGGCCGAGTCCAAGGTGATCCGCTTTATCGACGGCGTGACGCCCGTGCCCGTGAAGACGTCCATGGCCCAGCTCCGGTCAGCTGTGATCGGTGAGGGCATTCCCACCTTGTTCGAGGGAATCGGAGAGGGCCAGCCGGTGGTCATACCGGACGCCAGCACCGACACCCCGGCGCTGAACCAGGCGGCGGCGTCGGTCCTGAAGATTGCCGGCACCGCGTACCAGTGCGGACAGAACCAGACCGGAACCGGGTTCGTGGTGTCGCCCGGCCGGGTGGTCACCAACGCCCACGTGGTGGCCGGCGTGCCGGAACCCGTCGTGGAGATCCCCGGCGGCGGCGCCCTGCCGGGCCGGGTCGTGTATTTCGACACCCAGCATGACCTCGCCGTCGTTGCCGTGGACGGCCTGCGATCCGCCCCGCTGCCCCTCAGCTCCGACCTGCCCGCCGGCACTCCGGCCGCTTTTGCCGGCTACCCGCACGGCGGGCCGTTCCAGTCCAAACCTGCAACGGTGCAGGACATCGCGACGGTGCTGGTTCCGGACATCTACGGCAACAGCCCCCTGCCGGCCGACGTCTACCGGATCGCCGGGGACGTGCAGCCGGGCAACTCCGGCGGCCCGCTGCTGACCACCGACGGGCAGGTGGCAGGCGTGATCTTCGCCAAGGCCACGGGCGAGTCGGCGCTCGGCTACGCCGTCACCATGACGGACCTCGGCCCCGTCGCGACCCAGGCGCCGGGCCTGTCCCGCGCCGTCTCGCCGGGCCAGTGCATCCAGAAATAAGCCGGAACTAAACCGGAAGCCGGCGAAGAAACGGCGCCCCGGGCAGCGCGCACCGGAACCCGCGGCTAAAGCCACTCCAGGCTCTGGCCGTGCGGGCCCGTGATCGCCACCGGGGTCCCGTTATGCAGGAGCAGGAAACGGCCCCGGAGCCGCTCGTCGTCCATCTCCGGGACCACGCTGGAGCCATCCGCCTGGAGGATCACGGTATGCCCCTCATTGGAAAGCCAGTGGCAGCCCCGGTCGGTGGCCAGCTGCGCCATGGTGCCGCGGAAACGGTCCCGGGCCGCCGCGTCGAGGTAGGCCAGGACGGCGCTGTGGAACACCACCAGGGTGGCGTCCGGCGGCGCCTGCGCGGCCAGTGCCGGGAGCCGGTCGTTGAGGTCCCCGGCCACCAGCAGGGGTGGATCAGCCCGGGCCACCTGAAGGGCGCGGTGCAGCCGCTCGCGGCGGAAATCCTGCTCCGGCCAGATCAGCGCCTCCAGCCAGGCGACGTCGTCGGGGTTCCGGACGTCGAGGGGGTTCAGGTCGATGCCGGCGCGCCACACCACCGCCGGAAGGCCGGCCGGGAGCGGGGCCGGGCCGGTGACGGTGCAGCCCAGCACCGGATAGCCGCCCGGGACAGCGCCGGCCGGGGCCAGCCGGGTGGTCCCGGCACTGGTGGCGTACTCGTAGCCGTAGCGGTCCGGATACAGGTTCAGCCCGGCCGACGCCCCGACCTCGATCAGTGCGAGCGGGCGCCCGCCCGCGACTGCGATCTGCGCCAGGGAAGGCAGCAGGCTGGCGCAGCGGCCCGCCTCGTTGGTCTGCGTGGCGCGGGAGAGCACCGTCCGGGAGACATCGGCCCAGTGCTCGTCCAGGAACGCCCGGAAGTCCGGATAGGGGCCGGCCTCGGCGCCGAGGAAGCGGGCGGCGGCCAGCATCAGCAGGGGCTGGCGTTTGTTGTGCGGCCACTGGTCGATCCGCCGGAGCAGCTCCGGGTCGTCCGCGATGCCCACCGACCACTCGGCGTAGCAGGCTGAATTGCCGGGCGCGTCCACGGTGCCGAAGTGCCGGTACCACTGCGCTGTATCCGATCCAGCTGTGTCTGATCCAGCCGCATTCGCAGCCGGGCCGGCATCAGCCGCGTCTGGCCTCCCGGTGCCCGTGCTCCCGGTCCCCGGCCGTCCGCCGGCGGGATCGACGGCGGACATGTTCAGTCCCGGCTGGCCTGCAGCCCGGCGAGGTACTCGACGGCGAACCGGTAGCCCATGATCCCCGCACCCGCGATCACTGCCTTGCTGATGTCCGACAGGTAGGAATGGTGCCGGAACGCCTCGCGGGCGTGGACGTTGGTGATGTGGACCTCGACGGCGGGCAGCTGCACCGCGGAGATGGCGTCCCGGATGGCCACCGATGTGTGCGTGTAGGCGCCGGCGTTGATCACGATGCCGAGGGCCTTGCCGCGGGCGGCGTGGATGGCGTCCACGAGCGCGCCCTCGTGGTTCGACTGGAAACATTCGACGTTGAGGCCGTGTGCCGCGCCGGCGTCCTTGGTGAGCTGTTCGACGTCGGCCAGGGTTGCGGTGCCGTACTTCTCGGGTTCGCGGGTGCCGAGCAGGTTCAGGTTGGGCCCGTTGAGGACCAGGATGGTGCCGCGGCCGGCGCCGTCGGTGGTGGCTTCGCTCATGCCTGCCAATCTATCGCGATGTGCCCCGGGGCGCCGCCCCCGGCCGGGTCGTGAGACGTTCAATTCGCCGCAGTGCGAGCGCGCACACGGGAAGGTAGGCGGGTGCCCACCAGGGGACAGTAAAGGTGACCAGGCAACCGCCGTCCAGCGGCACCACCTTGTGGCCCGTAGCCGGGATCCCTGCCACGGACCAGGACCAGAACCGTCCGGGCTCAAACGCCGTCACGGTATAGGGCAGCACCGCGCCGAGGACGGTCCGGACTTTGCCGTGGCTCCCGGGGCCCAGCCTGCGGCACTCGGACCCCTGCCCGCCGGGCCCGCCTGCGGCTCCGTCTTCTGCCGGCTCGACGCCGGTGATCGACGGGCCCCAGGCCGGCCACTTCGCGGGATCGGTGAGCAGTGCCCAGACGTCGTCCGGGGCTGCGGGCACCCGGCGCGACACGGAAAACATCAACCGTGCCGCCCGGCTGCCCCCCCCGGAGCCTCTCTCACTTCCGCAGCGAGTGCGCGATCTGGGCCATGACGGTGTTGTCGGCCAGCGTGGTGGCATCGCCCACCTCACGGCCTTCCGCAACGTCCTTGAGCAGGCGCCGCATGATCTTCCCGGAGCGGGTCTTGGGCAGTTCCGGGACCACCAGGATGGTCCGGGGCTTCGCGATCGGCCCGATCTCCTTGCCGACGTGGTTCCGGAGTTCCTGCACCATCGCGTCCCCGGTGTCCACGGCGTCGCCGCGCAGGATCACGAAGGCGACGACGGCCTGGCCTGTGGTTTCGTCCGCGGCGCCCACGACGGCGGCCTCGGCGACGGCGGGGTGGGCGACGAGGGCGGATTCGATTTCCGCAGTGGAGAGCCGGTGGCCGGAAATGTTCATCACGTCATCCACCCGGCCCAGCAGCCAAATGTCGCCGTCGTCGTCCTTCTTGGCGCCGTCGCCGGCGAAGTACATGGTCTCGAACCGCGACCAGTAGGTCTCCTTGAAGCGTTCCGGGTCGCCCCAGATGCCGCGCAGCATGGCCGGCCAGGGTTCGCGGATCACGAGGTAGCCGCCGGAGCCGTTCGGCACGGACTCGCCGAGCTCGTCCACGACGTCCACGGCGATGCCGGGCAGCGGAACCTGCGCGGAGCCGGGCTTGGTGGCGGTGACCCCCGGCAGCGGGGCGATCATCTGGGCGCCCGTTTCGGTCTGCCACCAGGTGTCCACGATGGGGGCCGGCGTGTCCTTCCGCTCGCCGTGCTTCCCGGCGTTGCCGCCGATCACCTCGCGGTACCACATCCACGCCTCGGGGTTGATGGGTTCGCCCACGGAGCCCAGGACCCGGATCGAGGAGAGGTCGGACTTCGCCGGGATCTCCTTGCCCCACTTCATGAACGTGCGGATGGCGGTGGGGGCGGTGTAGAGGATGGAGACCTTGTATTTCTCCACGATCTCCCACCAGCGGCCCTGGTGCGGGGAATCGGGGGTGCCTTCGTACATCACCTGGGTGGCGCCGTTGATGAGCGGGGCGTAGGCGACGTAGGAGTGCCCGGTGATCCAGCCGACGTCGGCCGTGCACCAGTACACGTCGGTTTCGGGCTTCAGGTCGAAGACCGCTTTATGCGTGTAGGCGCCCTGGGTGAGGTAGCCGCCCGTGGTGTGCAGGATGCCCTTGGGCTTGCCCGTGGTGCCGGAGGTGTACAGGATGAAGAGCGGGTGTTCGGAGTCGTGTCCGACGGCGGTGTGCTCGGCGGAGGCCGTCCCGACGGTGTCCGCCCACCAGTGGTCGCGGCCGTCATGCCAGTCCACGTCCTGGCCGTTGCGCTTGACGACCACCACGTTCTGGACGGTGTGCCCGCTGCCGTCTCCCTCGTGGGCGAGGGCCTCGTCCACGGCGGGCTTGAGCGCACTGGGCTTGCCGCGGCGGTAGGTGCCGTCCGCGGTGACCACGAGCTTGGCCTCGGCGTCGTCGATCCTGGAGCGGAGCGCCTCGGCGGAGAACCCGCCGAAGACCACAGAGTGGATGGCACCGATCCGGGCGCAGGCCAGCAGCGTGATGACGGCCTCGGGAATCATGGGCAGGTACACGGCCACACGGTCGCCCTTGGCCACGCCGAGGGACTCGAAGGCGTTGGCGGCCTTCTTCACCTCTTCGGTGAGCTGCGCGTAGGTGTACGTGCGGGTGTCACCCGGTTCGCCCTCGAAGTAGATGGCCACCCGGTCGCCGTTGCCGGCCTCGACGTGCCGGTCCAGGGCGTTGTATGCGGCGTTGATCTCGCCGCCGACGAACCACTTGGCGAAGGGCGGCGTGGACCAGTCCAGCGTCTGGGTGAAGTCCTTGCTCCAGCTCAGGAGTTCGCGGGCCTGCTTCGCCCAGAAGGCGGGACGGTCGGCGTCGGCCTCGGCGTAGTCCGCGGCGGTGACCACCGCGTTGGCGGCGAACTCCGGTGACGGGGCGAACTTGCGGTTCTCCTGCGACAGGTTTTCGAAGGCATCGCCCTCGGGGGCCTGCGTCGTGGTGGAGCCGGGGGTCTGCTGGGACATGGTGAACCTCATCATTCATCGATCCGTGCTGCGCGGCGCCGTCCGATCCGCACGGCGCCGTGCCGCATGCGCGGCGTCGGGCATCGGCTGGTCACGGACGTGCCGCAAGAGCTGTTCCGAAATACACACTAACGCCTGGGGCTACGCCAACGTGTGCCGCGTCACACAGGGAGCCGTGAGCGGTGTTTGTTAAGCGCCGAATGGCGTTGACAGGGGGGTGCGGCGCTCTGGCGCGGCCGGTGTCCTTCGGCCAGACTGGTGCCAGGATCCCTAGCTGACGGTGGGTTATCATGCGACGCAGAAAGCCCTTTCGGGCCGCGCTGGCCTGCACACTCGCTGCCGGCCTGGTGCTGGGCGCGGCGGGGTGCGCCGGGTCCAACAGTGTGGCCGACCGCACCTACCGCGGCGTGCTGGCCCCGCCCTCCGTCACGCCCGGGGTCCCACCGGACCCGACCACGACGGCGGCCCCCGCGCCGCCGGGGTTTGAAACGCCGCTGGCGGGCTGGGTGGACAGGCCCCGCCGGTTCGGCGTCACCCTGTGGGGAAGTTCCAGCTGCCCGGCCGTCCCCACCCGGATGGAAGTGGAGGCCCGTGACCGGGTGAGCATCACCTTCGAGCCCGCCGGCCAGCAGGCCTGCACCGCCGACCTGGCGCCGACGAGCTACGAATTCACCGCTCCCTCCGGGGCGGACACAGTGCCGCTGACTGTGGTCCTTACAGACGCCCAAGGCCGGGCTGCGGACACCTTCGTGCTGGATTGACCGGGTGGCGGGTGCGGGCCCGAAGCCCGGAAATCCGTCCGGATCCGTCCCCTTCCGCCCGGCTTGTCAGCTAGTGATCGGCCTGCCTCTTGACTAGGCTGAGATGAAGTTGTGACATCCGATGGAGGCGGGCGGACCGCGAGCGGACCCTGCCCAACCTGCCGTTAGACGGCGCTGTCCAGAGCGCCGCCATGCTAAGGAGAACCGAATTGAACGAGCAAGCAAACGGGCAGCTGAAGCCGCCTGCCCAAAGCCAGTCGAACGCTGGGACGGACCGGGCGGCCGGCTTCGGGGACTCACCCCGTTTCACGGTGGACAAGGCCGGCAAGGCGCCCGGAAAGAAGAATGAGGCCGTCCTGGGGCCCTTCACCATCCGGGACCTCACGGTGTTCGGCTCGACGCTGATTCTCTTTATCGCTTCGCTGATCCCGATGTTTGCCGTCCGCTACAACCTGTGGAACCTGGGCAGCCTGTTCTTCTTGGGCCTCGGAATCATCCTGCCCGTGATCGTGGCCGCCCTGTTCGTGGCCCGCCGCGTCAGCCCCGGCACGAAGATCCGGATCGGGTCCCTGTCCGTGGACCAGTTCGGCTCCGTGGTGGCGTCCTTCGCCGTCGCGTTCTTCTTCCTGTCCGTCGCGGGCGCATACGTGCCCAGCATGCTGCTGGCCCTCGTCGGCGCCCTGGGACTCCTTGCCGCCACCGTACTGGGCCGGCTGATCCCCGTCTTTGCCGGTGACTTCCTCGACCGCGCCGAAGTACCCGCCCACGTCGTGGCCCGCGAATCGGCGGTCCCGGTCCGCAAACCCCGCGCCCCCAAGGCCCCGAAGGCGGCCGTGGACCAGCACGCACCCAAGGCCGCCGGCAGCAGCGCGGTGGCCGGCTGGGCGAAGCGCATCACCCCGGGCGGACAGTCCGGCGCTGCCGCGGCAGCCGGCGCGGCAGGAACGGCAGCCGCTGCCGGCTCCCCGGCGGCGTCCGGTGCTGCCGCCCCGGCTCGCGGCTCCGTGACGCCGGCCGCCTCCTCCGAGGCTCCGGCCCAGGCCGCCGCCCCCGTCCCGGTCGTCTCCCCGGAAACCCAGGTCTCCGGCGTCGTTCCCGCCGCGTCCGCCCAGGCCGCACCGGCGGCAGCCGAGAAGTCCCCGGCCGCCGAGCAGACCCAGGCCGCCGACGTCGTGCCTGCCGCCGCTACCAGCGGCCAGGCACCGGCCGCAGCGGCCGAGGAAACCCGGGCCGCAGAGGCTCCCGCGGCGGCGCACCACAGCGCCCCCACCACGGTGAACCCGCAGGTCCGCGAACAGGCGCCCATTGGTGCCACCGTTGATCCGGCCAGCCGTCCCGCGGAAGACGATGTCCAGCCCGTGTACGAGGCGTTCTGGTTCGCCGTCGCCCAGACCCGCGTCGCCATCGACGAGCACAGCGGAGCCACGGCCTTCATGATCGAACCCGGCGGCTGGGTCCTGGCCCTGGAGGACCGGGGCCACGAGTTCCTGGTCCAGCACACCGACGGCCGCGTGGGCGTGCTCCGGGACCTCAGCAACATCGAACGCGGTTAGTCCGCACCGGTGGCCAGCGATTCCAGCATTCCGGCCGGCGACGCCCCCGCAGCTGCGGCGGGCGCCGTCGTGCCGGGGGACGTCGTGCCGGAGGCCGTCGTGCCGGGCGCGGGCCGGAGGAACGGCCGCGCCAAAGCCGCCGGAACACGCGCGGCGGGGGAGTCCCTGCTGGGCCTGAAACGGCGTGCCCGCCGGATCAACAGGGCGCTCGCGGAACAGTATCCGTATGCCCACGCGGAACTTGATTTCCGGAATCCTTTCGAGCTGGTGGTCGCCACGGTCCTGTCTGCGCAGACCACCGACGTGACCGTCAACCAGATCACGCCCCTGCTGTTCGCGCGCTACCCGGACGCGAAGAGCCTGGCCGAGGCGGACCCGGCCGAGCTGGAAGCCATCATCAAACCCACCGGCTTCTTCCGGGCCAAGGCCAGGAACCTGATGGCGCTGGGGAACCGGCTGGTGGACGAGTACAACGGCGAGGTGCCCGGCCGGCTCGCCGATCTGGTGACCCTTCCCGGCGTCGGCCGAAAAACCGCGAACGTCGTGCTCGGAAACGCGTTCGGCATCCCGGGGATCACAGTGGACACCCACTTCGGCCGCCTCGCGAACCGCTTCGGCTGGACTGAATCGGACGATCCGGTCAAAATCGAGTCCGACGTCGGAGAACTCTTCGAGCCCAAGGACTGGACCATGCTCTCGCACCGGGTGGTGTTCCACGGCCGGCGCGTCTGCCACTCCCGCAAACCTGCCTGCGGCGCCTGCGCGGTGGCGAACTGGTGCCCCAGCTACGGTATGGGGGAGACCGACCCGGAGAAGGCGAAGAAGCTGTTGAAATACGAACTTGCCCCCGGGCAGGAGGAGCTCCTCGGGAAGCTTCTCGCCGAGACGCACCGGGCTGCGGAAATCCGGATGCAGTCGCAGAGGAAACCGAAGTGACGGCCCGCCGGGACCTTATCGAGCTGGTGGCGGCGGTGGAGGCGGGGACGGCTCCGTCGCCGGATCCGCGCTGGCGGGAACTCGCCGTCGAACCCGGCGAGCGGATCCGCCGTGCGGCGGTGCTGATGCTGTTCGGTTCGCTGGATGACGTCCCCGCGGCCTCCGTCAAGGCCTTGGCCCCGGCTGACCTGGACGTCCTGCTGTTGCAGCGCGCGCAGACGCTGGATGACCATCCGGGGCAGGTGGCTTTCCCGGGCGGCGGCATCGACCCGGGGGAATCCGTCACCGCCGCCGCGCTCCGGGAAGCGGAAGAGGAAACCGGGCTGGACCCGGGCGGCGTGGAGGTCCTTGGGGTCATGCCCGAGCTGGCACTGCCCCGCGGTAACTTCCTGGTGACGCCGGTGCTTGGCTGGTGGGCGTCCCAGTCGCCCGTGCGCGTGGTGGACTACGGCGAGTCCGCCCAGGTGTTCCGTGTTCCGGTCCGGGACCTGCTGGACCCGGACAACCGGGTGATGGCCACCGTGAGCCGGGCGGGCCAGTCGTTCCAGAGCCCCGCGTTTACGGTCAACAACGTGGTGGTCTGGGGCTTTACCGGGATGATCCTCAACCAGCTCTTCGAACAGCTGGGGTGGGCGGTCGCCTGGGACCGCACCAACCTGCTCGACGTCGATGCGTGGAGCAGGCTGGACGGCTGAGCCAAGGCCCCGGACGGGGCCGCGATGCCGGTCGCCTAGCTGGGGGCCAGCCGGGCGCCGGGCTGGCCGGAGGCCTTGCCCAGAGCGCGGGACCTGTCGAGAGCCCGGGACTTGTCCACGACAAATCCCGTGGCGGCATTCTCCCGCACGGCGTTGATGCCCGCTGCGGCGCCTTTGATGGTGTTGAAGAGCGGTGACACAGCAACCACCGTTCCGTCCGATGCCGTCAGCTTGAAGAAATACTTCTTCTCACCGGCCATGGCGATTTCAAAAGTGCCAGCCAAGGTGCTGCCTCCCCAAAAATATGCGTCGTTGCACGGCCGGCGGAGTTCGGTTCAGCCACCGGCCTTACCGAGCGTAACCGGGGTCACTTGCAGGGCACAACGCTACCGGCGGGTACGTTACGGCGGGCGTCAACGGCGGTTCACTTGGCAGTGTCGTAGGAGTCCACCACCGCCACGCTGACCGGAAACTCCACCGGGATCCGGCCGAACAGCAGCTCCTTGGCGGCGGCCGCGGCCTCTTCGATTGCCCGGAGGCAGCCGGGCACCGCGGCGTCGGGGCAGTGGACCATGACCTCGTCGTGCAGGAAGAAAACCAGTTCCCCGGCGGGGGTGCCATCCGCGCGCATGGCCCGGAGCCGCCGTCGCAGTTCTGCCAGCCAGCAGGCGGCCCAGTCCGCCGCGGAACCCTGCACCACAAAGTTGCGGGTGAACCGGCCCCGCGAGCGGGCAAGAGCATCGGCCCGGCGCTGTTCTTCCGCGCTGGTGGCCCGCTGGCTTTGCCGCCAGCGCTCCGACGGCGGCGGGCTGCTGCGGCCCAGGCGCGAGGTGACGGTCCGGCCGGCCTCGCCCTCGCGGGCCGCGTGCTCCACAAAGCCGACGGCGCGCGGATACATGCGGGCCAGCTGCGGCATCAGGCGGCCGGACTCGCCGGTGGTGGCCCCGTAGATGGCTCCCAGCAGCGCCATTTTCGCCTTGGCGCGGTCGCCGCCGAAACCCTGCGCGGCGATGCCCGCGTACAGGTCCTTGCCGCGGGCGGCCTCGGCCATGCTGGAATCCTGCGCCAGGGCCACCAGCACCCGCGGCTCGAGCTGCGACGCGTCGGCGACAATCAGCTTGTGCCCCGGATCGGCATGCACGGCGCCGCGGACCTGCCGCGGGATCTGGAGGGCACCGCCGCCGCGGGACGCCCACCGGCCGGAAACTACCCCGCCCACCACATACTCCGGCTGGAACCGCCCGTTCTTCACCCAGGCGTCCAGCCAGGTCCAGCCGTTGGCGGCGTGCAGGCGGGAGAGTTTCTTGAAGGCCAGGAGCGGCTCGATCGCCGGGTGGCCGGACTCCTTCAGTTCCCATTGCCGGGTGGTCTTGACCTCGATACCGTTGCGGTGCAGGGCCCGCATGAGCTCCTGCGGGGAGTCAGGGTTCAGCGCGGGGGAATTCAGCAGCTGCCGCAGCTCGGCGGTGAGGGCTTCGAGTCTGGCTGGCCGGTGCCCCTGGGGCGGGCGGGGGCCGAGGTGGCCGGCCAGGATCTGCTCGTGGAGTTCCTCCCGCCAGGGCACACCCGTGTGCTGCATTTCCGCGGCGATCGTGGCACCGGCGGATTCGGCCGCGAGCAGGAGCTGCAGGCGCTGCCGCCGGTTGTCAGGGGTGGCCCCGGCGCCGGACCCGCCGGCCTGCCGCAGTGCTTCCTGCTGGGCGGCGTATTCGGTGCGGAGGTCCTCAAGGGTGGGGCGGGACGGCTGCCGCCAGCCCGGATCATCGAACAGGGCGCCCTGGTCCGCCGGCGGGGGCGGCGGCTGCAGTCCGCGCGGCGGCTGCAGCTCGTCGTCCTGGGTCAGTTTCTCCGCGTTCTGCGCGTACGCGGTGTGGGCGGTGAACTCTGAGTGGGCAAGGATGGCGCCGCTCAGCGTGAGGTCGTAGCAGCGTTCCAGCTCCACGCCGGCCGCCAGCAGGGCGGGGTACCAGTCCTGCGTGCGGTGCCAGATCCAGCGGGGCCGCCGCCGTTCGAGGTTCCGCACGACGGCGGGCAGCTCGGCGGCGCTGACCAGCTGCGGTGCCGGGGCGCCCGGGTGCGGGGCGCCGTCGGCGGTGAGTTCCTGGAGGGCTGCGCCGTCGGCGTGGGCGGCGAGCAGCAGGAACATAAGGTCAATTCTGCCCTGCGGCGCCGGGTCCCATGTCCCCGGGCTTGTCCACATAGCGGCGGGTGCGGGTTACGGCCGCAGCCGGGGGCCGGAAGAGTGGCTGCATGAGCAGGCACCAGCTACCACTTCCGGAACCTGACCCCGGGGTTCGTGCCGGGCCGGCTACGGGGGTCTGGCTCCCGGACGGTCCGCCGGAAACGCTCCTGGTGACGGGGCTCGAGCCGCTGCGCGGCGAAGTGGAACGGATTGTGGCGGCAACGGGCGGCCAGCTGCGTACAGCCGGGAACATCCGGGAGGCGGCACCGTTCTGGGACGCCGCCGCGGCCGTGCTGCTGGGGAGCGACATCAACGAGCTGCCGCCCCGGGGAAAGTCGGCAGCCGTCCTCGTCGGACTCAGCGGGGACGGCGACCGCCTGTGGCACCTGGCGGCGGCCGTCGGAGCCGAACGCGTGGCCGTGTTGCCCGATGCTGCGGCCTGGCTTGCCGAGCACCTCAGCCGCGGCCGCACGGCCTCTCCAGGCGGGCTGGTCCTCGGGATCGTCGGCGGCTGCGGCGGCGCGGGGGCCAGCACGGCAGCTGTCTGGTTGGCCTCCGCGGCTGCCCGGGAGGGTGTGCGTGTCCTCCTCGTGGACGGAGACCCGTGGGGCGGGGGCCTGGAGCTGGCGCTGGCCGCCGAAGAGACGGCGGGCCTCCGCTGGCCGGACCTGGCCGACGCCAGCGGCACCATCGACCCCCGCCAGCTGGCCGATTCCCTGCCGCTGGCCGGCGGGTTCCCGTTCCTCTCCTGGCCCGGGACCAAGGAACGGCACAGCTTGGTCGGGCACGCCGTCGTGGACGGAGTGCTCGACGCCGCCCGTCGCGGGTACGAACTGGTGCTGGTGGACATCGGCCGGGGGCCGGAAACCCTGCGGACGTTCGCCTGGGCCTGCGACCGGATTATCGTCGTCGTTCCCGCGATGCTGCGGGCGGTCGTGGCCACCGCCCGGCTCCTGCAGGACCTGCCGCCGGTGGAGACCGCGCTCGCGGTGCGCGGAAGACGGGGTGCACCGCTGGACGCCGAGCTCATCGCGGATTCGGTCGGCCTGCCCCTCGCCGGGGTTGTGCCGGAGGTGCGGCGTGCCGCTGCGGCCACGGAACTCGGGCGGCTGCTGGACACCGGACGGCAGCGCAATGTGCGGCGGTTCGCCGGGCGGGTGCTGGACTTCGCCCCGGGGCCCGGCGCATGAGCGCCCATGCGGCGCCGGGGCCGCCGGATGCGGGCGCCCGCCCTGGTCTTCCCGGGTACCGGCCGCCGGCCCGGGCCGCGGTCGACACACGGCTGCTGGAGTCCGTCCGGGAAGCGGTGATGTCCGACGCCGCGCCGGTGACGCCGTCGCGGGTGGCGGCCGCAGTGCAGGCGAGCGGACGCCTGCTGGGCACAGCCGGAGCGCTGGCCGCCGTCGACGGGATCAGCGCCGAACTGAACGGACTGGGACCCCTGCAGGCGCTGGTCCGGGACCCGGCAGTGACAGACATCTTCGTCAACGGCCCGGGCACGGTCTGGCTGGACCGCGGCGACGGGCTCGAAAAAGCGCACGTTACTTTTGCCGGCGAGGCGCAGGTCCGCGCGCTGGCGGCACGGCTGGTGGCAGCCGGCGGGCGGCGGCTCGACGACGGGTCGCCCTGCGTTGATATCCGGCTCGACGGCGGCTTCCGCGTCCATGCCGTCCTGCCGCCCATCTCCACCACCGGGACGCTGCTCAGCATCAGGATCCGGCGTGAACGGGTCTTCTCCATGGATGAGCTGCGGCGGCACGGGATGTTCGGGGACCTGGTGCAGGCGGTGCTTGAACGGATGGTGGAGCACCGTCTGAGTTTCTTGATCAGCGGCGCCACAGGGTCCGGGAAGACCACGCTGCTCGCCACTCTTCTCGGCCTGTGTTCGCCGCGCGAGCGGCTGGTCCTGATCGAGGACGCCGCGGAGCTGAACCCGGTCCACCCGCACGTCGTCTCGCTGGAGGCCCGCCACGGGAACGTGGAGGGCGGCGGGGTGGTGGATCTGGGCGAGCTGGTGCGGCAGTCCCTCAGGATGCGGCCGGACAGGCTGGTGGTGGGGGAATGCCGCGGTTCAGAGGTGCGGGAACTGCTCACAGCCATGAATACCGGACACAGCGGCGGCGGCGGGACCATCCATGCCAACACTGCGGCGGACGTGCCGGCCAGGCTCACGGCGCTGGGTGCGCTCGCCGGAATGGGGCAGGAAGCGGTGCGGCTGCAGGCGGCCAGCGCCCTCGACGCCGTGGTCCACGTCGAGCGGCTGGATTCCGGGCGCAGGGTGTCCTGCGTTGGGGTGCTGGACAACGGCCCGGCGGGTCTGGAGGTCGGGTCCGCGCTGGACATCCGCGACGGGGGGCTCCGAGGCGGGCCGGCCTGGCCCCGGCTCGCGGCCCGCCTCGGACTGGACCCTGACGTTGTGAAATACGCAGACGCGGCGCCCGCGGACGTGGACCGGCCGTGACCGCCCTGATGGTGGGGGTCCTGGCGCTCGCAGCGCTGCTGGCCTTGTCGCCGGCGGGTGCGCGCCGCCGGCGGTTTGGCGGGGCGCTGGCTGCCGGAACCGGGGCGCCCGGCGCCGGCCCGCAGGCACAGTCCGGCCGGGCGGCGCGCTGGCGGCGCAAAGGACCGCCTGGCGTGCCGATGAACCTGCTGGTGCAGCAGCTGGCAGCCCTGTTGAAGGGCGGCCGCACCCCGGGCCGGTTGTGGGATGAACTGTGGCTCCTCCACGGGGGTGAGCCCGTGGCACCGCCGTCCGGGGCGGCAATGCCGGGCCGGACGGCCACACTGGCGCCGGGCTCCGTGCGGCTGCTGGCTGCCGCCCGGGCGGCTGCAATGCGCGGATCGCCCGTGGGCGCGGCCATCCGTTCCGCAGCCGCGTCCGGACGGCTGGCAGGTACCGCGGATGCCGGCGCAGGGGCGCGGGAGGGCCGGGTCTGGTTGCAGCTCGCCGCGTGTTTTGATGTTGCCGAAGCCACCGGGTGCCCGCTGGCGGAGGTGCTGACGCGCTTCGCCGCCCAGCTGGAGGCGGAGGACGACGCCGAGGCCGCACGGCAGACGGCGCTGGCAGGGCCGCGGGCCACGGTGCGGCTGCTGACGTGGCTGCCGTTCCTTGGCCTGGGCTTGGGCATGCTCCTTGGGGTGGACGGGGTCAACGTGCTGCTGGGCACCTCCTGGGGCGGTGCGGCGCTCGTGGCAGGCCTGGCGCTGACCGCTGCGGGCCGGATCTGGTCGGCACGGCTGGTCCGGGCGGCCGAGGGACTCCAGCAGTGACGGCAGACGTAGCGGCCCTGGCGGTTGCGGCGGTGCTGGCGGTGGCCGCAGTGACTGCGTTCTCCGGCCGGGGGATGGCCAGGCGGCGGTTCAGGCGGGCGGCGCGGGTTGCGCCCGGGGCCGGAGAGCCGGGCAGTGCGGGAAGCGATGGCGGCCCGGCCGGGGAAGCAGCCGGGTCCGTGGACGGAACCGGGCTGAGCGATGTGGCCATGATGCTGGAACTGATCGGTGCGATGCTCGACGCTGGTGCCGGACTCGGCCGGGCCCTGTCCCTGGTGGCGGGGCTGGCCACCCCCGAGATCCGGGGCCCGCTGCGGCCGGTGGTCGCGGCGCTGGCCATCGGGGCCGATTGGGACACGGCCTGGCGCAGCTCCGCTGACCGTTCGCCGGGGCTGCTTGCCCTCCGCGACGCCCTGGCATTTGCCGCGCATACAGGAGCGCCGTCCTCCGCCATCCTGTACGCCCAGGCCGCGCGCTTGCGCCGGGAACGGTTTCGGACCGCGGAGAAGCAGGCCGCGGCCCTGGGAGTGAGGCTGGTTGTGCCGCTGGGGCTGTGTTCCCTGCCGGCGTTCGTCTGCCTGGGCGTGGTTCCTGTGCTGCTGGCGATGCTGCCGCGCTGATGCTGCCGCTGATGGTGGTGCCGGGAAAGCGGGGCGGCCGCCCTGCCAGTGTTCCCCCACAGGCCTTCTATGCCCGGACTTATCCACTTGGCGGCACCGGCACCTTCCGCGCTCCAGTGCCCGGCCGGGAGAGTGGAAACTGCCGGCGGTCCCGCCGGAACCCAATGAAAGGACGCTCCCATGTCAGCCCATCACCCTGCCCCCGGCCGCGCCGCCCGGCCCGTACCTGCCGACCCGCCTGTGCCCGCCGACCCGGGGGACGCTGAGATCCTCGAAATCTTCCCGGGTGCCAACACCGTTGAGCCGATTCGGACGAGGAGCCGGGCAAGGCAGCGGCCAAAGCTGTTTGGCTCCGAGCGGGGGATGGCGACGGCTGAATATGCCATTGCCACACTCGCCGCGGTGGGGTTCGCCGGCATCCTCGTGTTCATCATGCGCAGTGACGAGGTGCGGGGTTTCCTCTTGAATCTCATCCGCACGGCGCTCGCGTTGCCATGATCCCCGCGCGGCTTGCCCGCAGGACTCCCCGGGGGACACCGGTGCCGCCCGCAGCAGCGCCGGCCTCGGCGCGGGCGGACGCCTGCGGCAGAACCCGCCCCGGGGCACTTTGGGGCACAGCCGATCACGGCAGGATCCGGCCCGGGGCGGCAGGTCCGCTGTGGCGTACGGGCGATCACGGCGGAAAGTCCCGCGGTGCTGTGACAGCAGAGTTCGCCGTGGCGATGCCCGCCGTGGTGCTGCTCCTTGCCCTGCTGCTGGCAGGCTCCGCGGCGGGCGTCACCCAGTTGAGGCTCGAGGAAGCGGCCAGGGCCGGTGCACGGGCCATGGCCCGGGGCGAGGACCCGGCCGCCGTGGGCGTGATCGTCCGGCGGCTCGCGGGCAGCGCAGCGGTGCCGGCGTTGGCCTCCGACGGCGAGTGGTTCAGCGTCACTGTCTCGGGCAAGGTTCCGGGCGCTGTCGGGTCGCTTCTGCCGTGGACCCTCTCGGCCCGCGCCTGGGCCCGCAGCGAGTCCTCCGGTCCTTCTGCTGCGGCCCGGTTTCCGCCGGCGGGGGCACCCCGGTTTCTGGATCTCGCGGCGTGAGCCCGCCGCAAACGCCCAGGTCCGGACCGGGCCCGCAGCAGGGGAACTCCCAAGCCCGCGCGGACCGGGAACGCGGGTCCGGAACTGTCCTGGCGCTGGGGCTGGCGGTGCTCGTGGTCCTCGCGGCCGTGGTGGTGGTTGTGCTGGCACAGTCGGCGGCGTCGGCGTTCCGGGCGGCGGCAGCCGCGGATCTGGCGGCACTCGCCGCCGCTGACGCTGCCCGGGGCCTCACACCGGGAGAACCCTGCGGCGTCGCCGCTGATGTGGCCCGGAGGAACGGCGCCAGGGTGCTGAGCTGCTCGGAAGGCAGCGGCAGCACAGTGCAGGTCCGCACCGAGCTGGAGGTGCCCACTCCGCTGGGCCGGGCCACCGGCCTGGCCAGGGCAGGGCCGCCGCCGTGAACCGGGACCGGCAGCCGTGGCTAAGTCTGCAGCGGCGCCGCGGCGTGGTCGGACAGCCCGGAGTGCATCTGGTCCGTCGCGTCCTTCAGGAGCACATCGATGAGGGTGACGGCCGCGTCCTTGTCGAGCGGGTTGTTCTTGTTGCCGCACTTGGGCGACTGAACACACGACGGGCAGCCGGACTCGCACTCGCACGCCTTGATGGCATCGCGGGTCGCGGCGAGCCAGACCCGCGCCTTGTCGTAGCCACGTTCGGCGAAGCCCGCCCCGCCGGGGTGGCCGTCGTACACAAAGATGGTGGGCACCCCGGTGTCCGCGTGGATGGCCGTGGAGACACCGCCGATGTCCCAGCGGTCGCTGGAGGCAACCAGCGGCAGAAGCCCGATCGCCGCGTGCTCGGCAGCGTGCAGCGCGCCGGGGAACTGTGCCTCGATCAGCCCCGCGTCGGTCAGCGAGCGGTTGTCCACGACAAACCAGACCGCTTTCGTGAACAGGTCCCTGGCGCCGAGCTGCAGCGGTTCCTCACCGAGGATCTCGTTGGAGATCAGGGCCTTGCGCTGGAAAGAAACCACTTGCGTTGTCACTTTCACATCCCCGAAATGCACCGCCACGTCCCCCCACTGGGTGGTCCGCTGCGTCTCGAGCACCTCGATCTGGGTCACGTCCCGGGCCGTGGTGTAGTAGTCCGGGTTGGCCCGTCGCACCATCACGCAGTGATCGTCCTCGTTCAGGTCCTCCACCACGTAGCTCTCCCCCTGGTGGACATACACGGCACCGGTGTGGGCCTGGTAGTGGGTCTGCGGCGAGTCCATGGTCCCGAGAAGGGAACCAGTTTCCGCGTCCACGATGCTCACCGGGCCGCCGCCGTCGGCCCTCAGGTTCACCATGGCCGCGGCGCTTTGCGGGTGGGTCCAGAACCAGCCGGCGGGGCGGCGGCGCAGGTAGCCCTGGGCCACCAGCTGGTCCAGCAACTTCTCCGACGTCGCGCCGAACAGGTCCAGCTCCGCGTACCCCAGCGGCAGCTCGGCGGCGGCGGCGCACAGGTGGGGTCCCAGCACATAGGGATTGGACGGGTCGAAAACCGTGGCCTCCACCGAAACGTCGAAGATCGCCTCGGGGTGGTTCACCAAATAGGTGTCCAGCGGATCGTCGCTCGCCACGAACGCTGCGATGGCGTCCTGCCCGGCCCGGCCGGCCCGGCCGATCTGCTGGAACAGCGACGCCCGCGTTCCCGGCCAGCCGGCCACCAGGACGGCGTCGAGGCCGGAGATGTCGATGCCCAGCTCCAGGGCCGACGTGCTGGAGACGCCCAGCAGCTCGCCGGAGCGCAGCGCTTTCTCCAGGACGCGGCGCTCCTCCGGCAGATAGCCGGAGCGGTAGGCAGCCACCCGCTGCGGCAGGCTGGGATCCACTTCGTCGAGGAGGCGCTTGGTGATGGAGGCGATTGTCTCCGCGCCGCGCCGGGACTTGATGAAGGCGATGGTCCGGATCCGCGCGGACACCAGGTTGGCCAGCAGATCCGAGGTTTCCGCGACGGCCGTGCGCCGCTCCTTGGCGCCGTTTTCACCCTTAAGCTCGGTGAGTGCCGGTTCCCAGAACGCGACCGTGGTGGCGCCGTGGGGCGAGGCGTCCTCCGCCACGGCCTGGACCGGCGCGCCGATGAGCCGGCCGAACGAGGTCCCGGGCTCGGACGCCGTGGCGGACGCCGCAATGAACACCGGCCCCGACCCGTCGGGGCTGTAGTAGGCGCAGATGCGGCGCAGCCGGCGCATCAGGTTGGCCACGTGGGAGCCGAAAACGCCGCGGTAGCTGTGGGCCTCGTCCACAATCACGTAGCGGAGCCGGCGGAAGAACCGTGCCCACCACGCGTGGTTGGGCAGGATCCCGAAGTGCAGCATGTCCGGGTTGGCGAGGATGAAGTTGGCGTGGTCCCGGATCCACCGGCGCGACGCGGGATCCGTGTCGCCGTCGTACGTCTCGGCCCGGACGGTGGGGAGCTTCAGCGCCCGGATGGCGGCGAGCTGGTCCGCGGCCAGGGCCTTGGTGGGGGAGAGGTAGAGGGTGACGGCGCCGTCGTCGTGGATTTTGCCCGGATCGGCAAGGACCCGCAGCTCGGAGCGATGGACCGCGTCCAGTGCCGGGAGCTGGTACGCCAGCGACTTTCCCGATGCTGTGCCGGTGGCGATTACCACATGGCCGCCCGCGTGGGCGACGTCCGCGGCCTGGATCTGGTGCCGGTACGGCTCGTGGATCCCGAGCGACCCGTAGGCCTGCACCAGGTCCGGGTGCACCCACTCGGGCCAAGGGGCATTCACGGCCCGGCGGGCGGGGATGGTGCGCACATGGCGGAGCTGTTCCGGCTCCGGGCCGCGGCCCAGCAACGGAATCAGGGACTCATGTGGGTTCACCCGTTCATTCTTTCACCCGGGCTCAAATCGTCCGGGAGGCGGGGTGGTCCGGGAAACCGAGAGCTAGCCTGCCTGGTCAGCCGACGGACAGGTCGGAGCCCTCCTCGGAGGTCGAGAGCATCAGCACTTGGCAGACCGGGGTCCAGCCGAGGTGTGAGTAAAGCTTCTGCCCGTCGAGGGAGGCGAGGAGCAGCCCGGTGTCCACGTCGTGCTCAAACGCCTGGGCGGCGAGGGCCCGCATGATGAAGCTGCCCAGGCCGCGGCGCTTGTATCCCGGCTCGGTGACGATCTTGTCGAAGATTGCCGTGTGGTCGGCCACGAACACCCGCCCGCTGGCTGCCAGCTCGTCCCCGGCGTAGACCATGGCGTGGTGGACGCCGTCAGTCCGCGAAGGCACCCACCGGAGGTCGTCGTCCGGCAGCCAGGGATCCTCGGAGTCCTGGGTCTCCATGTCCACGATCATCATGGTCTGCGAGGCCGACGTGACGTTGAGGCCGTGCTGCTGGGCGAGGAACGTGTACTTCCCGGTGTCGTTGGTCAGGACGGTGAGGACCCGGGCCGGCACCTCCGCAGTGGTGGCCGCCAGAGCAGCGAACTCCGCCTCGGACGGATCATGGGCGAAATACTCCCATTCGTGGGTCGTGTCCGCCCTGAACGCCGCCGGGAAACGGCCCTCCCGGCGGACCTCATAACCCCGGCAGCCAGCCCAGCCGGTGACCCAGATCTCCAGCAGGTGCGTGGTGTCTTCAACCATGGCCTCAAGACTCATGTGATGAGAGTATTCCCGTCCCGCCGCAAGCAACAGGGGCCGGGTGGGGGAACCGGCCGTGCTTACGCAATTGTGACCGGACGAACCTGCCGGCGCCCGGCCGGAGCCGGCCCGGGTGCGGACCGCGCAGCCCTGCCCGGCAGGCCACCGGCCGGGCCCGCCCGGTACCCTTTAACCGTGGCTTTGAACAGAATTGTGCTCTTTTACGGCTTTACCCCGCTCGCCGACCCGGAGGCGATCCGGCTCTGGCAGCGTGCCCTGTGCGAAAAGCTCGGGCTGACCGGCCGCATCATCATCTCCAAGGACGGCATCAATGCGACCGTCGGCGGTGAGCTGAACGCGGTCAAGCAGTACGTGAAGACCACACGGGAATACAAGGGCTTCCACGGCATCGACGTGAAGTGGTCCGAGGGCAGCGCCGCGGACTTCCCCCGGCTGAGCGTCAAAGTACGCGACGAAGTGGTGTCCTTTGGTGCCCCGGGCGAGCTCAAGGTCGATGCCGGCGGCGTCGTGGGCGGCGGAAAGCACCTCAAGCCGGAGGAGCTCCACCAGCTGGTGGAATCGCGGAAGGCGTCCGGCGAGGACGTGGTCTTCTTCGACGGCCGCAACGGCTTCGAGGCACAGGTCGGCAAGTTCAAGGACGCTGTTGTTCCGGACGTCGCCACCACCCATGACTTCATCAGGGAACTCGACTCCGGCAAATATGACGGGCTCAAGGACAAGCCGGTGGTCACCTACTGCACCGGAGGCATCCGCTGCGAGGTACTGTCCAGCCTCATGGTGAACCGTGGTTTCAAAGAGGTGTACCAGCTCGACGGCGGGATCGTCCGCTACGGCGAAACCTTCAAGGACCAGGGCCTCTGGGAGGGCTCCCTCTACGTGTTCGACAAGCGCATGCATCTGGAGTTCAGCGACGAAGCGAAGACCATCGGCGAATGCGTCCGCTGCTCGGCGCCAACGAGCAAGTTTGAGAACTGCTCCAACCTTTCCTGCCGCACGCTGACGCTGTACTGCCGGGACTGCGCGGCCAGCCCGGAGACGTTGCGCTGCCCGGGCGGTTGCGCCGCCTGACCGGGCGCGTCAGATCCGGCCCACCCGGTAGGCGAAGTTGGCGCCTCTCCGGGCTTCGACCTTGATCTGCAGCACCACGCCGTCCGGCAGATAGACCACGTTTACCCGTGAGGTCCCGCACCGCAGGTTCAGGTCCACCAGTTCAATGTCGCCGTGGCTGATGCTGAAGGACACCCGCCGCGGGCTCCTGCAGGCCAGGGTCAGGGCGTAACTGCCGGCGGGCAGGCTGGCGGTGTTCTCCTCATGGTCCTCTCCGGCCGCCAGGACGCCGTAGTTGGTGTGGAAAACCTGCTCCCCGGTGTCCGGGAGCGCCTCCGTGGCCCACGCGTCCAGTTCTGCGCCGGAGACGGGCTGGTTCAGCCGGGGGTCCGGCGTCAGCGCCGCATCGGTGAACGTCGGGGCAGCTGTTGGTTCGGTCGCGGTGGCGAAACCGTCGTCGTATTCGTACGCGCAGCCGGCCAGGCCGGTTCCCAGCGCCAGCCCAAGGACGATCGCCGCGGCGCAAACCGCGGGGATCCGGGGAACGCCCGACGTCGGCAGAGTGGGCATACGCTGACTTTAAGCCCGCCGATGCGCATGCGCCAGAGTCCGACGGCGGGCAGAGGGACCCCTGCCCGTCTACGTCCCCGGACCCCTGAAGCCGATGCGGATCTCTGCGACGGTGCCTGTTCCGGAGCCGCGGGCACCGTCGCCATACCGGATCAGGTGGGCCGAGACGGTCCCTGGCTCCAGGTCAACCAGCGCCTCGGTCAAGATGCCGCAGTCGATGCTGCGCTCCAGAAGTGTGCCGCCCCCGCGGGCTCCCTGGGTGACGGACAGGTGCGCATCCGGTGCCCCGACGCAGGCTACGGTGACCTTGTACTGGCCGGCCTTCCTAATGGGGCCGGACGTCGAGAGTCCTCCGCCGGGGGTGTCGCCGATCCCGCCCGATCCGCCGAACAGGAAATCCTCCGTCATCCCGTCGAGGACCGTCCTGAACTCAAGGAGATTGCGGGTTTCCGCGGCAACGACTTCCGGGTCCCGGGTCGGCAGCGGAACCCTGGCCGGGTGCGAACGAGCGGGGGTGCTGGAAACGGCTGGCATCGTCCCGACGTCGTCTGCGTATTGGCAGCCGGCCAGCCCGGCGGCGACGGCGGCCACCACCAAGAGCGCGGCGGTTCGGCGCGTCCGGTGCATACCCCCAGTAGCAAACATGTTGCGAGCCTAACGGCCGGGGCCGCGGGCGCAAGTCACACGGGCGCAAGTCACGCGGGCGCGTTCGGGCCTGGCAGCTATGCCGCGGGCGCCAGCTGGTAGGCGTAGATCAGCGGGGCATCGACGCTTGAGGCGCTGATCCGGAGCGTTCCGGCGGTGGGGACCTTGATGCGTGCGGTCTCGCGGCTTCCGTTACAGGCCGCCCCGGGCTCGCCCAGCCGGGCATCGTCCAACGTGACCTCGAAAAATGCCTTGCCGCCGCCGTCGCAGGTAATGGTCAGGACATAGGTGCCCGGGGCAATCTCCGGCGCGGTCTTGACGATTGGATCGCGGTTGAGGATCTTTCCCGCGTCCTCGAACACCACCCCGCCGGCTGAGGGAAGCGCTGTTGCTTTCCATGCCGGCACGTCGGCGGATTCGACGGAACCGGCCGGGGAGCATGCCGCGGCGGCCAGGACGACGGCGGCGCCCGCCGCGATGCCGCGGGCGCGCCGCCGAAGGGTCCCGGCGCGGGTGGGGCTCAAGGGGAAGAACATCCCTCCAACTTACCGTTGTTGCGGGGCCAGTCCGGCCGGCGTCAGGCGCCCTGCCCCGCACTGAGCTCAAGGACCAGGCCCCGGTGCAACGCGAGATACACCCGGTCGCGCAGGACGTTGGCCTCCCCGTCGGTCAGTGTCCGGTCCAGCGGCTGCAGGACCAGCCGCAGCAGGACATTCACCTCGGTGGGAGCGAGCCGGAGCCGGTGGACGGCGGCGGTTGGAAGCCCCGACGCGGGCGTGACGGACCTGACCTCCAGTGCTGCCAGCAGCTCGGACTCCGGTCCGAGGGCGGTCCGTGCCCGGTCGCCCAGCAGTTCGACGTCGGCCTCTGCGGCGGAGCGGAGGACCAGGGACAGGTCGCGCCGGACCTCCGGCATGGCCGACACCGGACGGTAGGGGTGCAGGTCCAGCATCTGGTCCTGGATGGCGGGCATTTCCGAGCGCAGGAGCCGGATGTCCCGGATGCCTTTGCGCAGCATGAGGGCCCGGTCCAGGCCCAGCCCCAGAGCGAGGCCGGCCCAGCGGCGCGGATCCAGACCGGAGCCGCGGAGGACCTGCGCGGCGACCAGGCCGCATTCGGCCAGTTCCAGCCATTCCCGGCTGCCGTCCGGCTGGGTCACCAGCACGTCGAGCTGCCGGCCTGTGTCCGTGTAACTGTGGGACGCGGGGGTGGCGCGCCACTCCAGGGCAGGGTGGGCGGACGCGGGGAGAACGGCCTCCACTACAGCCGCCATCATCTGGTCCAGCTCGGCGGCACCGAGCAGGCCGCGCGCCTTGAGCCGCCACAGGTCCACCTGGTGCGGGGCGCCGACGTGGGTGCGGTCGATCGAATCGCGCCGGTACACCAGGCCCGGCAGCGCGTGCAGCCGGTCGTAGTGCCCCATCTCCGGGCGCAGGGAGTCCAAGAGGGCCGGTACGCCTGCCGACGTGTGGCTCCGCAGCATCACCGTGGGGCTGACGTGGCGGGAGTAGCGCGAATCGCGGGTGACGTCGTCGGGGGAGTAGCCCAGCCGGTCGTAGTTGTCGGCGGTCGCGACGAGCGGGCTGAGCCGGTGGGTGTCCACGCCGATGCCCCAGAGTTTTTCCAGGGCCAACGTGATCTCCGCCAGCAGCAGGGACATCGCGTGGGGACCCTGGGCGGGGTCGGACAAATCGCGGAGCGCCAGGGCGGTCTGCAGCTCGGAGGGGGTCAGATAGTTCTTCATCAGGGGTCCTTTGTAGTCAGTGCGGGAGGGGAGCTTCACCCTCAGCCGCTGCACCGGACGGACCCCGGCGGCTGCAGTTATGCGCGCGGCAAGAAGCCCGTGCGGCCGGAAAGCGGCCGAGGGCTGGTAAATCGCTGCTGCATGCGCATACGGCCATGGTACTGCAGGCGGCCCACATCCTCGCCAGGACGCCGGGCCCGCGCTTGACCTTGACGCAACGTCAACCTCTAGCATCGAACTATGGCCCGCAAGGGGCCGGCGGCGGAATGGAGGCAGGAACGTGGAATGGTCCGTGCAGCAGACGGCCAGGAACGCCGGCACCACCAGCCGGACCCTGCGCCACTACGACGACATCGGGCTGCTGAAACCCAGCCGCACCGGCGGGAACGGCTACCGGTTCTACGGCCGGGACGCGCTGGTGCGGCTGCAGCGCATCCTGCTCCTGCGGGACCTGGGACTCAGCCTTCCGGCCATCGCGGAGGTCCTTGACCACGAGCCAGATGCCGCCCGGGCGCTGGGCCGCCACCTCGAGTGGCTGCGGCAGGAACAGGACAGGCTTGCGCGGCAGATCGCCGCGATCCGGCGGACGCTTGAAGGACTGGCAGAAGGAGGAGAAATCATGGCGGAAGAGATGTTCGACGGATTCGACCACACCCAATACAAGGACGAGGTGGAGGAGCGCTGGGGCAAGGAGGCCTACGCCAGCAGCGACGCCTGGTGGCGCGGGATGGGCCCGGCCGAGAAGGTCGCCTGGCAGCAGCGGTCCCGGCAGCTGGGCAGCGACTGGATCGCCGCCGCCGAATCGGGCGCCGCGGCGGACAGCCCCGAGGCGCAGGAGCTGGCCCGGCGGCACGTCGCCTGGCTTACCGGAATCCCCGGCACACCGGCCGCCGCGCCGGGCAGCAGCGGTGACGTGAAGGCCTACGTCACCGGGCTCGCCGAGATGTACGTCGAGGACCCGCGGTTCGCCGCCAACTACGGCGGGGAAGCCGGGGCCGTGTTTGTCCGCGACGCCCTGCGGATCTACGCAGCCAGGCACCTCTAGGGCCGGCCCCCGTCACCGCCGCGGGCCGGGACTAAGCTGGTCCGGTGACTCCCTCAACGCATTTCACGGCCGGCAACACCCCCGATGCGCCCCGCAGCGACCTCCCCGGCCACCTGGATTCGCTGGCCGCGGACCTGCGCCGCATCGGCTACACCGTTGACGGCGTCGCCGCGCTCCTCGGCCCGGCCGCCCACAGCGCCTTGGCCCGCGACCAACTCGTCCCCGCGCTGATCGCAACGGAGGCCGCAGGCGAAGCGGCGAGCCGCCAGAGTCAGACCACGACGGCGGCGCTCGCCGCCGTCGTGCGCCTCTGGCTGCTGGCCGAACCGCAGCCCGCTGCCGCACTCGACGCCGCGCTGCCCGGTATCCGGACCGAGGGCCTGCTGGAACTGGGCCTCGTGGATCCGGCCGCCGACGGCCGGATCGAGGCGAAGGTAGATTTGCGGCCGTACGGCTGGGAGGGAAATTCTGACGGCAGCGGCGGGGCGGAGCTCTGGGTGGCCAGCGACCTGGCCGCCCACCAGCGCCCCGGTGTGCTGCGCCATGACCATGTGCTGGGGATCGGCCAGGCCTCCACCACCCTGGTGCAGGTCACGGCCCGCCGGCACGTGGCAACGGCCCTGGACCTCGGCACCGGCTGCGGCATCCAAACCTTCCACCTGCTGCACCACGCCGAGCACGTCACCGCCACCGATATCTCCGCCCGGGCCCTCGCCTTCACCCGCTTCAACCTGCTGCTCAACGCCGGCCAGTTGCACCTGGACCCGGCGGCCCTGGAATCCCGCGTGAGCCTGCGCCTGGGCTCCCTGCTGGACCCGGTGGCGGGCGAGGAGTTTGAGTTGGTGGTTTCCAATCCGCCGTTCGTCATCACGCCGCGCCGGCTCGGCGAGGCCGCCGCGGACCAGTTCACCTACCGCGACGGCGGCCTGCCGGGCGATGAGATCGTCGCGTCGCTGGTCCGGGCCCTGCCCTCGGTCCTCACCCCGGGCGGAACAGCCCAGCTTTTGGGGAACTGGGAGATCCCGGCGGACGCTGACTGGGCTGCACGCCCGCAAAGCTGGGCCGGTCCGGACACGGACGTGTGGCTGATCCAGCGCGAGCAGGTCACCCCGGAGCAGTATGCCGAGACCTGGCTGCAGGACGCGTCCACGGCCCGCGACCGGACGCTTTATCAGGAGTCCTACGCCGCCTACCTGGACGATTTCGCGGCCCGCAACGTCGGGTCAATCGGCTTCGGGATGATCTGGCTGCGGCGGCCTGTGGGCGGCCCGGTGCTGCGGCGCTTCGAGGAGATCACTTATCCGATCGAGCAGCCCGTCGGCCCGCACCTGGGCGCCGCCGTCGAACGTGCCGACTGGCTGGCCAGCCACGAGGTGGCGGACGCGCACCTGGTGGTGGCCGAGGACGTCACCGAGGAGCGGCACCAGCGCCCGGGGGCCGAACACCCCGGCGTCATCCTGCTGCGCGAAGGTGCGGGCCTCCGGCGCACCAACCTGCTGAGCACCGAACTGGCCGGTTTTGTCTCAGCGTGCGACGGCGACCTGTCCGCCGGGCAGATCATCGGTGCCCTCGAGGCGTTGCTGGGCGGTGGAGAGGGCTGGGACGCCGAAGCTTTCCGTGCTGGGCTCCTCACCGAGGTGGGGAACCTGGTCCGAGACGGCTTCCTGCTGCCCGCCTGAGACGGCCGGTACAGCGAGTCCCGCCGCGGGACCCGCCGCGCCCGCGCTGCCGAACCTCGGCAGGACATACGCGGCGACAGCCAGCGCCACCAGGACCCCGCACACTCCGGTGAGCAGGAAACTGGTGCGGATGGGCAGCAGCGCTCCGAGCAGTCCGCCCAGGGCCAGCGCCCCGATGGAGACGGCCCGGGTCATGCCCCCGATGATCGCCATCGCCTGGCCCCGCCCGCTCTCCGGGATCCGCAGGATCGCGATCGCCCCGAAGCAGGCGTTGAGCACGCCGCACGCCGCCCCCATGGCGGTGTAGGCCACAAACAGCAGCTCTATGCTCGGCACCAGAGCCATGATCCCCAGGAAGGCGGAAGTGAGGGCCATCGCGGCCAGCAGTGCGCGCAGCCGGGCCGGCGCCGTCCTGATCCGGCCGGCCAGCGAGGCGCCCACCGCCATGCCGAGGCCAAACGACGCCGCCAGCAGTCCGTACTGGGTTTCGCTGGCACCCAGCTCGTCGCGGGCCAGGAAGACCTCCAGGACGTTGGTCGCCTCGCCGACGGTAATGAAGAACAGGGCGCCCAGCACCAGGGCCCAGACCAGGCTGTCGCGGCGGATCAGGCGCAGCCCGTCCAGCAGGGCGGGCTTGTCCTTGCCGGCCCGCTCTGCGGCAGTGCCGCGGCGGGTCCGGATGAGCAGGGCGCCGGCGCCCATGGCCAGGTAGCAGCCGCTGGCCACGGCAAACACCAGGCCGGATCCGCCCCACCCGCTGAGCAGCCCGCCCGCGGCCGGGCCCACCATGCTGGCGACCATGATGGTGGCCTGCATGGTGCCCAACGCCCGCGGGGTCCGTTCCTCGCCCACGATCCGCGGCAGGAGGGCCTGCCAGGTGGGCCCGGCCACGGCCTGGGCGGTATCGAGGAGGAAGGTCATGGCGAACAGCACCGGCAGGTAATTGTCCAGAAACTGCATGCCCAGCCCCATGCCTGCGACCGCCGCGGCGCTGACCACGGATGACGCCGTCGCCAGCGTCCGGGAATCGTGGGTGTCCGCCAGCCGGCCGGCCCACGGCGCCAGCAGCACCAGGGGGAGCGCCGAGCAGAACAGGTAGGCCGCCACCAGCCAGGGGCCGGCGACGGCGGTCTGCCCGGCCGCGGCGAGGTTCTGCAGGTGCAGCATAACGCTGACGATGACGGCTCCCATGCCTGCCGTGGCAGAAAAACGGGCGCTGCTGGCGAGGAGGAAATCGCGGTTCCGCCAGAGGGGCTGCTCGGCCCGGGACTCACCCGGCAAAGTGTGAAGGACCTGTTTCATAATAGGCAAACTACGCCCCGCCGGAATCCAATGTCAAGCATTTCTTTCATAGTTTGGCGGTGCTCGATAGACTGGAGGGGTGAACGCAGAATCCTCCCCGGCGGAGCCGCCGGTTGCGCCGGCCGCCAAGCGCCGGCAGCGCCCGGAAAAGAAAGTGGAAATCACCGACCCGAAGGCGATCCGGGCGCTGGCCCATGCCGCCCGGCTGGAAGTCATTTCCGAACTGTATTCAACCCAGGTGAGCCGGACGGCCACCGAGCTTGCGGCGCAGACAGGCCTCACCCCGAGTGCCATGAGCTACCACCTGCGCGCCCTGCAGAAGTGGGGCATTGTGGTCCCGGCGCCCACGGCCGGCGATGCCCGGGAGCGCCGCTGGAAAGCCGCGGGCACCGACTTCACCATCAATTCGGGCGGGGGAGTGGCGAGCCCGGAGTTCGCCGTCCTGGACCTTGAGCTGGACGCCTACCGCCGGCGCGTCAACGCCTACGCCAAGGACCGCGACGAGCGGCGCCAGCGCGGCGAGGCCGGGGACGTCTCGTCCGTGGTGCTGGCCAGCAACCTGCTGTACCTGACCCCGGACCAGCGGGCCGAGCTGAACAACCGGCTCTTCGACCTGCTGCGGGACTATGAGCTGGAGGACCCGGACCACGTCCCCGAAGGCGCGGAGCGCATGGCTACCATGTGGTCGATGATCCCGGATGACCGCGGCAAGGCGCCGGCGTCCTGACGCTTTGCCCTCGGCGTGCGGGGCGGACCCCGCTGGCAGCCGGAAGGCCGGGGCGGAGGTGGTAAGCCCTCGCCCCGGCCTTCGGGTTACGCCGGATATTGCCTAGTGCTGGCCGAGGCTGCCGCCGGCCGGCGGCACCGTGCCGGGGCCGCCCTCGGTCCGTGCCCTGCGTTCGGCCTCGCTCGCGGTGTCGCTGAGGGCGGTCTCGTCGGAATCGCCCTCCATGTCAACCAGGCCGTTCGTCTGGTCGAAGGGTTTCGCGGCGGGGCGGGTGCCCGCGACGCCGGCGGTGCCGGTTGGCTCCGGGGCCTCGTCCGGGAAGACGCTTCCGGCGGTGCCGGTTGGCGGGACCGCCGAGGTGGTTCCGGGGCGCGGGGTGGCCGGAGGCGCAACAGGCGCATCGGTTGTCGCCGCGTCGCCGTCGGAGCGCTTGCTCCCGGACGCCGCCGCCACTCCGGCGACCGCCGCAGCCGCAACGCCGACGCCGGCAATCACCTTGCCGGAGACCCCGGCCTTGCCGCTGTCGCCGCGTGAAGCGGCCGCGTCGCCGACGTCGGGGGTTCCCGCGGGTACGCCCCCGCCCACGGTTCCGCGCCACGCTCCGGTCGCGTAGCCCTCATCCTCGATAAACGCCTTGAACCGCTCAAGGTCGCTCTCCGCCTGCTTTTCGACGACATTGAGCTTGTCGCCAATCTTTTCGACCATACCTTCGGGCTCGTAGTCGAGAGAGAGCTGCACCGATGTCTGGCCGCCGCCGAGGTCCTCAAACGTGACGGACCCGGCGTTGGTTGCACCCTCCGTTGCCGCCCAGGCCACCTTCTGGTCAGGTACCTGCTGCAGAATCCGGGCCTGCCACTGCCTGCGGACGCCGGCGATCTCCGCCGTCCACTCCAGCTTCTCGTCACTGAGCTGCTTGACACTCTTCACGCCGCCCATGAAGTGCGGGAACTCCTCGAACTGCGTCCACTGGTTATAAGCGACGCTGACGGGGACGTTCACCAAAATGCGCTTTTCAACCTTGGTGCTCACGATTTCTCCTTTGATTGGATCGGGGATCAACAAGGGCTGATTATTCATCAGTAGGCTTACTATATCTGCCAGTCGCGGGTCCGGCTAGGGTGTGGTCCGCGGGAAGTTGCGGGCCCGAATGGGCGGGAAACCTCAAAATATGGTGAACTAGGCGGGTATGGGCGCATCTGCCCGAAAAACCTTTTTCTGTAGGAGCACCGTGCCAAGCAAGGCCAAAACCGGTAAGAAACTCGTGATTGTGGAGTCTCCGGCCAAGAGCAAGACCATCGCCAAGTACCTGGGCGAGGGCTTCATCGTTGAGGCCTCCATTGGTCACATCCGCGACCTCCCGCAGCCGTCAGAACTCCCCGCGGAACTGAAGAAGACCCCGGTGGGCAAGTTCGCCGTCGACATCGACAACGATTTCAAGCCTTACTACGTGGTGTCCCCGGACAAGAAGAAAAAGGTCGCCGAACTCAAGGCCCAGCTCAAAGACGCTGACGCTCTTTATCTCGCAACCGATGGGGACCGCGAGGGCGAGGCCATCGCGTGGCACCTGCTGGAAGTCCTCAAGCCCAAGGTCCCGGTCTACCGGATGACCTTCGGAGAAATCACCAAGGAAGCCATCCACCGCGCCATGGACAACCTGCGCGACGTCGACCAGGACCTGGTGGACGCGCAGGAGACCCGCCGCGTGTTGGACCGCCTCTACGGCTACGAGATCTCCCCGGTGCTGTGGCGCAAAGTGGCCCGCGGCCTGTCCGCCGGCCGCGTGCAGTCCGTGGTGACCCGCATGGTGGTGGACCGCGAACGCGAGCGGATGGCCTTCAAAGCGGCCTCCTACTGGGACCTGACCGGACAGTTCGGCGCGGACTCCGGCTCCTTCAAAGCGAAACTGGCCATGGTCGACGGCGCCAAGGTGGCCAGCGGCCGCGACTTCAACGACAACGGCGAGCTCACATCCCGCAATGTGGTGCACCTCGACGAGGAACTCGCCTCGGCCCTGGCAGCGGGCCTGCAGAACGCCGACTTCAAGGTCCGTTCCGTCGACACCAAGCCGTACACGCGGCGCCCGGCCGCTCCGTTCACCACCTCGACGCTGCAGCAGGAGGCCGGCCGCAAGCTGCGCTTCTCCTCCAAGAGCACCATGCAGGTGGCGCAGCGGCTCTACGAAAACGGCTACATCACCTATATGCGTACCGACTCCTCCGCGCTGAGCAACGAGGCCGTCACGGCCGCGCGGCGCCAGGCCTCGGAGCTGTACGGCCCCGAGTACGTTCCCGCGTCCCCGCGCGTGTACAGCGGCAAAGCCGCCAACGCGCAGGAGGCCCACGAGGCCATCCGCCCCGCCGGGGATTCCTTCCGCACGCCGGCGCAGGTGGCCAAGCAGCTCTCCGGCGACGAGTTCCGCCTCTACGAACTCATCTGGAAGCGCACCGTCGCCTCGCAGATGGCCGATGCGAAGGGCTCCACCGCCACGATCCGCCTCGGTGCGGTCACCTCGGGCGGCGCTGCCGCCGGCCGGGACGCGGAATTCTCCGCCTCCGGCACCGTCATCACCTTCCCCGGCTTCCTCGCCGCCTACGAAGAAGGCAAGGATGAGAGCCGCGGCGACGACGAGTCCGACGAGGCCCGCCGGCTGCCCAACGTGGCCAAGGACGACGCACTCACGGCCTCGGACATCGTCGCCGTCGGGCACGAGACCTCCCCGCCGCCGCGCTACACGGAAGCGTCGCTGACGGCGGAACTGGAAAAGCGGGGCATCGGGCGCCCGTCCACCTACGCCTCCACCATCTCCACCATCCAGGACCGCGGCTACGTCCGGAAGCAGGGCTCCGCGCTGGTGCCGAGCTGGATCGCGTTCTCCGTGATCCGGCTGCTGGAACAGCACTTCCACGACTACGTCGACTACGACTTCACGGCCGACATGGAAGCGGACCTGGACAAGATCGCCAACGGCCAGGAGGCCGGCCCCGCCTGGCTCAAGCACTTCTACTTCGGCGAGGATTCCGAACCCGGGCTGCTGAGCATCGTCAACAACCTCGGCGAGATCGACGCCCGCGAAATCAACTCCATCCCGATCACCGAAGGCATCACGCTGCGCGTCGGCAAGTTCGGGCCGTACCTGGAGAGCTCCATCCCGACTGTGGATCCGAAGACCGGCGAAGTGGTGGAGTCCGCCCGCGCCAACGTCCCCGAGGACCTGGCACCGGACGAGCTGACCGCGGCCAAGGCCGTGGAACTGATGGAGACGGCGGCCCCGGAAGAGCGCGTGCTCGGTACGGACCCGCACACCGGGCACACCGTCGTCGCCAAGAACGGCCGCTACGGCGCCTACGTCACCGAGGTCATTCCCGAGATGACCGAGGAACAGCTGGCCAGCCAGCCGGTGGAGTACTACAAGAACGGCAAGCCGAAGCCGCCGAAGAAGCCCGTGAAGGCCAAACCCCGCACCGGCTCCCTGTTCGCCTCGATGAGCGTGGACACCGTCACCCTGGACGAGGCCCTGCAGCTCATGAGCCTGCCCCGGGTCCTCGGCCAGGACGCCGAAGGCAACCCCATCACGGTGCAGAACGGCCGCTTCGGGCCCTACCTGAAGAAGGGCACGGACTCCCGGTCCATCGGTTCGGAAGAGGAAATCTTCACGATCACGCTGGAGCAGGCGCTGGAGATCTACTCCCAGCCGAAGCAGCGCGGCGCCCGCGCCGCCGTCCCGCCGCTGGCCGAGTTCGGCCCGGACCCGGTCTCGGAGAAGAACATCGTGGTGAAGGAAGGCCGGTTCGGCCCGTACATCACCGACGGCGTCACCAACATCACCGTGCCGCGCACCACCTCGCTGGAGGAGCTCACCCGCGAACAGGCCGTCGAGCTGCTCGCCGAGAAGCGTGCCAAGGGCCCGGTCAAGCGCAAGGCCCCGGCCCGCAAAGCCCCCGCCCGCAAGGCCGCCGCCAAGAAGTAAGCGGGCGCGCCGACGTCGCCGGCACCCTGCGAAATCGCCGGAATTTTCCGGCGGTTTCGCGGGTGTCCGGCGATTTCGCGTTTGCGGACCCGCGCGCAACGTGGTCGAGTAGAGACATGACTGAACAGCCCGATCACTTGGACCTCCAGCCGCTGAACGACCTTGAAGAGAAGCTTGCCCGGGGGGAGCAGCCGGACGCCAACCCCGTTGACGTCATCCTCGCTTTCCTCAACAGCGAGGTGTACATCGTCAGCTCAGACACCGTGGACGGCGTCGATTCCCAGGTGGAGCCGCTGGTGCTGGCGAACTCCGCAGGAAACCCCGTCCTGGCCGTCTTCTCCCACCCGAGCCGCGTTGCGGAGCAGTACCTGGAGGCCGCCCCCAACGTGCTGGGCACCCAGGGCGCCGTGATCCTGGGCAACCTCGGCGACGAACTCGGCATGGTCATCAACCCGGGCGCAGCCTTCGGCTTCGAGATCGACCCGGAAGGCGTGGCGAACATCCGCCGCGACTTCAAGCCGGCCGACGAGGCCGCCTCCGGCGACAGCCAGCCCTGAGCTGAAGACGCGGGCGCGGCCCGTTAGGCGGGCCGCGCTCCCGGGGGAATAATGTCACTATGCGTCTAGGCGTCCTTGATATTGGATCCAACACTGTCCACCTGCTGCTGGTGGACGCCCACCCGGGGGCGCAGCCTGTGCCGTTCGCCTCGCACAAACGCCCGCTGTCGCTGGTGCAGTTCCTGGAACCCGACGGCAGCATCAACGACGACGGGCAGCACGAGCTGACCGAGTTCGTCCTCGAGGCCTGGGAGTTCGCCGCCAAGCATAAGGCCGAGGACCTGCTGGCGTTCTGCACCTCCGCGATCCGTGAGGCCGCCAACGGTCCTGCCGTGCTGGCCCGGGTCAAGCATGAGACCACCGTGACGCTCCAGGAACTGACCGGCAGCGAAGAGGCCTCGATGACCTTCTTCGCCGTCAGGCGCTGGTACGGGTGGGGCGCCGGCCCCATCCTGAACCTGGACATCGGCGGCGGTTCGTTTGAAATGGCCTACGGGGAGGACGAACTCCCGGAACTGGCGACGTCGGTCCCGCTCGGCGCGAGCCGGCTCACGCGGGACTGGCTGGCGGGGGACCCGCCGTCGGCCAAAAGCGTCAAGGAGCTGCGCCGCTACATCCGGAGCACCCTCAAGCCGGTGGTGCGGGACTTCGAGAAGCTCGCCAAGGTCAACCATGTGGCCGGCACGTCGAAAACCTTCCGGTCGCTGGCCCGCATCGCCGGGGCCGCGCCCAGCGGCGCCGGCCCCTACGTCAAGCGGGAACTCTTCGCGTCGGACCTGGGCCTGTGGGCGCAGCGCATCTCGGCCATGGAGGTTAAAGACCGGCTGAACCTGCCCGGGGTCTCCGAGGCGCGCGCACCCCAGCTGCTGGCGGGGGCCCTCGTGGCGGAAGCCGCCCTGGAACTGTTCGAATTCCCCAGCATGGAGATCTGCCCCTGGGCGCTCCGCGAAGGGCTGATTCTCCGCCGCCTGGACCAGCTGGTCTTCGAGGGGCCGCTGGACCCCGCACCCCACGTCACGGGCACCGGCCAGCCGGCAGATCCGCAGCTGCCCGACGGCGAGGCGGCGGCCGCGTCGGCCTGATCCCGTCGGACTGACGTCCGACGGCGGCCCGGAGCGTTAAACGACGAAGGCACCGGCCGTCTGCTGCGGGAAAATGGGGGGAAACCCGCTGCAGACCACCGGTGCCGGGCAGGCATCCGCATACCTGCCGCATCACTCGCACCCTCAATGAGGTAGTTACTACGCTAGGTCCCTAGTTTGTGAAGACCCTGACCTGAAGATGTGAGCTGGCTGTGAATCGGGCCCGACTGCAATGATGGGGGCATGAGCAACCGAATCGCATTCCTGGGCTGTGGATCAATGAACGAGGCCATCATGGGCGGGCTGATCGCCGGCGGCGCTGACCCGGCGGACATTGTCGCCACGGTCCGCCGGGCCGAGCGGGCCGCCGAGCTGGCCGAGAAACATCACGGCATCACGGCCATCGCGGGCGAGGAAGAGCCGGAGAACAACAAGCAGGCGGCCACCGGGTCCGGCGTCGTGATCCTGGGCGTTAAGCCCGTGGGCATCGCGGACCTGGCCCGCGAAATCGGCGGCTCGCTCGCGCCGGACACGATTGTCATCAGCGTCGCGGCCGCCGTCTCGCTGGAGCAGCTGGAAGCGGCGCTGCCCGACGGCCAGCCCGTGATCCGGACCATGCCGAACACTCCGGCGAGGCTGGGACGCGGCGTTGTGTCCGTGTCTCCCGGCACGCACTGCACCGCGGCCCAGCTCCAGCGCGCCAAGGACGTCCTGGCCCCCGCGGGCACCGTCGTCGAAATTCCCGAGCACCAGGTGGACGCGCTGTCCGCGGTCAGCGGCTCCGGCCCGGCGTACGCGTTCTACCTGGCCGAGGCGATGGCGGCGGCCGGCGTCGAACTGGGCCTGGACCCTGAGCTGTCCCTGCTGATCGCGCGCGAAACCGTCGCCGGGGCGGGTTTTATGCTGGCGGAGCCGGGCGCGGATCCCGCCGCGCTGCGCAAGGCCGTCACCAGCCCCAACGGCACCACCGAGCGCGCCATCGCCACCTTCGACGCGCGGGGCCTCCCCGGGATCATTGCCGAGGGCGCCCGCGCCGCGGCGGACCGGGCCGCGGAGATCACCAAACAGCTGACCTGAGCACCGCGGGTGCACGCCATGACGGGGGACCGGGCCGGGTGGCAGGATAGGACCCATGGAACTGCACATCACAGGGGACCCCGCGGCGGACAAACTGCTGGGCGACGACGCGTTCGCCCTGCTCACCGGCATGCTGCTTGACCAGCAAGTGACCATGGAATCGGCCTTCGCCGGTCCCGAAAAGATCCGCACGCGCATCGGGTCCATGGACCCCGCCGCGATCGCCGGATACGATCCGCAGGCGTTCGTCGAGGTGTTCAGGGAGAGCCCTGCCGTGCACCGGTTCCCCGGATCCATGGCCGGCAGGGTCCAGGCCCTCGCAGAGACGGTGCACCGTGACTGGAACGGGGACGCGGCGGCCATCTGGACGCAGGGGGACCCTGACGGGCAGGAGGTGCTGCGCCGGCTCAAGGCGCTGCCGGGATTCGGCGAGCAGAAGGCGAAGATCTTCCTGGCCCTGCTGGGCAAGCAGTGCGGGCTCCAGGCCGAGGGCTGGCGGGGGGCCGCCGGGCACTACGGCCAGAAGGACGCGTTCCTGTCCGTCGCCGACATTGTGGATCCCGAGTCGCTGGCAAAGGTGCGGGCCAGCAAGCAGGCGGCCAAGGCCGCCGCGAAGGCGGCGAAAGCCGGGGCCTGACCCCGCGGCAACCGCCGCGACGCGCAATGCACCCTGCGACGCGCAACCGTCCCCACGCCGCGCCAACTACTCCATGACGCGCTAAAGCCCTGACGCTACCGGAATACGGCCGCGTCAGGGCTTTAGCGCGTCGCCACGCGTAACCAGCCGCGCAAGGTCCATCCGCGAGCCGCTACGGGCGGGCGGCGAACCTCTCCAGCAGGTCCACGTGCCCGGAAACAATGAGCATGTCCCGTGCGGACACCTTCGTTTCCGGCCGGGCGTAGGTGAAGTCCTCGCCCGGGGACTTCACACCCACAATGGTGACGCCGTACTTGGACCGGACCTTGGATTCGTCCAAGGTGAAGCCCACGGTCTCGCGCGGCGGGTACATCTTCACGATCGCGAAGTCGTCGTCGAACTCGATGAAGTCCAGCATGCGTCCGGACACCAGGTGCGCGGCGCGGACACCGGCGTCGGCCTCCGGGTAAATCACGTGGTTGGCGCCGATCCGGGTGAGGATCTTGCCGTGCGAGGGCGTGATGGCCTTGACCCAGAGGTGCTCGATGCCAAGGTCCACCAGGTTCACCGTGATCAGCACCGAGGACTCAATCGACGTGCCCACGCCCACGACGGCGGAGCTGAACTCCTGCGCGCCGAGCTGGCGGAGCGCATCGATGTTGGTGGCGTCCGCCTCCACCACGTGGGTCAGGGTGCTGGACCACTTCTGCACCAGGTTCCGGTCGCGTTCGATGGCCAGCACCTCGCGGCCCTGCTTGACCAGCTGTTCAGCCGTGGATGCGCCAAAGCGGCCCAACCCGATCACCAGGACGGGGGCGTTGTGGGCGGGCCGGTTGACGGCGCCTGAGGAACTAGCCAATGATCGGTCTCTCTTCCGGGTAGTGGTACAGCTGGCTGCGCTGGCGCAGCGCCAGGGCGGCGGCGAGGGTGACGGTTCCGACGCGCCCGGCAAACATGAGCGCGGTAAGGACGTAAACGCCCGACGGCGGCAGCTCGGCGCTGAGGTTCGTGCTGAGGCCGCAGGTGGCGAAGGCGGAGATCGTCTCGAAGAGCACCCGGTCCATGGACTCGCCGCTGATGTGGAGCAGCAGGAGGGCCGAGACTGCGACGAGGGTGGCGCCGGCGACGATCACCGAGATGGCCACGCGCATGGTGCCCTCGGGGATGGTGCGGCCGTAGACCTTCACATCGGAGTCGCCGCGGGCCTCGGCGGCGATGGCCAGGAACATCACCGCGATGGTGGTCACCTTGATGCCGCCCGCCGTCGACGCCGACCCTCCGCCGGCGAACATCAGCGCGTCGGTCAGGAGCATGGTGGTGGATTCCATCTGGTTCTGGTCCACCAGGTTGAAGCCGCCGGAGCGGGTCATCACGGATGCGAAGAGCGAATGGATGATCTTGTCCGCGTCATTCATCCCGCCGATGGTGCGCACGTTCTCCCACTCCATCAGGCCCCACAGCACGGTCCCGGAAACCAGCAGAATCAGTGAGACCTGGATGGTCAGCTTGGTGTGGAGGTTCCACTTCTTCCAGTTCAGCCCGTTCTGCTGGAGCACCATCACCACAGGGAAGCCCAGGCTGCCCAGGAAAACGCCGACCATCAGCGGGACGAGGATCCACAGATCGGTCTCGTAGGGGACGATGCCGTCCGAGTGCGGGGTGAAACCGGCGTTGTTGAAGGATGAAATGGCGTAGAACACCCCGTGCCAGACGGACTGGCCGAAACTCTCGCCCAGCATCAGGAACCGCGGAATCAGCGCCACCGCCAGCGCGGCCTCGATCACCACGGAGGTCACGATGACGATTCGCAGCAGGGTGCCCACCTCGCCGAGGCGGCCGGCGTTCATGGCCTCCTGGGCGATCAGCTTGCCGCGGACCCCCAGTTTTTTGCTCACCATGAGGGCCAGCAGCGAGGCCAGGGTCAGGGTGCCCAGGCCGCCGACGAAGATGCCAACCAGGATGACCAGCTGGCCGAAGAAGGACCAGTGCACCGCGGTGGACACCACGGTCAGGCCGGTGACACAGACGGCCGACACCGCGGTAAACATCGCCTGGTGCAGCGGCGTGAAGTCCCCCGTTGCGGAGGACACCGGAAGGGACAGCAGCGCGGTGAACACCAGGACCACCATGCCGAACGCGGTCAGGGCCAGCCGGGCCGGGGAGCTGTTGGCGATACTGTCGATGAAATCGCGGAGGCGTGTGAAGATCCACAGGCCTTCCCGCTCCGGAGTGCCGGGGTGCCAGTTGGCCGGGCGCCGTGACCTCGACTGGCTCTGCGTCATGTGCGACATTTCCTTGCTAGAAACTGTTTCCTTCAGTAGTAAACCACTAAACCCCGCGCAATGACGGGGGAGGTGGCCGCCGGGCTCGGGTAGCCTGTGATTGATGACATACCTGCCGGGGCTTGCACAGACCGCACTGCCGACGACGGTGGTGTGGGACCCTGCCATGACCGCCTACAACTTCGGCCACAGCCACCCCATGGCCCCGGAACGGATGGAGCTCACCGCCCGGCTGGCCGGAAGTCTCGGCCTGCTGGACCTGGAGCACGTTTCGGTTGCGGCCCCGGAGGTCGCCAGCGACGCGGAGCTGTGCACCGTCCACAGCCCGGACTTCGTCGCGGCCGTGCGGCGGGTGAGCGCGGACCCCGGAACCCCGGACCTTGACCGGGGGCTGGGGACCGAGGATGACCCTGCCTTCGCCGGCATGCACGAGGCGAGCGCCCGCCTGGCCGGCGGTTCCCTTCTCGCCGCTGCCGCCATCCTGGACGGCAGCGCCGTGCGGGCGGTGAACTTCGGCGGGGGCATGCACCATGCGGCCCGGGAGCGCGCGAGCGGGTTCTGTATCTACAACGACGCCGCCCTCGCCATTCAGCGGCTGCTCGACGGCGGTGTGCAGCGGGTGGCGTACATCGACATCGACGCCCACCACGGCGACGGAACCCAGAGCATCTTCTGGGACGATCCGCGGGTCCTCACGATTTCCCTGCACGAGACCGGGCTGACCCTCTTCCCCGGCACGGGGTACGCCAATGAGATCGGCGGGCCCAACGCACAAGGCAGCGCTGTGAACGTGGCTCTGCCGGCCGGCACCGGGGACGGCGGGTGGCTCCGCGCCTTCCACGCCGTGGTGCCGCAGCTCGTCGAGGCCTTCGGGCCGGAGGTGATCGTGAGCCAGCACGGCTGCGACTCGCACCGGCTGGATCCGCTGACGCATCTCAACATCAGCGTCGACGGCCAGCGGGAGGCGGCCACGGCCATTGGAAACCTCGCCGCACGTTTCTGCGAGAACCGCTGGATCTCCACCGGCGGCGGGGGCTACAACGTCATCACCGTGGTGCCCCGGGCGTGGAGCCACCTGATCGCGATCGCGGCCGGCCGGCCCGTGCCGCTGCGCACGCCCGTGCCGGAGGACTGGCGCAGCTACGTCACGGAAAAGTACGGGCCAAAATACGGGGTGGCACCGCCGGAAATGATGGGCGACGACGTCGACCTGTGGTGGCGCTCCTGGGAAGTCGGCTTCGACCCGAACGACGAAGTGGACCGCACCGTGATGGCCACCCGCAAGGAAATCTTCCCGCTCTACGGCTTGGACCCCTGGTTCGACTAGCCGGCCGTGGCGGCTATCCGGCCGCGGACGGCTGGGACGTGGGCTTCTCGGTCTGGAACACCACCCCGGCCGCGCCGATGATCCAGCCCAGCAGCGAGAGGGAAAACGCCCCGATCAGGTCGGTGGAGGCGGTGCCCTTCACGAGCCACACTCCGAGCACCAGCAGCCCGATCACTAGGTACACCATCAGCGCCGTGATGACCCGGCCGGAGAGTTTTGTGGTGATCCCGCCAGCGTCGAAGATGCCTTCGCTGGCCTGTCCGGCGGTTTTCCCGGAGCCGGACTGTTCCTCCCGGCGCACCTCGGCCATGGTGAAGCCGAGTGCCGAGGCAGTCAGTGAGCTCAGCGACGTCGACAGTGCCCCGGCTGCGCAGACCACCGCGCCGTTCAGCTTGGGCGCAGTGCCGGGAACCTCCGGGATGAACACCCAGACCTGGATCAGCACGTTGCCCCAGACAATCACGAACAGCGCCAGGAACACGGCAGCGATGATGTTGAACAGCTGTTTCCGGAAGAAATCCCCCATGGCGGTCCACTCCTCTGCGTCGGTAGGCTGCGGCCTCACCTGCCGGGAAGGCGGTGCGTCCGTTCTAGCACCGCGCCCGGGACGGGGCAATGCCCGGCGGCTCCGGTCAGGCGGCGCGACTTGTGGATGCCATCCGGCGTATATGTCGCTACTGTGGAGGGCATGGTGACAGACGACGTATTTGCCGTCATTGCTGAGGCAACCCGGCGTGACATTCTGGTATCCCTCCGCAAGGGGGACAAAGCAGTGGGGGAACTGGTCCAGGAGCTCGACGCCAGCCAGCCCACCATTTCCAAACACCTGAAAGTACTCCGCGAAGCGGACCTCGTGAGCATGCGCGCGCAGGGCCAGAAGCGCTACTACGCGCTCAACCCCAAGCCGCTGGCCGGGGTGGCCAGCTGGCTGGAGACGTTCGACGTCGGGCAGTCCGCGGTGCCGGCCCCCGCAGCTGCCCCTGCCCCCGCACCTGCCGCTGCACCCGCCCGCGACCCCGAGCCGGCACCGGCGCGGTCCGCCGAACCCGTTCTCCAGCCTGTCCCGGACACCCTGGCGGCCGCAGCCACCACGGCGGCCCCGCCGCCGGCCGAGCCTGCCGCAGTGCTCGCGGAACGGCCCGCCGGCAGCCCCCTGAGCCCCGCCGTCGTGCTCCCGGTCGGCACGGCGGGCGACGACAAAATGCCGCAGCAGATCGGCCGCACCGTGGGACGGGCCGCCACACGCGCCGCCGACCTCCTGGCCAGCCTGCCCAAGTTCGGCCGCAAAAAGTAGCCGCAAGCATCCCCGGCGCGCTAGCGCCCCGCGCCGTCCCGGATGTGGCCTGCGCCACGCCCTTTCTGTCACACGGGGCGTCCTCCGCCGCCCGAATGGAAATCCCTTCCGCCCCGGTGCAACCATGGAAAGGCTTGTTTGGTGCGCCCAATGGTGGGCGCTGAGGTGGAGGAGTTGCAATGGACGCACGGCTGGAAGCCATCCGGGACACAGTGCTGGCGCGGAATCCCGGTGAGGATGAGTTCCACCAGGCCGTCACCGAGGTCTTCGAAAGCCTGGGCCCGGTGCACGACCGGCACCCGGAGTTCCTTGAAGGCGCCGTCCTGGAGCGGCTCTGCGAACCTGAACGCCAGATCATCTTCCGTGTCCCGTGGGCCGACGACTCCGGCCGCTTCCAGATCAACCGCGGCTTCCGGGTGGAGTTCAACTCGGCCCTGGGCCCCTACAAGGGCGGCCTCCGGTTCCACCCGTCGGTGAACCTGGGCATCGTGAAGTTCCTCGGCTTCGAACAGATCTTCAAAAACGCCCTGACGGGCATGCCGATCGGCGGCGGCAAGGGCGGCTCCGACTTTGACCCGCGCGGACGGTCCGACGCCGAGATCATGCGCTTCTGCCAGGCCTTTATGACCGAGCTGTACCGCCACATCGGCGAGTACACGGACGTGCCGGCGGGGGACATCGGCGTCGGCGGCCGGGAGATCGGGTACCTCTTCGGGCAGTACAAACGGATCACCAACCGCTACGAATCCGGCGTCCTGACCGGCAAGGGCATCTCCTGGGGCGGCTCGCTGGTGCGGCCCGAGGCCACCGGCTTCGGCACCGTGATCTTTGCCGAGGAAATGCTCAAGACCCGCGGCCTGTCCTTCGACGGCCAGCGCGTGGTGGTCTCCGGCTCCGGCAACGTCGCCATCAACGCCATCGCCAAGGCCCAGGCCCTGGGCGCCACCGTGGTGGCCTGCTCGGATTCCTCCGGCTACATCGTGGACGAGGCCGGGATCGACGTCGGCCTGCTCCGCCAGATCAAGGAAGTCGAACGCGGGCGGCTCAAGGACTACGAGGCCCGCCGCCCCAATGTCACCTACGTGGACGGCGGCTCCGTCTGGGACGTGGACGCCACCGTTGCCCTGCCGTGTGCCACGCAGAACGAGCTCGACGGCGGCGCGGCCGCCCGGCTGGTCCGCAACGGGCTGCTCGCAGTGGGGGAGGGCGCCAACATGCCCTCGACCCGCGACGCCGTCGCGGTTTTCCAGGACGCCGGGATCCTGTTCGGCCCGGGGAAGGCTGCCAATGCCGGCGGCGTGGCGACGTCCGCGCTGGAAATGCAGCAGAACGCCAGCCGCGATTCCTGGTCCTTCGCGCACACCGAGGGACGGCTCACCGAGATCATGGTCGGTATCCACGACCGCTGCGCCGCCACCGCGGACGAGTACGGGGACCCGGGGAACTACGTGCTGGGCGCGAACATCGGGGGCTTCGTCAAAGTGGCCGACGCGATGCTCGCCCAGGGCCTCATCTAGGCCAGCGACCGTCCGGCGCCGGGCTGGCAGTTCACGGCAATGTCCCGGACGGGCACTGCCGTGAACTGCCAATTCGCTGGGCGCGGGCTACTTCTTGAGCAGCCGCACGTGGTCCGGGGTCAGGTCGGAGATCCGGCTGACGCCCAGCAGGGCCATGGTGCGGAGCATGTCCTTCTCCAGAATTTCGATGGCCCGGTCCACGCCGGCCCGCCCGCCGGCCATCAGCCCGTACAGGTAGGCGCGGCCGATCAGCGTGAAGTCGGCGCCCAGGGCCAGGGCGGCGATGATGTCCGCGCCGCTCATGATGCCGGTGTCCAGGATGACTGCCGCGTCGCTGTGGTCCGCCTTGAGCGCGGCCGAGACCTCCGGGAGCAGGTGGAACGGGAGCGGCGCCCGGTCCAGCTGGCGGCCGCCGTGGTTGGACAGCACCACGCCGTCGGCCCCGTGGTCCACCACCCGGCGGGCGTCCTCCACCGTCTGGATGCCCTTGACCACCAGCTTGCCCTTCCAGGTTTCGCGCAGCCAGTCGAGGTCATCGAACGTCAGGGTGGGGTCGAACATGGAGTTGATCAGGTCCGCGACGGTCCCGGTATAGCGGGAGAGCGACGCGAAGGTCAGCGGCTCGTGGGTGAGGAAGTTGAACCACCACGCCGGCCGGTAGGAGGCGTCCAGCACGGTCTTGATGGTCAGTGCCGGCGGGATGGTCATGCCGTTGCGGACATCGCGTAGCCGGGCCCCGGCGACGGCGGTGTCCACGGTGACCATCAGGGTGTCGTTGCCGGCGTTGGCGGCACGCTCGATCAGCTCCAGCGACCGGTCCCGGTCCGTCCACAGGTAGAGCTGGAACCAGTTCCGGCCATCCGGTGCCGCCGCGGCCACGTCCTCGATCGAGGCCGTGCCCATGGTGGAGAGCGTGTAGGGGATACCGGCGGCAGCGGCTGCCTGGGACCCGGCGTATTCGCCCTCGGACTGCATCATCCGGGTGAACCCCGTGGGGGCGATGCCGACCGGCAGCCGGGAGGGCTTGCCAAGGATCTGCGTGCCAAGGTCCACCCGGGAAACGTCACGCAGGATGCCGGGCCGGAACTCGATGTCCAGGAAAGCCTCCCGGGCTCGGCGCAGGGTGATTTCAGCCTCGGCGGCGCCGTCGGTGTAGTCGAACGGAGCCTGCGGGGTGCGGCGCTTGGCCATGTCCCGGAGGTCCCAGATGGTGCTGGCCCGCCGCAGCCTGGCCGCGCGGCTGAACTCGGGCTTCTTGAACTGCATCAGCGGGGCCAGGTCCGAGTACTTGGGGACGCGGCGCTTGAGGGCTGCCGGAATCGGGTCCGGCAGGGCCGTGGCGGGGCGGCTGTCCGCGCCGGTGTCTGCGGGCCGGGTGGGCGCCTCTGGGTTGCCGGGTTCGATCGTCTGCGTCATTGCTGCCTCCGGGCGGGTCTCGGGTTCCTGGAACTTCCTGCACATCACCCTAGGGGGCGTGTGGTCCAACCACAGTCTAGGCCTGTGGTTGGACCACATCAAGTACCATTGGCCTATGCGTACGCACCAGCTTGTCCTGCAATGGATCGAGGACCAACTTTCCAGCGGTGACCTCACCCTGGGCGGGCGGCTGCCGGCCGAGCGCTCGCTCGCGGAACAGCTCCATGTCTCCCGGACTTCCGTCCGCGAGGCCATCCGGGTCATGGAGGCCATGGGTGTGGTCCGGGCCGGCGTGGGCTCGGGCCCGGACGCGGGGACCGTCGTCATCGCCGACCCGACGGCGGCACTGGGCTCGGCGCTCCGCCTGCATGTCGCCACCTCGCACCTGCCCGTGAAGGACGTCGTGGAGACGCGCGTGCTGCTGGAGTCCTGGGCGGCCTCCCGCGCAGACCCGGACGCCCCGGCGCTGGCCGAGGCCGCCCACCTGCTCGAGCAAATGGAGAACTGCGCCGGGACAGAGGAGTTCCTCGCCCTGGATGTGCGTTTCCATCTGGCCCTGGCCGACGCCGCCGGCAACGCGGTGGTCAGCGCCATGATGGGTTCCCTGCGCGAGGCCATCCAGGCCTATGCCGGGCGGATCACCGGCAGCCTCCCGGACTGGGACGCCACGGCCGCGCGGCTCCGTGCTGAACACCGGGGCATCCTGGCGGCCATCAAGAACGGCGACGGCGGCAGCGCCGCGCGGCTGGTGGCGGACCATATCGAGGGCTACTACGCGGAAGCCGGGCTGGGAACCGCTGGCTTATGCGGGCAGTGGCCTAGGGGCTGATCAGGGCGGTGGCCCGCCGGGAGTGGTCGCAATGTTACGGGCCGGATTTTGCCGGGCGGACCTCTGCCGGGCTATGGTCAACCCATGACTAACCGTTGGTATGCGTATTTTTCGTTGGCTCTGGAGGGGCCCGCGTCTAGCTGACACGCATCCAACCTTCCTTCAGAGCCAACAGGGCAGAGATCATTCTCTGCCCTTCGCCATTTCCCGGCGGGCTCTGATCTGGGCCCGCTCCGCACCCCGGAACAGGACCCCCAATGAGCATCGAAGCAGCCCCCGAATCCCAGCAGTCCACCTCTAACCTGCGCGTCAGCGAGTTCACCCCGCTGCCCACCCCGCAGGACATGGCCGCCGAGCTGCCGCTGGACACCCGCCTGGCCGACGTCGTCGCCCGCGGCCGGGACGAGGTCCGCGCCATCATGGACGGCGTCGATGACCGGCTGCTGGTCATTGTGGGTCCCTGCTCCATCCACGATCCCAAAGCCGGCCTGGAGTACGCCCGCCGGCTGGTCAGCCAGGCCGAGAAGCACAAGGAAGACCTGCTGATCGTGATGCGGGCGTACTTCGAGAAGCCGCGCACCACTGTGGGCTGGAAGGGCCTGATCAACGATCCCCGTCTCGACGGCAGCCACGACATCGCGGCCGGCCTCCGCGCCGCCCGCCGCTTCCTGCAGCAGGTCACCGCGCTGGGGCTGCCCGCCGGCACCGAGTTCCTGGAACCCATCAGCCCGCAGTACATGGCCGACCTCGTCTCCTGGGGCGCCATCGGCGCCCGCACCACCGAAAGCCAGATCCACCGCCAGCTGGCGTCGGGGCTGTCCATGCCGATCGGATTCAAAAACGGGACCGACGGCGACCTGCAGGTCGCGCTCGATGCGTGCAGCGCCGCCGGCGCCGCCCAGGCTTTCCTCGGCATTGACGGCGATGGCCGGGCCGCCCTGGTCTCCACGGCCGGGAACCCGGACACGCATATCATCCTGCGGGGCGGGCGCAAGGGCCCCAACTACTCCGCCGACGACGTAGCAGCCACCACGGCCAAGCTGGCCGCGAAGCAGCTCAACCCGCGGCTCATCGTTGACGCGAGCCACGCCAACAGCGGCAAGAACCACCACCGGCAGGCGGAAGTAGCCTTGGAAATCGGCGCGCAGCTGGAAAACGGCGGGGAATCGTCGGCAGCCATCGCCGGCGTCATGCTGGAGAGCTTCCTGGTGGGCGGGGCGCAGAACCTGGACGTGGCCGAGCACGCCGGCGGAACCGACGATCTTGTTTACGGCCAGAGCGTCACCGATGCCTGCATGGACTGGGAGGTTACGGCGTCGGTCCTGTCCCAGCTCGCCGCCTCCGCGCGCACCCGCCGGACCCGGGCCTGAGGACGCGGGACCGGGGATCGGGTGTGGGGATTCCGCGGTCCCTCTTTCACACGGGCACCATGAGCCCCTACAGTATCTAGTACATGGTTGTTTGATGGCTCAGCATCGGCACACCGCCATGTCGTTCTGATAAGGCTGCCGTTCGCTTGAGTAAAGGAATAGGGACATGTCTCCGGAGGCTAACTTCTCCAACGCACGCTTTTTGACCGTGGCCGAAGTCGCGGAGGTCATGCGCGTGTCCAAGATGACCGTGTACCGGCTGGTCCATTCCGGAGAGATGCCCGCCGTGCGTTTCGGGCGCTCCTACCGGGTGCCGGAGGCCGCCGTCGAGCAGTACCTCAAGGGTGCTGTGGTTGACGGGCACACGGAAACAGCCTGAGCCACCCGCGTCTTCTGCGGCCGGAATGAGTGCCAGCAGGCGCCGGGACAGGCTCGCGGTCGTGGTGTGCCCCCGATAGGCGGTACCCTGTTAAGGAACGTTTTACGTCATTGTAAGAACCTGTCAGTTGTGCAGTCTGCAGCTAAGCCCGCGGACCCTTCCCAACAGGCAGGTACTGCATCTAGCCGGTAAGGAACTTTCGTGGGTTCAGTTATTAAGAAGCGTCGCAAGCGTATGGCCAAGAAGAAGCACCGCAAGCTGCTTCGCAAGACGCGCCACCAGCGTCGCAATAAGAAGTAGAGATACCTCACTTCATGTGAATGCCCGTTGCCTACCCGGCGGCGGGCATTTTCATTTTTGCCTAAGGCCACGTCGGCTGAGGCGGGTTCAGGCCAACGACGCGCATCTGGGCGGGCGACTCGGATTGACCTGAGCGCTGCGCTTTCGGACCCACGCTACGCAGATCCGCGTAGCGTCTGTCCAGAAACGTAGCGCCCGGCAGGAAGCGCAGTGGGAAGGCTCAGCGGGAAATGCGGAGCCAGGCTGGAGCGGAGCGGTTCGGCGAAAGGGGCCCGGGAAGTCCGGGGTCAGACTGTGGGGCCGCGGAAGCGGGAGAATCCGCGCCACAGGCCGTAGATGGCCCCGCCGACTGTGGCGGCCTTGAGGCCCAGGGTGGCAGCGCGCCGGCCGGAGCGGAAATCGTAGACCGGCCAGTTGTGGTCGCGGGCGTGGCGGCGGAGTCCGGAATCGGGGTTGATGGCGACGGGGTGCCCCACCATGCTTAGCAGCGGAATGTCGTTGCGTGAGTCGCTGTAGGCCCAGCACCGGGCCAGGTCCAGCCCCTCGGACTCGGCCATCGACTTGACCGCCACCGCCTTGGCCGGACCGTGCAGGATCTCGCCCACCAGCCGGCCGGTGTAGGAACCGTCCTCGACTTCACCCACGGTGCCCAGGGCGCCGGTGAGGCCCAGCCGGCTGGAGATGACCGTGGCCACCTCGATCGGCGTCGCCGTCACCAGCCACACTCGGCGGCCCACCCGGAGGTGCTGCTCGGCGAGCGCCTTGGCCCCGGGCCAGATCCGGGATTCGATCATTTCGTCGTACACCTCTTGGCCGAGGGCCTGAATATCCTCCACGGTGAAACCGGAGGCCAGGCCCATGGCGGTGTCGCGGACGGCATGGATGTCATCCATCTTCTCTCCGCGCAGCACGAACATCAGCTGCTTCCAGGCGATGCCGATCGCCTGGGGGATGGTGAAGGCGCCGCGCTGGTGCATCTTCCGGGCCACGTGGAACAGGCTGGCCCCCCGCATGAGGGTGTTGTCGACGTCGAAGAACGCGGCTTCGCCATGCTGCGGGGCAGCAGCGGGCGAGGTGACCACGGCGGCGAACTTCTCTTCGGGCATGCCAAGAGTCTAGTCAACGCAGAGGCAGGTTCCTGCCGCCCGGGCCGTGGCAGCGCGGCGTATGTTCCGGGCGCGTCGACGGCGGAGGTCCGGCCGGGCTACCGTGGACCCATGCCGCATCCCGACGTCGTCCTCATCACCAAAGCTGACTGCCACCTCTGCACGGCGGCGCGCGCCGCCGTCGAGCGCGTCACCTCGGGGCTGGGGATCGGCTGGCGCGAGCAGCCCGTGGACGACGACGCTGAACTGCGGGAACGCTTTGCGGAGGAGATCCCCGTGGTCCTGGTGGATGGCGTCCAGCGCGACTTCTGGAAGATTGACGAGGCCCGGCTGGAGCGGACGCTGCGCCGGGCGCTGGGCCGTCCTGCCTGAAGCGGCCGCAGCGGCTGGCAGGGGTTGCTTTGTTCGCTGAACTGCGGGGGCTCTAGAGTGGAAGTCACAACGCGACTCAATGGAGCAGATAGTGACTTCGCTGGATTCATCCCCTGACGCGCTGCCCGGGGGATCAGGGCCTGCCTCCAAGCAGATTCCGCCCGCGGCCGTGGCCCGGCTCACCATCTATCTGCGCGCCCTCACCACGCTGCTCTCCGAAGGCATTGACAGGGTCTCGTCCGAATCGCTGGCCGAGGCCTCGGGCGTCAGCCCCTCCACGCTGCGCAAGGACCTCTCCTACGTCGGCTCGTACGGAACCCGCGGCGTCGGCTACGAAGTCCAGTACCTCAACCGGCATATTGCCGCCGCGCTGGGCCTCACGCACGACTGGAAGGTCGCGATCGTCGGAGCCGGCAACCTCGGCAAGGCGCTGGCCCGGTACGGCGGGTTCGAATCCCGGGGTTTCGAGATCGTCGCGATCTTCGATGCGGACCAGATGGTGGTGGGCAGCGAGGTGGGCTGGCTGCGGGTCAGCGACGCCGCCGACTTGGAGCCCGTGTTGCAGCGGACCGGAGCCAACATGGTGGTGCTGGCGTTGCCGGCCGCCGTCGCCCAGGACGTCTGCGACCGGGTGGTTGCCGCCGGCGTGCGGAGCATTCTCAGCTTTGCCCCCGTCATGCTGCAGGTGCCGCCCGGGGTCAACCTGCGCAAGGTGGACATGGCCACGGAACTGCAGATCCTGGCGTACCACGCACAAAGGGCGCAGGACCCGGAAGATGCCGACTAGGTTTCAGTCGGTTCCTCCGGCTCCCGCGCCCTCAGCGTCGGAGCCCGGCCTGATCGTCCTGGTGGGACCGGTCGGTCAGTACTGGCCCGGCTGTCCGTAGGGGTTGGCGAACGGCTGGCGCTTGCTGAAGTACGGCGCCGCGGCCGGAAGGTACAGCATCACAATGCCGGCGATGCCGAGGAGGACGGCCAGGGTGCCGAGGCTCAGCGGGAAAATGCTGAAGATCGACAGGGCGGCGAAAACGGTGCCGAGGATCCGGGCCCAGTTCTTACCTTTGCGCACGTTCAGGGCGACCAAGGCGTAAAGTCCGGCGCTGATCAGGGCGAACACCAGGATGCTGCCGACCAGCACGCCCCTGATGTCCTCGTAGCGGATGTCAGCGCCGCTGCCGGCCATCTGCTGCTCGAACATGTTCCGCATCTCCGGGGAGTCCAGCGTGCCAAGCGCCATCAGCAGGGAGAGAATCCACACCACTCCGGAGGCAACGATGAGCCAGAATGCCGTGTTGACGAGCTTGGGCATGCCGGACGTGGCCTGCGGCTGCTCGGACGGGTACTGGGCGTAGGGCGACTGGCCGTACCCGGGCTGCCCGAACGGCTGGGCCTGCTGGTTGTACTGCGGCGGGTTCTGACCGTACTGCGGTGCCTGCTGGCCGTACTGGGGGTTCTGCCCGTACTGCGGGGCGTTCTGGCCGTACTGTGGCGCGGACGGGGCCTGGCCGTACTGCGGGGCCGACGGCGGGTTCTGGCCGTACTGCGGGGCCGAGGGCGGGTTCTGCCCGTACTGGGGGGCGTTCTGGCCGTAGCGGGGTTCCGGCTGTTCGCCCGGCGTGGGGGAGTCCGGGTTCGACGGCGGGACTGGCGGGATGCTCATGGCGTTCCTTTGCGTGGCGGTCTGGTTCGGATACCGGAAACAGCGTCCTGCCCTGCCCCCAGCATGGTTTAAGTCCACCGTACCGCGCGCTGGCGCCCAGAGGGATCATTCCGGAGAGGTATTCTCGCGGCACCGCCGGACCGAGTGCTGAGGGTCAGATACGGCCCCGCAGCGAGGCGAACCACGCCTGCGAGTTGGGCAGCCACATCAGCACGGTCGCCACGAGGCTGATGACGAAGCCCGGCCAGCTGCCGCCGCCCCGGCCGTCCGCCGCGCTGGCGTTGAGGACAGCCAGCAGCAGCGAAATGCCCGCCACGATCGTGAGCGCGAAGCGGGCCCACTCGCGGCCCTCCTTCATCTTCATGGCAAGGATGACCTGCGCTGCGGAGAGGGCGAGGGCCACCAGCACCAGCAGGAACACCAGGACCCCCATGCCAGGGACCACGGCCAGCAGCACAAAAGCCCCGAAGAGGCCGATGACGCCGCCCAGCAGCCCCAGCAGACCGCCGATGAGCCAGATCCAGTAAGCGACCTTCAGCTCGGTCGGCATCTGCGGCACGGTGAACATGCCGGAGAATCCGCCGCTGGGCATGGCGTCGTAGAAGTTCCGGGGCCGGTCCGCAGGCATTTCGAAGCGGAAACCGGGTTGCTGGCCCGGGGCCTGGCCGGGGGACTGGTAGCCGGGCGGCGGCTGATAGCCCGGAGGTACAGAACCTGCGGGCGGAACATTGCCCTGCCGAGGCGGCTGGGCACCCGGCTGCTGCTGCGGAGGTACCTCATTGGGGTTGCTCATGGCACTCACTTTAGACCGCAAAAGTGCCGGTTTCGATGGAATCTGAGCGTGTTGCGGAGCATGTCCGGACGCCCCCGGCCGCGCCCGCCGCTAAAACAAAACACCCCGTTCCGTCGCGGGGACGGAACGGGGTGCCTGCTGCAGGTCCGGGGACCGGCTGAATGTTGCTACTAGGCAGCGGGAGCGATGAAGGCCAGCTCGAGGTTGATGCCCACCTTGTCGCTGACCAGCACGCCGCCGGCTTCGAGGACGGCGTTCCAGGTCAGGCCGAAGTCCTTGCGGCTGATGGTGGTTTCGGCGGTGAGGCCGGCGCGGGTGTTGCCGAACGGATCGACGGCCACACCGTGGAGCTCGGTCTCGAGGGCCACCGGACGGGTGACGCCCTTGATTGTGAGGTCGCCCTGGAGCTCGTAGGCGTCGCCCTTGGGGACGATCGCGTTGGAGACGAAGGAGATTTCCGGGAACTTCTCGACGTCGAAGAAGTCTTCGCCGCGGACGTGGCCGTCGCGGTTGACGTCGCCGGAGTCGAAGCTGGCGGTCTTGATGGTGGCGTTGACCTTGGAGTCGGCCACGTTCTCGGCGAGGTCCAGCGTGGCCTCGGCGTCCTTGAACTGGCCGCGGACCTTGCTGATGCCCGCGTGGCGGACGGTGAAGCCGATCTCGCTGTGCGAGTTGTCCAGGGTCCAGGTTCCGGTGGTGACGTTGGCGGGGAGTGCCATGGTGTTTCTCCTTGAGTCGGGTGGGTACTGCCGGTGGTGATGCTCTGATCGTTAGCTGAAGCCACATTCGTTGAAGTCTCAACTAACTGCTTCACCCAGTATAAACATGCATTTGCATCTTTTATTCCAACTCCGGGGAACATTTTCCAAAACTCCTCAGTTCTACTTCTTGTAGAAGATTTCGTCATTGCCCCTGCCCTTTGAGAAACTGGTACACATGCCCCCAGCCACTGTTCATCTGCTCCGCCACGGCGAGGTCCACAATCCCGATGGTGTCCTGTACGGCAGGCTGCCCGAGTTCCACCTCTCCGAACTAGGCCGGGAGATGGCCCGGATGCTGGCCGAGCACTTCAGCGAGCGGTCCGCGCAGGGGGCCAAGATCGTCCACCTGGCCGCCTCGCCGCTGACCCGCGCGCAGGAGACGGCGCAGCCCATCTCCGATGCCCTCAACCTCGAGATCACCACCGAGGCCCGCATCATCGAGGCGTCCAACTACTTCGAGGGTCTCCACGTCAACAGGGGCGAGATCCTCAGGCCCAGGCACTGGCCCATGCTGCGCAACCCGTTCCGGCCGTCCTGGGGCGAGCCCTACAAGGACCAGGCCGCCCGTGTCATGGCTGCGGTGCAGGACGCCCGGCTCCGGGCCATCGAACTCGGCGGCGACGGCGCTGAAGCCATCCTCGTCAGCCACCAGCTGCCCATCTGGGCCACGCGGCTCAGCGCCGAGGGCAAGCCCCTCTGGCACGATCCGCGCAAGCGCGAGTGCACGCTCACCTCGGTCACGTCGCTGACGTTCGACGACGCCGGGAACCTCCTGCGCGTCGAATACAGCGAGCCCGCGGCCGCCCTGCTTCCCGGTGCGTCCAGCACCCCCGGAGCCTGAGCATGAACATCAACAACCCGAACGCAACGCCCGTCTCCCGCCGCAGCATCCTGACAGCGGGCGGTGCGGCCCTGGCCGTCGTGCTGGGGCTCTCCGGCTGCGCGCAGGAAGATGCCCTGGCGCAGCAGGCGCGGGCCGGTGACAACAAGAACTACGTGGCCGGCGACGGTTCGGTGACCGAGTTCGCCGTCGGGGACCGCAAGAGCCCCGTGGCCCTCCAGGGCACGCTGTTCGACGGCACCACCGTGACGGCCGAGGCATTCCAGGGCAAGGTGACCGTGCTTAACTTCTGGTTCGCGGCGTGCGCGCCCTGCCGGGTTGAGGCGCCGTCGCTGGAGGCGCTGCACCAGGAGTTCAAGAGCCAGGGCGTGCAGTTCTTCGGCGTGAACCTCCGCGACGAAAAGGCCACCGCGGAAGCGTTCGACAAGACCTTCAACCTGACCTATCCGAGCTTCAACGACAAGGACGGCGGCGTCCTCCTGGCCGTGTCCGGGCTGGTTCCTCCGGGGGCCGTGCCCACCACCCTGGTGCTCGACAAGCAGGGCCGCGTGGCGTCCCGCGTCCTCGGCGAGATCCAGAAGGGCACCCTCAAGTCCCTCATCGCCGCCGCCGTGGCCGAGTAGCGGAGCCGCCGCCGTGAACAGCCCCTTCGCCGAAGCCATCCTGAGCGGATCGCTGCTGCTTGCCATCCCGGTGGCACTGCTGGCTGGCCTGGTCTCCTTCCTATCGCCCTGTGTGCTGCCGCTGGTGCCGGGGTACCTGGGCTACGTCACGGGACTGACCGGCGTCGACCTCCAGAAGCAGAAACGCGGCCGCATGCTGGCGGGCATCGGGCTTTTCGTCCTGGGCTTCTCGGTGATTTTTGTGCTGCTGGGCGGCGCATTCGGGCAGCTGGGCACACTGATCACCGGCTCGCAGAACGCCTGGATCACGCAGGTCCTGGGAATCCTGGTGATCATCATGGGTGTGGTGTTCATGGGCGGCGTCGGCTGGCTCCAGCGCGACGCCAAAATCCAGTCCAAACCGCCGGCCGGGCTCTGGGGCGCCCCGCTGCTGGGCATCACGTTCGGCCTGGGCTGGGCGCCGTGCATCGGCCCGACGTACTCGGCGGTGCAGCTGCTGAGCCTCTCCGGCGGATCCTCGGCGGCCAAGGGGGCGTTCCTGGCCTTCATCTACAGCCTGGGCCTGGGCATCCCCTTCCTGCTGATCGCCCTGGCGGTGCGCCGCGGGATCGGCGTGATGTCCTTCTTCCGCAAGCACCGGCTGGCCATCCAGCGCATCGGCGGCGGAATCCTGGTGGGCCTGGGCCTGCTGATGGCCACGGGTGTGTGGGGGACCTGGGTCGCTGAGCTGCAGTACTGGTTCCAAACCGATGTGAAATTGCCGATCTGATGAGCGAGCGAGTGAGCGAAAAGAAGAATCTCCCAGCCAACGGCACGGAGCGCCCCGGCACGGAGCCCACCGGCACCGCCGGGGCCACCCCGGCCAGCCCGGTCGCGGCGGCGAAGGCTGAAGCTGTCCTGCCTGCGCTCGGCCCGATGGGCATGCTCCGCTGGGCCTGGACCCAGCTGACCAGCATGCGCACGGCGCTGTTCCTGCTGCTGCTCCTCGCAGTGGCGGCAGTCCCGGGCTCGCTGTTCCCGCAGCGCCCGGCCAACCCTGCCACCGTCACGCAGTACATCAAGGACAACCCGGACTACGGCAAGATCCTCGATGCGCTCCAGCTCTACGATGTGTACTCGTCGGTGTGGTTCTCGGCGATCTACATCCTGCTGTTCATCTCGCTGATCGGCTGCGTCGTCCCGCGTGCCATCGCGCACTACAAGGCCATGCGGTCCCAGCCGCCACGGACCCCCGCGCGGCTTTCCCGGCTGCCGGAATACGGCACCCTGGTGATCCCCGCCGACGCCGGGATCCCGGCGTCGGGCGCTATCTCCGACGCCGCCGGGCTGCTGAAGAAGCGCGGCTACCGCGTCGACGTCCGCGACGCCGACGGCGCCCGGCCGTCGCTGGGCGCCGAACGCGGCTTCCTGCGCGAAGTGGGCAACCTGGTGTTCCACACCTCGCTGATCGGGGTGCTCGTCTCGGTCGCGATCGGCGGGCTGTTCGGGTACAGCGGGCAGCGCATCCTCGTGGAGGGCGACACATTTGTTAACACCCTGGTCGGCTACGACCAGTTCTCGCCCGGCACCAACTTCCAGAGCAGCCAGCTGCAGCCCTACTCGGTGCAGCTGGACAAGTTCCAGATCACGTTCGACCGGGAATCCCAGGGCAAGGTGGGCCAGCCCATCGACTTCAAGGCCGACGTCACCACGAAGGAAACCCCGGACGCGCCCGCCCAGAAAGAGGTGCTGAAGGTCAACGACCCCCTCACCCTCGGCGGCACCAGCATGTACCTCACCGGCAACGGCTACGCCCCGGTGGTCACCATCCGCGACGGCGCCGGCAACGTGGCCATGCAGGGGCCTGTGGTGGCCAAGCTGCAGGGCGACAACTACTACTCCTCCGTGGTCATCAAGGTCCCGGACGCCCAGCCGGAGCAGCTCGCCTTCGCCGGCTTCTTCCTGCCCACCGCGTTCATCACCGAGGAGGGCGTGTCCTTCAGCGGTGATCCCGAGCTGTTCAACCCGCAGCTGACCCTCAACTCGTACTTCGGCGACCTCGGCCTCGACGACGGCGCCCCGCAGAACGTGTTCGAGCTGGACGTCAAGGAACTCACGCCGCTCAATGCCCGCAACCTCGACGCCGGCGGCATCACCCTGTCCCCGGGCGCCAGCTACACGCTGCCCGACGGCAAGGGCTCCATCAGGTTCGACGGCGTCAAGCGCTACATCGGCGTCGACATCCACCACAACCCCGGCCAGCTGTACGCGCTAATCTTCGCGCTCCTGGCGGTGGCGGGCCTGGTCACGTCGCTGTACGTCAACCGCCGCCGCGTCTGGGTCCGCACCGGAACCCATGAGGACGGCCGCACCATGGTCGAGTACGGGCTGCTGGCCCGCGGCGAGGACCACCGGCTCGCCGGCGAGGCCGCCGCGATCCGCAAGCTGCTCGCGGGCGCTTGGAACCTCGACGACGGCGGCTCCCAGTCGGTTCCCAGCGGAACAGCGGATAATGGCCGGGCGGACGCCACGCTCCCGGGCCACCCCGCAGCAGACTTCATCCAGTCATCAGCAGGCTCAACCGAGTCAAAGAAGGATCAGTAATGCTCCCCATCAACGAGACCATGGGCCAGTACAGCGAGTTGTTTATGCTCCTCGCGGCCGGCACCTACACGGTGGCTTTCATCGCGTTCGCCTGGGACCTCGCCAAGAGCAGCAAGACGCTGCGCGCCGTGGACCTGAAGGCCGCCGAGCTCTCGGGTGCCGCGGCAGCGCGCGTTCCCGTGGCTGCCGGCGTCGGGTCCTCTGCGGGTGCCGTGGACCGCGCCGGGGCGGACGTGGCCGGGCCGGCGGGTCGGGCTGAACGACCGACGTCGGCCATGGCCGGCGCCGGGAACGCCGCCGGGATCGGGCAGACGGCCGACGGCGACATGCGCTACGCCGCCGAACGCCGCGTTCCTGCCCGTGTGGCCGTCGCGCTGACCGTGCTGGGCGCCGCCATTCACGCGGCCGGCGTCATCACCCGGGCCATCGGAGCAGGCCGGGTGCCGTGGGGCAACATGTATGAGTTCCTGACCACGGGCGCGTTTGTGGCCGTGGCCGTCTTCCTGCTGGTTCTGATCCGCCGCGATCTGCGGTTTCTTGGCACCTTCGTGGTGGGCCTGGCGATCATCATGCTGGTGGCCGCCTCGGTGGCGTACTGGACCCCGGTGGGGCACCTCGTTCCGGCGCTGCAGAGCTACTGGCTGATCATCCACGTCTCCATCGCGGTGCTGTCCTCGGCCCTGTTCACCCTGACCTTTGCGATGTCGGCGCTGCAGCTGGTCCAGTCGCACCGGCAGAAGACCATCGCGGCCGGCGGCGCCGACAAGCTGGGCTTCATGCGCCTGGTACCCAACGCCCTGAGCCTGGAGAACCTCTCCTACCGGATCAACGCCATCGCGTTCGTGGGCTGGACGTTCACCCTGATGTTCGGCGCCATCTGGGCCGAGAAGGCCTGGGGCCGTTTCTGGGGCTGGGACACCAAGGAAGTTTGGACATTCGTGATCTGGGTGGTTTACGCCGGCTACCTGCACGCCCGCGCCACCCGTGGCTGGACCGGCACGCGCGCAGCCTGGCTGTCGATTGTCGGCTACCTCTGCGTGGTCTTCAACTTCACCATCGTGAACCAGTTCTTCAACGGTCTGCACTCCTACTCGGGGCTGTAACCACCCTCGCCCGGAGACTCTCCTCACCGATTCACCATGAATGGCCGCTAAACCACCGCGCTTAGCGGCCATTCGTGGTAGACGGGTGGCTGGAGTTGGGCCTGCCGGGGCCAGCGGACCCTCGCACCTCATCGATTCACCACGAATGGCCGCTATGCCTCTCCGAACCTCGTCGATTCACCAGGAATGGCCGCCAAACCATCCCGTTTAGCGGCCATTTGTGGCAAATGGGTGGCTGGAGTTGGGCCTGCCGGGGCCAGCGGACCCTCGCACCTCATCGACTTACCTCGAATGGCCGCTACGACTCCCCGAACCTCGTTGATTCACCAGGAGTGGCCGCCAAACCATCCCGTTTAGCGGCCATTTGTGGCAAATGGGTGGCTGGAGTTGGGCCTGCCGGGGCCAGCGGACCCTCGCACCTCATCGACTTACCACGAAGGGCCGCTATCCCTCTCCGAACCTCGTCGATTCACCACGAATGGCCGCTACGGCTCCCCGAACCTCGTCGATTCACCACGAGTGGCCGCTAAACCATCCCGTTTAGCGGCCATTTGTGGAAAATGGGTGGCCGGGTTCGGGCGGCACCGTGTTCCGCGTTGAACTCCGGCCGGCTTTCGGCGTCCAGCCGCGCTCGATCAGCGCCGCACGCACCCGGGTCACGGCGCTGGGCACCCGGCCTCCTGCCCCTGATTCCAGGTCCTTCTGCGTCAGGACGACCACCCGCCACCCTGCATCCCGTGCGGCTTCATCCCGGAAAATGTCACTGCGGCGCTGGGCGGGGTCGGCGTGATGTCCGCCGTCGTACTGGATTGCGACCTTTTCGCGCGCATAGGAGAGATCCGGGTCTTGGATCCACCCCCGGTCTCGTCGAGTAGTGGGACGTTGATGCCGGGCTCCGGCAGGCCGTGCCGGACCAGAAGCAGACGGAGTTCGGATTCCTTGGGGGAGTCCGTGTTGGCGCGTATCAGGGACCGGGCACGCAGGGCACGCCGGTACCCTGTCCGGCCGCGTTTCCCGGCGAGGAATTCGTCCATGGCATCGAGCGTGGTGAGCGGGTCCCGCCGCCGCACCAGGAAGTCGTCGGCGATCACCAGGTCATCGAGGCTGAGCATGCCGGCAAGGTCGAACCAGGTGCGCAGCGGGGAAGTGCAACGCACCCATGCACCCGCCACGATTTCATCCGGTTCAAGCGACTGCTGAGGGCCCACGACGCTCTTATACCGCACGGCCCGCCGACCCGAATCGCGCGTCAGATGGACCAGCGCCGAATTCATGAGCGCTAGCGGCAGGGGAAAGCCCCACAGCACCGCCGCGGAGAGGTGGCTCACCACAGCGCCCGTCACGGCGGTCAGGGCGCGCAACCGTTCCAGCAAGCTGTCAGGAGCGGGTACCGGAGCGCGCACTCCGTGGCATGGAGTGGCCAGGTCCCGGGCCCGGGTCCGACGACGGCTCAGCCCGGCCGCCCGGGCCTCGGCCACGGTGAAAGGGTGGTGTCTCAGCTCCGGAGGAAGCTCGCTGGGCAAGTGCATACGAGCATTCTGCGCCCGCAGGGAGGGGACCCGGAGGTTATCCACAATGTGGAGGAGGAGAGGGGCAGGAGTGCACTGCCAGCTACAGGCTTCACGAGACGTACAAGCGACGGGCTTCATAACCGGCGTGCTTAAATGGCCTCAGAGGCTGGGTTATCTGGGGGGATATGTTTTCGATCAACTTGCCTGAGGGCGAGCCGTGGTACTCGAACAAGCGCCGGGTGGTGGATGCTGAACGCAAGTTTTCCTTGCGGCTCGGCGCACTCACCGGTCGCGATCCGGGTAAGGCTTTTGTGCTGACGCACGGGGACATGCGAATCCCCTTCCACACTGAAGAACGTACGGGACTGGTCGACGCCGAAACTGCGAGACCATTCTTCATCTCCGAGATTGTTTCGTTCGGGACAAGCATTTACCTCAAGGGCGACCGCGGCGTGCCCAATTGCGAGTTCAGCAGCGCCGACGAAGCGCGCCGCTTGCGCCGGATTGCAGCTGAGGCTGTGCTGATTTTCGGACTGGACTACAACGGGTTTGATTACGATGCAGACTATGTCCGCGTTCTGCTAGACGGCAAGATCCTCACTCGCCGCGATTTCGGCCACCCCCGTTGAGGACACAGAGCGTCCACGGTGCGGTTGCTGAAGTGCGGGACGGGGAGGAGTGGGGCCGGGCGGCACCGCGCGGTCATAATGGGCGCGGCTCATGCCGGGAGGGGGCGAGGCGGCTACTTGACCTCGTCGGTACCCTGCGTATCGCCGCTGCCCCGGGCGTCGCCCGATTCGGAGTCCTGCTGGCTCTCGGGCTCGGCGGCCTTGCGTTCCTTGGCGTCCAGCTCGTCCTTGAGCTTCTTCAGCCTGTCGGCCTCGGCCTGCTTGCGGCGGCGGAGCTCGAGGTTGCGCAGGAAGTCCGGGTCGTCGTCGGGGGCTATGGGGTGGCTGTAGGTGGCGCCCGCCGGAGCAGTTCCGCGGGGGCGGCCGATGAGGAACCATAGAATGGCGCCGATCACCGGAAGGACAATCTGCACCACAATCCAGGCCGGCTTAGAGATGCCTTTGGTCTGGCGCGGGTCAGTGCGGATCACGTCGATGAGCCCGTAGACAAAGACGACGAGAACGGCGACAACAACCACTACACGGAGCATGTAATCAGTCTAGCCGTCAGGCGCGCGTCCGGCTTCTCCCAGTCACCGGTCTCTGCCGCCGGAGCTGGCCCTCGCTGCTGGTCCGGGCGGGATGCGGTGCCGGCGGAACGGGGAAATGACCCCCGGTGGGCCGGCCCGGCGCCGGACGGCTAAACTTGGAACGTGGCTTTCCTGAAATACTCCCTGATCCGTCTGGCGCTGTTTGTGCCGCTGTTTGCGCTGTTCGTCTGGCTCCAGCTCGGCTGGCTGCTCGCCGCCCTGTGCGCGGGCATGATGGCGTTCGCGATCAGCTTCCTGTTCTTCCAGAAGCAGCGCGACGCCGCCGCCGCGTCGCTGCACCAGCGGTTCTCGGGCAAGGCCAAGCCGCTGCGCAGCGCCGGAGAGATTGACGACGCCGACGCCGAGGACCGCCTGGTGGACAAGCACCCGGACATCACCGTCCACACGGACAGCCGGCCGAAAGACTCCTAGGAGACCGGGCGACGGAGGGCGACCAGACCCTGCCGGCGATTCCGGCCGAAAGGCTCCTAGGAGTTCACACGGGCGCCGCAGGACTCCAAGCCCCCGACTTCAGGCCTGCGATCCGCCCGGACCCCCTAGAACCCGTGGCTCAGAACCAGGCCGAGGGAGAACAGCACGGCGTAGCCGAGGTTGATCAGCCCCGTCTGCTTGAGCACCGGGATCAGGCTCTTGCGGCGGCGCCCGGAGATCATCAGCCAGGACGGCATCAGGCTGGCCGGGATCAGCAGCAGCACAATCAGCATCCACGGCCGGCTGGGTGCCAGCACGATCGGCAGCAGGATCGCGACGGCCAGCATCAGCACGTAGCTCTCGCGGGCGTGCTTGTCGCCCAGCCGCACGGCCAGGGTCTTCTTCCCGGCCTTCCGGTCGGTGGGGATGTCGCGGACGTTGTTGGCCATCAGCAGGGCGCAGGCGATGAGGCCGGTGCCGATGGCGCCAATGATGGCGGCGAGGCTGATCTGCCCCGCCTGTGTGTAGGTGGTGCCGAGGGTGGCCACCAGGCCGAAAAACACAAAGACGAACAGGTCGCCCAGGCCCATGTAGCCGTAGGGGTTCTTTCCGCCGGTGTAGCCCCACGCCGCGAGGACGCAGCCGATGCCCACCAGGATCAGCCACCACGTCTGCGAAAGGATCACCAAGGCCAGGCCGCAGACCATCGCCAGACCGAACGCGGCGAACGCGGCGTACTTGACCTGCTCGGGCTTAGCGGCGCCGGAGCCCACCAGCCGGAGCGGGCCTACACGGTCCTCGTCAGTGCCGCGGATGCCGTCTGAGTAGTCGTTGGCGTAGTTCACGCCGATCTGCAGCAGCAGCGCCACCAGCGCGGCCAGCACGGCGTTGAGCGGACGGAAAGAGTCCATCTCGTACGCGGCCGCGGTGCCGATCAGGACAGGCGCGATCGCGGCCGGCAGGGTGCGCAGTCGGGCGCCTTGAATCCATTGTGCGGCTGTGGCCACGTTCAGTACCTCGTGTTGGTTTGGCTAACTCCGGGGGTGCCCGGCGTCTCTATTTTCCCTGATGCAGCTCGGTGAGCCGAACCGTCATGGAAAGCCGGTCCGGTTTTCCGTTCGGCAGCATCAGCAGGTCCCCGGCAGCGAGGACGGTCTTCGGGGCCATGGCACCCAGCACCGGAGCCCAAGGGGTGCCCGCCAGAAAGTCCCCCATGCCCTGCGGGGAGCTGTCGGCCAGTGCCACGTACGCGGCCAGGGCCTGGCCCCATTCCGCGGACGGGACTCCTGCGACGAAGGCTGCCCGGACGCCGTCGAGCCGTTCCAGTTCGGCCTGCACATGCGCGGCGGAGACCTTGACGCCGCCGGTGATCACGACGTCGTCCCCCCGGCCCAAAACGGTCAGCGTCCCGGCGTCGTCCAGCTCGCCCAGGTCGTTGGTCCGGTACCAGCGAACGCCGCCGTCCTCCACGAATGCCTTCGCCGTGAGGTCCGGGGCCCCGAGGTAGCCGGCGGCGATGGTGGCGCCGCCCAGCAGGATGCGTCCGTCCTCGGCGAGCTTCACCTCGACGCCTTCGAGCGGCACGCCGTCGTAGACGCAGCCGCCGCAGGTCTCGGCGGAGCCGTAGGTGGTCACCACGCGGACGCCGGCGTCGCGGGCGGCGGCGAGCAGGGCGGGGGAGGCCGGGCCGCCGCCCAGCAGGATCCCGTCGAAGCGCCGCAGGACAGCCAGCGTCTCGGCCGACGGCGCGTCGAGCAGCCGCTGCAGTTGGGTGGGCACCAGCGACGTGAAGCGGACCTTGTCGGTGAGTTCCAGCGCGGCCGCGGTGAACGCCTCCGGGGTGAACCCGCCGGACATGTCCATTGCCCACGGCCGTGTGCCGGCGAAGAGCGAGCGGACCAGCACCTGGACGCCGGCCACGTACTGCACGGGCAGGGCCAGCAGCCACTGGCCCTCGCCCTTGAGCGCCAGGGCCGTGGCCATCGAGGAGGCCGCCAGCGCGTCAAGGGTCAGCACGGTCGCCTTGGGCGTGCCCGTGGAGCCGGAGGTCCGCACCACGACGGCAGCGTCGTCGACGCCGGTCTCCACCAGGTCCACCCGCGGCGACCCGTCCTCCCCGGCGGAAAGTTCGACGGCGGGACCCTCGCCGCGGAGGGCAGCCGCCAGCGCCGCGAGGGCAGGCTCGATGTTCACAGCAGTCACGTGCGTCGCCTTAGAAGTAGTACGGGAACCTGGACCAGTCCGGATCGCGCTTCTCCAGGAAGGCGTCCTTGCCTTCCACCGCCTCGTCCGTCATGTAGGCGAGCCGGGTGGCCTCGCCGGCGAAGACCTGCTGGCCGGCCAGGCCGTCGTCGGCCAGGTTGAAGGCGAACTTGAGCATCCGGAGGGCCTGCGGCGACTGCCGGGCGATGTCCGCGGCGTACTCCAGGGCCACCTCCTCGAGCCGGGCGTGGTCCACGGCCTCGTTGACTGCGCCCATCCGGACCATGTCCTCGGCGGAATATTCGCGGGCCAGGAAGAAGATCTCCCGCGCGGCCTTCTGCCCGATCTGGCGGGCCAGCAGCGCGGAGCCGTAGCCGGCGTCGAAACTTCCCACGGTGGCGTCGGTCTGCTTGAACTTGCCGTGCTCGCGGGAGGCGATGGTCAGGTCGGAGACGACGTGGAGCGAGTGCCCGCCGCCGGCGGCCCAGCCGTTGACAACGGCGATCACCACCTTGGGCATGGTGCGCATGAGCCGCTGGACTTCCAGGATGTGCAGCCGGCCGGCGCGGGCAGGGTCGATGGTCTCCTGCGTCTCGCCGTCCGCATACCGGTACCCGTCCCTGCCCCGGATCCTCTGATCCCCACCCGAACAGAAGGAGTGGCCGCCGTCCTTGGCGGAGGGGCCGTTGCCGGTGAGCAGCACGGTGGCGACGTCCGGTGTCATCCGGGCGTGGTCCATGGCGCGGTAGAGCTCGTCCACGGTGCCCGGGCGGAAGGCGTTGCGCACCTCGGGCCGGTTGAAGGCGATGCGGACCGTGGGCAGGTCCCGCACCACTGTGCCGTCGGCGGACCGCTCCACCTGCCGGTGGTACGTCATGTCCTGGAAGTCGTCAAAGCCGGACACAGTGCGCCAGCGGGTGGGGTCAAAGACGTCGGATACCTTGGCGGGGATTTGGTTGCTCACAGTCCGAGTCTAGTAATCGGCTCAGCTGATGCAGAACTCGTTGCCTTCCGGGTCCGCCATGGTGTGCCAGGAATGCGGCCCCTGGCTGGCGGTCCAGAGGAAGGTGGCGCCGCGCGCTTCGAGGGCGGCGCGTGCCGCGTCCTTGTCCGCGCCGGCCAGGTTGACGTCCCAGTGGATCCGGTTCTTGGTGGTCTTTTCCTCGGGGGCAGTCTGGAACAGGATGCGGCGGGTGGGCGGCTTGGCGTCGAGTTCCTCCGGCGGGCGGATGGCCGCGCCGGCACCCCACACGAGCCTGCCCTGGTGCATCTTGGTCTCCGCCTCGGTGGCGTACCCCTGCGCGATCATGGAGCGGATGAAGTCCTCGTCCTGCGGCTCCACGGCCCACTCAAGGGTTTCGGCCCACCAGTCGGCAAGCTCATGCGGGTCCCGGCAGTCGACGGCGATCTGGATGTTCAGTGTCATGGGAAGAAACTACGACGTCGGGGCGCGCGGCGGTAGGGGGTGCGGCTCAGCACGCCGACGGCGCACCCTGCGGCTAGCCCTGCATCTGCTGGACCTGCTCCATGAGCTCCGGCGGGATGGCGTAGATGAAAATGACGGCCAGCAGGTTCTTCGAGGCGTGGACAAAGTACGCGAACATCACGTTCATGCCGGTCCAGACATATACGAACACCAGTACGGCGCCCATCGCGAGGTAGGGCATCAGCACCGGGAGGCTCAGGTCCTCCTGGCCGACAATGTGCAGGGCCGCGAACAGCACCACGGACAGGGCACAGCACACCCAGACGTTGACGCGGCGGCTGAGCTTGCCGATCAGCAGATGCCGGAAGATGTATTCCTCCACGAAGGGGCCCACCATCACCAGCAGCGGCACCATCAGCCAGGGCGGGACCTGCTGCATCAGCGCCTGCAGTCCGGCCTGGTTGGCGGAGGTTTGGGGCTGGCCGGTGAGCGAGACAAACACCGCGGTCAGGATCATCATGGCCACCACGGCCAGTGGGACCATCAGCATGGTGAACCACGGCCGGGTGGCGAGGACCCTGAGGTCGCGGGCGGCGACGCGCCGGACAGCGGCCAGTGCCAGGATCCCGATGGTGCCGTAGAAAAGCAGGTTCACGGTGTAGGAGGCCACGGCCGGGTTTGGCGAGAGCTGGAGCATCAGCGGGACCAGCAGCCCGCCGGCCACCGCGAAAAAGGCGGCCACCGCCACGTAGAGGCCGGCGGTGACGAAATCGAGCCGCGAGAACCGGTAAAGTTCCGGCCGCGGAGCGGGTGGAGTGCGGAGAGCGGTGCCCATGCCCCCAGCCTAGCGCCGCGGCAGTAACAGCCGGAGGCACGTATAATATTCGGTATGCCTAAATTTTCGTTTCGGTGGGCCAAAGACGTCACCCGAACCGCGGGCCGCCGCACTGCCGGAACCGCCGTCGGACTTGTTCTTGCCCTGACCCTGGCCGCATGCGGAGGCGCTGCCCCGGGCCAGGGGGCTGCGGCCGAGAAGCCCGTGGTGCTGACCACCTTCACCGTGCTGGCTGACGTGGCGCGCAACGTCGCCGGCGACAAGCTGCAGGTCGAGTCCATCACCAAGGCCGGAGCCGAAATCCACGGCTACGAGCCCACGCCGGGGGACATCCGCAAAGCGTCCAAAGCGGACCTCATCCTGGACAACGGCCTGAACCTGGAGGCGTGGTTTGCCCAGTTCGTCGAGGGCCTGGACGTCCCCCACTCCGTGGTGAGCGACGGCGTCGACGTGATGTCCATCAGCGAGGATTCCTACCAGGGCAAGCCGAACCCGCACGCGTGGATGTCGCCGGCCAACGTGCAGATCTACGTGGACAACATGGTGAAGGCGTTCTCGCAGCTGGATCCGGGCAACGCCGCCGCCTTCGAGGCCAACGGCGCCGCCTACAAGGCCCAGCTGCAGGCGGTGCAGGACGAGATGGTGCAGAAGCTTGCCGCGGTCCCGGAGGCGCAGCGGGCGCTGGTGACCTGCGAGGGCGCGTTCTCCTACCTGGCCCGCGACGCCGGGCTCCGCGAGGTCTACATCTGGGCCGTCAACGCCGAACAGCAGGCCACCCCGCAGCAGATCACCCGGGCCATCGAGTTCGTCAAGGCCAACGAGGTGCCCGCAGTGTTCTGCGAGTCAACGGTCTCGGACGCCCCGATGCGCCAGGTGGTGGAAGCGACCGGCGCCGCGTTCGGAGGAGTGCTGTACGTGGACTCGCTCTCCGAAACGGACGGGCCCGTCCCCACGTACCTGGACCTCATCCGGCACGATTCCAGACTCATCACCGAAGGCCTGACGGGAGCGGCATCATGAGCAATCCGGCCATCCTGGTGGAAAACGTCACCGTCCATTACGGCGAGGTCCTGGCGCTCGACGGCGCCTCCCTCGCCGTCGAGGCCGCCCGGATCTGCGGGCTCGTAGGCATGAACGGCTCCGGTAAATCCACCCTGTTCAAGGCGATCATGGGCATGGTCAAGCCCGACGCCGGCCGCGTCCTCATCAACGGCGAGTCGCCGGCCAAAGCACGTAGACAAGGCGGCATCGGCTACGTCCCGCAGAGCGAGGACGTGGACTGGCAGTTCCCGCTGTCCGTCCGTGATGTGGTGATGATGGGCCGCTACGGGCACCAGGGCTTCACCCGCCGCCCCTCCAAGGCGGACCGCGCCGCCGTCGACCTCGCCCTGGACCGGGTGGAACTCTCCGAGTTCGCCGGCCGGCAGATCGGCCAGCTCTCCGGCGGGCAGAAGAAGCGCGCGTTCGTGGCCCGCGGGATCGCCCAGGGCGCCACCATGCTGCTCCTGGACGAGCCCTTCGCCGGGGTGGACAAGCGCTCCGAGGCCACCATCACGCGCCTGCTGAAGGAACTCGCCGCCGACGGCTGCACCATCCTGGTCTCGACCCACGACCTGCACGCGCTGCCCCAGCTCTGCGACGAGGCGGTGCTCCTGATGCGGAAGGTCCTGATGCACGGCCCGCCCGAGGTGGTGCTGCAGCCGCAGCACCTGGCCATGGCCTTCGGACTCGACGTCCTCAACCGGGACCTCCCGGAAGACGGCACTCCCGACGCCGGCACTCCCCACGCCGGTGTTCCCGGAACCGGAGTTCCGGTGTCCGGGGTTGCGAACCGGCCGGGCAGGGGCTGAGCCATGGATCTCCTGGACCTCCTCCTTGAACCGCTGGGCTACGACTTTATGGTCCGGGCCCTGGCCACCACGGCGCTCGCGGCGATTGTGTGCGCGGTGCTGAGCTGCTGGCTGGTGCTGATCGGCTGGTCGCTGATGGGCGACGCCGTCTCCCACGCCGTGCTGCCCGGGGTGGTGCTCGCGTACATCGCCGGGGCTCCCTTTGCCCTGGGGGCGCTGGTGTTCGCGCTGATTGCCGTGACCCTGATCGGGGTGGTCCGCAGCACCAGCCGGGTGAAGGAGGACGCCGCGATCGGGATTGTGTTCACGTCGCTGTTCGCCCTGGGCCTGGTGCTCATCTCCGTCACGCCGAGCCAGACGGACCTCAACCACATCATCTTCGGCAACCTGCTGGGCGTCAGCGTCCCGGACCTCATCCAGGTCCTGGTCCTCGGGGTGGTGGCCTTCGCCATTCTGATCCTCAAGCGGCGGGACCTCACGCTCTACGCCTTCGACCCCACGCACGCCCACGCGATCGGGCTGTCCCCGAAACGCCTCGGCGCCCTGCTGCTGGGCCTCCTGGCGCTGACCTCCGTGGTGGCGCTGCAGACCGTGGGCGTGGTGCTGGTGGTGGCGATGCTCATCATCCCCGGGGCCACGGCCTACCTGCTGACGGACCGGTTCTCCCGCATGCTGGTGATCGCCCCGGCCATCTCCGCGCTGTGCTCCATCGCCGGCATCTACCTCAGCTACTACCTCGACACCGCCTCCGGCGCGATGGTGGTGCTGACGCAGGGGGCCGCGTTCGCCGTCGTCTATCTTTTCAGCCCGCGGCAAGGGCTGATCGGCACCCGGCTGGCGAAAGCGCGCCGCAAAAAGGCGGCCGCGCTCGCTGTCTGATGTTGCCCCGGTCACGCCGGGGTCCTGAATGCTAGTACGATAGATGAGCCGCGCGAGCTTCGACACTTGTGAGGTTCGGTACATGTCCTGACCCCTCCCGGGGGCTTTGGCCCGAATTTTGTGTACTTGAACCCACGGTCCTTTCCCGGCCATACATCGACCTACAAGGAACACCTGTGCCATCAACCACCCCCACAGAACTTAAGAGCCCTTCGGCGCAATCCGCCGTCGTCGACTCGACTCTCAGCGCCGAGGGCTACAAAAAGTCCCTGAGCGGCCGCCAGGTCACCATGATCGCGATGGGCGGCGCAATCGGCGTCGGCCTCTTTATGGGTGCCGGCGGACGCCTGGCCTCCACCGGCCCGGCGCTGATCTTCTCCTACGCCATTGCCGGCGTCATCGCCTACCTGCTGATGCGCGCCCTGGGCGAACTCATCATGTACCGCCAGACCTCGGGCTCCTTTGTCAGCTACGCCGGCGAAATGTTCGGCAAAAAGGGCGCATATGTGTCCGGCTGGATGTATTTCATCAACTGGGCCATGACCGGCATCGCCGAGCTGATCGCGATCGGGCTGTACTTCCAGTTCTTCTTCCCCAACGTGCCGGTGGAACTGACCGCCATCGCGGCCCTGCTGCTGCTGGTGGGCGTGAACCTGATGAGCGTCAAGGCGTTCGGTGAATTCGAGTTCTGGGCCTCCGTGCTCAAGGTCGGCGCCATCATGATCTTCCTGGTCGTGGGCACCTTCATGGTGGTCACCAACGCCCAGGTGGGCGACGGCAACGCCTCGGTGAACAACCTCTTCGCAGCCGAAGGCGGCATGTTCCCCAAGGGTGCGCTGGTGATGATCCTGGTCCTCAACGCCGTGATCTTCGCGTACAACGGCATTGAGCTGGTGGGCATCACCGCCGGCGAAATGCAGAACCCGGCCAAGGAAGTTCCCAAGGCCATCCGCGCCGTCGTCTTCCGCATCGTGGTGTTCTACGTCGGTTCCGTGACGCTCCTGGCGATGCTGCTGCCCTACGACCAGTACGTGGCCGGCACCTCGCCGTTCGTCACCGTGTTCGGCCAGATGGGCCTCGCCTGGATGGGCGACGTGATGAACATGATCGTCATCACCGCAGCGCTCTCCTCCTGCAACTCGGGCCTGTACTCGATCGGCCGCATCTTCCGGACCATGGCCAACAATGGACATGCTCCGGTGTGGCTGACCAGGATGTCCAAGAGCCACGTGCCGTATGCGGCGATCCTGGCCATCGGCGGGGTCTACCTCGTCGGCATCATGCTCAACATCTGGCTGGGCGGCTCCTACGCGTTCGACCTCGCGCTGAACTCCGCATCAATCGGCGTGATCTTCACGTGGGGCGCCATCTTCGCCAGCCAGATCGCGCTGCGCAAGACCAAGGGCAAGGTCTCCTCCCTACCGGCGCCGGGTGGCGTCTGGTCCAGCTGGGCTGGCCTCATCTCACTGCTGGTCATCACGGTGCTGATCGGCTTCGACACCATGACCAGCAAGTCCGGCGACGTGTTCCACCTGGGCCTCTGGACCCTGGCCACCATCCCGTTCTTTGCGCTGCTGCTGTGGCTCGGCTGGCACAAGGTGAAGAACAACGAACCGAAGAACGTGCTCTTCAACTAGCAGCATCCAGCACGCTTCAACGTGTGCGACGGCGGGCCCCCGGGTGGGGTGCCCGCCGTCGTTGGTTTAAGCGGGGGCCGGGGGTGGTGCCGCGTCGATTTGCCGGGAATGGCCGCTATCCGGGGTGGTTTAGCGGCCATGCGTGGCGAATGGGTGGGGTCTGGCTGTCGGTGGCGGCCATTCGTGGTGATTCGGCGCCGCCCACCCTCCCGGGCGCACGAAAACGGCGTCGGACATCCCCCAAAGGAATATCCGACGCCGCCGTCTTACGTGAGGACTAGTCGCGCTTGAAAGCGTCCTTGACGTTTTCGCCGGCCTTCTTGGCGTCTGCGACTACCTGGTCCTTCTGGCCCTCGGCACGCAGCTCGTCGTTGTTGGTGGCGTTGCCAGTAGCTTCCTTGGCCTTGCCGCCGAGGTGCTCTGCTTCGTTCTGAATCTTGTCTCCGATACCCATGGTGTGAACACCTTTCGTTTCCGGTTGAAATTCAACGTCTGTTCAGACTAACACAAAGCATGCTTACTATTTCAAGGGGTCTCTCAGCACAAAGGGAAGAAATCTGTCGCGGACCCCGGATAGGCTCGATGCCATGGACCAGAAGATCAGCCTGACCCAGCACATCAACGCCCCGGCAGACAAAGTGTGGGCCGTCATCTCCGACATTCCCGGCTCGGCCGCCACCCTGTCCGGCGTCGATTCCATCCAGATGCTCACCGACGGCCCCTACGGCGAGGGCACACGCTGGAAAGAGACCCGCACCATGATGGGCCGGAAAGAAACGGTGGAGATGTGGGTGTCCCAGGCGGACCCGCCCCGGAGCACCACGGTCAAGGCCCTGCAGGGCGGCGCAGACTACACCTCGCGCATGTCACTGGCCGACCGCGACGGCGGCACCGACCTGACCATGACGTTCGGCGCCGACCTGGCGAGCCCCTCGCGGATGCAGAAGCTGGCCATGGCAGTTTTTGGCGGGCTGGGCATGCGCATCACCCGCAAGGCCCTGGCCAAGGACCTGGCTGAAATCGCGGCCAAGGCCGAGTCGCTCTAGTGGCGCGAGGCGCAGCCTCCAAAGGGCCCAAGGTCACGGCCCCGCGGCTTACCCCCGTCCGGCTGGCCGAGCTCCGGGACGACCCGGCCCCGGACTTCCAGCCGGGGGAGAGGTACGACGGCGTCCGGTACAGCCGCGCGTCGGCGGACGGACTGGAACTGGGCGGCACAGACTTCGCCGAGTGCGACTTTCAGGGCGTCTCCTTCAATGAGGCGCAGCTCCGCGGGGCCTCGTTCCGGGACTGCATTCTGGCCGAAATGTACGCGCCGGTGCTGATGGCGGCGCGGAGCAGCTTGCGCGATGTCGAGATCGGCAACCCCCGCTGGGGTTCCGCTGAGCTCTACGAGAGCGGCTGGCAGTCCGTAAGGATCGACGGCGGCAAGCTGGACTACGTGAATCTGCGCGGGTCCAAGCTCACGGACGTCCAGATCAGCGACTGCATCATCAACGAGCTGGACCTGGGCTCCTGCGCGGCCACCCGGGTGGCGCTGAAAAACTGCACCGTCGGCACCCTCGATGTTGCCGGCGCCCGGCTCAAGGACTTCGACATCCGGGGCACGGACTTCCGCGTCATCAGCGGCCTCGAGAGCCTCGCCGGCCTGGTGATTGACGACTACCAGCTCGGCCAGCTGGCTCCGCTCATGGCGAGCCACCTCGGCGTCGTCGTCGCGTAACCCTGAGGGGCCGTCATTGACCCCCTTGCGGTGCCGTGTAATCTTTATAGAACGAACGGTCGGTAAATTGGCGGGCCTCCGGGGTGACCGGAGCTGACGCCGCCGGCGGCAGTTCGATCGATGTTTTCGATGACAGTGACGTTTATCGCGTGAAGGGTGTACCCATGGCATCAGCAGCAGGACCACAGGCATTTCTCGTAGGCGGTGCCCGCACTGCGGTGGGCCGCTACGGCGGGGCACTCTCCGCCGTCCGCCCCGATGATCTTGCCGCCCTGGTGGTCCGCGAAGCCGTGGCCCGCGCCGGAGTGGACCCGGACGCCATCGACGAGGTCATCCTGGGCAACGCCAACGGCGCCGGCGAGGAAAACCGCAACGTGGCCCGCATGGCCACCATCCTGGCTGGGCTTCCGCTGCACATCCCCGGCATCACCGTGAACCGGCTCTGCGCCTCCGGCCTCAGCGCCATCATCATGGCCAGCCAGATGATCAAGTCCGGCGCCGCGGACATCGTGATCGCCGGCGGCGTCGAATCGATGAGCCGCGCCCCCTGGGTCCAGGAGAAGCCGCAGACGGCCTTCGCCAAGCCGGGGCAGATCTTCGACACCTCCATCGGCTGGCGCTTCGCCAACCCGCTGTTCCAGAAAGGCGAACTCTCCCGCGGCGGCAAAATGACCTACTCCATGCCGGAAACGGCCGAGGAAGTGGCCCGCGTGGACGGGATCACCCGCGAGGACGCCGACGCCTTCGCCGTCCGTTCCCACGAACGCTCCCTCGCCGCGATCGCCGCCGGCCGCTTCGCCGACGAAATCGTCCCGGTCACCGTCAAGACCCGCAAGGGCGAAACGATCGTCGACACCGACGAGGGCCCCCGAGCCGGCACCACCATGGACGTGCTCTCAGGCCTCCGCCCGGTGGTGGCCGGCGGTTCGGTGGTCACCGCCGGCAACTCCTCCACCCTCAACGACGGCGCCTCCGCGATCATCGTCGCGTCAGAAGCCGCGATCGAGCGCCTGGGCCTCACCCCCCGCGCCCGCATCATCGACGGCGCCTCCGCCGGCTGCGAACCCGAGATCATGGGCATCGGCCCTGTCCCGGCCACCCAGAAGGTGCTCGCCCGGACCGGTCTCAGCGTGGGCGACCTGGGCGCCGTCGAACTTAACGAAGCGTTCGCCACCCAGTCGCTCGCCACCATGCGCCGGCTGGGCTTGGACCCCGAGATCGTTAACCGCGACGGCGGCGCCATCAGTCTGGGGCACCCGCTGGGTTCGTCCGGGTCTCGGCTCGCGATCACCCTGCTGGGCCGGATGGAGCGCGAGGACGCCCGGATCGGCCTCGCCACCATGTGCATCGGCGTCGGCCAGGGCACCGCGATGCTGCTGGAGCGCGTGTAGTGGCGGCCGCCGCGACGGGCCTGGACCCGCAGGATTTCCGCACACTCCTGATCGAGGAACGCGACGACCGCCTGGTGGTCCTCCTCAACCGGCCCGAGGTCCGCAACGCGATCGACCAGCAGATGGTCGACGAACTGCATGCCGTCTGCGCAGCGCTGGAACAGATGCCGAAGGTGCTGATCATTGCCGGGACGGAGGGTGTCTTTGCCTCCGGGGCGGACATCGGCCAGCTGCGGGAACGCCGCCGGGACGATGCCCTGCAAGGCATCAACTCCACGATCTTTGTCCGGATCGCCAAGCTTCCGATGCCCGTCATCGCGGCGCTGGACGGCTTTTGCCTGGGCGGCGGCGCCGAACTGGCCTACGCGGCGGACTTCCGGATCGGCACGCCGTCGGTGCGGATCGGCAACCCCGAGACGGGCCTGGGCATCCTCGCCGCCGCCGGGGCCAGCTGGCGCCTCAAGGAACTGGTGGGCGAGCCCGTGGCCAAGGAAATCCTGCTGGCCGGTGCCGTGCTGCGGGCCGACCGGGCCCTCGCCGTCCACCTCATCACCGAGATCCATGAGCCGGACGAACTGATGGGCGCGGCCCACGCCCTGGCCGACAGGATCGGCGGGCAGGACCCCCTCGCCGTCCGCATCACCAAGTCCGTGTTCCACGCCCCCGCCGAGGCACACCCCCTGATCGACCAGCTGGCGCAGGGGATCCTATTCGAATCCCAGGCCAAGTTCGACCGCATGCAGGCCTTCCTGGACCGCAAGTCCGAGAAGAAGCCAGCCAAGACGTCCGAGCAGGATTCCGACCGGAAGAAGAACTGAAAATGAGCAACCCCGAACTTTCCGCGAACCTGCCCGACGGCGGCCTCCCCGACAGTGTCCTCCCCGACAGTGCCCTTCCCAACTTCGTTGGGGTGCTCGGCGGCGGCCGCATGGGCGCCGGCATCGCGCACGCCTTCCTGATCAACGGTGCCAACGTCCTCGTCGTCGAACGCGATGAGCAGGCAGCCGAGGCCGCCCGCGAGCGGGTGGAGTCGGCGGCGGCCAAGAGCATCGAGCGCGGCGCCATCGACGGCAACCTCGACGAGATGGTCTCGCGGCTCACAGTGACCGTGGACTACGACGATTTCAAGGACCGCCAGCTGGTCATCGAGGCCGTCCCCGAGGATTGGGACCTGAAGGTCGCCTCCCTGCGGGGCATCGAGGAACGGCTGGCCGACGACGCCGCCCTCGCCTCCAACACGTCCTCCATCTCGGTCAACGCCCTGGCCCGCGAGCTGCAGCGCCCGCAGAACTTCCTCGGCCTGCACTTCTTCAACCCGGTGCCGGCATCCACCCTGATCGAAGTGGTCCTCGGCGAGCACACCTCGGAGCAGCTGGCCCGGACCGCCCGCGGCTGGGTCGAGGCGCTGGGTAAGACCGCCGTCGTGGTCAATGACGCCCCCGGCTTCGCGTCCTCACGGCTGGGCGTCGCGATCGCCCTCGAGGCGATGCGCATGGTGGAGGAGGGTGTGGCGTCCGCCGAGGACATCGACAACGCCATGGTGCTGGGCTACAAGCACCCCACCGGGCCGTTGCGCACCACGGACATCGTGGGACTGGACGTGCGCCTCGGCATCGCCGAGTACCTCGCCTCCACCCTGGGGGAGCGGTTCGCCCCGCCGCAGATCCTGCGCGACAAGGTGGCCCGCGGCGAACTGGGACGCAAGACCGGCAAGGGCTTCTTCGACTGGACCGCCTAAGGTCGAACGGTGAGGCCAGAGAGGCTAGTCAAGGATCCCAACGATGTAGCCGACAAAGAAGAGCAACACTAAGAGCACCATCACGGCGATCATGACGATCCAGAGGTACTGGACGAAGCCCCGGTCCTCGCGGGTCCGCGGCCCTTGCGGCCCCACCGAGGTCCCCTCCGCCGGCGGCGTTTCACCGGGCGGAACGCCGCCGCCCGGCTCGAGACCGGTGAGCTTGTTCTCAAGGGGGTCCGGGTTTTGGGCTGTCACGGTAAGCTCCTGTTCTGCACTGCGGCGCTAGAGCGATGCCTGGGAGTCGAGTGTTTTTTTCATTCCGTCCATGGCAGGGCCGGCGAGGGAGTTGAAGGCCGGCCGGACGAAGGCTTCGGCGAGCTTGAGCAATCCCTTGAGCTGGAACTCGGCTGTGTAATCCACCTTGGAGCCCGTCCCGGCCGGTGACACCTCAATGGTGTCGACGGAGATGACCGACTTGTTCTCGCCGCGCAACTTGATGCGGCGCTCAGTCAGTTCGATCACCTCGTAGGTCAGCGGCTGGCGCTTGCCCCGGAACTCGGCCTCGGCATGGTAGCGGTGCCCGACGGCGACCGGTCCCGCGGTGAGCTTGTCCACCACGGGCGTCCCGGGATCCCACTCCGGCGTGTGCTCAAAGGCGGACAGGTAGTCGAAAGCCCTAGCGGGATCGAGGGCGGTATTGACGGTGCCGGTAACTGTGATCATGCCCCAGCCTAACCGGCACGTCCGCTCCGGCACCGAAACAGGGACGGAAATTCGTTCAGCTGTCCGCATTTCCTCCCGCCTAGGATGGTCCTGTGACTTCCCAGGACAGGCCCGCGATTGCCCCCATCACCCTGACCGGCCAATCCGTGGTCCTCGAGCCGCTGAGTCCTGAGCATCACGACGGCCTGGTTGAGGCGTCCCGTGACGGTGAACTGTGGCGGCTCTGGTACACCAGCGTGCCCGCGCCGGAGCAGATGGCGGCCGAGATCGACCGGCGGCTGGCCCTGCAGGACAGCGGTTCCATGCTGCCTTTCACCACGCGGCTGCTCGACCCTGCGACCGGCGGCCCGGGCCGGGTGATCGGCATGACCACGTACATGAACATTGACGCGGCCACGCCCCGGGTGGAGATCGGCTCCACCTGGAACGCGGCGTCCGCGCACGGCAGCGGCAGCAACCCGGACTCGAAGCTCCTGCTGCTGCGGCACGCTTTTGAAACTCTGGGCTGCCCCGCCGTCGAGTTCCGGACGCACTGGCTCAACCACCAGTCCCGGGAGGCGATCGCGCGGCTGGGCGCCAAGCAGGACGGTGTGCTCCGCAGCCACACCCGCAGCGCCGACGGGGCGCTGCGGGACACCGTTGTGTTCTCCATCCTCGAACACGAGTGGCCCATGGTCCGCGCAGGGCTGGAGTACCGGCTGGCCAAGCGGGCTCAGGGAGCCGAGTAGGCGCCCTCCGCGTTCAGCGCGGCGAAGTACGCCTCGTAGCCCTCGGCGTTCGGGTGGAAGTTGTCAGGGCTGGCCAGGTTGGTGAGGTCGAGGGTGATCCACGGGTCGCCGGTGGCCGAGTTGATGCCGTGGCCTGCGAAGGCGGCGCGGACGTCGACGTAGTCCGCACCGGCCATGTCGGCGGCGGTCTTGATAGACCAGTTCAGGCCGTTAGCCAGATCAGTGGCCTGGTAAATGAACAAGGACATCGGATCCGTCTGGCCGGGGGCCACCGGATCGTAGAGGTAGGGGTAGCCCGTCACTACGATCTTGGCGTTGGGCGCGGCCGTCTGCACGCTGTTGATCATGGCGATGACGTCGTTGGTCAACTGGCCGCTGGTGATCAGGGCCGCCGCGTCAGCGCTGGCTTTGGCGCAGGCCGGGGCAGCGCTGGGATCGCCCATGGCGGTGCCGCAGGCGGTGACGATGGACCCGAAGCCAAGGTTGTTGCCGCCGGCCGTGATGGTCACCAGCTCCGTGCTCTTGTTCAGTCGCTGCAGCTGGGTTTCCACGACCTCTTGGGTGGTCTTCCCGCTGCAGGCGGCGTTCACCACCAGCTTGATGGCTTTGGCCTCGTCAGCGAGTTCGGAATAGGTGTTCTCGCTCCGGTAGCAGTCATCCAGGTAGGGGCCCGCGCCCTGCCCCGCGGCGTAGGAGTCGCCGAGCGCCACGTACTTGGTCTTGTCCACGGCCTGTGCCGGGACTGCTGCCAGTCCGGCCGCCATGGCCAGGGTGGCGAGGCCCGCCGCCAATGCCGTGTGCCGGCGTCGAAGTTTCAGAGTTCCCATGGTGTTCCCCTCAGTAGCACGCTGGTCCAGCGCCGGTGCCGTCCCGTGCTGCCCCGTGCCTTCCAAGCGCTCCAGTGCGCTGGCGGGGCGCCCGTCCGGCGGCCGGTGGGCTGAAAAGAGCCCGGCGGCTACCGGGTTCACCGCTACCCTACGCGGGGGCCTCGGCCCCCGCACCATGCCAAGAGGCCCTATGTGGAAATCTTTCGCGAAAGCTGACCGTGGATCGGTGCCGGGGGCGTGTGCTTAGCTGTCAGCATGACGATTCCAGGCGGCACTGCCGGCCCCGCCGCGGACCCGACCCAGCCCGGGCCCGTGGACTGGGAGGGCGCGGTCAACGCCTGGCACATCGCCGGTGACGTGTTCCGGATGGGGCGCCGCGAATGGCTCACCGAAAACGGGTGGCGGCAGGCGTACGACGGCGGCATCCGGACGGTCATTGACCTCCGCAATCCGGAAGAGATCCGCCGCCGGGACACCGACCCGCTGGTGAGCGCGGAGACCCTGGCCGCGTTCGACGTCGTGCATACCCCCACCGAGGACCCGGCCAACCCCGAGTTCCGCAAGCTCTGCGTCCCCTACCTGAACGATCCGGCGGCGTATCCCGACAACGCGCGGCTCTTCCCGGACAAGCTCGCCGCAGTGTTCAAAGCCGTGGCGGCGGCACGCGGCGGCGTGGTGATCCACTGCTCGGCCGGCCGGGACCGCAGCGGGATGATCGCCGCCATGCTCCAGGACCTTGCCGGCACGGATGAGGCCGCCATTGTGCGGGGGTACGAGCGCGCCATGCGGGGCATCAACGAACACCACAGGGTGTCCGGGGTCCCGCATCCGCACGAGAGGTACCTGCCCGAGGAGGTGCTGGCGCCCCTGCTGGAGACGCGTCAGGCAAGCCTCCTCCGGTTTGTGCGCGGGGTGAAGGCCGGCGAGTTCCTCCGCCGCCATGGCGTCACGGAGGCTGAACTGTGGGCGGTGCTGGCCAAACTCGGGCGCTAGAGTATCCGGGTGATGAGTCCCACATTTCAGCTGACAGTGCGCGCAGCGGCGGCTGCCGCCCTCGCGCTCGCGGGTTCCTTCTCCGCGGTTCCGGCGCTCGCCGACGCCGGGGGAGCGGACGCGGTTCCGGGCGCCGCAACGCCGTCGGTTACGGCAAGCCCGGCGGAACCCAGCCCGACGGCGCCGGCTGAGCCGGGTGCGGCGGTTTCCGAGGCGACGACGGCGGACGCTCCGACGGCGGGCAGCCCGACGGCGGGCACCCAGACGTCGGCGGCCGTTCCCGCGGCTCCCTTGACGGCGCCGGACATCAGCGACGCCGGACTCGCGGAGGCTCTCCGGCGCGACCTGGGCATGACGCTGGAGGAGTTCAACGCGGCCGGCCAGCTGGCCAGGACCGCCGCCGACGCCCTTCCGACACTGCGGGACCTCCCCGGCTACGTGGGAATCCGCCTGCAGGACAACAGGATCCTGGTCGAAGGCAGCGGCGCAGGGCTACTGGCGCGCGTGGATGAACTCAACGGCGCCGAAGCGTCGGCGGTGTTTGTGCTGGTTGCGCCGGCGGCCGGACCGACAGCGGAACCCTCCGCCGCCCCCGCGCCGGCCGGGGCCGTTCCCTCCGAGGCGGAGCTGGTGGCCGCCAGCACGGAGCAGCTGTTCCAGGCCTACGTCCGAGAGGTGGGGCCGGAGGCGCTGCAGGCTGTGGCCTACTCCAACGGCCGGTATGTCGTCCGCACCGGCGGAACCAACGTGGCTGAAGCGGGCCCGTCCCGGCTCCTCGACCTGCAGGCCGCCCCGGCGTCGACCGTCCCCGCACCAGCACCGTCGGCGCCCGAACCGGCGGCCACCCCGGCGTCGTCAGCGCCCGCAGAGGCCCCCGGCCAGGCAAGCGCGTCCGCACTGACCCCAGCCCAGACAGCCGCCCCCGGCAAGATTTCGGCAGCGGACTTCGTGTCCCGCTACGCCAACGTGCAGCTGGAAGAGGCGTCCCCGGCCACCACCGAAGCCGATGTCTTTGGCGGGGAGGGCTACGTCATTGACGCATCCCCCTTCCGGACCATCTGCTCGACAGGGTTCAGCGCCTTCAGCGCGGCAGGGCTGCCGCTGGTGCTGACCGCGGGACACTGTGCCGAGGACGGCACTGCCACGGTGATCGGTCTTGAGCCCCCGGCGTCGTCCGTTGCCGGCGGCGCGGAACCGCTGCCCGGCACACTCGCCCCGTTTGGCACGTTCGGTTTCAGCCAGTTCGGCGGACCGCTCAACTCGTGGATCACGGGCAGCGAGGACAACCCCGGCAACGTGGGCACGGACATCGCCGTCATCGAAAGGCTCGACGGCGCAATCAATCCCCAGCCGGCGGCATCCACCTGGGCCAGCGCCACGGACCCCGGCGCCACTGCCGTGAAGATTATCGGGGCCGTCACCCCGTTCCAGGGCCAGGAAGTGTGCCGCTCCGGACGGACCGCCGGCTGGTCCTGCGGGCAGGTTGACGAAACCGGCATCTACGTGGTGGGCGGCCGCACCACCGCGCCGGGGGACCTGCGGGCCTTCCGCGGCTTCCTCTCGAAGAGCGTCGAGTCGCGCGGCGGGGACTCCGGCGGGCCGTGGATCAGCGGCAACTTCGCCGTGGGCACCCACACGGCGGGCGAGACGTCCGGCGAGAACTTCGCCATCGCCACCACCCTTGCGGACGCGCTGGGCTACCTCCCGGACGTCCAGCTGCAGCTCTTCCTCAACAAGCCCGAGCTTGCGGCGCCGGGCCTGGCCGTCCGGCCCGGGCAGCCCATCACGGGCCGGGTGCCCGCCGCCCCTGCATCGGCCGTCGCCGCCAACTCGACGGTCCGCATCACCGTCGACGGCGAAGCGCCGGTGGACGTCCCGGTCGATGCCGCCGGCAACTGGTCCTTCCCCGCCCCCGAGGCCAGCGGCCCGCTGAGCTTCACCGCGGAGACCGTGAACGGCTACAGCCGCTCCGGCTCGGCCCCCCTGGACGTCACGGTGTCCGGCGCGGAGGAGCCGGTGGTCACCCCGCCGGCCGAGGACGTGGCGCCCGTAGTCCCCGCCGCCGCGCCACCCGCCGAGCCCGTCACCGTGCTTCCGGCAGCCTCGGGCCAGTTGCCGGACACCGGAGCCGGTTCGCTGCTCCCGACGGCGGGACTCGCCGGCGGTGCGCTCCTGCTGGGCGGTGCGCTGGTTGCCGCCACCCGGCGTCGGGCGGTCAGCTGAGTTAGCCACCCAGCGTCAGCCACCCGACGCGAGCCACCCGACGTCGCGCGGTGTCTGCGGCCGCTACTGGCGGGCGTTCGCGCGACCGGCAGCGCACCCCCCGGGGATGCGCTGCCGGTCAGCTGGTCAGGACCGAGGCGGCGGTCCTGTGGTCATGACGGGCCGCGGTCGCCGCGGTCCGGCTCAGTGGCCGTGGCCGTGACCGGTGCGCGAGTCGACCACCTGGACCGCAACGTCAAGGGTGCCGTCCTCCAGGCTGCCCCAGGCGTACACGATGGTGTTCTTGCCCTCGGTGACCGGAACATCGGCCGGCCCGATCAGGGGCTCGGTGGTGCCGGCGGCCGCGACCGAGGCGGACACCGTCCCGGCTCCCAGGGTCAGCACCTCCTGCTCGCCGTTCTTCAGGTCCTCGATGACCGGGGTGTCGCCGGCCAGGACGTCGACGGCGGGGGCTGCCGCCACGTGCCGGACGGTCAGCTTGCCCTCGCCCTCGGGGCTGGCCGAGAGCTTGTTCTTGAAGAGGGTGGCAGTCGGATCCCCGTCGGCATCCAGATGGGCGACGGCGGTGTAGTTCCGGCCCTCCTTGAGGTGGACCTTGACCGGGCCGATCACCGGGTTGTCGGCGCTGGTGGCGTCGGAGGCAGTGATGGCGATCTTGTAGCTGCCGCCGTCGAGCTCCAGCGGGCCGGCGAGGGTGCCGGGCTCGAAGTCGTCCAGCGTGAGCTCGCCGTCCACCCAGACATCAACGGTGAGGCCGGGGACGCCGTGCAGGACGGACAGGAAGGCGTTGTCGCCGTGGTCACGGCCGCCGTCGTGCTTTCCGCCAGCCTGGGCGGGGGCGGCGAAGGCGAGCGCTGCAACCATGGACAGGGCACCGGCGGCATAAACGGACTTGCGCATTTCAAACTCCTCATTGAGTTGCCCGGATCCGGGCGGTGACTTGCTGACACCGTTAATACCGGCCGGGGGTGCGCTTTGGATGCAGTCAGCCGGGTATTTGGGTCGATTTCGGCGGCGCCGCGCCCGCCGAGTTCGCCGGAAACCTGCGGGTTCGCCGGAAACCTGCCGGGTCGCCGTAAGGTTCCGTCGACCCCGCACCTTTCCGGCGAACTCGACGTCGGGGGCACCGGCCGACGTCGCGCCCGCCGCCCTTAGCCCTTGCGGTCCAGCAGCAGGTTGGTGATCCGCAGCGTGCACAGGCGCTGGCCGGCCTCGTTGGTGATGACCACCTCGTGCGTGGTCACCGTGCCGCCGAGGTGGATGGGGGTCGCCGTGATGGTGACCAGCCCCTCGCGGGCGGACTTGTGGTGGGTGGCGGAGACGTCCACGCCGACGGCGGTCTTGCCGAGGGTGCTGGCGTGGATCACCGCGGCCCAGGAGCCCACGGCCTCGCCCACGGCCAAAGAGGCCCCGCCGTGCAGCAGCCCGAAGGACTGCCGGTTGCCCTCCACCGGCATGGTGGCGACCACCTTCTCGACGGATTCCTCGACGATCTTCACGCCCATTTTCTCGTCAAGCTCGCCAAGGGTGATCTTCCACAGCTCGGTGTTCCGGGGCTCCGGCGTCATAACGTCTCCTCTTCGGCCGGAAATCCAAGGGGCCCGGGCCGGTCAGTGCCGCCGCAACTAGTGTGCGGCAGGCCTCATTCATGTACTGTAGATATATTACCGAACGGACGGTCAGTAATGCTGGCCGTGTTGATCTTGCCCCCGCTGGAAGGACCCGTCAACGATGACCACCACTGCAACCGCTCCGGAACCCACAGTAGACACTGTAGAGATCGTTCCCAGCTTCATCCGGGATTCCTGGTGGACTCCCGACGCAGGCTCCGCAGCCGGCGCCGCGCCTGTCCTCGATGCCAGCACCGGAGAGCTCCTCGCCAAGGTGAGCACGGAGGGACTGGACCTCGCCGCCGTCGTGGATTACGGACGCACCACCGGCCAGGACGAGCTCGGCAAGCTGACCTTCCACCAGCGCGCGCTCAAGCTCAAGGAGCTGGCCCAGTACCTCAACGGCCGCCGTGACGAGTTCTACGCCCTCTCCGCCCAGACCGGGGCCACCAAGATCGACTCGATGGTGGACATCGACGGCGGCATCGGCGTGCTCTTCACGTTCGGCTCCAAGGGCCGCCGCGAGCTCCCCAACGCCCAGGTGATCGTGGACGGGCCCATGGAGGTGCTGTCCAGGGACGGCTCCTTCGCCGGCGAGCACATCTACACCCGCATCCCCGGCGTCGCCGTGCAGATCAACGCGTTCAACTTCCCGGTGTGGGGCATGCTGGAGAAGTTCGCCCCCGCCTTCATCGCCGGCGTTCCCACCATCGTCAAGCCCGCCACCCCCACCGGCTACGTCACTGCCGCCGTGGTCAAGGCGATCATCGAATCCGGCATCCTGCCCCAGGGCTCGCTGCAGCTGATTTCCGGCTCCGTCCGCACCCTGCTGGACCACCTCGACTACCGCGACCTCGTGGCCTTCACCGGCTCCGCGTCCACCGCCAACACGCTCAAGTCCCACGTCAACGTGGTCAAGGGCGGGGTCCGTTTCACCTCGGAAACCGACTCCCTGAACGCCTCGATCCTGGGCCCGGACGCCGTCAAGGGCACCCCGGAATTCGACGCTTTCATCAAGTCCCTCGTCACCGAGATGACCGCCAAGGCCGGCCAGAAGTGCACCGCCATCCGCCGCGCCATTGTGCCGCAGGAGCTGGTGCAGGACGTCATCACCGCCGTGGGCGAGCGGGTCCGGGAGCGCGTTGTGGTGGGCGACCCGCGCGCCGAGGGCGTCACCATGGGCGCCCTGGCCTCCCTGGAGCAGCTCGCCGACGTGCGTGCCGCCGTCCAGTCCATGCTCGACGCCGGCGGCGAACTCGCGTACGGCACCCTCGATTCGCCGAAGGTCACCAGCGCCGACGGGACGGTGGGCGTCGTCGACGACGGCGCGTTCATGTCCCCGGTGCTGCTGAGCTGGGCCGACCCGGAAGCCGAGGAGGTCCATTCGCTGGAGGCCTTCGGTCCGGTGTCGTCCGTGATCGGCTACAAGGACCTGCCCGACGCCGTCCGCCTCGCCGCCCGCGGCGGCGGCTCGCTGGTGGCCTCGGTCTCCACCAACGATCCTGAAGTGGCCCGCGAGCTGGTCACCGGCATCGCCGCACACCACGGCCGGGTGCACATGCTCAACCGTGAGGACGCGCGCAGCTCCACCGGCCACGGCTCCCCGGTCCCGCACCTGGTCCACGGCGGCCCCGGCCGCGCCGGCGGCGGCGAGGAACTCGGCGGCATCCGCTCCGTGCTGCACCACATGCAGCGCACCGCCATCCAGGGCTCGCCCAACATGCTGACCGCCGTCACGGGTGTCTGGCACACCGGGGCGGACCGCAACTTCACCCTGGAGACCGAGGGCCAGCACCCGTTCCGGAAGCACCTCGGCACCCTGCACATCGGCGACGCGATCCGGTCCGAGCTGCGCGAAGTGACCCTGGACGAGATCACCAAGTTCGCCCACTCCACGGGCGACACCTTCTACGCCCACACCAACCAGGCGGCCGCCGAGGCCAACCCGTTCTTCCCCGGCATCGTGGCGCACGGTTACCTCCTGCTGGCCTGGGGTGCGGGGCTGTTCGTGGAGCCCGCGCCGGGCCCGGTCCTGGCGAACTACGGCCTGGAGAGCCTGCGGTTCATCACGCCGGTGGCCGCGGGGGACTCCATCCGGGTCACCCTCACCGCCAAGAAGATCACCCCGCGCGAGACCGACGAGTACGGCGAGGTGGCCTGGGACGCCGTCCTGACCAACCAGAACGACGAAATCGTGGCCACGTACGACGTCCTCACCCTCGTGGAGAAGTAGCCCGTCCCTGCAGGTTGCCCTATCACTTGTGGTGGTCAAAAGACCCAAATGACCCCTCTAAGTGATAGGGCAACCGCGCGTCGATCGGCAGGCTCTTTCCGCCCCGCTCCGGCGTAAAATTCACAGCGTAGGAGGTGGCGACATGACCCTAGTACTCAGCAAAGCCACAACAGTCCTGCCGGTCGATGATGCGGAACGTGCCCGGCGTTTCTATGCCGAGACCCTGGGGCTCCCGCACCATGGCGTGGCAGACGACGGAAGTGAAATGTTCGGCAGCGAGGGCGGCCCCATGCTGCAGCTCATGCCGGTCAAGGACGGGAAGCACTCCGAGCACACGGCACTGAGCTTCGAGGTCTCCGAGATCGAACGGACCGTCCGGGAGATGGAATCCAAGGGTGTGCAGTTCCAGGACTACGACCTTCCCGATCTGAAGACCGAGAACCACATCTGCACCACAGCATCGGAGAAGTGCGCCTGGTTCATGGACACAGAGCACAACATCCTCTGCCTCCACGAGGACACGACGTCGGTGGCTGACTACCAGCTCTGACCTTTGGCCCAGTGGTTCAAAGGCGCCCCGGATTTCCGGGGCGCCTTTCGTGTTTTTGGCGCGACCGACGGCGGTCCGGGGGCACATTGACACGGACACGCCGGTATTAGCCGGCGAAACGCGTGCCGGGGCCCTCAAAGTGCCCCCGGATCGCCGCCACCGTCGGCCGGGCGGGATCTGCGCCCGGGCACCGGCGTCCCCATCAGTGAGCCGCCGTCTGTCACGTACACGTTGATTTGCGCAAGCTGCGCGACCGGGCGGTGGAGCGGCTGGTTGCACCCGGGCTACAGCATTGTTGCTCCGCGGTGGAGTTCTATGGCGACGATGGTGACGTCGATCGTGCCAGGGGTGAGTCCGGTGTGGCTGATGCTCTCACGCACGCGTCGCCGAACCGTTTCGGCGACGTCGAGGGCGGTGTAGGCGATGTCGGTGGCGATATAGAGGTGGACGCGTGCGGTGCCGTCGCTGATTGTCGCCGTGACGCCGGTTCGCCGGTACGTGCCGTCCTGGCTGCCGGAATGGCGGAGGTTTTGCAGGGTGGCGGGACCCAGCCGCGCCAGAAGGCCTTGGAGCGCTGGTTCAAGTCTGAGGACTCCGGGTGTTTCCAGTGTGGTGCGTGTGGCGATGGAGGCGATGAGCCGGCTGGTGATGAGGGCGCCCTTGAGGGGTTGGTCAGGCATCGTAAAGGTCCTCAACAGTGATGTTGACGGTTCCGGCGCCAATACCGACGCCTGACGGAAGCGCGTTGCTGATCTCTTGTCGCAACGCCTCCATTGTTCGAGGGATGATGATGCCCCGGGCGGCGGCCACCCAAAGATTGACGATGAGGCGGGGACGGGCAACGGTGGCGGTGCCGTTGGTTCCGGAGGGGTGGTCTTCACCGGTGAGACTGGCAGTAGCCGAGCGTATTTCGATCCGGCAGCGTCGTGGGTGGACGCCGGGGATCGCTGCGGCCGCGACCCGGATGAGGGAGCTCAGGGCCCGTTCGCTGATCTCCGTGGTGCCGCTGCCTGCGCTGCGCAGGCGGATACTGCTGCCGCGGCGGACGTCAGCGCGAGCCACATCCATGATGGCGTTTTCAATCCCGGGACGGGGTTTCAGTGCGGGATCGTGAAGGTCGCTTTCGCGCAGTAAACGGGTTGCTTCGCCGAGTCTTCGCAGTCGGGTTCTGGCAGTTTGGCATTGGTCACAATGCTCTTCGTGCGCGGTGGGTGGCCGGTCGATGGTGGCCCAGATGCGGTCGATGCTTCGGCCGCAGCCGAGCCGGGGGATGTCATCTAGCGCCATTCGCTCATCCCTTCTGCTATCTGGTGCCGTGCCCGGGCAAGTGTGCCGCGAACCGTTGTCGGGCTGATGTTCAGCGTGACACCAATCTCGGCGTAACTGCGTCCGTGCATTTCCCGCAGCAACCAGCAGGCCCGCTGTGCCGGGGGAAGCGTGTTCAGGACAGCGGTCAGACCATCCTGTGCGGCGGACCATTCAGTCGCATGAGCCGGATCCGAACCGGCCGGCACTGCGCGGGCGCAGGCTTCGGGAATGGTGTCCATGTCATCCGGTTGGATGCAGTGCACGGTATGGGCGGAGCGCTTTCGCAGCAGGTCCAGGCATTTGTTCGTCGCCAGCCGGTAGATCCAGCCACCGAATGCATCGACGTCAGCGAGCATGGGAAGACCGCGCCAGCTCGTTGTCAGAGTCTCCTGCACGATGTCTTCGGCTTCGCCGTGATCGTTGAGCATCCGATACGCCAGCCGAAAGAGTCTGTACTGATAGGTGAGCACCAGGTGTTCGAATGCCTCCAGGTCGCCGTCCTGGGCACGGGCGACGATGCTCGCCTCATCCAGGTCCGGTTCGAAACCGGGGCCATGATCACCCATGCGCTGTCCATCCAGTCCGGTGACTTGCCGGTGTTTGGCCCCAATATGCCACAGCCGGGCACCGACGGGAACCATGCCGAGGTTGGGCTGCCCGGTGAGAAAAAAATACTGCGCCATCACGTGACGATTCCGGTCGGGTTTCGTCTTCATCGGTGTACGTACGATCACCAGTCCCACGAGGAGATGTTTTCCATGACAGAGACACCCAAAACCCCCGGAACTGCCAGCGGCGTCATGGCCACACCCGACGAGCAGATGCGCGGCGGCGCGCTGGAACAAGTGAAGGCAAGGGACGCACTGCACACCGACCGCGGCGACACCACGATCGAGGAAACCGTGGTGCAGAAGTTGGCTGGCATAGCGACCCGCGAGGTTCCCGGTGTGTATGCCATGGGCAGTGCCGGCCGCCGGGCGTTCAGCGCACTGACGGAACGCATTCCCGGTTCCCAGACCAATGTCAGCGGCGGCGTCAGCGTGGAAAAGGGCGAACGTCAGACAGCCATCGATGTCTCCATCGTCGTCGACTACGGGTTCTCCGTGGTGGAGGTCAGCCAGGGCATCCGCCGCAACATCATCCAGTCCGTTGAGCGCGCCACCGGGCTGGAAGTGATCGAGGTGAACGTCAACGTTACCGATGTCCACCTGCCCGAAGAGGAACACGACGACCAGCAGGTCCAGAAGACCCAACTGCAGTAACTGCCCGTCAGAATCCTCCGCCAAGGGGAACGGGACGATGAGGAAAAAGGATGGCTATGTCTACTACACGTTGGTGCATGACGATAGGACTAGTGCTGGGAATCGTTCTGGGCTTCGGCGGCTGGGTGGCGCTGCTGTCCGCGGTGATCCTCGGTTTTATCGGACTGCTGGTCGGCCGGGTCGCGGAAGGAAAACTCGACGTGCAGGCCCTGTTCGGTAGAGCCTCGAGCCGATGAACCCGCCAGGAGCCCACGCCCTGCCCTTGCCCGGGGGCGGGGCCGGGGGCGGGTCCTTGCCCGAGTCCGGGGACGCCGGTTCGGACTTGGTCGAGGCGGGCACACGGGGGCAGACCGTCCTGGCGGCAAGGGTGATAGAGAAAATTGCCGCCCAGGTGGCCAGCGACGAATCCTCCGCCGGCGGTTCCTCCGGCGGATTTCTGGGCGTCGGAACCCGCGCTGATCTCTCCACCCGGCCCAAGGCATCAGTGGTACTCAGCGGGAACATCGCGACTCTAAGCGTCGAGGTCGGGATGCCGTATCCGGTGCCGTTACGCCAGGCCACCGAGGCCCTGCGCGGCCGGATCAGGACCAGAGTGACAGAGCTGACCGGAGTTGACGTCCGACAAGTCGACATCAGGATCTCGTGGCTGACCACCGACACCAACGGACGAAGGAAGTTGCTATGAGCCGGGACGGCCAGCGGTCCTCGCGCCTGCGGCACCGGCCCAGCCGCGCCATCCCGTCAATCATCGCCGGAACCCTGCTCCTGGCCGCCGGCGTCGCCTTGGCCTGGTCGGCCATCACCCGGCTGGCCAACGGCACGTGGCCCACCCTGCTGCAGGGACCACGTGACTGGCTCGCCGTGCTGGCGTGGAATGACCCCGCCATCCAGCAGATCGGGATAGCCGCGGTGGTGGCGGGGGTGGTCCTGTTGCTGTGCGCCTTCATTCCCGGAGGGTTCAATGCCCTTACCATCGATGATTCCCGCAGCGGCGCCGGGGCTGGGGAGCCGCCGGTGCAGGAGCGGGAAACAGTGATGACCCGCCGCGCCGTCGCCCGCCTGGCGAAAGCCCGATGCCTCCAGATCGACGGCGTCGGCTCGGCCGCAGCGACAGCCACCACCCGGCGCGTCCACCTCAACGTGACGACCTCCCTGCACGAGCCCGGCGACCTGCGTGCCAGGATCACCGACGCTGTCCGTGCCCGTCTGGAAGAAACCGGGCTCTCCCCGGTTCCGCAGGTGACGGCCACGGTCCGGTCCAGAGACTGAGACCATTCGCGCACCCGCCCGCAGCGACTATTTGAAGGATGGTTTCCGATGAGACAAACCGCAGGAACCCTGAACCGGACCTGGCTGGCCATTCTCGGCATCCTTGCCCTTGTTGCCGGCACCGCACTGCTCCTGCAGTCCAACGGGACGCTGCATGCCCTTTTGAACACCGCCCGCTTTTGGGAGTCCGTCGTCACCGGCGACCTGCACGCGTTCTTCGCCCAGCCGTGGGTGGTGGCCGTCATACTGATCATCGGTGTGATCATGGGGGTGCTGGGGCTGCTGTGGATAATCGCCCAGATCCCGAGGAAAAACAGGGCCGCCGCCTATCGCCTCCATGATGACGGCAGCCAGGGATTCACCCTCTGCGACTCGTCCGTCCTCGCCACCGCCGTTGAAAGCCGGATCAACAACCTGCCCGGCGTCGTCACTTCCGCGGCCCTGCTGCGGGGAACAGCCAGAGCTGCCGACCTGAGCCTGAGGGTGACGGTCAATGACAGGGCCGACGTCCAGGACCTCATCCACCGCATTCAATCATCCACGCTACCGGAGCTCTCCTCCGCGCTGGAAGCGCCCCTGCAGCGCAGCCAGCTGCAGATCGACGTCAGCGGGCGAACCCAAAGCACCGGAACCGTGGTGCATTCCACGGGGACTGTCTTGCACTAGCAACGCGGGCACGGCGCGGTCGGAACGCCGGCCGGGCAGGGGCACATTGACACAGATACGCCGGGATTTGGCCACGAAGCCACTGTCGCCGCGCTCATAGTGCCCCCGGACCGCCGTCGTGCGCGGACGCCGCGAACGGCGCGCGGCCTACTGCGGGACGTGGAGCCCGTGGAAGGCCATGGTGATGATGTCGTCCGCCAGCTTCTCGGGGGAGAGGGAACCGCCGGGCTTGTACCACTCAACGATCGAGTTGATGGTGCCGAAGAGGAGCCGGGTGACGGTGCGGGGGTCGATGTCCTTGCGGAGCGAGCCCTCGTCACGGGCGGCGGAGATCAGCGCAGCGACCTTGTGGTCGAACGTGCGCCGGCGTTCCATCGCGTCGCGCTCGATCTCCGTGTTGCCGCGCAGCCGCAGCAGCAGCGTGACGAACGGAAGCCGGTCCACCAGCACCGAGATGGTCTCGCGGAGGACGAACTCCAGCCGGGCCTCGGCGCTGCCGGTGGTGGCTTGCGGCTGTTCCAGGATGGCCTCGAGCCCGCCCAGGGCGTGGTCCAGCGCCAGCTTCAGGAGGTCCCCCTTGGACGGGACATGGTGGTAAATGGCGGACTTGGAGATGCCCAGGTTCTCGGCCAGGATCCCCATGGACGTGGCGTCGTAGCCGTGGCGGTTGAAAACGTCCACAGCGATCACCAGGACCGACTGCTGGTCGTAACCGGGGCGGCCGCGTTTGGTGGTTGCTGCTGTGGGGGACATAGTGGCTATTTTCTCACGATCAGGAGATCGGTCAGCCCCGGTGGCCGGCCTGGCATCGCAGGCGGGCCACCGGGGCTGGACGGGATGGGTCAGGCCTTGGGACGCAGGTCGTAGATCCGGCGCAGCTTGCCGTTGGACCGCTCCAGGGAGCCGGGCTCGACGACGTCGACGGCGCAGGAGGAGCCGACGTGGATCTTGATCTGCTGCTGCAGGACCTTGGCGGCGGACGCCACACCCTCCACCGAGACGGTCTCGCGGCGTTCGATCCGGACAGTCAGCTGGTCCATCCGCTGGCCTTCGGGGCGGGTGAGCTCGAGCTGGAAGTGCGGGCTCAGTTCGGGGATGCGCAGGGCGATCTCCTCGATCTGCGACGGGAACAGGTTGACGCCGCGCAGGATGATCATGTCGTCGCTGCGGCCGGTGATGCGGCCCATGCGGCGGTGCGCGGGGCGGGCCGTGCCGGGCAGCAGGCGGGTGAGGTCCTTGGTGCGGTACCGGATGATGGGCAGCGCCTCCTTGGTGAGGGAGGTGAAGACCAGCTCGCCGTGTTCGCCGTCGCCCAAGACCCTGGAGGGGTCGAACGCGTCGATGATTTCGGGGCGGAAGTGGTCCTCCCAGATGTGGCTGCCGTCCTGGGTCTCCACGGCTTCGCCGGCCACGCCCGGGCCCATGACCTCGGAGAGGCCGTAGATGTCGCAGGCCTTGATGTTCATGGTGGTCTCGAGCTCGTGGCGCATCTCCTCGGTCCACGGCTCGGCGCCGAGGACGGCGTACTTGAGCGAGGTGGAGGCGGGGTCGATGCCCTGCTTCATCATGGCATCGGCGATGGTGAGCAGGTACGTGGGCGTGGCCAGGATAGCGTCCGGCTTGAAGTCCTGGATGAGCGTGATCTGGCGCTCGGTCTGGCCGCCGGAGATGGGGATGACCGTGCAGCCCAGGGCCTCGGCGCCGCCGTGGGCGCCAAGACCGCCGGTGAAGAGGCCGTAGCCGTAAGCGTTGTGGACCTTCATGCCGGGGCGGACGCCGGAGGCGCGCAGCGAACGTGCCACCAGCTTGGCCCAGTCCTCGAGGTCCTTCTTGGTGTAGCCGACCACGGTGGCGCGGCCAGTGGTGCCGGAACTGGCGTGGATGCGGGCCACCTCGTGCTGCGGCACGGCGAACATGCCGAAGGGGTACTCCAGGCGGAGGTCTTCCTTGGTGGTGAAGGGGAATTTGCCCAGGTCGGAGAGCTCGCGGAGGTCCGTGGGGTGCACGCCGGCCTCGTCGAACTTGCGCTTGTACAGGGGGACGCGGTCGTAGGCGTACGCCACGGTGTGCTGCAGGCGGCTGAGCTGCAAGGCCTCGAGCTCGTCGCGGGAGATGGTTTCTTCGCGGTCCAGGACGGCTTCGCTGGCGGGGGCGACGGTTTCTTGGGTCATCTGGGGTTCCCTGTTTCTATTTCTTGGAGATGGTGCGGCTGCGGCCGCGGAACTCGGCGACGAGTTCGCCCGGGGCGGTGTCGGTGGGGAGTTCGCCCGGAACGGTGGCGGCGGGTGCCGAGCTGGAAAGCACGGCGCCGGATGCCGGCGCCGCGGGTGCGTCTGCAGGATCGGCGGCGTAAATCTGGATGTCGTAGAGGCCGCTGCGTCCCGTGCTGGCGCGTCGGTTCGCGACGGCGGTAAGCACCTGGCCGCGGAACGCCGGCTTGAGGAAGTTGATGTCGACGCCGGACGCCACGGTGATGTTGTTCTCGTCCGCCGGGGTGGGGTTTGTCTGGTTGCAGGCCAGCGCGAACGCGGTGTCGCCGAAGGCGAAGATCATTCCGCCGTGGGCCATGCCGAAGCCGTTGAGCATTTCCCGCCGGAGCGTCATGCGGATGGTGGCATGCCCGTCGTCCAGGGCCACCACTTCGATGCCCATCCACTCCGAGGCATAGTCGTCTTTAAGGATGGGGTGGGCGAGCCCGGAAATCGTCAGTTCAGCCATGCGTCATTGCCTCCAGCTTTATTTACCGAATGTTCATTAGGTAATCCCATTTGGGTGCCACTGTCAAGAGCTGGCGGGCTTGTGAAGCTCTCGTCGGAGGCCCGCCGAACGGCAGAAATCCGGCAAAACTCCGGACCGGGTCCGGCAAAAGACCCGGCCGGAAATCCCGCAGCACCGCAGCCCCGTCGCCGGCACCCCCGCGAAGAGAAACGCAAAGAGAAAGTAGGCTGGGAGGGAAGCATTCCTCCACAGCAAAGGGCGGGCCATGGCCAAGGGGATCTACGTCAGCGCGACCACACCGGGATCCGGAAAGTCGCTGATCGCGCTGGGGCTGGCGGACACGCTGCACCGGCACGCGGACCGGATCGGCTTCTTCAAGCCGGTGGTCCACGGTTCCGACGCCGCCTCGGACCCGATGGTGGCCCTCATGAAGGCCCGGTTCGACCTCGATGACAACCGCTGCCGCGGCGGCCTGACCTTCGCCGAGGTCCGCGGGCTCTTGGCCGAGGGGAACCGGGCGGAGATCGACGCCCGGTGCGTGGAGATTTTCGCCGAGATGTCCCGCCACTGCGACGTGGTGATCGTGGAGGGCACCGACCTCACCGGCCAGGACGCCGCCGTCGAATTCGATCTCAATGCCCGGCTCGCGAACAACCTGGCCGCCTCCGTGGTGGCCGTGGTGGGCGCGAAGGGGCGCACCGTCGAGGAGGCCGCGGACGCCGTCGAGGTGGCCCGGAAGGAACTGGCGGCGGAGCGCTGCAGCCTGCTGGCCATCATGGTGAACCGCGCCGATCCGGAGGACGTGGACGGGATTGTGGCCGCCGTGAAGCCCGGCGCGTCCGGCCGGCCCGTGTACGTCTTCCCGGAGCTGGAGGACATTGCCCGGCCCACCACCGGCGAGGTGGCCGCGGCCCTGGGGATCCGCCAGGTGGCCGGCCGCCAGGACATGGAGCGTGACGTCCGGTCCATCAAGGTGGCGGCCATGAACGTGGCCAACTTCCTGCACGTGCTCGACGACGGCGCGCTGGTGATCGTCCCGGGCGACCGTGCCGACGTGATGGTGGCGTGCCTGGCGTCGTCGTTCTCGCCGGAGTTCCCGGTGCCGTCGGCGCTGATCCTCACCGGCGGCCTGGCCCCGGACCCCAACATCTATTCGTTGCTGGCGCAGGCGCCGTTCCCCGTGTTCGCCGGCCCGGATGACACGTACACCACCGCGAAGCAGGTCTCCGAGGTCCGCAGCGAGATCTGGTCCGGGCACCGCCGGAAGGTGGCCTCGGCGTTGGGGCTGTGGGCCAAGCGCGTGGACGAGGCGGAGCTGGTGGAGCGCCTGCACCTGCCGCGGCTGGAGCGGATGACGCCGCTGCGGTTCCTGCACGACCTGATCGAGCGGGCGCGGCTGCAGCGCCGGCACATTGTGCTGCCCGAAGGCAATGACGTGCGGATCCTGCGCGCCGCGGAGATCCTGCATCGCCGGGACGTCTGCGACCTCACCATTCTGGGCAGGGAATCGGAAGTGCGGGAACTGGCGTCCACCCAGGGCATCGACATTTCCGGCATCACCATCGTGGACCCCGCCACGTCCGAGCTGCGCCAGCAGTTTGCCGAGAAGTACGCGGAGCTGCGCGCGCACAAGGGCGTGGACCTGGCCCGGGCCCTGGAGGTCATGCTGGACGGCAGCTACTTCGGCACCATGATGGTGCAGCTGGGGGTGGTGGACGGCATGGTCTCCGGCGCCGCGCACACCACGGCCCACACCATCCGCCCGGCACTGGAGTTCGTCAAGACCCGCGACGGCGTGAAGATCGTCTCCTCGGTGTTCCTGATGCTGATGCCGGACCGGGTGCTGGTGTACGGCGACTGCGCGGTCAACCCGGACCCGAACGCCGAGCAGCTGGCGGACATCGCGCTGGCCTCGGCCGAGACCGCCACGCAGTTCGGCGTGGACCCCCGGGTGGCCATGCTGTCCTACTCCACCGGCGGCTCCGGCAGCGGCGAGGCGGTGGACAAGGTGCGGCAGGCCACCGACGTGGTGAAGACGCGCCGCCCGGACCTCGCCGTCGAGGGTCCCATCCAGTACGACGCCGCCGTGGACGCCGCGATCGCGCAGTCCAAAATGCCCGGCTCCTCCGTGGCCGGGCAGGCCACGGTGTTCATCTTCCCGGACCTCAACACGGGCAACAACACCTACAAGGCGGTGCAGCAGTCCTCCGGCGCGGTGGCCGTCGGGCCCGTCCTGCAGGGGCTGCGCAAGCCGGTGAACGATCTCTCCCGCGGCTGCACGGTGGAGGACATCGTGAACACCGTGGCCATCACCGCCGTGCAGGCGCAGTCGGTGGAGCCCGCCGTCGAGCCCGCCGCGGCAGGCGCCCGCGCGTAGCCAGGCGCACAGAAAGGGCGACGCCGGTACCCGGGTGGGTGCCGGCGTCGCCCTTTGGTGTGCTGATCAGTCAGCTGTTTTCCGGCTAGCTGTTCTCCGGCTCCGCCGGGCTTTCCGGGTCTTCCTCCTTGGCCGGCTCATCCGCCAGCCCTTCCGGCGTGAGGTCCAGGTCCTCCACGTTCTCCGGCGGCTCGGGGGACTCGCCCACCTCGGCGGCCTTGTAGTTTCCGGTGTCGTCCAGGGCCGGGTTGGCGCCCTCGACGCCGGTGGGATCCTTGGTCCCGGACCCGGCGTCGGTCTTGTTGGTGTCCGGTTCGGTGCCCTCAGGCTGGGTGGCGTTCTCGGTCACGGAAGTCCCTTCGTGGGTTGCGGCACTGGTCCGCCGACTCTAAGCGCCAGCCGAGCCCGATGCAATGGCGATACGATCGAACCTCCACCGAACACCGCTGCAGCCACAAGGCTTAGGAGGCCCAGTGCTCGTCCTCGTCATCAACTCAGGCTCGTCCTCACTGAAGTACCAGGTCCGCGATGTGGAGGCCGGCAGCGTCCTTGCCGAAGGGCTGGTCGAGAAGATTGGGATGGGCAACGGCGGGGAGGGCGACGGCCAGGTCGAAGGCCCCCGCGACCACGCGGAGGCGCTGGAGCAGGTGGACGCCGAGATCCACCAGGCCCTGGGCAGCCGGACGCTCGACGCCGTCGGGCACCGGGTGGTACACGGCGGCGAGCGCTTCGCCGAGCCGGTCCTGGTCAACAACGAGATCACCCGCGCCATTGAACGGCTCAACCCGCTGGCGCCCCTGCACAACCCGGCGAACGTGCTCGGCATCCGCGCCATCTCGAAGAAGTGGCCGGACATGCCGCAGGTGGCCGTGTTCGACACCGCCTTCCACCGCACCCTGCCGGAGCACGCCTGGCGCTACGCGGTGCCGGACGAGCTCTACACCAACCACGGGATCCGCCGCTACGGCTTCCACGGCACCTCCCACGAATACGTGGCGCACCGGGCCGCGGCGCTGCTGGACGTCCCGGTGGACGAGTTCGACGCCGTCATCGCCCACCTGGGCAACGGGGCCTCGGTCACGGCCATCCGCGGCGGCCAGTCCGTGGACACCTCCATGGGCTTCACCCCACTGGAAGGCCTGGTGATGGGCACCCGCTCCGGCGACCTGGACCCCTCCATCCTGGTCTTCCTCGGCCGGGCCGGCTGGTCCCCGGAGGACCTCGACGCCATGCTCAACCGCCAGTCGGGGCTCAAGGGCCTGGCCGGCAACAACGACATGCGCTCCGTGGTGGAAGCCTCGGAGGCCGGCGACGCGAAGGCTGCCATGGCGCTCGCCGTCGCGTCTTACCGGCTGGCGAAGTACATCGGCGGCTACCACGTGGCGGTCGGCGGGGCGAAGGCCCTGGTCTTTACGGCCGGGATCGGGGAGAACTCGCACCAGTTCCGCGCCCTCGTGGCGGAGCGGCTGGGTGCCCTGGGTGTGGAGCTCGACGGCGGCCTGAACCGTGAGCGGTCCAAGGAGCCCCGGGTGATCTCCTCGCCGTCGTCGGCCATCCCGGTGCTGGTGGTGCCCACGGACGAGGAGCGGGCCATCGCCGAGGCCACGGCCGCCGTCGTCACCGGCGCCTCGGTCTCCCGGTGACGGAACTAAACCTGCCCATCCGTACCGGGCGGTTGGTGCTGCGCCGCTTCGAGGCCGGGGACCTGGACGCGTTCCACGCCTACCACTCGCTGCCCGCGACCGCCCGCTTCCTGCCGGGGGAGGCGAAGAGTTACACCAAGTCGATGGAGTCAGTGGGCAAGTACGCCAACTTCGTTTTCGAGAAGGAGGGCGACTGGATCTGCCTGGCCATCGAGGCCGCGGATTCGCCCGGCCTGCTGGGCGAGGTGGTGCTGAAGTGGCTGCCGGGGCGCGGCCAGGCGGAGATCGGCTGGAGCCTTGCTCCGGGTGCGCGCGGCCGGGGGATCGCCACCGAGGCCGCCGCGGCCCTGCTGGACCTGGGCTTCGGCGAGCTGGGCTTCCACCGGATCGACGCCAAGCTGGACGCCCTCAACACGGACTCCGCGGCCCTCTGCGAACGCCTCGGCATGCGGCTCGAATCCACCCAGGTGGACAAGTGGCACTACAAAGGGAAGTGGGCCACGGAAGTCGTCTACGCCATCCTCGAGCACGAGTGGAAGGCCCGCCGGTAGGCCTAGGACCCGCTGCGGGCGTGTTCCTGACGGCGGCGCGACGCTCCCGCCCAGTTACTCCCGGCGGCATTGCCATGTGCCCGCGGTGTGCCGCGGTTCTTCGGGGTTGCTGGGGGCTCCGGAGCTGGGTAACTGGGCTGGAGTGTCGTCGCCCGGGAGAAGGTTGGCGCAGCAAACGCGCCCGCCAAACCCCCGGTTCGATCTCCCCCGGCAATTTCCGCGGCGGCAAATGTCCCATGACGCGCAAAAGGCCCAGCGCCGCGTTATACACGTAGCGCTGGGCCTTTCGCGGGTCGCCAGTCAGGAACCGCGTCGCCGGTCAGGAACCGGGTCGCCGGTCATGAACCTGCTCGTCGCTTACGGTGCCGGTGCTGTGCCCGTCGGGGTGGGCGACGGCGTCACGGTCGCCGGTGCTGTGGCCGTACCCGCGGTGCTCGTGGGCTGCGGTCCGGCGGGTGCCGTGGCCGGTGCCGTCGCGGTGGAGGTAGCCGCCGGCGCGGTGGCCGTGGCACCGGGAGTGGCCCCGGAAGTAGCGCCCGGTGTGGCCGAGGGGCTCGCGGTCTGGCTGGCGCCCGGCGACGCACCCGGTGAAGCGGGGGACGCGGCACCAAGCTTGGCGCTGGGGTCGTTCCGGATGACCTCCATGATCTGCGCCTTGTAGGCATCCAGCCGGCCTTGGATCTCGGACAGCGGCACGTCCTGCAGGGTCCGGCCGAACTCCGCAATCTCCTGCCACAGCGCAGCCAGCCGCGACGTGCTGTCCGCGCTCAGCGGCCCGTCCAGGGTGAGCACCAGCTGGTCCGCCAGGGCATAGGTCAGGCAGCGGAGGCAGTTGTAATTCGCGGCGGCCGAGAGGTTCTCCGGCACCACCACATCGGCCTGGCCCACAATCAGCACCACCTGGAAGCCCACCGCCACGGCGGAACAGTCCGCGCAGCTGGCGAAGGCGTAGGCCTCGTTGCGGGTGGTGACGTCCTCGCCGTCGTCGGCCCACACCAGAGCGAAGGCGACGTCGTAGACCACGGAGCCGTCCGTGGTGTTGACGGCCAGCGCCTGGTTGCCGTCCTCCTCCGCCGCGGCCGGGCGGTCGAAGGGGAACACCCACGACGGCGCATCGGCGGCAGTCCCGGCGTCCCGCGGCACCAGCACCATGCTGAGCTGCGGATCTTCACGGGTGGGCTTCTCCGTACCGGCGGGCCAGAGGGCGACGGTCCGCCCGGCCTGGCCCTCCCGCATGCCGGTGGTGGCGCCGGCCGGGAAGATGGCGGTGGTGGCGTCGGCCAGGGTGCCCCGCTCGTAGGGCTGCACCGGGCGGTAGGTCTCGCCGCCGGGCCACCAGGCCCAGGCGAGGCCGGCCACCATGGCGCTCATGACGGCGAGGGCGGTTCCGCGCTGGAGGGCCTTGCCGCGGGTCTTCGTCCACAGGGCCGTCACCACCTGCCGGACCAGCCGGGCCAGGATGTACAGGATGCCCAGCACAGGCAGCGCCACGCAGGCAATCGCCAGGATCCGCACCGCCGCGCCGGCAATGTCCCCGTCGGCGAGGGCACTGTTGAACATGGCGTACTGCTTCTGCCCGCTGTCCCACGCCGTGCCGAGGAGCCGCGGCAGGGAAATCACCATCATCACCAGGCTGAACGCCAGCAGCGGCACCGTGATGAGCACCCATGCGGTGACCACTGCGCGGGCCCAGGGCTTGAGGGCCTGCGCTTCGGGGTCCTTCCGGCGCCAGGGCAGGAGGCTGAGCAGGGTGGGCTTGATCCGCTGGAAGAGGTCCGGAACGCCGGTGGCGTCGGCCAGGATGTGGTACCCGTCAAAGCGCACCAGCGGGAGGAGCTGCCGCACCATCTGCAGCACCTGGGTCACCACCACCAGCAGGAGCGCGTCGAAGCCGGTGGCCCACCAGAGGCCCATGATGGCGACGGCTACGATCGCGTTGAAGTAGAGCCCGCCCAGGTCGGTGCGGATGCGGCCCGCCCGGCCTAGCCGGTAGGAGTCGGTGACGTCGGTGAAGAACGCGGGCCAGATCAGGTAGAGCCCGGTGCCCATGGCGCCCGGGGTGGCGCCGCCGCGGCGGGCGGCCGCGGCATGGCCGAATTCGTGGAACCCGGCGGACAGCACGGTTACCAGCAGGATGAGCAGCACCAGGCCCGGGTTGGCGAAGGCCTCGTGGGTGGCCGAGGCAAGGCCCTTGACCATCAGCACGTACCAACAGCTGGCGAGGAACCCGGCGGTGACCAAAACCACGATCAGCGGGCTGAAGAGCACCGCGAAGGGCGCGGTGAGGCGCCGGGTGCGCTCGGGGTCGGTAACGGTGTAGCGGAACTTCATCCCCAGCAGCGGGTCGGCCTTGCGGACCTCGGGCTGCGAGCCGTCGGCCAGCCGAAGCAGGCCCAGGGGCAGCAGCTGGGTGTCGATCAGCGTCTGGACGTTCTCGGCGCTAACCAGCCGGCCGGACCCGGCGCTGGCGTGGCTGGCGATTTCCTCCAGCCCGCGGGTGCCGTCCACCGCCTCCAGGACCTGATACAGCAGCGGGGTGAGCTGCAGGGTCTGGCCGTCGGCGCGGCGGACCAGGGCCGGCGGTTCGCGGTAGCCGGAGCCCTGCGCCGCGCCGAGGAGCTGGACGCCGTCGGCCAAGGCAGGGGCCGGCTGGGTGGCGGTGGCGGTGCCAGCCGCCGTCGGGGTCCCGGCACCGGAAGGCGTTCCGTCGGAGGGTTCGACGGCGGCGGGCGACGGCGGCGCGGACCGTTGCGGCGCAGGGGAAAGCGGCGGGCCGTCCGGGGACGGCCCGCCGTGCGGGGTGCTCATCCGGGGTGCTACTGCCGGAGGTCGGACTGCTGGTCGGCGGAGGCGTTGGCCTCGCCCGTGATGTTCTGGTTGATGATGGCGTCCTGCTGGGACACGGCGAAGGCATCGCTGTCGATCGAGCCGATGTTGGCTGCGACGGCGGCGTCGATCGGGGCGGCAACGTTGGCGTTGGCGGCCACGGCACCGTTGATCGGGGCGGCGAGGTCGGCGGCCGCGTCCAGGTCCACGTTGACGTTGAGCAGGTTGGAGTTGAGCGCGCCTGCGAGGTCGGTGGGCAGGGCGCCCTCCTCGGCGGTGGTGTCGGTGGTGCCCGTGTCGCCGCCGTCGGTGCTGCCGGTCTCCTGGTCGATGGTGCTGTCCTGCGCGGCGTCGGCGTTGGCGTCGGCGTCGATACCCTGGTTGATCACCACGCCCTGGTCCGAAAGGGCCTGCGCTTCGGAGCCGTAGGACAGGATGTTCGCCGAGGCTGCGGCGTCGATCGGGGCGGCCACGTTGGCGTTGGCTGCGACGGCGAGGTCAATGGGTGCCGCGGCGTTGAGGCCGAGGTCCAGGTCCGCGTTGAGGTCCAGGACGGAGGCCACTTCCTTGTCCGGGAGGGCGGTGCCTGCCTCGGCCATCAGTTCGGCGTCGCTCAGCGGGGTCATTCCCTGTTCAATGCTCACGATTTAGCTCCAGTTCCGGCACGGATTCTGCTGCCCCCATTGAGCAGTTTCTAACCGTCGTGCCTGATCAGGGTCAATAGTAAGCATGATTATCATCTAATCGATAGATGACTCCCGAAAAATCCCCCGCCCAGGGAAGCCGGAACTTCGTAGACCTGACGCGAATGGCCGCTATGACGGGTTTCATAGCGGCCATTTGCGGTAGATCGGCGAACCTGGGACCGAAGCGCGGAGCGGCGGCTACTTCAGCCCGGCCCCGGGCAGCAGCTCCGTAGCGCCGAGGGAATCAGCCACGAACGCGTAGTCCCACGCCCGTTCCTTCCACTGCACGTACCGGCCGGAGGCGCCGCCGTGGCCGCCCTCCATTTCGATCTTCATGACGATCGGCTCGCTGCCCGTGTTGAGCTCGCGCAGCCGCTGCACCCACTTGGCCGGCTCCACGTAGAGCACCCGGGTGTCGTTAAAAGAGGTGACGGCCGCGATCTTGGGGTACGCCACCGCACGGACGTTCTCGTACGGGGTGTACGACTTCATGTACTCGTACACGGCGCGGTCGGTGATGGGGTTGCCCCACTCCTCCCACTCCAGCGCGGAGAGCGGCAGCTCGGGATCCAGGATGGTGGTGAGGGCGTCCACAAACGGGACGGCGGCCACGATCGCCGCGTACTTCTCCGGTGCCAGGTTGGCCACGGCGCCCATCAGCAGCCCGCCGGCGGAGCCGCCCATGGCCGCGATCCGGGCCGGGTCCACCCAGCCGGAGCCCGCCAGCCAGTCGGTGGCCGCGATGAAGTCCGTGAAGGTGTTCTTCTTCTGCAGCTTCTTGCCGGTGTCGTACCAGTTCCGGCCCAGTTCCCCGCCGCCGCGGATGTGGGCGATCACGAACACGATGCCGCGGTCCAGCAGGGAGAGCCGCGGGATGCCGAAGCTTGGGTCCATGCTCATCTCGTAGGAGCCGTACCCGTACACCAAGCCCGCCGCCGTCGAATCCTGCTGCACGGAGACGTGGCGCAGCACGGAGAGCGGGATGCGGGTGCCGTCGGCGACCTCCGCCCATTCGCGGGTGGCGACGTAGTCCGCGGCGGAGTAGCCGCCGAGCACGGGGCTTTCCTTCCGCAGCAGCAGCTCGCCGGCGGGCTGCTCCGCGGTGGGCAGCACAAAGTCGTACACCCGGGACGGCGTGAAGTAGGAGGTGTAGCCCATCCGGATCACGGGGGCCTCGTAGTCGGAGCCGGCCACGCCCGCGGTGTAGAGCTCCTCGTCGAAGGCGGGCTCCACCGGCGCGCCCTGGTCCGGCGTGCCCAGCCCGGCCAGCGGCAGCACCTGGACCCGCTCGATGGTGTCCTTGCGGACGGAGACCACCAGGTGCGTGGAGGTGACGCCGGCGCCGTTGACGCGGACCAGGTCGGAATGTTCGACGACGGCGGTCCAGTGCTGCTCGGCGACCGGCTTGGCGAGCTCGGCCGGGTCCACCAGGGAGACCATCGAGTTGATGGCGTCCTTGTTGTGCGTCAACAGGATCCGCTCCTGGACCCGGCCCGCGTCGTCCGCCAGCAGGAACGGCTCCGCATCGTAGAGGATGCGCTCGTCCCGGGAGATCACGGTGGTCAGCCCGGCGTCGAGCGCGTCGAAGCGCAGCAGCCGGGTCTCGCTGAACTCGGAGCAGCCGATGCTCAGCACCAGGTGCCGCCGGTCGGCGGAGAGCTCGAAGCCCAGCCACATGGCGACGTCGTCCTCCTGATAGACGAGCTCATCGTCGGCCACCGGCGTCCCCAGCACGTGGGACTTCACCTGGTAGGGCCGCCACGAGTCGTCCACCACGGTGTAGAAGATCCGGGTGCCGTCGGGGGAGAAGGCGATGCCGTAGAAGACGTTCTCAATCACGTCCGGCAGGAGCTCCCCGGTGCGCAGGTCCTTGATCCGCAGTGTGAAGCGCTCGTCGCCGGCGTTGTCCACGGCGTAGGCGTACAGGTTCCCGTCGACCGTGACGGCCGCCCCGCCGACGGCGAAGAACGGCTTGCCTTCCGCCTCCACGTTGCCGTCCAGCAGGATCTCCTCGCCGGGGATCTGGACACCGACTTCGACGGCGGGAGGGGTCCAGTCGGCCACGCGGTCCCCGGTGTCCTGCGCCCGGACGCGGCACTGGATGCCGTACTCCTGGCCCTCCACCGAGCGGGTGTAGTACCACCAGCCGTCCTTGCGGTTGGGCACGGAGAGGTCCGTCTCCTGGGTGCGGCTCTTGATCTCGCCGAAGATGGCCTCGCGCAGCGGCTGCTGGTGGGCGGTGACGGCCTCCTGGTAGGCGTTTTCGGCCTTGAGCAGCTGCACAACCTCAGCCGATTCCTTGTCCCGCAGCCACTCGTAGTTGTCCTCAAAGGCATCACCGTGGTGCGTGCGGAGGGCAGGGATTTTCTTGGCGACGGGGGGCTGCGGGGAGGGCTGCACAGGAGTCTGGGTCATGGCTCCAATCTACCGGCAGGGCGGCCGACGGCGGGCTGGCGCGACGGCCGTGCGTGGCGGGGGTCGTGTAGGGAGGACGACGGGACCAGCTGAGCTGGAGTGCCGGCGGGCCGGGTATCAGTTCCCGTTCTGCAGCCCGTTCGCGGCGATGTACTCGCCGAGGGTCCCGGAGGCTAGCGCGGCGGACACGGCGGCGGTGGCGGCACGGTCCTCCACGACGATGGACTGCCCGTCCCGGCTGAAGCCCGTACCCGCGGTGGGGAGCGTGAAGAACATGGCGTTGCCCGGAGGTGTGCTGCGCAGGCTGTACACGAGCTGTTCCAGCGTCTCCACGGTGAGGCCGGGGGACACCGTGACGTGGGGGAGGACCGTGGACACCAGCTGCTTCACGGTGTTCCGGTCGCTTAGCCCGCCCTCGGCCGCCATCTTCGCCATCACGGCCTTGAGGAAGGTCTGCTGGTTCCGGACGCGCTGGTAATCGCCGTCCGAGAAGGCGTGGCGCTCGCGGACGAACGCCAGCGCCTGCAGGCCGTTCAGCCGGTTCACCCCCGGCGGGAAGTACACAAAATCGTCCACGGTCCCCTGGAAGGGCTGCTTGATGTCCACGTCCACCCCGCCCAGGGCATCGGTCATGGCGGCGAAGCCCTGGAAGTCCAGCATCACAGTGTGGTTGATGGGCTGGCCCAGCAGCGACTCCATCGTCTGCGTCATCAGCGGCACCCCGCCGAGCTCCAGCGCGGCGTTGACCTTGGCAGCGCCGTAGCCGGGGATGGCCACCCAGAGGTCGCGCATGATCGAGATGCCGTAGATGGCCTGCCGGTCTGCCGGGATGTGGAGGAGGATGAGGGCGTCCCCGCGCTGGTCTGACGCCGCGCCGGAAGCAGCGACAGCCCGTTCATTGATCCGGCTGTCGCTGCCCACCAGCAGGATGTTCAGGGCCGTCGGCGGCGGATCAGGAGTTGGCGTGGGTGTGGGTTCCGGCGTGGGCGCCGCAGATGTCGCCGGCGGGGCGGAGCTTCGCGGCGGGGCCGCGGTTTCGGTCCGCGGCCTGTTGATCAGGAACGCGGCGACCACGATTCCCAGGACCGCCAGTACGGCCACAATGGCGACGGCGAGGGTCCGGCGGCGGTTCCTGCCGCCCGGCGCCGCGGCGGTGCCTGTGGCTGCTTCTGCTGGTTCCGGCGACGTTCCCATGGCCGGACATTACCACCGCGGTACGCCAAAAAACCGTGGCAGCACAGGCGAGTTAATTGGTCAGCTGTTCTGCCGGGCGAACCGCAGGATGGTGAGGATGGCCGGGGCCAGCTCATCCTCCATCTGGTCATACACTTCCTGGCCGCGCCGGTAGGGATCCACCACGTCGTTGTCGGCAGCATCCGCCGCCAAAGCCAGATGCCGCACCGAGGCTGCGCGGGCGGGGAGCTCCCGCCAGAACGCCGGAAGGTCGACGGCGGCGGACGGGGCGTCGCGCTCTTCCAGGACCTTCAGCATGCGGGCAAACTCCCGGATGGTGAAGGTCCGCTTCAGCAGTGAAGCGTCCGTCTGCATTACGGCGCCGCGGTGCTTGGCGGTCATGGCCAGCACCAGGTCCTGTTCCCGGAGGATCTTTGGCGTCAGCAGCCGGGCCGCGAAGCCGTCCGGGGTTCCGCCGTAGGTCCGGATGATGTCCGCGGACGCCGGCTGGATGGGGTCGCCCACCATGGCCCGGGTTCCGGCACTCCGCACCTCGAAAGCACCCGGCTGCACCTGGTCCAGGCCGGCCTGCAGCAGGCGTTCGGCCACGGGCGAGCGGCAGATGTTGCCGGTGCAGACCGTGAGGATCTGGACGGGGTGTGGCGCTTCCAAGGTTTTCCCAACTTCCTGTAGCGAGACTCGTGCAGGCGGCGTGGTTTCCGAGTCTAGCCGCGCCGGGCAGGACCGGCCCGTCCCCGGGAGATAGGGCCGAGTTCTGTCGTTCTTGAAAATAAAGCATCTTGATATTGAAGATTCATGCTTTTTTGCGTACAGTCGTCCACGGATGCCGAGACGCTCGGCTGGAGCTGGGCCCATGGGGGGTTCGCCGCACAAGAACTTGGGGAAAAAGATGTCGCAGACTGAGAACCTGGCCGCACCGAAAGCCAGCTTCGACCGCCGTTCCGTTGTGAAGACCGCAGCCTGGAGCGTGCCTGTTATTGCGGCAGCCATTGCAGCGCCGGCCGCTGCGGCGTCCGCGGGGAATGCCACGGTGACCTTGGCTCCAGTTCCTGCGGCGGGGACGACGTCGTTTGTGCGTGTCGGCCAAGAGGGAAGCCCCGGTCAAACTAGGTATGGAGCAGCTTCTCCGAAATTGACAATCCAGAATGGGCAGGGGGCCATCGCCGGCGACATCACCGGTATTATCACCATCACTCCCAATGCACCAGTCGCAGAAAAAGCGCCGGGAGTAGGTTTTACCTCGCTCACGGCGACGTCGACAACTTCGTATTCCGGGACGTTCTCGGGAACGGCGGGTCGGACATATTCGGGCTCCTTCACTCGTAGTGGTGGCCTTCCGACCAACGGATCGCTCGTCCTTACCTTCAACACTTTTCGCTACAATTTCACCGGAAACGGGACTGCTGTCGGCGGCAAATACACCCTTGCCGTTGCAGTCACTTTCCCTGGTGGACGCACAGTGACAGAGACGTCAACTATCACCTTGGGCTAGCAGTTTGCCCTCGCCGCCGGATTTGACGTCCTCGGGCGCTTCAGCAGTGATCTAATGGCGAGAGACAGATACCTGAATGCTTTTGGGAAGTTACGCGGAAACCGCCGCGGCAACGTGGTTTTGGTGGCCGATGAAGCCGATCCCTAGACATGGATAGTGCTCGAATTGGGGAACATAGTTGAAGGCTCCACTGACTTGAATATCGATGTACTGGAAACAACCTTCAACGTTGAATGGGGTGGGGCCGTCAGCGACGCCCAGCGGCGGGAAATGAAAAAAGCATGGAGTCGTTGTCTTAGCGGTCTCAGGAGTCTCACCGCGTCGGGAGACGCACGCTGTGCTTCGGACCTGCATTTCACGGCAACTCTCCACTTTGATTCGAGGTGCGCAGACGCCGGTGTCCGGCACCTCGAGTCAGATACCTTTGAGGGCTTGGCTGAAGCGGTGACCTCGGAGGTAACGATCGCTGCGATCCTGGAGCGGGCCGGCGAGCTGACAATGCTCCACGCCTGCGGTGTCGCTGACGACCAAGGCAGGGTGGTTGCCCTGGTGGCCAAGTCCGGCACCGGAAAGACCACTGCGTCGTCGCAGCTCGCGAGGGCCTTCGGCTACATCACTGACGAAACTCTCGCTATTCGGCCTGATGGGACCGTGGTGCCCTACCCGAAGCCTTTGTCTGTTAAGCAGGCAACGCCGGGTGTCGCCAAGCTGCAGGTGGGCCCGGACGAGCTGGGCCTGAAGGTCGCTCCGGACAACCCCCGCATCGCGGCCATCGCGCTGCTGGACAGGGTTCGAGAAGGGGAGTACCAACGGCCGGTCATCGAAGGGGTGCCCCTGGTGGACGCAGTGCTGGCACTGATTCCGGATACGTCCTCCCAGGCAGCGGTGGTCCAGCCGCTGCAATCGCTCTGCCGGCTGATCGACAGCGTGGGCGGCGTGTACCGCGTGAGCTACTCCGAAGCCGCTGACCTCAAGGACGCGGTGGCGCCGCTGTTCGCGTCGGGCCCGGTCAAGCTGTCGGATGGCTTTGGGGAGTGGAAGCCCGCACTGGCGGACTTGGAGGCGGACTCCGCAGCAGGGCCAACCCCCGCAGGCTGGATTCAGCGCACCGAAGCCGTCGACGCCGTCGAGATCGGCGACGACCTTCTCGTCCTGACAGAGACCGAGCTGACCAGGCTCAGCGGCATCGGCCCCATCATCTGGCAGACGGCCCGGCACAGAGTCTCGATGCAGACCCTGGCGGAACGGATCGAGGCCGTGCACGGCCTGCCCGAGGGCTACGAGGCGCTGCTCGATGCGGCCGTAGACGGGCTGGTTGACCAGGGGCTACTCCTGCGCGGTTAACATGCACCACAACGCGGTCACCGTACCGTACAGTAAATTTTCGTGTGGGTCGCTGGGGCCGAACACGGGGGAGAGGACCTAAGCGTGACTGGTTTTGAAACTGCCGAAAGCAGCGGGCAAGCGCCGGCGGGGCTCGCGCTGGAGGACTACCTCCGCATCGCCCGGGCCCGCTGGAAAGGCATTCTGGCCTTCACCCTGGCCCTCACCGTCCTCGCCTTCTGCTGGACTCTCCTGCAGCCCAAGATCTACTCCGCACAGTCCACGGGCATCGTGGTGGCAGGCGGCTCCGATGATCTCAGCCTTTCCCTTATGAGCGAGAACCTTGCCCAGACCAAAGCCGCCAAGTATGAGTCGGTGGCCAAGTCCCGCCTCGTGGCCGAGCGTGTGGTCAACCAGCTGGGCCTCAGCACCTCACCGGACTCCCTGCTGGGCTCCGTGTCCGTGGCCGTGCCGAAGGAAAGCGCCCAGCTGGCCGTCACCGCAACGTCCACTGACCCCGCCATGGCCCAGCGCGTCGCGGATGCCTGGGTGAGCGGCCTGGCTGAACAGGTCAAGGAACTGGAAAGCATCCAGGCGGTGGAAGGCTCCGACGTCGTCCCCGTCCCGGTGATCCGCGTGGTGCCCCTGGGCGAAGCCACCCTGCCCACCACCCCCACCTCCCCGAACGTCAAGCTCACCCTCGCCATCGGCGCCCTGGCCGGCCTGGCCCTGGGCCTCGCCTACGCGCTGATCCGCCACCGTCTGGACCGCCGGCTCCGCAGCGCCACCGCCGTCGAGCGCCGCTTCGGGGTCCCCGTCCTGGGCACCCTCCCGGTGGACCACCGTCTGGACGGCAAAAGCACCGTGCTGGACGACGGGTACAGCCCGGTGGCCGGCGACGGCTCGCACGCCATCACCGAGGCGCTGCGGGAGCTCCGCACCAACCTCCAGTACGTGGACGTGGACAATCCTCCCCGGATCATCGTGGTGACCAGCTCGGTACCGGCCGAGGGCAAGTCCACCGTGACCGCCAACCTGGCCGTCACCATGGCCGCCGCCGGCGAGAACGTGGTGGTGGTGGACGGCGACCTGCGCCGCCCCACTCTGGTGGACGTCTTCAACCTCATCCCCGGCGTCGGCGTCACGGACGTCCTCAGCGGCCACGCGGAACTTGAGGACGTACTCCAGGAATGGAGTGCCATGCCCAACCTGCGGGTCCTCGGATCGGGCCGGATCCCGCCGAACCCCAGCGAGTTGCTGGGCTCGCACGCGATGAAGACCTTGCTCAGGACGCTCGCCCAGGACGCCATTGTGCTGGTGGACGCCCCGCCGCTGCTGCCCGTCACGGACGCCGCTGTGCTCACCCGCATCGCCGACGGCGCCATCGTGGTCATCCGGGCCGGGAAGACCACCGATGAGGAGCTGGGCAAGTCCCTCGGCAATCTGGGCCGGGTGAACGGCAACGTGCTGGGCACCATCCTCAACCGGGTGCCCACCACCGGCGCGGGCGCCTACCGCTACTACACCGAATACCAGTCGCGCGAGCAGGAGCCCCAGCTGGCCCGCTAGCAGCAACGGAAATTCCCCTCGGAACGCAGCTCCGAGGGGAATTTTCGTTTAAGCAGGAGTGTCAGCCCACGCCGCCAATGCGGTCCAGGGGCCAGAACCTGCCCGCCACCTGGCCTACCACTGCGGAGGCCGGGACCGTGCGGACGCAGTCGACGGGATCGGGCGACGGCGTCCGGCAGGCGATGGCGGAGTCCACCGAGCTGGCGCGGTGGTCGCCCAGGACCACCAGCTGGCCGTCGGGAACGGTGAACGGGGGAATGCACCGGAGCGACCGGGGGCTGCTCTGGCAGTCGAGGGTGCCCGCCTCAAACGGGAAATCCTCAAATATGTACGGTTCCTCCACCGGCTGGCCGTCGATGCGCAGTTTCCCGTCGTCCCCGCAGCAGCTGATGGTCTGACCGCCGGCGGCCACCACGCGCTTCACCAGAAACTGCTCGTTGGAGGGCCCGATCCCGGTCACGTCGCCGAAGGAGCGGATTAGCCCTGCGGCCCCGCCGCTGCGGGGTGCGGCCGTTTCGGATTGCCAGCTGTCCGGCCGGGTGAACACCACGATATCGCCGGCGCCCGGCGTTGAGCCCGTATAGGCGAGCCGGTTCACCAGGATCCGGTCGCCGCCGCCGGTCGAGCCCTGCAGCGTGGGCTCCATGGATCCGGACGGGACGCGGTAGGACTTCACCAGGAAACCCTGGACCAGGGCCACCGCCACCAGGGCGATGGTCATGTTCAGTGCCACGGAGGCCCAGAGGGGGAGCTTCTTGCCGGCACGGATCTTCACGGGTTCAAGCTACCACCGGCGGGCCGCCCCAGCCTTTCCCACACCGCCCCGGTGCTTGACGCATCTCCGCCCTTCCGCATATCCTGAACGAACGGTCGGTAATTATTTATCGGATATGCATAGGAGCAACCATGGCAGCGCAGACCCTGCAGTCAGTGCCCGGAGAGCCCACGTCGGCGCGGCACGAACAGAGCCTTGAAGATGTGGCCCGGCGCGACGCTGAAGGCCAGGCATACTTCGACAAAGTCATGGCGGAGGATTCGCGGATCGAACCCCGCGACTGGATGCCCCCGGCATACCGCAAGACCCTGCTGCGCCAGATCTCGCAGCACGCGCACTCGGAGATCATCGGCATGCAGCCGGAAGCCAACTGGATCTCCCGCGCCCCCAGCCTTAAGCGCAAGGCCATCCTGATGGCCAAGGTCCAGGACGAGGCCGGCCACGGCCTGTACCTGTACTCCGCCGCCGAGACCCTCGGCCAGCCGCGCGATCAGATGATGCAGGACCTGATGGACGGCAAGGCCAAGTACTCCTCCATCTTTAACTATCCCGCCCGCACCTGGGCGGACATGGGTGCCATCGGCTGGATGGTGGACGGCGCCGCCATCGCCAACCAGGTGCCGCTCTGCCGTGCCTCCTTCGGCCCGTACGGCCGCGCCATGGTCCGCGTCTGCAAGGAAGAATCCTTCCACCAGCGCCAGGGCTTTGAGATCCTGCTGGAACTCTCCCACGGCACGCCGGAGCAGAAGCAGATGGCCCAGGACGCGGTGAACCGCTGGTACGCCCCGGCCCTGATGATGTTCGGCCCGCCGGATGACGATTCGCCCAACTCCAAGCAGTCCATGGCCTGGAACATCAAGCGCTTCAGCAACGACGAGCTCCGCAACCGCTTTGTCGGCATGATGATGGAGCAGGTCAAGGTCCTGGACCTCACCCTCCCGGACAAGGACATCCGTTTCAACGAAGAAACCAAAAAGTGGGAGCACGGCCCGCTGGACTGGGACGAGTTCCACGAGGTCCTCGCCGGCCGCGGCCCCTGCAACGCCCAGCGCCTGGAACGGCGCCGCGAAGCCCACCACAACGGCGCCTGGGTGCGCGAAGCCGCCGCCGCGTACGCGGCAAAGCAGGCCCAGAAGCAAGCAGAGAAGGAATCCGCAGCATGACATCCCCAGAACCCCACGCAGGCAACGTCTGGCCCATCTGGGAAGTTTTTGTCCGCTCCAGCCGCGGCCTGTCCCACGTCCACGCCGGCTCCCTGCACGCCCCGGACGCCGCCATGGCCCTGCGCAATGCCCGCGACCTGTACACCCGCCGCAACGAGGGCGTGTCCATCTGGGTGGTCCCGGCCGACGCCATCGCCTCCAGCGACCCGGACGCCAAGGGCGCCTTCTTCGAGTCGCCGCAGGGCAAGGACTACCGGCACGCGACGTACTACACCAAGAGCGAGGGCGTGAAGCACCTGTGAGCACCTCCGAAACAACCACGGAAACCGGCCACGGCGACCTCAACGTCGGCGTTAAAGCAGCCGGCGGCAGCGGCGAGGCGACGGCCAGCGCCACCCGCATCACCCCCGGCAACGCCCTCCGCCCGGAGGACATCGCCCTCGCTGTGAGCAGCGGCACCGCGAAGCCCAGCGAGGATGTGGCCGAGTTCGCGCTGCGCCTGGGCGATGACGCCCTGATCCTCGCGCAGCGCCTGGGCCACTGGATCTCCCGCGCCCCGGAGCTCGAGGAGGACATCGCCCTCGGCAACATCGCGCTGGACCAGCTGGGCCACGCCCGGTCCTTCCTCAGCTACGCCGGGGGACTGGACGGCCGCTCCGAGGACGAGCTGGCCTACTTCCGCCGCGAGCACGAGTTCCGCTCGGCCTCGATCTTCGAACAGCCCAACGGCGACTTCGCCGTCACCATCGCCCGCCAGTTCGTGGTGAGCTACTACCAGTTCGAGCTCTACAGCAAACTGACCCAGTCCACCGACGCCACCCTGGCCGGCATCGCCGCCAAGGCCGTCAAAGAAGTTGACTACCACCGTGACCACAGCGCCCAATGGGTGCTGCGGCTTGCCGGGGGCACAGACGAGTCCCGCGAGAAGATGATCCACGGCTTCAAGGTCATCTGGCCCTACGTGGACGAACTGTTCCGCGACGACGAGCTCACCGCCCGCCTCAGCGCGAGCGGAGCCGCCGTCGAGCCGTCCAGCCTGCGCGCCGAGTTTGACCGGCTCACCGGCGAGGTCCTCGCCGAGGCCGAACTGGAGGTGCCCAAGGTCCAGCCCGCCCCCGGCGGCGGACGCAAAGGCCTGCACTCCGAGCACCTGGGCTACATCCTCGCCGAAATGCAGGTGCTCGCCCGCGAGTACCCAGGAGCCAGCTGGTAACCACCATGGACATGTACGTCAGCCACCCCACCGCCGCGGAGGCCCGCCCCGCGGAGCAGAAGACTCCCGAGCAGAGGGCCTGGGACCTCGCCGCTACCGTCTGCGACCCGGAAATCCCGGTCCTCACCATCGAGGACCTGGGGATCCTGCGCGACGTCCAGGTGACGAAGGAACCCAACGCGGCCGACGGCGGTATGGTCCCCACGGTCCATATCACCATCACGCCGACGTACTCCGGCTGCCCGGCAATGGACGCCATCCGCGATGACCTCAAGGCCGCGTTCAACCGCGAAGGCTACCCCAGCGTCAGCGTGGACATGGTCCTCTCCCCGGCTTGGACCACGGACTGGATGAGCGAGGCCGGCAAGGCCAAGCTGCAGGAGTACGGGATCGCACCGCCCTCAGGCCACTCGGCAGCCGTGCGGCACGCCGGGCCGGTCCGGCTGTCCCTCGCCGTGAAATGCCCGCAGTGTTCCTCGCTGCACACCAAGGAACTCACCCGCTTCGGTTCCACCTCCTGCAAGGCCCTCTACGTGTGCCAGGACTGCAAGGAACCGTTCGACTACTTCAAAGTTTTGTAAGGAAAAAGCCATGACTGTTGTCCGCCAGACCGCCGCCGAGCAGGCGGCAGCCACCGGCCGCCGTCGTGCGTCCTTCCACCCGCTGACGGTCGACGAGGTCCGCCGGCTCACGGACGACGCGATCGAGGTGACGTTCGGCGTCCCCGCCGAGCTTGCCGGCCAGTTCGACTATCTCCCCGGCCAGTATGTGGCTCTACGGACCATGCTGCCGGACGAATCCGGCGAGCCGAAGGAGATCCGGCGCAGCTACTCCATCTGCGCGGAGCCGCGGAGCTTCGCGGACGGCAGCAGCGAGATCCGAGTCGCCATCAAGAAGGACCTGGGCGGCCTGTTCTCCAACTGGGCCAACTCCGAGCTCAAGGCCGGTGACGTGCTGGACGTGATGAGCCCCATGGGCGCGTTTGTCTCCAAGCACGGCCGGGACGGCAAAGAGCAGAACCTCATGAACTCCATGAACCACCCGGAGGAAATGGCCAGCGAACTGGCGGGGGAGCCCGGCTCCTTCGTGGCGATCGCCGCCGGGTCCGGCATCACCCCGGTGATCGCCATTGCCCGCACGCTGCTCGCCGCGCACCCGGAGACCCGCTTCGACCTGGTGTACGCCAACAAGGCCGCCATGGACGTGATGTTCCTCGAGGAACTGGCCGACCTGAAAGACAAGTACCCGTCCCGGCTGGCCCTGCACCACGTCCTCTCCCGTGAACAGCGGATCGCGCCGCTGCTGAGCGGCCGGATCGACGCCGAGAAGCTGCAGTCGCTGCTGGGCACCGCCATCCACGCCGACGATGTGGACGAATGGTTCCTCTGCGGCCCGTTCGAGCTGGTCCAGCTGTGCCGGGACACTCTGGCCGAGCGCGGCGTGAACCCGGACCACGTCCGGTTCGAACTGTTCACCACAGGCAAGCCGGACCGCCCCGAGGGCAACGCCGGCCGCCCTGTGGTGGTGGACGAGTCCCAGGCCACCTACAAGATCACCTTCAAGCTGGACGGCCTCCAGGGCGAGGTGGCCAGCCCCACCCACGCCCGCGAATCGATCCTGAACGCGGCCCTGCGGGTCCGCCCTGATGTGCCGTTCGCGTGCGCCGGCGGCGTGTGCGGCACCTGCCGTGCCAAGGTGGTCACCGGGTCCGTCACCATGGACGAGAACTACGCGCTGGAGCAGGACGAGCTGGACAAGGGCTACGTGCTCACCTGCCAGTCCCACCCCACCACGCCGGAAGTCACGGTCGACTTCGACGTCTAAGCAGCCCCTCCGCCCGTACCCCCTCCACCAAGGAGCCCCATGATTTCCCTCTCCATCGCGGACGGCATCGCCGAGATCGTCCTGGACGCCCCGTACAAGCTCAACTCGCTGGATGAGCAGGCCCTCCGGGACCTGTCGAAGGCGTACGACGACGCCGCTGCCGCCGCCTCGCGCGGAGAGGTGCGGGCACTGCTGCTCAGGGGAGAGGGACGGGCTTTCTGCGCGGGCCGGGACATCGCCGGCGTAACGCCGGAGACGGACGATGTGCAGGGCTACCTGGGCGGGCTCTTGCAGCCGCTGCTGAAGAAGATGAGTGAATTCCCGGCCCCCACGTTCGCGGCCGCCCAGGGCGCCTGTCTGGGCGTGGGGCTGGGCCTGCTGCTGGCCACGGACGTGGTGTACGTGGCGGACAACGCCAAGTTCGGCTCGCCGTTCGCGAACCTGGGTGCCACGCTGGATTCCGGCGGCCACTGGTACTTCACCGAGCGCCTCGGCATGCACCGGACGCTGGACCTGGTCTACACCGCCGAGCTGATGAGCGGCGCTGAGGCCGTGGCCCAGGGGATGTTCAGCCGCGCCATGCCCGCGGCCGAGCTGCTGGAGACCACCCGCGCCATCGTGGCGAAAGCCGCCACCGGCGCCACCAGCGCGTTCACCGCCAGCAAGGAGCTGGTGGCGCACATCCGGGACCAGCGGCTGGGCCTCTGGGAGTCCATGGCAGAGGAGAATGCCGAACAGGCGCGGCTCTGCAAAACCGAGGACTACGCCGAGGGGTTCCGGGCCTTCCAGGAAAAGCGAAAGCCAGTTTTCAATGGTTAGCCGCTAGAATCCCCTCATGACTTTGGGGAAATCAATTAAAAAGGCCGTCATTCCTGCTGCCGGATTGGGAACACGATTCCTTCCGGCCACCAAGGCAATGCCGAAGGAAATGCTGCCGGTGGTGGACCAGCCGGCCATCCAGTACGTGGTGGAGGAAGCCGTTAAGGCGGGCCTGACCGACCTCCTGATGATTACGGGCCGCCAGAAGCGCGCCCTGGAGGACCACTTTGACCGCGCGCCGAACCTGGAGCGCACCCTGGAGGACAAGGGGGACCTGGACCGGCTGGAAGCCGTCCAGCACGCCTCCAGCCTGGGACCCCTGCATTACGTCCGCCAGGGCGACCCCAAGGGCCTGGGCCACGCTGTGCTGTGCGCCCGCCAGCACGTGGGCGACGAACCGTTCGCCGTGCTGCTGGGGGATGACCTGATCGACGAGCGGGACGAGCTTCTCAGCACCATGATCGAGGTGCAGGCCCGGACCGGGGGCTCCGTCATCGCACTGATCGAGGTGGACCCGGCGGAGATCAGCGCCTACGGCTGTGCGGACATTTCCGCGGTCGACGGCGAAGGCCACGTGCGGGTCAACCGGCTGGTGGAGAAGCCGGCCGTGGCGGATGCGCCCTCCAATCTGGCCGTGATCGGACGGTATGTGCTCCACCCGGCGGTGTTCGACGTGCTGGAGGAGACGGCGCCCGGCCGCGGCGGGGAAATCCAGCTCACGGATGCCCTGCAGACCCTGGCTACCTCGGACTGCGAGGGCGGCGGTGTGTACGGTGTGGTGTTCAAGGGCCGGCGCTACGACACCGGCGACAAGCTGAGCTACCTGAAAGCCGTCATTTCCATCGCCTCGGAGCGGGTGGAGTTCGGCGAAGAGCTCAAGACCTGGATGAAGGAATTCGTCAGCTAGGTTGCCGTAGCTCCTGGCGGCGGAGAAGGTGCGCCGCCAGGAGGAACCCCGCGACGCACCCGGCGGTGTTCGTGGCAAGGTCCAGCGCGCTGGGGTAGCGGCTGTGGAGGAAGAGCAGCTGCCCCAGCTCCATGCAGCCGGAGACCAGCAGCCCGAGGGCGCCGATCCGCCACCAGGGCCGCCCAGGAAAGGCCAGCGCCGCGGCCAGGCCCAGGGGCACAAAGAGCAGCACATTGGCGGAGGCCTCGACTGTCCCGTAGCCGATCCAGTCCGGGGCGCCGAGCACGTGAATGAGGAACAGGAAGGCCGACAGCTGGCCCTGCACCGGCCGGTCCACTGGGTTGGGCCAGAAGCCAACCAGCGCCAGGATGGCTAAAAAACTTACGAGCAGCGCGCGCCAGTGCCGCGGTGTACCGGGGACCCTCACAGGGCCCTCAGGAGGTCCTCAGGATGGCCAGGGCGGAGACTCCGAACGCGGCCGCCGCCAGCAGTGCCAGGGAAAGGTAGGGGAAGGCCTGCCGCGGAGGCTGCGGCAGCGAAATATCCAGCTGCCAGCGTCTTGTGCGCCAATGTCTCCCCAAACCCTGATTTTCCGCCACAGCACATAGTAACCGCAGTCTTTCAACTCCGGGTGCGCTGTGGTCCCGTATGACAAACAAAAGGGTGAGGGTCTCCGGTTTCCCGGAGACCCTCACCCACTTTGGTGCTTTGGCGGCTAGCGCTTAGGCTGCGGCTTCAGCCTTGGCGCGGCGGCGGACCACCACGACGGAGGTTACACCGGCGGCCAGTGCGCCTGCGCCCACCAGGGACCAGATCATCAGGTTGGAATCAGCACCGGTGTCTGCCAGGCCGTTAGCAGAGGCGTTGGCGTTGGAGGCTCCGTTGATGGCTGCGCCCTGCACCGTGACGCTGGCGCTGGCCGTTACGCCGGACTCCATACCGGTGGCCGTCAGGGTGTAAACGCCGGTGTCGTTGATGCTGACCGGGAAGGAGAACTCGCCGTTGGCGTTTGCACTGGAGGAGAACTCCTGCGGTGCCAGCGGCAGGGTGATCTTGCCGGTGACGCTCATGCCGCGGCCGTTGACGCTGGCGCCGGTCGAGGCCGGGCGGCCGCCCGGCGTTACTTTGATGACCAGGCCTTCGCCGGCCTTGAAGCCCTTGCCCCGGAAGACGAACTGCTCGCCCGGGCCAACCGTGCCGTCAGAAACGGCGGCGTTGGCCGGCGGGGCCGGGTAAGTGGTGTTGACTGCCATGGCCGGAACTGCGCCAATGAGTGCCATGGAGCCGGCGAGGGTGATCGCGGCAAGTGTTTTCTTCAATGTGTCCCCCTGAGACTGTGTATACGAGTGTCACGCGTGGTGGAGATTTCCGAGTTCCTCGAGTGGCAGCAGGTTGAAATCTCATTTAGTAAGCCCACGCTGACGATAGCACTGTTATCGCGTGTGGCCAAAGTGAATCCAGTTGCTTTACATACCCGTTACCTGGCGTTAACTTTCACGGATTGCAGACTGCATTTTCGGTGGGCAGGATGACGTCCCTGAGCGGCTGAACGGTGGGTGTGACAACCACATTCGGTTCCGTATGCTGGACGATTTTTCCGAAGGTCATTTCTACCGTGCTGCTCTGCCCGGGCGCAAGGGTAACGGTGACCATTCCCACGGGCCTGTTGGAGTGGTGATGGGCAGCGAAGTCGGTTTTAGCACCGTCCACCATGGCAGTTTCTACGTTGGCCTGCACGGGGCCGTAGGTGATCACGTTGGTCCGGACAGTTCCAGCTGGCACGCCATAGATACCGCCGCCAGTGACGTACGCGGGCAGGGACGTGGCTGCGTCAGCGGGCGCATTGCTAGTGCTCGTAATTCGGACTGTGACCTGCTCGTAGCCGTCTACGGCACATTTCTTGACAAGCTGGACAGCACGTTTGACGTGGAAATCCATTTTTGCCCCAGTGCCGTCGTTGAAATACACGCCGAACTCTGCAGGCGCCACGCTCGGGCCGGCGATTGACCCGCTGAGCGGGTACTTGTTGATGACTGATTGTTCCGCCTGGGTGGCTGACCAGAGCATAATTCGGTTCTCTGCCGCTCCCCGGGAAATACCTTTGATGAGTCCCTTAGCATCGATGTGAGTGCCATCCGATAGGGCCCCGAAAATTTCCTTGGCTACCGCAGCAAAGTAGGCGTCTTGGTGTTCGGGTAGCTCAATTTCTGAATAGACATCGGATAAGAGCGTAGACGCCACGTTTTTTGCATTCAACTCAGTCGGCAGGTCGCCGCTGGTCACTCCGAGTAGCCTGGAATCGCTCAACTTCACGGGACCAGTCGCATCCAAGACGTAGCCCAGGGCGATCGGGTCCATAGAGACCACCCCATCCACCCGCTGATTGGTTTTTCTCTCCCACATGGTTTGTGCAGTTGCAGCAGCGGTGGGAAAGTCTGGGGTCAGATTGACATCCTGCATAAATTTGCCAAGTCGAGTCGAGTAAATTTGTTGCTGTTCCGGGTCGACCTGAATCACGGGTGACATTGCGCCCACTGCGCTTCCACTACTCTGTGCGCCAAGCGTTAACTTGCCATCGTCGAGCGCGAGCACCGCGAGAGCCCCAGGAATGCCTCCGGAGGCCCGGGCCTCTGCATTATTTTGGATAATAAGAAGGTAATTCCGCTCGCCATCTACGCCCAGCATGCTTGGAGCCAATTCAGCTGCATTCGCGGCCGCGTCGAGGGTACCGGTCACTTCCCGGAGTTGCTCTCTAGCCCGTTGAAGTGGTTCGGCCACTTGAGGCCACAAGTTGCCTGTGTCGATGCTGTACAGCCGTTCGGCAGACGCCCGTACGGCGTGAGCAGCGGCCGAGACGCTGGGGGATGCTTTTTGGATCGGATCCAAGTTCGTCCCCGCACTGCTCGGCAAGAGGCTGCCCCAATCGAGCGAACCGTAGACGTTCACCAAGGGGTCGACACCGAAGGTGACAACATCGTCCGCTGAGCGCGCAACTTCCGAGATAGCTTTGAAATTGTCGCCGATCCAAGGGATGGAGGCAGCAAGGGTCCAGAGGGGATCCGCCGCTGCGTCCCGGGCAGCGGCGGTGTGGGCGCCAAGCTTCACCGAAGTATCTTTGGCCTCTACCGGCTCATTCCCAGTTAAATTTTCTCTGAGAGCGGGAATGAGAAGCGCGGTCGCTTCAAGCTCGTTGTTGATTATGGTGGCTCGGGTACCAATCCAAGCCACCGCGGCAATTGCAAGTACCGCCGTGACGCCTAACCCCGCGAAAGCAACGACGTAGCGGTGCCGCCAGCCCGTGCCGTCGGTCTTCGCACTGAAGCGCTTGCGTTGTCCAGTGTTTTTATCCCCTGGCGAGGGTTCGTAATGAGTTTCAGTCATCGGCTATGGACGCCCCAGCCCGCGATAGCTCCATCCCGCAGCGCGCCACTTTGCGGCGTCCAAAACGTTGCGACCATCGAGTATGCGGGGCACGCCTACCAACTCAGCCAAGGCGTAGGGTTCCAGGTCGCGGTATTGCTGCCACTCGGTAAGCAGCAGCAGAGCATCGGCTCGCTGGACAGCCTTGTCGGTGTCAAGTTCGTAGTGCAGTTCGGGGAATCTACCGGCGGCATTTGCCAGCGCCTTTGGATCCGTTACCGTTACGACGGCGCCTTGGAGCTGGAGCTGGGCGGCGATGCTGAGCGCTGGCGAGTCCCGAACGTCGTCGCTCTCGGGCTTGAACGCGGCCCCAAGGACGGTTATTCGCTTTCCTAGCAGGGTGCCGTCGCAAAGTTCGCGGGTCAGTTCGACCACCCGCGTGCGGCGCCTCATGTTGATGGCGTCCACTTCACGGAGGAATGTCAGGGCCTGGTCCGCACCTAGCTCACCGGCCCTTGCCATAAACGCTCGAATGTCCTTCGGGAGGCATCCTCCCCCGAATCCGACGCCGGCGTTGAGAAATTTCCGGCCAATTCTATCGTCGAGTCCGATCGCGTCGGCCAGCTGAGTCACGTCGGCCCCTGAGGCTTCACAGACCTCAGCCATGGCGTTGACGAAGGAGATCTTGGTGGCGAGGAACGAGTTTGCCGCTGCCTTGACCAGTTCGGCAGTGGCGAGGTCTGTTACCAGTCGGGGAGTTCCAGCATCTAAAGGTGAGGCGTAGACCGCGTCCAGTGTGGTCACGGCGGGATGGTCCTCGGAACCGCCCTCGACGCCGTACACAAGGCGGTCGGGCCGAAGCGTGTCGGAGACAGCATGCCCCTCGCGAAGGAATTCGGGGTTCCACATCATCTGGGTTAGGGGCTCTACTTGGCGGACCCATTCTGCAAGTCTGGCCGCCGTGCCCACGGGCACGGTCGACTTTCCGACAACGATGTTTCCGGGTCGGAGGTGGGGGAGGAGCGTGGACGTGGCGGCGTCAACATAGCTCAAGTCGGCGCCATTCTCGCCTTTCTTCTGTGGAGTTCCCACACAGATGAAGTGAACGTCACACCCGGCAGCGGCTGCCATATCGGTAGTGAAGAACAAACGCCCGGTCGCCTGGACTTCCTCGAGAAGGTCATCAAGTCCTGGTTCGTAGAACGGCGACTTGGCCTCCGAGAGCGCGGCAATCTTGCGCTCATCGACGTCGATCCCTACCACGTCGTGTCCTAGCTTTGCCATACATGCTGCATGAACCGCGCCGAGGTAGCCGCAGCCAATGACTGAAATTTTCATAGGTTCATCCTTGCCTATTAAGGGCGTCGGTCTTGGGAAAAATGATTAGTAGGCGCCAGAGCTGCGGAAAACGGCGCGAAAAGTTCTCAGCAAAATGATGAGATCCCCCGCCAGCGACCAGTTTTCGACGTAGTAGAGGTCCAGTCTTACTGAGTCCTGCCACGACAAATTTGAGCGTCCGCTAACCTGCCATAGGCCAGTGAGGCCTGGCTTTACTAGCAACCGGCGTCGCACGTCGTGCTCATAAGCGGCGACTTCCGACGGCAGCGGCGGCCGCGGGCCGACTAGGCTCATGGACCCCCGGAAAACATTGAATAGTTGAGGGAGTTCATCCAAGCTGAACTTTCGGATGAGACGTCCGGTGCGAGTGACCCGCGGGTCATATTTCATTTTGAAAAGAGGCCCGCTTCCTTCATTGAGTCGCGTCAGATCGCTCAGGCGCTGTTCAGCGTCCACCACCATCGAACGGAATTTCAACATACGGAAGTGTTCGCCCTTGATGCCAACGCGTTCTTGTCTGAAGAGGACTGGACCTTGGCTCTCGACCTTGACCAGTATCGCTACCACTGCCATTACCGGGAAAGAAGCGATGATCAAAAGAGACGATGCTAAGACGTCAAATAGCCGTTTAGCGACTGCTTGGCCACCTTCTAATGCAGGAGTAGTGACATGGATGAGCGGAAGACCTGCTACTTGCTGAGTGTGGATTCTGGGCCCAGCAATGTCGGTGAGTGCAGGTGCCATGATCAGGCCTATGTTTTTGGCAGCCAGTTCCCATCCAAGGTGCCGCAGAGTCTGTGGATGGAGTTGGACTCCAGCTGAAATGGCCACCGCGTCGGCTTGGCACAGGTCTATCGCCGCCATGATCGCAGCAGTTTCGGGCTTGCATCCGAGTAGCGGGAGGCCCAACTCACCCTCTGCATCTATGGATTCGTGCGCCCCAGGAGAATACGCGGCCACGGGCAAGTAGCCTGCGTGTTTCGCCCTCTGGAGGGAAGAAGAAAGATGCGCTATGGCACTTGGCCCGCCCACAAGCATGAGTCGCGAGGCACTCCGTCCGCTATTGCGGTCCACATTCAGGTGTTGCCTGAGAAGCCAACGGCCAAGAAGTAGTCCTGCGAGCCCTACAGGAAGGGCCACACCCACGTAGCCACGGGCTGTGTCCACGCGGAACACGTAGGACACAGTGGCGATTAACCCGAAAAGCCAAAGAGAGGCTGCAGCCACTCTTTTATACTCGTCGGCCCCCGCTCCCAGAATCCTGGGCTCCCTGCTGCTCCAAGCCCCCAGCATCACCCACCATGCAAGGCCCAAGGCCACGGAGAGGATAGCGTACGGGAGATCCTGATCAGTGAGCAGCACATCAGATTCCATGCCGAATCGGATCATAAAAGCTCCGATCACTGCCCAAATAACAACGAACGCATCAATGTAGCGAATTCGTCGTGCGTAGCGGCGATGCCATGGGACTTCCCCCGGCCGAGGCTGAGTCCCGGGTGGCGTCTCCGTTTGGGTGATGTCAGTACTAGTCATGATTCGCTTGGCCGTTTCGGTCTCTGGTCCCTGTTGAAGCTGTCCCGGACTCCTCCGAAAGTGCAGAGGTAGGGGGATGGGACTTCGACCGGCGGTCCAGATTCAGTACAGATCTCACTTCATGTGAGATTCGGTTTATGCGATACCGTCCTGCAGATTCGCGCCCGGCTTCGCCCAGATGCCGACGTAGCCCCTCGTCCTTCAGCACGCGATCCAATGCGTTAGCCAGTTCGAAGGCGTTTGTCGGATCTGCAAGTATTCCAGTGTCTTCGTGCCGAATAATTTCGAGGGGACCACCTGAGTTGGCGGCAATAACGGCTCTGCCTGACGCAAGGCCCTGCGCGACGACTTGGCCGAATGGTTCGGGAAGAGTGCTGGCGTGGACGAGCACATGGCACCGGGCGAGGATCTGTTCCACACCGTTGACGTGGCCAAGCATGCGGACTTTGGATCCGAGATCGTGCTTCTCAATGAAGCACTTCAGTTTATCTTCATACTCAGATTCACCGAATAAAGCGCCGCCAACGATTTCTGCTTCCCAATTGGTGTTTCCGATTTCATCTCGGAGCACTAGCAATGACCGAAGAAACTCGAGTTGGCCCTTCCACGGGCTCAGGCGACCCAACATGACAATTCGCAGGGTCGCATCTTGCTCAAGAATAGGTATTTTGTAGAAGCTGTCCGCGACTGCGGACGGGATAACGCTAGTCCGCGCGGGTGGGAGCGGGGATGTTGTAGCGGTGCTGCTGGAGTTAGCGATCACGTGGGAGGCCTTGGCACGGATAAGCGCTCGACTAACAAATGCGGACCATCGCCCGAGATATTCAGGTGTCAGTTGATCGCGCTGATGGAAAACCAGGCGCCTTCCCCCCAGCCCCAAGGTTGTGAGTACGAGAGTGCTGCGCAGCGTGTTTGAGTAGATTGTTGGGCTGCTGATTTGAGCCAGCACCCTCGAGTAATCACGGCGCATCTGGATGAGCGTCGTGAATCGAAGAACAATGGCTCGTAATGCGTTGGCCGTACCTAGGCTGTCGGACTCGGTTGATGAAGTACCAGTCCTCGTCGAAGACCAAGTCACTCCAGGCAAACGTCCTATCGCATCTGTGAGGCCCCCCGCTCTGTCGGTATGCACGTGCACATGCTCGGCAATGTTCGCACGCAAGAGATCAACCAGCGCGATTTCGCCACCGGACATAATTGACGTGTGGTTGAAAATGAGAACATCGACCGACTTGGTTTCCATGCCTGTCTTTCGTTCTGTACCGCCTATAGCGCTTCTATTAGTTCTCATGGAACTCATCCGGAATCCAGTCGAGAGTCCGTTGTCTGAATGAAGGGCGGTCAAACTCGAAGGCGCGCTCCGTGCATGCCGACGAATCGATGCTCAGCGCGAGGTCAATTGCTGATTTCAGCGCCTCATCCGAATCAAAATCGGCAAGCGCCCCGGTGACGCCGTGGACGATGCTCTCAGCTGCACCACCAATTGTCGTCGCCACTACTGGCGTGCCGGCTGCCATGGCCTCTACCGGCATAATGCCGAAGTCTTCAATGGCCGGGAAGATAAACGCCAGTGCGCGTTGATAGAGGGCGTAAAGCATCGCGTCCGAGACTCGGCCCAAGAAGATAACTGGAACCTTTGCGTTCGATCCCAGCGTCTTCAGCCGAGCCAACTCGGGTCCCGACCCGGCGATGACAACCGGAAGATCTGCAACTTCGCCCGCTTTGATTACAGCGTCCAAGCGTTTGTAGGGAACCAGCCGAGACGCGCCGAGTAGGAATGATTGTGGCATCTGCGTAAGAGTGGCGAACTCCTCATCCGTCAATTCGTCCGCCCACCTTTTGACACTCGCGATTCGCGATACGTCAACTGGAGGATAGATGACGGCCGCATCTCGATCCCAGGACGCTCGAACGCGCTCCCGCACGAACTCACTATTGGCAGCAATCGCGGTGGGGAATCGCGAGAGCCTGCGGTCCAGAAGTCTGAAGGCCGGAGCAACGCTTCTCACACCGATATTTGCACCTCGGTGATCGAGGTCGGGTGCCCAGATGTACCTAGCAGGTGTGTGTGCATAGACGAATGTCGGGACGTTGCGCATCTTGCGGCCGGAAGCTACGTGGTGGGCGAACAGGTGAGAACTTACCAAGGACCAGTCGTAGTCCGGAAGCGGGGCGTTGCGCCAAAGCGCGGGTAGAAAGGGAACAGTAAGCGACTTGCGACCCCGCAGAGGAGTTTTGGCCAGCCATGATTCTCGAACTCTTCCCGGGTGGTACCGATCATAATGATCGTTCCATAAACAAAATATGTCAGAAGAAGAGAAAATCTTTGAGAACTCATCCAGAACCTTCTCGGCTCCGCCTGTTTCCTCTATCCATTCATGAACCAGCAACCCTCGAAAATCGAGTCCCCCAGTGCGAGTCAACGCCAACCATCCCCTGTCATTACCTGATTCAAAAACTAAACTGACCCGTGCTCGTATTTAAACTGACGGCGGTCCGAAGAAGCTTTGCGCGTCTCTAAAACGCACATCGGGCACGTTCGATCCTCTTAACATCAACGCCGTGACGAATGGCGCAGGGCCGAGCCCCGATCACGAGCTTAGGCATCTCGTCAGTCAAGATCGGACTTGTGACCAAACGAAATCATAGTGGATCGGCTGCGACCCGATGTCCTCGACTCCAACTGGGTTGAGGCGGTCAGTTTCGTACTCCACCAGCATTCGCCCTGGTTCGAAGTGATACACGTCTGTCGTCCGCATCCTTTGCAATGTCTAGCCGCTCTTCACACTGAGATATTCCTCACGTTCTCGACTTGGGCGGAGTTCATGGACGTCCTCCCCGGAGAACTGGGTATGTAGCTGAGGCTGACCCTGCCTGTACCGTGGCAGCTTTTCATTTTTCAGGAGATGGACTAAGTCGACTGAACTCGGAGCGCTATACGGCTCGACGACGCCACCGGGTGGCCCACATCGCATAAAATGTCGTATCGATCGCTGGGCCGGACCATGGCGGGCCCTAGACCGACGGCAGAATCAACCGAAGCCATCTTGTCGCGGGCACCAGCAGCCCGCCGCGTATTGCAAGCGCAGGTCTCGCGGGACGCTCAGTGCGGGAGGCCATACGGCTCCCCGGTATAGTGACCGATGAATATAGGGCCGTAATGCTGGTGGCGCCGTTGGAGGCGCCCCCCGTAATGACACTGGGGGACTCGGGTTGAACCTGCAAGAGTATCTGCGCATATTGCGCCGCAACTGGATTTGGATTGTGGCCTTCTCGCTGCTCGGTCTGCTCCTAAGCGGAGTCGCCACCATTGTTGTCAAGCCAAATTACACGGCGACCACAAGGCTATTCGTGGCGATCCAGAATTCCGGTTCTGTACAGGAGCTCCAGCAAGGAAACACCTTCAGCCAAGCACGGGTGCAGTCCTATGTGAAGATCGCGACCACTCCCGCCGTTCTCCAGCCGGCAATCAATCGTCTAGGAATCGAGACGACTGCCGAAAACCTGGCGGAAAGTGTCAAGGCGTCGACAGATTTGGACACAGTACTGATCAACATCTCTGTCACAGACCATTCCTCCGTCCAAGCGGCTGCCATCGCGCAAGCTGTAGCGGACAGTCTCATAAGTTCTGTGGACGAGTTGGAGAAACCGAAGTCCGGAGGTGTCTCCCCGGTCACCCTTTCAGTAGTGGCGCCCGCGAAAGCGCCAGCCGAGCCGTCTTCGCCTAACGCAAAGCTCAATCTCCTGCTGGGCTCCCTGACTGGCCTGGCACTCGGAACGGTGCTGGCCCTACTCAGGACCAGCCTCGATATTCGGATTCGGAGTGAAGCAGACATCCGCCGAATCACTGAGTCCCCCGTTCTAGGCGGAATCGCTGCTGATCCGACTGCGGCGGAGACGCCACTCCTGACGGAGGCCGCTCAGAGAAGTCCACGGGCCGAGTCGTTTCGACAGCTTCGAACCAATATGCAATTCGCAACCGTCTCGCGCCAGGTAAAGACCATTCTCGTCACGTCCTCCCTGCCGGGAGAGGGGAAAAGCTCAACAGCCACGAATTTGGCTATTGCAATGGCGAGATCCGGACAAGCGGTTTGCCTAGTCGACGCGGATCTTCGACGTCCGATGATTTCAGAGTACTTAGGGCTCGAACGGAATGCCGGTCTTACGACCGCCTTACTCGGAGCCGCAGACGTCAATGACCTCCTGCAGCCCTGGGGCGGTGACAATTTGTTCGTCTTGACTTCAGGGCAAATTCCCCCGAACCCGAGCGAACTCCTAGGGTCCCGCTCTATGCGTGCACTCATCGAACGCCTCGAAACGACATTTGACGTGGTCATTATCGACACGCCTCCCTTGCTTCCAGTCACCGATGCTGCCGTGCTGTCGCAGCACGTAGGCGGAGTGGTCGTCGTTGTCGGAACGCAGCAGGTCACTAACAAAGATCTTGAAAAATCGCTAAATTCACTGGAATTGGTCTCAGCGAACCTGCTCGGCATCGTCATGAACAGAACGCCGACGAGAGGACCAGACGCCTACGGGTACGGTTCATACGGATATGAATCCTTTGAAAATGAGCCGTCCACTCCGAGTTTCTCGCTCAAGGAAAGAGCCGAAACTATGGAATTCCCGAGTCCTCACAACGATGATGACGAATTTCAGCGGTTGCTCCATGCTCAGGAGAGTAAATCAACCGCGAGCCGATTCCCACAGCGTCTGGCCAGGCGTAGGGAGGACTAGGAATAGTTGACCCAGCGAGCGTAATGACTGATAGACGACCGGCCTCAGTCGGCTCCGACGCGTGTAGGGACCACGGATGGGGACTCTCGCGGAAACGCTCGGACGATGCACGCCGATCTTTGATCGCTCGCTTGTGACTAGAAGTCGCAAGAAGACCGGGAAAGCCAACCCTTCCGATCATGATTACGATGCGGTTGCTGGTGCCTCCTGGTCTGTCCTGCTAAGTCGACCACGGGCCACACAATAAGTCGACCACGATGCACTTGAGATGTGGAAGCAATGGAGATTATTTTGCAAAAAGCAACAGTAAGAGATGCCCTCTGGCGGTTACTGCGTCTGACGCCCATTCGACTCCGACGTAGTATCCTCTTCTTTAAAGCCCATAAGCGCATAATGCGCTTAAATAGTCCAAAGACTTTCAATGAGAAGGTTAACTGGAGGATACTCAACGACCGACGGCCCGCTTTGATGTGGACCTGCGACAAAGTTCAAATGAAGTCAAACGTTGCCCGCATCGACAGCAACGTGTTGATACCAAAAACGCTTTGGCAGGGCACAGATCTCCGCGAGCTAAATGACCGGACCTTCCCCGAGCGGTGGATACTCAAGGCGAATCACCGTTCACAATGTGTTTACATTGGCAAGGGCCGGCCTGACTTCTCATTACTTGAAAAAGCTACGAAGAGCTGGATGCAATCTTTTCAGGCTGCCAACCTCGGTGAGTGGGCCTACACAGTGGCTACGCCCTCCTTCCTGCTAGAGGAATGGATCGGTGACGGAGACATTGCCCCAACTGACTACAAGTTTTTTGTCTTCAACGGAGTTGTTCGCATGATCCAGGTTGACGAAGATAGATTCCAGGATCACAAGATGAGTCTTTTTGATCGAGACTGGAATAATTTAGCTGCTTCCAAGGATCTGTGGGGGCAGACCTCCGGTACCGTGCGACCGGATCACTTGGATCAAATGATCCGCATAGCTGAAGTAATTGGAAGCCAATTTGATTTCATGAGAATTGATCTTTTCGATACTCCAAATGGAATATATTTCGGTGAAACTACACCTTATCCTGGGGGCGGTCTGTCGCCTTTCACTCCTCGAAGCTTTGATGTTGAATTAGGTACTTACTGGGATCTACCTGATCCCAGTAACGCAAGTGGCGTCAACGAGGACGCAACGCAGCGAGACCGGCGAAGCGAAATCGTGACGTGAGCTCGCAACGTGGGGCGCACTTGAAGCGAGTAGTTGGCTTTGCTTTGGTGCCTGCTGCGACGATGGCCTCCACCCTTCTGGTCCTGCCATTGCTCAGCAGGCAATTCGGACCTCTAGGTTGGTCCGCTGTGGGCATAGGGCAATCAATCGGTGCCTTCGTGAGTATTGTGGCTGGCATGGGCTGGCAGGTGGTTGGAGCGCAACTGGTCGCTGAGAGTTCCCCGCTGAGGCGGCGGACACTATTTGTTGAGAGTCTGAAGTCTCGTGCGGCGATGTTGATGGTGCTTCTCGTGCCTGCGATCGCCGTCTGTTGCCTCCTCACGCCGGCATACCAGTTCGAGGCAGCCGTTTTTGTGATTGCGATGGGCTTGAATTGTTTGAATGCTTCCTGGTATTTCTCTGGAACGGGGCAATCGCGATTTGTTCTTATTAATGAGGGGCTAGTCCGGCTTTCTGGGTATTTGATATCCATCCCACTGCTGGCGTGGACGCAATCGCTTATGGTTTATGCCGTGGTTCTACTCGCAACCGGATTGATTAGTGCATTCTGCAACTTCGCGGCAATTCTTCTACCTTGGTCTACGGTGGCATGGAAACAGTCGAATAGGACAATTGATGTCGTCAAAGAGCAATTGACGGGTGCTGTTTCTAGAATGCTTACAGCAACTCAGTTGCATGTTGGGCCCGCTATCGTAGCGGTTGTTCAACCCCAGAGTCTGCACGTATTCGTGGCGCTATATAATGTCCACAAGGCTGTGAACAACGCCACCGCCGCCTATCCGCAGGCCTTTGCTTGGTGGGTTGGATCGTCGAATAGCCTAGTAGAGCGTATTCGACGCACGCGCCTTTTGTCATTTGTTACACTCTCCGTCGTCATTGCCATCTCCTTGGGGTGGGCGGTTCTTGGTATTCCTCTCGTGGCTTGGCTCTATAACGGAAACGTCGAGTTGTCTACGGAGCTGAACTTGGTCTGCGGCGTGTCAATGGCCATGTTTGCGGCGTCCCGAGCCGCCGGACTCTTGGGTCTAATCCCACTGGGAATGCAAAAAACTGTCTATATTTCCGCGTCTGTTGCGGCCATTTTTTGTATCGGCGGTATGGTTCTCGGTACATATTGGCTTGGAACCTATGGCGCTTTCATCGCCATGGCTGTCTCTGGATTTGCTCTCACAATCTATTTGTTTGCAGCCCGTTCGATGGCTGCGAGGCGTCTACTGGGCGAGGGGCAGGAGTGATTGGATTTGGCAAAATTGAGACTTTGACGGCCCATCCGGACAGTTTTCCTGCAGACCCGCTATCGTGTATCCACGTCCTCGAAAACCAAAAACGTCTGCGTGTCCAGCACCCCCGGCATGGACTGGAGCTGGTCGAAGATCACCCGGCGTAGGTCGATGTTGTCCACCGCCCGCACCAAGAGGATAACGTCGAAGTCCCCGCCCACCAGGGCGATGTGGTGCACCTCCGGAATGGCGCGGAGCAGCTCGCGCAGCTCCCGCCAGGAATGCTGCCGGACCTTCAGGGTCACGTAGGCCGAGGACTTGAGTCCGGCCTTGATCGGGTCCACCAGCGCCGTGAACTTGGTCAGCACGCCCTCGCCGGTGAGCCGGGCAATCCGCGTGTAGGCATGGGCGCGCGAGATGTGGACGTTCTCCGCGACCTGGGTGACGGACATCCGGCCGTCCCGGGTCAGCTCGGCAATGATGTTCCGGTCCACGTCATCCAGCGGCACCGCCGCCGGGCGCTCCTCGGGCTCTGCCATTTCGTCTCCAACCCCGCCGGTAATCCAGCTCACACTTACGATTCGTCTTCCAGACTAGGTCATTCCTGTTGACTTCTCCACGATTTAGGATGCAGCTGGATACGAAACATCGTCCGGTCCCATACTGGGAGCGAATAGTGGCTAGAGAAGGACGGACCAATGACGATCTCCGCAGACCACACTGCGCACCCCACAGGAGTGGACCAGGCGCCTGGTGCTGCCGGCACCCAGCCCCAGCCGGACGCACAGGGAAGCGCCGCCAGCGAGGCGGTGCGCAAGTTCGGCATCACGGTCGAGGACTACATGCTGCCAGCGCGGCACCCCATCCAGATGGTGGGCCCGGACGGCACCCTGAATCCGCACACGGAGCAGGGCACGCAGCCGGGCCACGAATACGCCATCCCCGGCGATGATGAGCTGATGGCCGCGTACGAGCAGCTGGTGGTCGGGCGCCGCGTCAACGACCAGAACTCCGCCCTCGTCCGCCAGGGCCGCATGGCCGTCTACCCGTCCAGCCACGGCCAGGAGGCCTGCCAGGTGGCCGCCGCCCTGTGCCTCGCCGACGGCGACTGGATCTTCCCCACCTACCGCGACTCCGTGGCCGTGATGGCCCGCGGCGTGGACCCGGTGCAGACCATGACGCTGTTCCGCGGCGACTGGCACGGCGGCTACGACCCCGCCGAGCACAAGGTTGGCATCCAGTGCACGCCGCTGACCACCCAGTTGCTCCACGCCGTCGGCGTGGCCCACGCCGCCAAGCTGCGCGGCGAGGACACCGTGGTCCTGGCCATGTGCGGCGACGGCGCCACCAGCGAGGGCGACTTCCACGAGGCGCTCAACTTCGCCGCGGTCTTCCACCTTCCGGTGGTCTTCTTCGTCCAGAACAACCAGTACGCCATCTCCGTGCCGCTGGCCCACCAGTCGGTCGCCCCGTCGCTGGCGCACAAGGCCGTGGGCTACGGCATGGCCGGCGAACGGGTGGACGGCAACGACGCCGTCGCCCTCCTCGCCGTGCTCGGCCGGGCCGTGAAGCTGGCCCGCGAGGGCTCCGGCCCCCTACTGGTGGAGGCACACACCTACCGGATGCAGGCCCACACCAACGCCGACGACGCCACCCGCTACCGTCAGGACAGCGAAGTGGCCGAATGGGTGGCCAAGGACCCGCTCAGCCGGATGACGACCTACCTGACGGAGCGCGGGCTGCTCGACGACGGCGGTGCCGCCCGCATTGCCGAGAAGGCCGAAGCAGTGGCCGCCCAGCTGCGTGAGGGCCTGGGCGAGGACGTCCCCGTGGACCCCCAGGACCTCTTTAGGTACGTCTTTTCCACGCCCACCCCGCAGCTGAAGGAACAGTCGGCCCTGCTCGCCGACGAACTGGCCCGCGACGCTGCTTCCGCCGCCACCTCCGAGGAGACCGCACGATGAGCCCCACCGTCACCACGTCCTCCGAGGCGAACGGCAACGTCAGCGCCGCCACCGCCCGCGCCGCTGCCAAGGCCGCTGCAACCGCAGACCAGTCCGGCCCGCAGCCCGTCACCCTCGCCAAGGCCCTCAACACCGCCATGGCCGACGCCATGCACGCAGACGAGTCGGTCCTGGTCTTCGGCGAGGACGTCGGCATGCTCGGCGGTGTCTTCCGCATCACCGACGGGCTCACCAAGACCTTCGGCAAGAGCCGCTGTTTCGACACCCCGCTGGCCGAATCCGGCATCGTGGGCATGGCCGTGGGCATGGCCATGAACGGCATGCGCCCGGTCATCGAGATGCAGTTCGACGCCTTCGCCTACCCGGCCTTCGAACAGATCGTCAGCCACGTCGCCAAGATGCACAACCGCACCAAGGGTGCCGTGAAACTGCCGATGGTCATCCGCGTCCCGTACGCCGGCGGCATCGGGGGAGTGGAGCACCACTGCGACTCCTCCGAGGCCTACTATGCCCACACCGCGGGCCTCAAGGTCTTCACCCCGGCCACCGTCGCCGACGGTTACCGGATGCTCCGCGAGGCCATCGACTCGGACGATCCCGTGATGTTCATGGAGCCCAAGAAGCTGTATTGGTCCAAGGACCAGGTGGACCTGGGCGCTCTCCGTGCCGAACACGCGGCGAACACCGAGCAAGGCACCTCCTCCGAGGGCCGCGCCGCCGTCGCACGCCCTGGCACCGACGCGACGCTGATCGCCTACGGACCCTCCGTCTCGACGGCGCTCGCCGCCGCCGCGGCCGCCGCCGAGGAAGGCCGCTCCCTCGAGGTGATCGACGTCCGCTCCATCGTGCCGTTCGACGACGAGACGGTCTGCGCCTCGGTCCGCAAGACCGGCCGCGCCGTGGTGATCGCCGAGGCCCACGGCTTCGCCTCGGTCGCCTCGGAAATCGTGGCCCGCGTGCAGGAACGCTGTTTCCACCACCTCGCGGCGCCGATCCGCCGGGTCACGGGCTTCGACGTCCCGTTCCCGGCGCCGAAACTCGAGCACTACTACCTGCCCGGCGTGGATCGCATCCTCGACGCCGTTGACGATCTCCAGTGGGAAGACTGACCATGAGCGAACCAAAAGTATTCCTCCTCCCGGACCTCGGTGAAGGCCTCACCGAAGCCGAACTGGTGAACTGGCTGGTGGCCGTGGGCGACGAAATCCGCGTCGACCAGCCCATCGCCGAGGTCGAAACCGCCAAGTCCATGGTGGAGGTGCCCTCCCCGTACGCGGGCACCGTCGCCGTGCTGCACGGCGAGCCCGGCCAGACCCTGGACGTCGGCAAGCCGCTGATCTCCGTGACGCCCGCCGGCGCGCCCGTAGCTCCGGCCGCCGCTGAGCCTGCACCGCCGGCCGCCGGGACCGAGAGTGCTGTTGACGCCGCCGCTGAGGTGTACCGCGAGGAAGAAAAAGCCGGGTCCGGAAATGTGCTCATCGGGTACGGGACCCCCGGCGGGCACGGGGTCGCGCGGCGGAGCCGCGCACGCAAGGGGGCCGCCGCGACAGCGGTGGCGGAGCCGGTGGCGGAGATCTCCGCGGCCGAGAAGGCCGCAGATGATCTGCTGCTGATGCGGACCAGGGTTCCCGGGAAGCTGGGGGCCGTTATTTCTCCGCTCGTCCGCCGGATGGCCAGGGACCATGGGGTTGATTTGGGGGAACTCCAAGGTTCGGGGGCCAGTGGGCTCATCATGCGCCGGGACGTGGAGGCTGCCATCAGCCCCGCGCCGGCGGTCGAGCGGCCGGCGGCGCCCGCTGCACTGTCGGCGCCGGCTCCTGCCGCGTCCGAAGGCGATACCGACACCCGCACCGGGCTCGGTGTCACGGGCCGGACTGCAGTCCGCGGCGTGCGGAAGGCCGTCGCGGCCAACATGACGCGCAGCCGTTCCGAGATCCCGGAAGCCACCGTGTGGGTGGACGTTGACGCCACGGCCCTCGTTGAGATGCGGGCGGCGCTGAAGAAGGCGGACCCGCACCACACCCCGGGGCTGCTCGCGTTCATTGCCCGCTTCGTCACCGCCGGGCTCAAGAAGTACCCGGAACTGAACACCCGGATCGTCACCACCGAGGACAGCGCCGGCGTGGCATCCCAGGAAATTGTGGCGTTCGACGGGGTCAACCTCGGCTTCGCCGCCCAGACCGACCGCGGCCTCATGGTCCCGTCGGTGCGCAACGCGGACAAGCTCAGCGCCCGCGAACTGGACGCAGAGATCCGCCGGCTCACCGCCGTCGTGCGCGACGGCAAGGCGACCCCTGCGGAACTCGGCAGCGGTACGTTCACGCTGAACAACTACGGCGTCTTTGGGGTGGACGGCTCCGCCGCTATCATCAACCATCCCGAGGTGGGGATCCTCGGCGTCGGGCGCATCATCGACAAGCCCTGGGTGGTCAACGGCGAGCTCGCCGTCCGCAAGGTCACCGAACTGACCCTTACCTTCGACCACCGGGTCTGCGACGGCGGAACCGCCGGCGGGTTCCTCCGCTACGTGGCCGACGCGATGGAGAACCCGGGCTCGGTGCTGGCGGACCTCTGACCCCGGTACGCCCCGCGCAGGCTAAAAGACTGCCCGCGCGGGGCGAGCTTCCAGCTTCCGGCCAGCTCCGGTGACTACAATCGAGGGCAGAACATCGCACCAACAACTCCGGAACACCACCGGAATACGGAGATATCTTCATGTCACGATGGCTCGAGGTCGGTCCGGACAACTACGCCCTGACGACGCAAGGTTCCCTGCTCAACACCGGCCTGGTGGTCGGCTCCGAACGGGCCCTGGTGATCGACACCGGCAGCGGTCCCAAGCAGGGGCGCGAGATCCTCGACGCGGTCCGGGAAAAAACGCAGCTGCCGCTGGTGGTGGTGAACACGCACGCCCACTATGACCACTTCTTCGGGAACGCGGTGTTTTCGGAAGCAGGCGCCACGGAGTTCTGGGCACACGAAAACTGCGCCGCAGAAATCGACCAGAACGGCGACAGCCAGCGACGCCTTGTGGCGGCAGATGAGCCGGAGATGGCAGCCGGGCAGGGCAGCAACGTGGAAATTGTGGTGCCGAACGCCATCGTGAAGGACCAGCCCGTGCTGCTGGACCTCGGCGGTCAAATGGTCACGCTGTTCCACCTCGGCCGCGGGCACACCGACGGGGACCTCCTGGTGGGCACCGCCACCACGCTGTACGCCGGCGACCTGGTGGAGCAGGGATCCCATCCCTCTTTCGAGGATTCTTACCCCGAGGAATGGGCAGACGTCCTCCGGCATGTCTCCGCGCTCCGCCACCGCTATGAGTTCCTGATTCCCGGCCACGGCGAACCCTGCAGCGACCAGTTCGTCAAGACCATGGCCAACACCATGACCACGGCCGTGCGTCAGGCCACCCAGGCGACCCGGGAAACCCCAGACGACGCCACTAAGGCCATCCCGATCCTGCCCTACGGCCCGGAGCAGTCCCGCTGGTTCATCAAGCGGCTGCAGGAGACCCGCGCCCACCACTGAGCCCCAACGGGCTTGGGCGCGTCGGGTGGACAAGCCCGCGGACCCGTGAGTAGCCTCGTGGGGAACCTGCAACCCAAGGGTTCATCCCGCAAGCGCTCAGCTCGCCCGGAGGATGGGGATCCCAAGGCTCGCGTCAATGATGCCGCTGCCATCAGGAGGTCTCACCTGTGACACTGCCCGGCTACGTCTTTGCCCTGATTATTCTTTTGGGAAGCCTGGTGCTTCTTGCCGCGGTTGCCTACCTGGTGCTCTGCATCCGGCGCAGGCGGCAGTCGTCCGTGCTCCAGCGCGAGGTGCCCTAGCGTGCCGTACGTCGACATCAACCCGCACCGGAGCCGGCCCAAATGGTGGGCCTATGTGGGGCTGGTGCTGCTGGCTGCGGCGACGATCGCCGTGGTGGTGCTCGCCCTGCAGCGTTGAAACGCAATCCCGGGCTGCTGTACTACCCGGGGCTGGTCAGATGGTAAGCCGCCTTACGCCTAGAATTGCTGTTTGGACCTTTTCAAACGAGCGCCGCAGCGGTCCGCGCGGTGAGTCCTAGGGGGACACTAATGCCCGAACCGGTGGACAACAGATCAGCCAACCCTGCCGTGGAAGCAGAGCAGCCCGAACTCCGGCGCCGCCGCGACCGCCGTCGCGGCGACTACTCCGACCCGCGGACAGGAACCATGCCTACCATCACGCCCGACGACGTCAGCAGCCCGCCCCCGCGGACGGCACCCAGCAGCTCCTGGGCCGAGGCGGCTGCCGCAGCGGATGCCCCCGCTGCCCCGAACCGGGCCCCGCAGGGCAGTGCTCCCATCACCTCGGTGCCGGCCGACAACCCCCCTGCCACCGCTCCGACTCCGTCATCCGCGTCGGTGCCCACTGCACCCGGGACCGCGCCGTCCGTGCCGCCCATGCCCACCCGGTCCAGCCGGTCCGAAAACCGTGCGGCCGCCCTGGCCGCCCTGGCACCCGACTTCATCAGCTCGCCCGGACTATTCGTCCGCGAACAGAAGCCACGCCCCGTGGGCGGTTTCCGCGGCGCCCTCTACAACCTGACCGGGGGAGGGCTGAACCTGGGGCCCAGCCCCCGCCAGCGCGAGGAGGACGAGCTGGCCCGGCGGATCTCCCGCCAGCTGCAGGGCAGCTACAACACCGCCGTCCTGAGCCTCAAGGGCGGCATCGGCAAGACCTCCACCACGGTGGGTGTGGGCCTGACCCTGGCCGAATACCGCGGCGACCCGCCCTGCGCCATTGACGCGAACCCGGACTCCGGCGACCTCGTGGAGCGCGCCCTCGGCGAGGGCATCTACCAGCAGCAGACCCCGCGCACCATCACGGACCTGCTCAAGAACGTCGAGTCCATCGATTCGCTCACCGCCCTGGCCCGGTACATGCACCATGCCGGCCGGCTGCACCTGATCGCCGGCGAGCAGGACCCCGAGGTCTCCGACTCCCTGACCGCCGAGGAATACCTCCGCATCCGGAAGCTCATCTCCGGCTACTACTCGGTGGCGCTCACCGACTGCGGTACCGGCGTCACCCACAACGCCATGAAGGGCATCCTGCAGTCGGCGGACAACCTCATCATCGCGGCGGGCTACGCCGTGAGCGGGGCCAAGCGGGCACGCAGCACCCTGCACTGGCTGGCAGACCACGGCTACGAGGACCTGGCCCGCAATGCCATTGTGGTCATCACCGACAAGGACGAGGTGTCCTCGCGGGTGGACAAGGACGCGATCGAGGACCACCTCTCCGGCATCTGCCGCCAGCTTATCGCCGTGCCGCATGACCGCGGGGTGGCCGACGGCGACCTGGTGACCCTAGATGTGCTGCGACCGGAAACCCGGCGTGCGTACAAGGAGATTGCCGCGGCGATCGTGGACGGATACGTCTAGGGCATCTTCGATCGGGCGAAGCCTGCCGGTTTTGTCCGAAGTCACCTCAGGCCAAGGAAGTAGGTCTTAGGGGTAGCCGAGTTTGAAGCATCTGGTGCTTCTTCTTTAGGCGTCTCCCTGACGGTCAAGCCGCGGGGTTGCGAGCAGCAGGAAAATCTCTCGGTCGGTGTACTGCCAGTCCCTCCCAAGCTGGTGGTCGTCGCGTCATCCAAGAAATCGCCCTCTGGAGACGTGCGAGTGCTGGGGAAATTTTTCGTCTAGATCCCCGGCATGATTGAGTCCGCGACACCTATTGACCAAGTCAAGTGGCCGTCCGTTGCGGTGCCCTGGCCAGCTGCTACACGGTCCCTGTGTAGTGCGGCACGAGACTGATGTAGCCCGTCCCGCTAGTGTTTCAGCTCAGTGTGAGCGGCGGCTGGAAGTGGCTTCTGGCCGACCTCCATTGACGGCGGCTGGGGGCGTTTCGCGCGTTTCAATCCGAGCAGGAACAGACCCACAGCCGTGAGGTAGATGGGTGCGAGCGAGCCGAGAGGCCCACGGAGGAAGCCCAGCAGGGCCACCGAAATTAGGGGCGCGGCGAGCCCCAACCGGGTGCTCGCCATTTCAAGCCACGAAGAGTCAGTGCGACTTGCGAAGATGCCGAAGAGCACCATGACCAAAACCATTCCAATGACCCCGAACTCCACGAACATCTCGGCATGAAATGGCAGCGAGAGGTCCGTAAAGGCGTAGCCGCGGTTGGATGCCACGTCAATGGAAGCTGGGGTTGCCTTCTCTTCCCAAGAGGACCGCGGAAGGAAGAACAGGAGCGCGGAAAGAGTATAGTGCCCGAAACTATGGCCGCGCTCTTCGACAAAGATTATAGAGTTCGCAACCTGCTGAAATCCGTCGAAGTCCACGCTTCCGAACGCCTCCGCTCCCGATTTGGGCGTGGTCGTTTCTTCGAAGCCTCGACGGAAAATGTCAAGCAGGGGGTAGATCACCAGAGTGCCGCCTACGGAGGCTGCTGCAAACAGAAGACCCCCCCACCCGCTACGGGGCTGGAACGTGTACAGCGCTGCGGATCCGAAGGCAATAACGGCGATATACCGGCTGTTGGCAATGGGGTTGCAGTACAGGACAATGAGACCGAGCGAAAGGATCAGGGCGGCGAACTCGTTACCGTGAAGCCCCATAAAGCCGGACTTCTTGATTCGCTCACGCGCGCCAACAATTGCTAGGCATGATGCCGCGATTGAGACAGCAATGGGCAATTGCTTGCCTAGCGCATAACGCAGTCCTCCGACATCTGACATCGAGAGCCCAGCTTGCGCTAGAGCTCCGACACGGTCTATTCGGTTGGCGAACATGCCTGAGATTCCGCCGCCGGCCGCCAGCGCGAACGGAGCCAAGGCGAAGCCAACCACAATGAGCCCCCAGAGGAGCAGGGGGCGGACCTCGACGGATGCTGCGTTGGAAGCTATGTGGCCGCGTTTGTTCCGCCACAGCTCGTAACCGGCAACAAACGACAGCACCGCGAGCAGCGTGTAGAAGACTGCGGCCGAGATGACCCCGCCTTGAGCGAAGAGGGGTATGTCACCCCAAGCGAATGCGCCGTGTGACAACTGGTAAATGGGGCCGACAGTTAGCCAGGCAAAGGTGAACGGGTAGAATACTAGCCCCAGTGGGCGCGCACCATCACAGTACGACCGGACTGTTCCGACAGTGCAGGTGACTACCATGAGCGCCAAGAGCGCCGCGTCCACTGGGTTCGCTATGGCGGCCAGCCAAGGCAGCAATACGATGACAGCCGCAATCGGAACGATGACGATACTGACGCCGAGCGCTCTGCTTTTCTCGGCGGGCGCGGCTATTTCGGACGGCAAGTTTCCCCCAGTTGATGCGTGATGACATGACAATGCTATCCGAGCCCGCAGAGCCGAGCGGCCTGACGGAACTTGCCCGACAGGGTATCTGATCACGCTCAATTGCAGTGACTGCGTGGGCCCGGCTGTGCGTACTCCTGACGGACAGCCGCAGCGAACTTAAACAAACCCGCACATTGCCAAATTTGACGGCTGATGCGCGCGGGAAGGTTCGGTCGCTGATTCTGCGCTTGCTTGAGTCTAGGCTAGCGACACAGAACATCTAGGAGCGAACTCCTAGAATCACTCGACAAGGGTGGACAACCCGACCTCCTACAGAATCTGACCGCAGGCCGTAAGATCGGCGTTTGCGGGAGCGTGTATACTCCCCGAGGTATGGCCACCCGCCGCTGTGGCTCCCTGATATTTGCCAGGTTGGCTCTCGTCATTGCCTGAGCGTCCCGGCGATCAATCCCGGCTCTATGCAATAACCCCTTAAACGAATCAGTATCAGCCGCTCCTACCACGGGTCTTCCGGACTGCTGCCGGAAGGCCAGCCATTCCCCGCCGCCAGCGGGCTGCGTGGGCACGCAGCAGTCCGGTGACGGAGTCGTCCAGATGAAGGTCGCGTTCCCTCAGGGTATTCCGCGAGGGGAAAATGGCGCGGACAAGAATCTGCGGCTTGGCCCGCCAGGGACTGTCTAGGAGCGCTGCCAGGTAGGCCGTCCCTGTTCCCTGAACAGCCGTACGGTGGCGCCACTCCTGGCTGACAAACTCACTGCGGTTTGGTGGCTCTTCCATGCCCAGATCGTCCAGCAGCGGTTGCAGTGCCGCTGTTGCCTGCAGTTCTGTGCTGAGACCCGTGATCTGCTGGTGCATGGCGGCGTCCACCCGCTGGAGCAGCCCTGAGTATTCGCGTTGATGGCGTGCATCATCCATAGCCCGAAGGCTGTGCAGCGCCTGGAAGATGACGGCCGCGGGGAGGGAGGGAACGGGCACGCTCCTGCCCGCCATGACGAGAGTCTGCCGGTCCCGCCACAGCGTCGCGAAGGCTTCTTCCGCCGGGGCCTCCATCCCGGGGAACCTGTCGTGCACATCGATGTCGCAGTTCCAGTGCGGGTGGTACAGCGTCCGGGAGTGTGAGTACCGCCGGACCACGGACACACCGGAGGGCCGCTCCAGCCAGCCCCGGGCGCCCAGGAGCCTGCACATTGTGTGCAGGTCCTCCGGACGGACCAGGACATCAACGTCTGCGGACACATGGTTGTCGCGCAGCCCCATCATGCCGGCCGCCGGCCCCTTGATGAACAGTGCAGGGATGCCGGCCGAGGCTGCCACATGGTTCACCAGCGCCGTGGCCAGGAGCACCCCTTCGTCCTGGTGGAGGGTCAGGGAAGCGTGCATGAGTTGTCGGTTCCGTCCTCGGGAGACAGGGTTATCAGCCCGCGGCCGCCCAGCGACTGGAGCAGGGCCAACACGTCCGCGCGGATGGCGGAGGCATCGGTGCCGTACTCACGGGCCAGCCCGTCGATCAGTTCGGTCTCGGTCGTCGTTCCGTCCAGCCCATTCCAGACGGACGCCGCGGTCCCTGCCAGGATGACCGGCACGTCCTGCCCCAGATGGAGCACGGCCACCCGGCCGCCGTCGGGACTCCGCACACAGGCGATGTCGGCACTGACCCCCCAAACTTGATCCACGAGACCTCCCCTGAAAGAGGCCATAGCGCATGGGGCCGGGCCTCGCAAAGCTTCATGCTACCGCGCTGTACACAAGTTGTTTCGCGCCGGGGACCGATTTAGATTTAGGCATGACCAACAACGCCGGGGACGAAGCCGCCCTGCACCTGCAGGACCTCCTGATGGGGACGGAGAACGTCGAGGACTTCCTCGGCCGCCTCGCCGAATTCTCGGCCGCCATGCTCCGCCAGGCCACCGGCGCGGAGATCGAATGCGGCGTGACGCTGCAGCGCCGCCGGAAAACTATGACCGTGACGGGCAGCAGTCCCCGGGCCGTGGTGCTGGACAGGATCGAACAAAGCATGGGCGACGGCCCCTGCATTGAGGCGCTGCGGACCAAGTCTGTGGTGCTCCTGGCCGACGTCGCCACCGACCCGCGCTGGCCGGCCTACCAGGAGCACCTCGCCGCGCACGGCTGCCGCAGCACCCTGGGCGTTCCCCTGGAAATCGGCCCGGACGCCACCGCCGCGCTGAACTTCTTCGCCCCCTCCACCGGGGTCTTCACGCAGGGCGTCATTAACGAGGCCGCCGGCTTCGCGGACCTGGCCGGTCGCTCCCTCCGCCTGGCCGTCCGGATCGGTATCGCGCAGTCCCGGGCCGAGGACCTCCAGGCCGCCATGGAGCACCGCACCTCGATCGACCTGGCCTGCGGCGTGATCATGGCGCAGAACCGCTGCTCCCAGGAGGAAGCCATGGGCATCCTCACCAAGGTCTCCAGCAACCGGAACCAGAAGCTCCGCGACGTGGCCGCCGACATCCTCCGGAACCTCACCGGCGGGGACGTCCACACGCACTTCGACGGCTGAACCCCAGTCTCCCGGCCCCTACCAAGTAGTCCGGTGCCGCAAAATCGAGTACTTACTACTCTGTCCCGGCGCCGTCCTGATCTCGCAGGCTTGGTCGAGCGGGCGGGACGCCCGCGCAGCCGGGGACGGCTGGACGGCTGAGCTGGGGAGATCAGATGAGCACTTTCAACTCCATGTACGCGCGCGAGGAACAGCGCCGCTCCCGGCAGCACGCCTGGCGGACGGTACAGCTGTCCGGTCTGGCGCTCCTCGCCGTCGTAACATTCACGGTGGTTTTCCTCGCCCTGACCCGCCAGTTCTAGGCGGGCACCCGGCGCGGGTCCTGCACTGAAGCGGGACGGTCGCATCCGCATTGACGCCTGAACGGCCGCGGGTCCGGCGGACTTTAGGATGAAGGGGATGACCGCCACCCAGACCGCGCCCTTCAGCCTCCGCAGCATTGCCGTTCCCGCGTTCGGCCCGGCGCTGCTGTTCAGCATCGGCGAGGGTGCCATCCTGCCCGTGGTGGCCTTGTCCGCCCGCGGCCTGGGCGCCTCGGTGGCCGTCGCGGCGCTGGTGGTCACCCTGATCGGCCTGGGCTCCTGGTTCTTCAACCTGCCCGCCTCGCTCATCACGCTCAAGTTCGGCGAACGCTGGGCGATTGTGGGCGCCGCGGCGGCCAGCGCCGTGGCCCTCGCCGCCGCGGCCCTGTCCCCGCTGCTGCCCGGCGGGCTCTGGCTGCTCGCCGCAGCCATGCTGGTGGTCGGGATGGCCGCCAGCGTTTTCAGCCTGGCCCGGCAGAAATACCTCACCGAGGCGGTGCCGGTGGTCCTCCGCGCCCGGGCGCTGTCCACGCTGGGCGGCGTCAACCGGATCGGCATCTTCATCGGCCCGTTCATCGGCGCCGCCGTGATGCAGTTCGCAGGCATCACCGGCGCCTACTGGGTGGGCGTCATCGCCATGGCGGCGGCCGCCATCGTCTCCGTCAGCATCCCGGACCTGGTGGCCGCGCCGGCGCCGGACGGCAGCGATCCGGAGCCGCAGGCGACGCTGCGCAGCGTGGCCGTCTCCCACGCCGGGGTGTTCCTGAGCGTGGGCCTGGGGGTGCTGCTGCTCAGTGCGCTGCGTGCATCCCGGCAGGTGGTGATCCCGCTCTGGGCCGAGCACCTGGGCATGGACGCGACGCACGCCTCGCTGATCTACGGGCTCTCCGGCGCCATCGACATGCTGGTGTTCTACCCGGCCGGCAAGCTGATGGACCGCAAGGGCCGGCAGTGGGTGGCCATCCCGTCGACCCTCATCATGGGCACAGCCATGCTGCTGATCCCGCTCAGCACCGGCTTTGTGGGCCTGCTGCTCGCGGCGCTGCTAATCGGCTTCGGCAACGGCATCAGCTCGGGCCTCAACATGACACTGGGGGCCGACTTCTCACCCGACAACGGCCGCGGCCAGTTCCTGGGCATCTGGCGGTTCATGGCCGACGCCGGCGCCACCGGCGGCCCGGTGCTGCTCTCCGGCGTGACCGCGCTGGTCTCACTCGGGGCCGGTGTGGCCACCACCGGCGTGCTCGGCTTCGCCGCGGCGCTGGTCTTCGCCGTCACCATTCCCCGGCTCAAGCACCGGCGCAACTACTGAGAGGTCCGGCACGCGCCGCGAGCTGTGTGACCACGTGCGCCGTAGGCGATCGTCTGGAAGGACAGTACGAAGGATCAAAAGTCAGCCGAGAACCTAACCTATCCGACCCGCGTGATCGCGGTACGTCTTCTGAGATGGCGCTAGCACCTTAACCGAAACCGGACATAACCGGAATTATCCGCCGGGTAGAATCGGGGCAGGTCTCAACAGGGGGAATCCATGGCTACAGCCAGTACGGGCATCAGGCATGCCACAAAATCACAGTCAAAGAAAACCGGCGGGCTTCGTCCTGACATTCAGGGTCTCCGCGCACTGGCCGTTCTGGCTGTGATCGCGGATCACACTTTCGCGTACCCGCATGGTGGGTTCGTCGGCGTTGACGTGTTCTTCGTAATATCCGGCTTCCTCATCACGGGGCTTCTGCTCCGTGAGTATGAGAAGAATGGCCGCATCTCGTTCGCGGACTTCTACCGGCGCCGCGCCCGCCGGATCCTGCCGCTCGCCGTGTTGGTTTTGGTTGCAACGGTCGCCGCTTCGTGGGCGGTCTTCAACAGCGGGCGGGCGATGAAGGTAACCGAGGATGCCCTGTGGTCGCTGTTGTTCGGAACGAACTGGCACCTCGCGCTGATCGGAACTGACTACATGCAGGTCGGGTCCGCAGTCTCCCCGCTTCAGCACTTCTGGTCACTGGCTGTTGAGGAGCAGTTCTATGTGGTCTGGCCCTGGGTGATTGTGATTGTCCTTGGCACTGGGGCGGGCCGGCTTGGGTGGCAGCACGGCAGGACCCGTCTCCTGCTGACGGCTGTCATGGTGGTCTTCGTTGCGGCATCCTTGGCTTTCGCCTTGTGGGAGACGGCAAACAGCCCTACCGTCGCATACTTCTCGACTTTCTCGCGGGCATGGGAGCTTGGCGTCGGGGCACTCTTGGCGGCCAGCGCGGGCGCCTTGTCGCGGTTGCCTCAGTCGGTCAGACCCGTACTTGCGTATATCGGTCTCGCCGGGATTGTCTGGGGCGTCTTCGCTATCACCCCGGCGATGCCTTTTCCCGGTCCGTGGGCGCTCGTGCCGGTGCTTGCCACTGCCCTCCTGATTGCCGCCGGCACGGGTGGGGAGGTGCGGTTCTTGTCGCCATTGACCAACCGTGTGTCCCGTTACATTGGCGATATTTCATACTCGCTTTACCTGTGGCATTTCCCGATCATCGTGCTCTTCGGCGCCTTGCTCCCGGTCGAGGGGCCGCCACTGTTCGCTGCTATCCTCGTCGCGGCGGGCGGCATGTCGGCGCTGTCCTATCACCTCCTTGAGGACCCGATTCGTAAGTCCGGTTGGTTGGAGCCGAAGGGTAAGCGCATGCCGTCGACTGTGGCGAGGCAGAAGGCTGCGACTGGCGGGCTGGTTGCTCTAGCGCTTGTGACGGCGTGCGTTGTTGGGGCTGCCCTCGCTGAGGACGCTTCGTATAAGACTGCCGTCCCGGTTGCCGTGACCGCGCCCGTGCAGACATCGGGGCAGGATGCGCCGAAGACTCCGGAAGGCGAGTATGCGGTGAAGATCAACGCAGCCCTCGCGGCAACTGAGTGGCCCGACCTCTCCCCATCGGTGGACAGTCTAGGTCAGGGGGCTAAGGCTACCGAGTGGGTGAAGGACGGTTGCCTCGGTGGCGACTCCGGCAGCCTGGAAGCCGACATCGCCAAGGCGCAGACGTGCGTCTATGGTGACCCGGCCGCGGCGAAGACCGCTGTCGTGGTGGGCGACTCTATTGCCATCAGCTACGTCCCGGCCGTGCGGGCAGCGCTTGAGCCCAAGGGCTACAAGGTGGTTGTCTACACGATGCAGCAGTGCCCCGCTGTCATGGTCACAGTGTTCCGCGGCGATAAGTCGGAACATCCGCGTTGCGATCCCTTCCGTCAGTGGGCGCTGGATCAGGTCAGTGCGTCCAAGCCTGACATGGTGATCCTATCGAGCTCGAAGGACGCCAGTATGCGGCTTGTGTCCAAGGCCGAGGGGAGTGCCGTGGTGGGTGAGTGGATCGCTGGGACCAAGGAGACGCTCACGGCCTTGGCTGGATTCGCTGGCCGGGTTGTTCTGCTTGATCCGCCGCCCGGCGGTAAGGCGTTGCAGGAATGCGCAACGCGGGTGAGTAAGCCTAGCGACTGCGTGACATCCCCGAATACCCGCTACGGCGAACTGTACGGTGCGGTGCGTGACGCTGCCGCCGCCGTGCCGGAGGCCAATGCTGAGGTCATTAGCACGCGGGACTGGTTCTGCTCCGGGAACTCTTGCCCCAGCTTCGTTGGCAGAACGCCGGTCTACGCGGACCAGGGCCACCTGACGCCGGACTACGCGGTGACCCTTGCGCCGCTGCTCGCCTCGGCACTGAAGCTCTAACCTGCACAATACGGACCCCTCAAATTGAGGGGTCCGTTTTGTTTTGGCGAGCCAACGCCGAGTTGATGTCCACGGAGCGCTAGAGCCGGTAGACGGCCACTGACTTCCGTACCTCGTCTGCGGCCTCGCTAGCGACCGGCCCAAGCGCGGCCTGCCGGCTGGTGCATGCCTTGGACAGGTTGCCGAGGTTCAAGTTGGCCTCTCCCGTCGGAGGCCTTGCAACGGCGGCTGAACCTGGGCCCGCGGCGGGCTCAGCACTCTTTTGCACTGAGGTTGCCGCGGACATCTTCTCCCTGGGCCACCCCCATGTCTTCCGGGCCCTGGTACAGGACGCCGGCTGGTCCGTCTCGGCCTTTGGTGAGTGGATTGCCAGGGCGCTGGCGGCAGCGCTCGCCTAGGGCCCGGCCGACGTCGTCGACCCGCCCGCCCGCGGGATCGCCGCGGCGAAGACCGGCAGGGCGCGCTGGAGCATGTCCTCGCTCGCGGTGAGGGAAATCCGGAAGTAGCCCGGGGTCTCGAACAGGGTGCCCGGCAGCACAAACACGTCCTGGTCCGCGAGGGCGGCGGTGAACTGCTCGTCGTCGCCCGCGGGGGTGTGTACGAACAGGTAGAACGCCCCCTCCGGCCGCGTCACCTGGTACCCCAGGTCCGTCAGCGCCTCCACCATCATGTCGCGTTTGTGCTGCAGCCGCCCGACGTCGATGGAGAACTGTTCCAGCCGCGGCAGCGCATACTGCAGCAGGGCGTTGGGGTAGATCCAGCCCAGCGCCATCTGCAGCGCGGAGATGGCCTCCCGCAGCGGGGCCCGGTCCGGCATGGTGGGCGGCAGCGCCAGGTAGCCGATCCGCTGCCCGGGCGCCAGATGGGTCTTGCCGTACGAGTAGGCCAGGAGCGTGTACGGATAATACTCGGCGGGGCTGTGGAAGCGGGCCCCGTCGTACACAATCCGGTTGTACGGCTCGTCGGAGAGCAGGTAGACGCGCCGGCCGTTGCTGCGCGAAGCCCCCTCCAGCATGGCCGCCAGGTCCTTCAGGAGCGACGGCGGATAGATCCGGCCGGTGGGGTTGTTGGGCGTGTTGACGATCACCACCCGGGTACGCGGGGTGATGGCCGCCCCCAGAGCCGCCAGATCGACGTCGAACGTGTCCGGATTGCAGCGGATCTTGACCGGCACCAGCCCCGCCTCGATCACCAGCGGCTCGTAGAAGAACCACGGCGGCAGGGTGAAGATGACCTCGTCACCGGGATCGGCCACGGCTTTCAGCCCCAGCGGGATCGCGGTGAACCCGCCCGTGGTGAGGTGGATGTCCGCCGGTTCGAACGGCATCCCCAGCAGGCGCTGCAGGGACGCGGCGGCGGCGGCCTGGGCCTCCGGCTCGTTGGTCTTGTACGCGAACCAGCGCTCGTTCCGGGGCCTCAGCGCATCCGCCAGGGCCTCCACGTAGGCGGACTGCGGCATCTGGTGCGGGTTGCCCAGGGCGAGGTCGCAGATCCCCGGCACGTGCTGGCGCCGGGCGTAGACAGAATCACGGAGGAAGGTGTTGATCCGCTGCTGCGACGGGACGGACGCGAGCGTGGCGGCGCGGCGGGAGATGCCGGGCGGAACGGCGGGTGAAACGCTTGGTGGTACCGGGAGATCTCTGCTCATGGCAGCCCCTCGAGACGTGGCCGCTTGGCCGGACGGATGGGCAACGCGCTGCTGAGCCAGTGGCTGTGCGGGACTAATTGTGGCCCCCGGCGGGCCGGATGTAAACGGGCTTTGGTCCGCGGGTATCCGGGCGCGGGAATGCGAGTACCGGGTACTCGGGCGGAAGCTAAGCGGGCTTAGTACGGTCTGGCGAGGGTGCCGGAGCCTGCACTTCAGCCCCGCTTTGGACGGCACGGGAGTGCCGCCGTCAGGGTCCGCCCGTGACTATCTGCGCATGGAGTCCGCCCGTCCGGGTGATGCGCATCGACGTAAAAAATGAGGAGATCCACATGTATGGAAAACAGTCCCGCCGGCTGGTGCCGGCAGCAGCCATGTTCGCTGCCCTGGCGCTCGCCGCACCGGCGTCAGCCGTCGCCGCTGACCCTCCGCCGGAATACCCTGGCTGCGAGGATTTCAACATCACCTTCACGTTCACCGGCGGAAACCAGGCGGACAGGGTAGTCCGGGAGAAGGACGGTGTTATCTACACCATCACTGCCGGACACGGCACCGTCTTGACGGTCACCAATGCAGAAACACTAAAATCGGTCACGTTCCCCACCCAAGGATCGGTCACGCAAGTCACCCAGTACCCGGACGGCACAGCCGACATCCAGTTGACGGGGAAAAACTTGTTTATTCTTTTCCCGGGCGACGACCCTGGACCCTCCACCAAGCTCTACACCGGGCGGGTCACGTTCAGTAACGATGCCAACGGCCGCTCAACGGTCACGAGCACGTCCGGCACCCAGAGGGATATTTGCGCAGAGCTAGCCCCGTAAGACCGCACAGTGAACGGTCCCGCACTTGCTAGAGTGCGGGACCGTTTCGAGCCGAACCGGCCCTCGACACCAGGGGAGAGTGCGCCAGAATGATGCTGTTGGCCCAGGCCGGGTTTCAGCCCGGACCACATTCGGGCCGGCGCAGTCCAATCCAGTGATTGCGAACCACAAGCGCTTCAGGAGATGACATGTCCCTCGTCCGCGTGCACAACTTCTCAGTCTCCCTCGACGGCTTCGGCACCGGCGAAGGCCAGACCCTCGAGGCCCCGTTCGGCCACGCCGGCTCACGGCTGATGGAGTGGGCGTTTGAAACGCTCACCTTCCGCGAGATGGGCCTCCACGGGAAGTCGCCGGGATCCCGCGGCGTGGACGAGGCGTTCGCCAGCCAGTGGGGGCGCGGGATCGGCGTGGAGATCATGGGGCGCAACAAGTTCGGCCCGCAGCGCGGCCCCTGGGAGAACGAGGAGTGGAAGGGATGGTGGGGCGACAACCCCGTTTTCCACACCCCCGTCGTGGTCCTGACGCACCACCCCCGGCCGGTCCTGAAAATGGAAGGCGGAACCACCTTCCATTTTGTGGATGCCGAGCCCGCCGTCGCGCTGGAGCAGGCCCGCGCCCTGGCCGGGGACGCGGACGTGCGGATCGGCGGCGGCGCCAGCACCATCCGGCAGTTCCTCGACGCCGACCTGATCGACCATATGCACGTGGTCCTGGTGCCGGTGGTCCTGGGCCGGGGCGAACGGCTCTGGGACGGGCTGGAAGGACTGGAACAGCGCTACGAGATCGAGGCGACGCCGTCGCCGAGCGGCGTGGTCCATCTGGTCTTCACCCGCCGCGCCGCCGCGTAGGCCTGCGCTTCCCCGCCCGGGGGTGACGGTCAGCGCCCGGGTGCGTGCCGCCGTCGGGCAGCATGCCCGAACAGCCAGACGCATCCGACCGTGGCGAGGTAGCCCGAAATGACGATCAGCGCGGTCCCGGCCCAGAAATAGTGCGCGGTGTTGGTCTCCAGGCCCGTGCCGGCGGCGACGCTCAGCAGCGAGAAGACGGCGACGGCGGCCGCGGCGAGCCCCGCCACCAGCGGCAGCGCCAGCCACAGCCGCGCGGACGCCCAGAACCGCCCGTAGCCGTCCCACTCGTTCCAGCGCGGACCCGTGCGGATCACCAGCCACCCCGCCGGGAGCATAAAGGCGGCGACGACGAGGAAGGCGGCGACGACGTCGGCCGGCCGGTGCCACTGGTTGATCAGCGTGGACACCCCGGTGGCGACGGCGAAGCTGCCGCCCAGGAAGCCGGCCATGGGCCGCCAGCGGGGGGAGACCATGAGGAACACCGCCGCCGCGGCCGAGGCCGCCAGGGTGGTGTGGCCGGAGGGCAGCGAGTTCAGCTCGAGCGTCTCGATGCCGCGGTAGGGCCTGTCAGGGCTGATGTTTTTCAGGATCTGGGTGGCCACGTTGGCGCCGACGCACGCCGCCAGGGCGATCCCCGCCGCGCTCCAGCGCCGCTTCACCACCGTGACGATGAGGACCACCACCGCGGAGATCAGCAGGGACACCACGGGCAGCCAGTCGAGGAGCTTGGTGGCGGCCTTCCCGGCGGTGCCGTGGAGTGCCACCGCTTCCACGAGGGCCGACTCGTCAATGTACTGGCCCGTGGTGGTGCGGACAAAGAAGTAGTACGTCCCGGCCAGGGCGGCGACGCTGAACAGGGTGGCCAGGGTGAACAGGAACCCGGTGCCGCGGCCCTGCCGGGGCTCGGGCGCGCGGGACGGCGACTGCGGGTACTCCGGAGCCGGCTGCGTGCTGGTGTGTTCCTGCCGAAAAATCACCCTCACAGGTTCCCACAGAACCCTGCGAACTTTCTGAGGACGCCCGCACCGGCGCGCAGGTAATGTGTGGCCCATGGACACCCCCGCGCCGCACCCGGACCCCGCCTTCCCCCGGTTCCACCCGCGGCCGGCGCAGGGCTGGATCAACGATCCCAATGGCCTGAGCTACGTGGACGGCCGCTACCACGTGTTCTTCCAGCACAACCCGGACTCGGCGCGGCACCACAGCATCTGCTGGGGGCACCTGAGCTCCCCGGACCTGGTCCGCTGGGACGAGGAACCCGTGGCGCTGCGTCCCCGGCCCGGCGGGCCGGACGCGCTGGGTTGCTGGTCCGGGGTGGTGACGGTCGACGGCGGTGTCCCCACCGCTGTGTACTCCGGTGTGGACACCGACGGCGGCCACTCCCGGGTGGTGCTGGCCCGGGCGGATTCATCCCTGCGGAACTGGGCCCAGGACGGGCACGTCGCGGCCGAGGTGCCCCCGGACCCGCAGGTCACGGCCGTCCGCGACCCGTTCCTCTTCACCTTCGGCGGCCGCCGTTTCGCCTTGCAGGGCGCCGGACTGGCCTCCGGGCACGCCGCCGTGCTGCTCTACAGCGTGGACGACCTCCGCTCCTGGCGGTACGAGGGCATCTGGTTCAGCACCGAGGACCCGCTCGCGGCCCGGCACCTGCCGGCGGCGATCTGGGAATGCCCGCAGCTGGTCCGGGTCCCGGACTCCTCCGGCGCGGAGACCTGGGTGCTGATGGCCTCGCTGTGGCAGCCCGGCGACCTGCACACCCACCCCCACGGCGTGGGCTACCTCCTGGGCTCGCTGGCGGCTGGCCCCGCCGGGCTGCCGGTGTTCACGCCGGCGTCGGGCGGGAAAGCGGACCTGGGGCGGGAGTTCTACGGCCCGCAGATCCTCGCGCTGCCGGACCGGGCGCTGTTGTGGGGCTGGTCCTGCGAACTTGATGACAGCGGGGACCGTCCCGGGCGCAGCCAGGCGGAGACGGACCGCGCCGGCTGGGCAGGGATCCTCACGTTCCCGCGCCAGCTGTCCGTCCACGGCGGGGTGCTCGCCGTCGAACCCGCGCCGGAACTGTCCGCCTACCGGGGGGACATGCTTCACCGCGGGGCTGCCGGCACCCTGGCCCTTCCGGCCTTTGCCGAGGTCCGGGTGGCCGGGGGAGAGGGCACCCTGCGGCTGGTCCTGGTGTCGTCGGTGGGGGCCGCCGCCGGGCAGCGGCGGACCGTGTTCGCCGATGAGGTGGCGGGCGGCGACGAGCTGCGGATCTTCGTCGACGCCTCCATGGTGGAGGTGTACCGCCACGGGTCCGTGCCCACCACGCTGCGCGCCTACCCCGGCCCCGGCGAGGAGTGGCAGCTGGAACTGCCACACGGCGCCGCGGCGGATGTCTGGGAGCTGCGGCACCCGGACGGTTCTGACCCGTCCCTCTAGCCACGGGACATGCCCTCCCTGTGCGCCAAGCACTGGACATAGTGCCCATATGTCCACTCGCGGGCTGTCAGGCTGGGCATGCGCCACGTGTTGGCCACGTGGCGGGGGAGCATGTCCAGCTGGCGGGCCCGCTGGCTGGACATGCGCGCCGTGTTGGCCACATCGCGGGGGAGCATGTCCACTGGCAGACGTGCTGGCCGGGCCGGCCGGCGCGGCCTGGACCAGGTTTGCCGCGGGTAAGCTCGTGAAGTGAAGCGACAATCCTGCGGCATCTGCGGTTCGGCCGTGTATTTTGAAAATTCCGAGTGCCTGCAGTGCGGCACGGATCTGGCCTACCTGCGGGATACACGGGCGGTAGTGCCGGTCGACGCCCGGGGACGGTACACGGACGCGGCGGGAGACCTCTGGCACCGGTGCGCCAATCTGCTGCTGTCCGGCTGCACCTGGCTGACCCGGGAGAGCGGCGGCCAGTGCTTCAGCTGCGGACTCACCCGCACCCGCCCGAACGACGCCGACGCCAAGGGCCTCTCGCAGTTCATCGCAGCCGAGCGGGCCAAGCGCCACCTGCTTGCGGAGCTCGATGAACTGGGCATGCCCATCGTGACGCGCGACGAAGACCCTGACGGGGGCCTTGCTTTCGACCTGTTGTCGAGTTCACACGAAAACGTGGTGATCGGGCATGCTGACGGTGTCATCACCATCGACCTGGCCGAGACCGATGACGCCTACCGGGAGAGAATGCGGACCCAGCTCGACGAGCCATACCGGACCATGCTGGGTCACTTCCGGCATGAAGTGGGGCACTATTTCGAGACGGTGCTGGTCTTCAGCGACGAAGGACGGACCCGCAAGGCCCGGGAGCTCTTCGGCGACGACACCAAGGACTACCAGGCGGAAATAGACCGCCACTACAGCGAAGGCGCCCCTGCGGACTGGAACGAGCGGTTCATCTCGAAGTACGCCACCATGCACCCGTATGAGGATTTCGCGGAGTCCTTCGCGCACTACCTGCACATCTGGGACACCCTGGACACCGCCCGGGAGTACGGGCTCATCCCACAGGCTCCCGCGCGGGACTCCTTCCGGAACGTCGTGGAAGCTGACTGGCTGCCCCTCTCCGCCGCGCTCAACCAGGTCAACCGCAGCATGGGCAAGGATGATCTTTACCCGTTTGTCCTCTCCGCCGCCGTGATCGACAAGCTTGAGTTCGTCCACGGGCTGCGCACCTCAGCTCCGGCCGCCAGCTGACGGGTCCGCCCAGCAGGTGATGGCCGGCGTCTGTTCCGACGCGCAGAGGGGTATGGTCACACCCCCATCCCCGCGGGACATGCGCCACCTTGGCTGCAAGCACTGGGCATAGTGCCACTATGTCCGCTGTTCGCCGCGCAGGCTGGGCATGCTCCCCTGAGGGCAGGCCCGGGACGGAGCATGTCCATCCGTTGAGCCGGGCGCCGGTGCGGCAGGCCCGGTATGAAAGGATGATCCCGATGACTTCCCGCGACCCCGCCCCGACCAGCCGCCCGCGCCTCCGCCGGCACACCGGCACCGGGCGCAGCGGCACCGAGTACACCGGCACCGGGTCCCGTGGCCGCATGTTCACCGTTCTGGCCGCTGCCGCGCTGGTGATGCTCGGGACCGCGGCATGCTCGGCCCCGGCCCCGACGCTCAACTCCGGTTCCACAGCGCCGGCCGGCCCGGTTGGCACGGCGCCCGCAACTTCGGCAGCCCAGGATTCCGCGACCGCCTCCGCGTCCGCGCCCGCCGCAGAACCGGCACCGTCCGGCACCGCCGCTGCGGTCGAGGCCGCCCTGCAGGCGCTGGTGGCGTCCGCGCCGCAGCCCAGCACGGCACAGGTCCGCGAGAGCCTTACCGCCGCGGGGGTGGACCCGGCCGCCGTCGAGGTCTCCGCGGCCCGCACGCCCACGGGACTGGCCGCGGACGCCGTCGAGGTCGGCGTGCTGGGCGACAACAACGAATGTGTTCTGGCCCAGCTCCGGTCCGGGACCGTGGCAACGTCCATCCTGCCCGTGCTGCCCAACGGGCGGTGCTTTATCGGCAGCGTCCAGCGGTAGGCGGGGAGAGCGCATGTCCAACGTACTGAACCGCCGCGCCTCGGTTGCGCAGGAAACCCGCCGCACCCGCCGCGGGCGCCCGCTGATGGCCGTCCAGGTGGCCGGCGAGCTGCTCATCACCCTCGGCGTGATCGCCGTGCTATTTGTCGCCTGGCAGCTGTGGTGGACCAACGTCGAGGCCGACGCCGCCCAGGAATCCGCCGTCAAGCAGTTCGTCCAGCAACACCAGGCACCCATCCCTGACGCGTCCGCCGCCCCGGCCCCGGCCGCACCGTCCGCCCCCGCGGACCCCGCGAACGTGCCGGTGGCCAGCGCGCCCGCCCACGGCGCCGCGATCGGCGTCGTCTACATTCCCCGCTTCGGCGCCAACTACAGCCGGCCCATCATCGAGGGCACCAGCCCGGACGTGATCGACACCCTGGGCCTGGGCCGCTACGCCGGCACCGCCATGCCTGGGGCCGTCGGGAACTTTGCGATGGCAGGCCACCGCCAGACCCACGGTGCGGTGCTGGACAACATCCACACTCTGGTGCCCGGCGACAAAATCTACGTGCAGACCGCCGACGGCTTCTACACCTACGTCTTCCGGAACCAGGAGATCGTCCTGCCGGACCGCACCGACGTGATCGCGCCGGTGCCCACCCAGCCCGGCGTCGCGCCGGACCAGCGGCTCCTGACCATGACCAGCTGCAACCCGCGGTTCGGGTCCGAGGAGCGCATCATCGCCTACTCGGTGTTCGACTCCTGGCAGCCGCTCAGCGCCGGGCCTCCGGCGGCCATCGCACAGCAGCTCGCCGCGCTGCAGGGGAAAGGCTAAACCATGTACTCCTGGCTGTTTCGGCACCTTCCCGGGCCCCTCTGGGTGCGGATCCTCATCTCGGCCGCGGCCCTCGCCGGGGCGGTGTTCCTGCTGTTCGACGTGGTGTTCCCCTGGCTGGCCGACGTCACCAACCTGACCGACGCCACGGTGGGCTGACCCGTGCCCGCCAGCCCGCCGCCGTCGTCCTCCCTGTTGCCGCCGCTGCCGCCGCTGGAGGAGCTCCTCGCCGGGGCGCACGTGGTGAGCCTGCCCATGCGGGTGAAGTTCCGCGGCATCACCCGGCGCGAGGCGCTGCTGCTGGACGGGCCGCGCGGGTGGGGCGAGTTCTGCCCGTTCCCGGAGTACGGCGACGCGGAAGCCTCCCGCTGGCTCGCCGCCGCCGTCGAAGCCGGGTGGCACGGCTTCCCGGCGCCGGTCCGAACCATGATTCCCGTCAACGCCACGGTCCCCGCGGTTGCCGCGGACCGCGTCCCGGAGATCCTCGCCCGCTTCGGCCGGGTGGACGCCGTCAAGGTCAAGGTGGCCGAGCCCGGGCAGACCCTCGACGACGACGCCGCCCGGGTCGCCGCCGTCCGCGCCGCGCTGCCGGACGCCGCGGTCCGGGTGGACGCGAACGGCGGCTGGGACGTCCCGGCCGCGGTGGAGGCACTGACCCGGCTGTCCGCCGTCGGGCTGGAATACGCCGAACAGCCGGTGCCGGACATCGCCGGCCTGGCCGAGGTGCGCCGCCGGCTGCGCGCCGCCGGGGTCCCGGTGCTGATCGCCGCGGACGAGAGCGTGCGCAAGGAGGACGACCCGCTCAAGGTGGCCCGCGCCGGCGCCGCGGACCTGATCGTCGTGAAGGTGGCGCCGCTCGGGGGAGTGCGGCGCGCCCTGGACATTGTGGCGCAGGCCGGGCTCCCCGCCGTCGTCAGCTCCGCGCTGGACACCTCCGTGGGGATCCGCGCGGGACTGGCGCTCGCCGCCGCGCTGCCGGATCTGCCGTACGCGTGCGGGCTGGGGACCGTGTCGCTGCTCGCCGCCGACGTCACCCGGGATTCCCTGGTGCCCGACGACGGCGCCATCCGCGTCCGCGACGTGGCCGCCGACCCGGGGCTGCTGGCGGAATACGCGGCCGCGCCGGAGCGCCGCGACTGGTGGCTGGAACGCCTCCGCCGGGTCCACGCCGTGCTGGCTGCCGGTGAGGCGCGCACGGGCTAGTAAAGTAGGTGCGGAAGCGGCGAAGCAGCCGTGAAAAATGGCTTTTGGAATGGAATATTTGTTAATGACGACTCCTGGATCCCAGCACGTTGACGAGGCGTCAGATGCCACAGCCGCGGACGGCCAGACCGCCGGCAAGGACGGGCTACTCCGCATTGTGCAGGGCCTGCGGCGGGTTGACACCGGAACCTACGCGCTCCGCATCCGGCTGGCCGAAAAGCTGGGCATCGGCACCATCGACATCAACGCGATGGCCTTCGTGGGCGAAGTGGACGGCCTCACCCCCAAGGACCTGGGCAAGACGCTGAACATCACCACCGGCTCGGTCACCGCCATGGTGGACCGGCTGGAATCCAAGGGCTTTATGGTCCGGAAGCCCAACCCCACGGACCGCCGCAGCGTGCTGCTGCACCTCAGCCCGGAGGGCAACGAGGCCATGCAGTGGGCCAACGACCACTTCGCCGCCGCGGCCAGCGCCCTGCTGGAGGCATCCTCCAAGGACAGCGTGGCGGACATCGCCGAGTTCCTTGAGGGCATCGGCCAGCGGCTGATGGACGCGGCCAACGCCCCGGAAAAGGGCTAACCCCTTCCCGCGGCGCTCCCGCACATCCGGCGGGATCCGGGGCGACGCTCCCGCACATGGTGCGGGTTCGTTGCAGACGCTCCCGTTACAAAGGGCCGGCTGATCCTTAGGCCAGCGCGGCCAGAAGGGCGGCGCAGGCAGCCTCGCACCGGCGGCAGGCTTCGGCGCAGATCCTGCAGTGCTCGTGCATACCAGAGTGCTTCTCGCACTCCACGGCGCAGACGGCACAGGCGGTGCGGCAGGCCTCCAGAAGTGCGCGGCTGATGCCCGCATTGGACGCTGTTTGGCGGGTCAAGACGGCGCCGGTAGCGGCGCAGATGTCCGCGCAGTCCAGATCCGTGCGGATGCAGGAGACAAGGTCAGCGACCATGTCCTCGGCAAGGCACGCGTCAGCGCAGGCTGTACAGGTCTGGGCGCACTGATAGCACGCGGCGATGCACTCGGCCAGCAGTGCTTTGTCAGCGCTTTCCGACGCCTGCGGGTGGACGTCGAGCATTGCAGCGATGTGGTGGGTCATGACGCAGCTCCTGTCGCGCGGTGATGGGCAGCCGGCCCGTCCGGCCGTCACGCCCACCCTAAACCCGTGATGGGCACGTCGTCAGCCCCTCACCAGCGGCGGGAACCGTGAACCGGAGTTCACCCGGACTTCATCTGAGAGTCGACTCCACGTCGCCCGCGGCTGGAACGTTAGGGAGGCCCCCAATCCACCGTGGAAGGTCTCCCATTGTCTGTTTCCTCCGGACGCAAGTTCTCCCTGCTCCCCATGCTCGGCCACACCAAAGGCAAGCGCAGCGCCGTCACCTGCGCACTGAAGTGCGACAACGCCTGCTCCGGCGAGGTCTGCAACACCAGCTCTAACAGCTACTTCCGGGACATCGCCTCGGCCACCATGTCCCGCCGCGCCGTCCTGGGCTTCGGCGCCGCCGGTGCGCTCGCCGTCGCGTTCGGGGACGCCCTCACCTCGGCCGGCCCCGCAGCGGCCGACGGCGGAACGGGACTTTCCGCGGCAGCCAAGGACGGCTACGGCGCGTCCAAGCTCCGGTTCAGCGCGATCGCCCCGGTGGATGCCGCCGTCGACCGTTTCACCGTGCCGGAAGGCTTCACCTGGCAGCCCGTGATCCGTTGGGGTGACCCCATCTTCGACGACGCCCCGGACTTTGATCTGGGGAACCAGACCGCCGCCGCGCAGGCCCGGCAGTTCGGCTACAACAACGACTACACGGACATCCTGGAACTTCCCGGCAGCAAGGGCCGCCGCGCGGTGCTGTTCGCGAACCACGAGTACACCAACGAGGCCATCATGTTCCCGGCGTCGATGCCCGCCGCGGACGTCCGGGCCGTCGCCGCCGCCGCGCACGGGCTCTCCGTGGTGGAACTGGAGCGCAAGAACAAGAACAAGCCGTGGACCTACGTCAAGGGTGCCGGGCTGAACCGCCGCTACCTGAACACGACGGCGTACGAGCTCACCGGTCCGGTGGCCGGCTCGCCGCTGGTCCGCACGTCCGCGGACCCCTCCGGCCGCCGCATCCTCGGCACCCTCGGCAACTGCGCCGGCGGCACCACCCCCTGGGGCACCATCCTCTCCGGCGAGGAGAACTTCAACGGCTACTTCGTGGCGCCCGGCACCTCGGCCGAGGACAAGCGCTACGGGCTGACGTCCAAGCCCACGGCCCGCCAGTGGGAACTCGACGACCCCCGCTTCGACACCCGCACCCCGGGCTTCGAAAACGAGGCCAACCGGTTCGGCTGGATCGTGGAGGTGGACCCGTTCGACCCCGACTCCACCCCGAAGAAGCACTCCTCGCTGGGCCGCTTCAAGCACGAGGGCGCCAACGTGATCGTGGCCGAATCCGGGCACGTGGTGGCCTACTCAGGCGACGACGAGCGCTTCGACTACCTCTACAAGTTCGTCTCCGCCGAGAAGTACCGCGAGGGGGACCGCAAGCACAACATGACCCTCCTCTCCGCCGGCGACCTCTACGTGGCCCGCTTCACCGGCAACTCCCCGTCCTCCGAGATCACCGGCACCGGCGAGGTCCCGGCCGACGGCGGCTTCGACGGCACCGGCGAATGGCTGCCCCTGGTGGTGGGCGGGAAGTCCAAGGTGCCCGGCATGACCGTCGAGGAGGTGCTGGTGTACACCCGTCTGGCCGCGGACAAGGTGGGCCCCACCAAGATGGACCGTTGCGAGGACGTCGAGCCCAGCCTGCACACCGGCAAGGTCTACGTGGCCTGCACCAACAACTCGGACCGCGGCAAGCTCGGCAAGGAAGGCGCCACCGAGGTCAACCCGCGCAACGCCAACCGTGACGGCCACGTCGTGGAGATCACCGAGACCGGCGACCAGACCTCCACCGCGTTCACGTGGAACCTGCTGATGGTCTGCGGCGATCCCTCCACCGGCGACGTGACCTACTTCTCCGGCTTCCCCGCGGATCAGGTCTCGCCGATCTCCTGCCCGGACAACCTCGCGTTCGACTCGGTGGGCAACCTCTGGATCTCCACCGACGGCGCCCCCTCCGGTATCGGCAAGGCCGACGGGCTGTTCAAGGTCACCCTCGACGGCGCCGAGCGGGGCCGGGTGGAGCAGTTCCTCGCCGTCCCGCGCGACGGCGAAACCTGCGGGCCCATCATCCACGACCAGGAACGCACCGTGTTCGTCTCCGTGCAGCACCCGGGCGAGGACGGCACGTTCGACGCGCAGCTGTCCTTCTTCCCGGACTACGTTCCGGCAGGCACGACGCCGGCGCGCGGCCAGGCCAGTGCCCCCCGCCCGTCCGTGGTCCAGGTGTTCCGCACGGACTCCTGACCCTCGCCTCCAAAGCAACGCGGGGTCAGACCCGGCCCGTGTCGGAGCCCTTAATGGGCGCCATCTGACCCCGCGTTGCCCCTGAGACGGCCGCGCCCGGAACGCCGGGGGCTCCGGGCGCGGCCTTCCCGCTCCGCCGCGGTCACCCGCCACCAACCACCCAAAGCAACGCGGGGTCAGAGCCGGCCGGTGTTGGGGCCCTTTATGGGCGCGATCTGACCCCGCGTTGCTTCTGGTGCGGGAGCGTCGGCGGGTGGGCGGAACTGATAATTTGAACAGTGTGAATAATCCGGCCGAAATGGTTGTCCCCAGAGTCCAGGCTGCAATTGCCAGCGCGTTCGGCGAAGAGTACCGCGGGACGGATCCGGTGGTGCGGCCCTCGCAGTTTGCGGACATCCAGATCAACGCCGCCATGGCGCTGGCCAAAAAGGTGGGCATGTCCCCCCGGGACGCCGCCGCCCGGATCGTCGAGGCCCTGGACCTGGACGGGATCTGCACGTCGGCCGAGATTTCCGGGCCCGGCTTCATCAACCTCACCTTCGACGGGACCTGGATCGAGGAGCTGCTCAACGCCGAGTCTCCCGGCACCCAGCCCCTACCGGCCGCGGAGGCCCAGCGCGTCGTCGTCGACTATTCCTCCCCGAACGTGGCGAAGGAAATGCACGTGGGGCACCTGCGCACCACGGTGGTGGGCGACAGCCTGGTCAAGGTCCTCGAGGCCCTGGGCGACACCGTGATCCGGCAGAACCACATCGGCGACTGGGGCACCCCGTTCGGCATGCTGATCGAGCACTGGCTGGAGATCGGCGAGGACTCCCCGGAGGCGGCCCTGCTGGTGGATGACCCCAGCGCGTTCTACCAGGCAGCCCGCGCCAAGTTCGATGCCTCTGCCACGGATGAGGACGGCTTCGCCACCCGCGCGCGGCTCCGGGTGGTGGCGCTGCAGGGCGGCGACGCGGAAACCTTCGCCGTCTGGCAGCGGCTGGTGGCGCAGTCCAAGCGCTACTTCAACGCGATCTACTCCATGCTGGGCATCAGCCTCACCGACGACCACATCGCCGGCGAAAGCTCCTACGACGCGCATTTGGCACAGCTGTGCCAGGAGCTCGAGGACCGCGGCATCGCCCGCATCAGCGACGGCGCGCTCTGCACCTTCCCCGCCGGGTTCACCGGGCGCGACGGCGAACCCATGCCGCTCATCATCCGCAAGTCCGACGGCGGCTACGGCTACGGCACCACGGACCTCGCCACCATCCGGTACCGGGTCCGCGAGCTCGAGGCCAACCGCGTCCTCTACGTGGTGGGAGCCCCGCAGAACATGCACCTGCGCATGGTGATGGCCACCGCCCGCGAGGCCGGGTGGCTGCCGGACACCGTGGAGGCCGTGCACGTGCAGATCGGCAACGTGCTGGGCGAGGACGGGAAGATCCTGAAGTCCCGCTCCGGCGCCCCGGTCAAGCTCATGGCCCTGCTGGAGGAGGCCGTGGACCGCGCCCGTGCCGTCATCGACGCAGGCCGCCCGGAGCTCAGCGACGCCGAACGCGCCGCGACCGCCCGGCAGGTGGGCATCGGCGCCGTCAAGTACGCCGACCTCTCCACCGGGCACGACACCGAGTACGTCTTCGACTTCGACCGCATGCTGGCGCTGAGCGGCAACACCGGGCCCTACGTCCAGTACGCCGCCGCGCGGATCCGCTCGATCCTGCGGAAGGCCGGGGTGCTGGAGCGGTACACCGGGCTGGACTTCGACGGCGGGACGCCGCAGGCGACTGGCGACGTCGTGCTCGACGGCGGGACGCCGGGGACGACCGGTGAGGACGTGCTCGACGGCGGTGGGCCGGAGTCGCCGGGGACGGCGGCGGTGATCGCCGTCGTCGAACCCGCCGAACGCGCGCTGGCGCTGCACCTGCTCGAATACGGCGCCACGCTGCACAAGGTGCGCGAGACGCTGGAGCCGCACCGGCTGTGCACGTACCTGTTTGAGCTGGCCCAGCTGTTTACGTCCTTCTACGACCAGTGCCCGGTGCTGAAGTCCGAGGACTCGGTGCGGGAATCGCGGCTGGCGCTGTGCGCGCTGGTGCTGCGCCGGCTGTCCGAGGGGCTTGACCTGCTCGGCATCGAGACGCCGGAGAACATGTGAGCGCAGGGGAGCCGGGTCCGGAAGAGCTCGGCGCGGAGGAGTTGAGCGCGGTCGATGCGGCGCGGATCGCCGTCGCGGCCCTGCTCCTTGAAGGGGTGCGGTATGTGGTGGTGGCGCCGGGGTCGCGCTCGGCGCCCATGGCGTATGCGCTGGCCGAGGCTGAGGCCGCCGGGCGGGTGGAGCTGCTGGTCCGGATCGACGAGCGCGACGCCGGGTTCACGGCCCTGGGCCTGGCCCTCGCCACCGGCGCGCCCGCGGCCGTGCTCACCACGTCCGGGACCGCCGTCGGGAATCTCCTGCCGGCCGTGATGGAGGCCAACCACGCCGCCGTGCCGCTGGTGGTGGTCTCGGCCGACCGTCCCGTGGAACTCCGCGGCACGGGCGCCAACCAGACCACCGTGCAGCTGGACCTGTTCGGGGAGCATGTCCGTTTTGCCGCCGATGTGCCCGCCGGCAGCGACCCGCAGCGCGCCGTCGAGACCGCGCTCAGCGCCGCCACCGGGGCGTTCGAGGACACCCCGCCCGGGCCGGTGCAGCTCAACCTGGCGTTCCGCGACCCGCTGGTCCCCGCGCCAGGTGACGGCCTGCCGGCGGAGTCCGGTCGCCGCGTGTACCGCACGCCCCGCGGCCCGCTGGCCCTCGACTTCCCGCCCGCCGCCCCCGGGCTGCCCGAACGCCGCACCGTGGTGCTGGCAGGGCACGACGCCGGCCCGGTCGCCGAGGCGTTCGCCCGCGCGCACGGCCTGCCGCTGCTGGCCGAACCGTCCTCCAACGCCCGGTTCGGGCCCAATGCGGTGGGGCCGTACCGGATTGTCCTCGACGCGTTCGGCCCGGAGTCCGCGCAGCCGATCGAGCGGGTGGTGCTGTTCGGCCGGCCCACCCTGTCCCGGCCGGTGAGCGCCCTGCTGGCCCGCGCCGACGTCCCCTCCGCGCTGTACCAGCCGGTGCCCGTGGCCTGGTACGAGCCGGGCCGCCGCACCGAACTGCCGCTGAACAACCTGGCCGACCTGGCCGAGTTCGCCGGCCGCGGCTCTGCGGCGTGGCTGGACGCCTGGCTCCTGGCCGGAGCCGCCGCGCAGCACGCCGTCGACCAGGTCCTGGCCGGGCCGGATCCCTTGACCGATGGTGCTGCCGGCGGCGCTCCCGCGACCGGGCCCGCCGTCGGGGCCCTGGTCTGGAAACACACGCGCGGCCAGCTCGTGCTGGGATCCTCCAACGGGATCCGCGACGTCGACCTCGCCGGGGCGCCTGCCGCCGAGCCGGCCGCCGTCGTGTTCGCCAACCGCGGTTTGTCCGGGATCGACGGGACCCTCGCCACGGCCACCGGCATTGCCCTGGGCGGCCGGCAGGAGACCACGGTGCTGCTGGGTGATGTCACGTTCCTGCACGACGCCGGCGGGCTGCTGCTCGGCGCCGGGGAGGAGGAGCCCGACCTGCGGATTGTGGTCCTGAACGACGCGGGCGGGGCGATCTTCGGGCTGCTGGAACACGGCGCCGTCGAGGCCACGGGCCGGTACGGAACCGCCGTCGAACGCCTCTTCGGTACCCCGCACAGCGTTGACATTGCGGCACTCGCGGCGGCGTACGGCGTGGTGCACCGCTCGGTGAGCACGACGGCGGAGCTCGACGCGGCGCTGTCTGTGCCGGTGGCGGGCCGCAGCATTATCGAGGTGCGCACGGACCGGCGTGGGCTGCGGGACCTGCACGGACGCATCAGGGCCGCGGTGGGCACGGCGGTGGCCGGAGTCCTCGCCGCGGAGTAGGCCCCGGCGGGACGCGCGCCTCGTGCTGCGCGACTCGCTACGTGCGACGTGCCCGGCGACGCGGTTCCTGCCCTCCGACGCGGCTCGTGCTGCGCGACTCGCTAATTACCCCACGCGCCGATATACCCGCCGCGTGAGAATTTTCGCGCCGCGCAGGATAGGAAGCGCGTCGCAGGATGAGGCTACGCCGGTGCGAGGGAGCCTCGTGACGCGCTTAGTCGCTGGCGCGCCGACGCATTCCTCGCGCCCCGACGCGTGCCCGGCGAAGCGCCTCGTGCTGAGCGACTCGGTAAATTCCCCACGCGCCGGTATACCCGTCGCGTCAGGATTTTCGCGCGTCGCAGGATAAGGAGCGCGTCGGAGGGTGAGTCCGCGCTGGTGCGAGGGAGCCTCGTGACGCGCTTTGTGGCTGGCGCGCCGGTACGTGCCCGGCGAAGCGCCTCGTGCTGAGCGACTCGGTAAATTCCCCACGCGCCGGTATACCCGTCGCGTCAGGATTTTCGCGCGTCGCAGGACAAGAACCGCGTCGGAGTCTGGGGTTGCGCCGCAGGGGACGGAAAACGCGTCGAGGGTGGGGTTGCGTGGCGGGGGACAACGAGGGCGTCGTGGGGTGAGGTTGCGCCGCGCAGGATAAGGAGCGCGTCGAGTTGTCCACATGGCTGCGATGGTTGGTGGTGTGGTGCTGCGGTGGGGTGGGACCTTCGTTGGATGAATGAGCTCCCCAAGTTGATCCTCACCCGCGAGAATGTTCAGCAGGGCCTGACCCCGAAGGACCTGGCCAGGCGCTGCCACTCTGGGGCACTGGTCCGGGTGCGCCGGGGCGTGTACGTCGACGGCAGCATCTGGCGGGCGCTGAAGCCCTGGGAACAGCACCGGGTCCGGGTCAGCGCGGCAGCTGAGACCTTTACTGCGCCGACAATCTTTGCCTGGCACTCTGCCGCTGCCGTGTGGCACGTACCGACCATCGGGCTTCGGCACCCCGTCCACGCCCTGACCCTGCAGAACGACGGCGGACGCTCACGGGCGGGAGTCGTCCGGCACTACGTCCCTCCAGCCGGCTTGAAGGCCGTCCGGCGGGAGGGGGTCCTGGTGACCGGGAGGGTCCGAACCGTGCTGGATCTTGCCGCCTTCACACCGTTTGCCGAGGCCGTGGTGCCTTTGGACCACGTGCTGAAACCCGACACAGCCCATGGCCTGCCGGCCCTCACGAAGGAGCAGCTCTTGGCGGGAATCGAGAGCAATTACACCGCGGCCGCCGCGAAGCGGATCATGACGGCAGTGGAATTCGCCGATCCCCGGTCCGGATCAGCTGGCGAGTCGTACAGCCGGGCACTCATGTGGATGGCCGGGTTCGAGCCGCCGGAACTCCAGCGCGAGATGCGTGACGGTGCGGGACTGATTGGTTACACGGACTACTTCTGGGAGAGCGTGCGGCTGGCCGGCGAGTTCGACGGCGTCGAGAAGTACGTCAAGGCCGAGTACCTCAACGGGCGGACCATTTCGCAGGCGGTTGTGGATGAGAAGGCACGGGAGGACCGGATCCGGGCCCTGGGAAACGGTGTGTTCCGCTGGGTCTGGGCCGATCTGATGGCCGCCGGGCAGCTCGAACGGAAGCTGACAGCGGCGGGCGTGCCCCGGCGTCGTGCGCGGTCTGCCCGGTGAAGGCGATGCGCGAACTGCCCCACGACGCGCAAAAGCCCTGGCGCCGCCTTATTCCGGTAGCGCCAGGGCTTCGGCGCGTCGGCAAGCGGGACCCACGTCGTCAGGCAGGAAGCGCGTCGCCAGACGGCACGCGGACCCGCGAAATGTCTCATGACGCGCAAAAGCCCTGGCGCCGCCGTATTCCGGTAGCGTCAGGGCTTTAGCGTGTCGCCAAGCGGGAACCGCGTCGTGAGGCAGGAAGCGCGTCGCCAGACGGCACGCGGACCCGCGGCGCGGACCCGCGGCGGCGGCGCCTACTCCGCGATGTCGATGTGCGTCGGGTCGAGGACGCGGCGGAGGAACTCCTTGGTGCGGTTGTGGGTGGGGGCGCTGATGACCTGCTCGGCCACGCCTTCCTCCACCACCACGCCGCCGTCCATGAAGACCACACGGTCGGCCACCTCGCGGGCGAAGCCCATCTCGTGGGTCACCACCAGCATGGTCATGCCTTCCCTGGCCAGGTTCCGCATGACGGCGAGCACGTCGCCCACGGTCTCCGGGTCCAGGGCCGAAGTGGGCTCGTCGAACAGCATGAGCTCGGGGTCCATGCTGAGCGCGCGGGCAATGGCCACACGCTGCTGCTGGCCGCCGGAGAGCTGGTCCGGGAAACGGTCGGCGAGGTGGCCCAGGCCCACACGCTCCAGGTTGCGCATGGCCACGGCGGAGGCATCGGCCTCGCTGCGCTTGAGCACCTTGGTCTGCGCGATGGTGCAGTTCTTCAGTGCGCTCAGGTGCGGGAAGAGGTTGAACTGCTGGAAGACCATGCCCACTTTGCGGCGCATCTTGTCGATGTCCACATCCGGGTCGGTGGCCTCGAAGCCGCCCACGTGGATGCCGCCCTCGTTGGGCTGCTCCAGCAGGTTGACGCAGCGGAGCAGGGTGGACTTGCCGGAACCGGACGGGCCGATCAGGCAGACAACCTCGCCGGGCTCAACGGTCAGGTTGATGCCCTTGAGCACTTCGTTGGATCCGTACGACTTGCGGAGGTCCGTGATGGCCACACCCGCGGCCTTGACGGCACCGCGGTCATCGGCGTTCTGTACGACGTCGTTCATGACTGTCCTGCCTATCGCTTCGTCCGCGCGGAGCGGCTTTCGAACTTCCTGGCCAAGAGGCTCAGCGGGATGGTGATCACCAGGTAGAGGGCACCGGCCACCAGGAGCGGCGTGAGGCCCGCGCCCAGGCTGGAGATGCCGTCGCGGCCGAACTTCGTCAGCTCGTACTGCGAGGCGGTGAGGCCCAGCACGTAGATGAGCGAGGAGTCCTTGGTCAGCAGGATGACTTCGTTGGTCAGCGGCGGCAGGACGATCCGGAACGCCTGCGGGATGACGATGGAGACCATCGCCCGCCACTGCGGCATGCCGAGGGACCGGGCGGCTTCCATCTGTCCCTTCGGCACGGCCTGCAGGCCGGCGCGCAGGGTCTCGGCGATGTAGGCGGCGGCCACCATGCCCAGGGAGATCATGGCCACCACGGTCACGTTCCAGGAGACACCGAACGCCAGCGGCACGCCGTAGCCGAAGGCGATGAACACCAGCAGGGCCGGGATGCCGCGGAAGAACTCGATGTAGCCCGTGGCCAGCCACCGGTACAGCGGGAAGGAGGAGAGCTTCATCAGGGCCAGGAGCAGGCCGCCGGAGAGGCCCACCAGGAAGCCCAGAGCCGTGTAGATGAGGGTGTTCTTCAGGCCCACCAGAATGATGTCCGGGAACATCGGGCCGATCTTGCTGAAGTTGAAGACGCTCTCGCTGACGGTCTCCCAGTCAGTGGCCAGGATCAGGGCGGCGAGGGCCACCACAAAGATTCCGGCCTGGACATACAGGCTGACTCTGGCTCGTTGGCGTGCGGTCATTGCCATGGTGTTCTCACATTCGTTTCGCGCACGTGGGGCCCCGTACGGGCTGGTCTCCAGCGGTACGGGGCCCCAACTGCGTAGGTCTAGGCCAGGGTGCGGGCTACTTGGTGGCTTCGCCGAACCAGGTGGTCTCGAACTTCTTCAGGGTGCCGTCGTCGGTCAGGCGCTTCAGCGTGCCGTTGACCTGGGTGGCCATGGCCGTGTTGCCCTTCTTGATGGAGATGCCCAGCTGCTCGCCCGTGGTGAAGTCCTCCACGCGCTTGAAGTTCGAATCGTCCTTGATGGCGTAGGCCAGCACGGACTGGTTGCCGAGGGCGGCGTCGATGGTGCCGGCCTGCAGGGCCTGCACCAGGAGGCCGGAATCCTCGAACTGCTGGGCGTCGAGGCCCTTCTCGGCGGCGTACTTGGCGCCGGTGGTGGCCTGCTGGACGCCCACCTTCTTGCCCTTGGCGCCCTCGAGGTTCGTGATGCCGGAGGACGTGCTGGCCACCAGGGTCAGGTCATCGTCCATGTACGGGTCGGAGAAGTCCATGACCGACTTGCGGGTGTCCGTGATGGAGACGGAGGAGATGGACACGTCGCACTGGGTCAGGGCGGTGCCGGTCTCGATGGCCTCGAAGGAGCTGTCCACGACGCTGAGCTCGGCCTTCATGTCCTTGGCCACTTCGGCGGCGATGTCCATGTCGAAGCCGACAATCTTGCCGTCCTTCTGGAATTCGAACGGCTCGTAGGGCACGTCCGAGCAGACGGTGAGCTTGCCGGCGTTGATGAGCTGCACGCCGCCCTCGGAGGTGGCTGCGGGGGTGGAGCTGCCGCCGCAGGCGGTGAGCGTGAGGGCGCCGACGGCGAGGATGGCGGCTGCCTTGGCGGACATCTTTGCCGTGGCGAGGGACTTGAGCTGCATGGTTTCTTCCCTTTTGTTGCAGGTTATTGCAGGAGCAGGCGTGACTTAATCGGCTTATAGTGTATCGCCGAAAACGAGATGTGCATCACAGGAAACTTAGTTTCACCATTGGATAACTATTGTCGAGACTAGCGCAAGCCTCTGCCGGCGCGCGGTGTCTCTTATCCCGGACTCTAGCTGTTGATGCCGAGGGACTCCAGCATGGGACGGAACTTCGCCCACGTCTCGGCGAGCTCGGCTTCCGGGACCGAGCCCTCCACGACGCCGCAGCCGGCGTACAGCCGCACGGTCTCCGCGGACTCGATGACGGCCCCGCGCAGCGCGATGCCCCATTCCCCGTTGCCGGCCGCGTCGAGCCAGCCCACCGGCCCGGCGTAGGGTCCGCGGTCCAGGTGTTCCAGCTTGCGGATCAGCGCGCCGGCCACGGTGGTGGGAGTGCCGCAGACCGCCGCGGTGGGGTGCAGGGCGTTGATCAGCGCCAGGCACGTGGGGACATGTCCCTCCACCTCGGTCAACTCGGCCTTGACGTCCGAGGCGAGGTGCCACACGTTGGGCAGCTCCAGGATGAACGGCTCGCTGTGCGCATTCATCGCCTCCGAGAACGGCGCCAGCTGCGTGGTCAGCGACTGGATGGCGATGTCGTGCTCGTGCCGCTGCTTCTCGGACCCGGCCAGCACGCGCTCGGCAAACTCCAGCGGGGAACCGGCCATGCCGTCGGCGTCGCGGCGGTCCAGGGTGCCGGCCAGGACGCGGGCCTGCGCGGTGCGGCCCTCCACCTGGATCAGCATCTCCGGCGTGGCGCCCACCAGCCCGTCCACGCCGTAGGTCCAGCATTCGCGGTAGCGGGCGGCCAGCTCGCGCAGCACCTGCGCGGCGTTGACGCCCGTGGGGAGCGTGGCCACGATGTCGCGGGCCAGCACCAGCTTCTCCAGGGCGCCGGCCCGGATCTCCTCGACCCCGGCGGCGACGGCGGCCATCCAGGCTTCCTCGCTGAGCGACCCCGTGTGCAGCGTTGCCCCGGCGGCCAGGGGCAGCGGGCGGACGACGGCGCGCCCCGCCTCCGCGGCCGGGCCGCCGGCGGTGCCGTTCCCGGCCAAGCTTGGTTCCGACGTCGTGCCGTCCGCAGCGCTGCCAGCCAAAGCGCCAGCCAAAGCGCCAGCGCCGGCAGAGCTCCCGAGCCAGCGGTCCAGGGCGGCGCGCGCCCCCGCCTCAGTGAGGTCGACGTCGTCGAACGTCAGCTGGGTGAGCCAGGCCTTGCCGTCGCGCAGCCCCACGACAATCTCGGGGACGATGAGCCGGGACTCGTGCGCGGAAGCCTTGGAGAAGGCGAACGAGCCGAACGCGACAGGGCCGGTACCGGGCCACTCCACGGTGTCCTCAGTCTGAGCCTCGAGCACCAGGTGGCGCCACCAGATGTCCGCCTCAAGGAACCGCTCGGGCCCCGTGGCGGTGAAGCGGGCCACTTCGCCGAAGCCCACCAGGCCGGCTTCGCGGCGGGACCAGCAGAGGACGTCGTCGCGGACCAGAAACGACGGCAGCCCCCCGGGGAAGGATTCTGCATCCAGGGGGACTGTCAGTGTTCTGATAATTCGGGTGGAGAACGCGCTCGTCATAGTGAGACCACACTACTCCCGCCGGGCGTGGCGGCCCGCTCACGCCGTGGCCGGCGCCCTGTTCCGGCCCTGCTCAGGGCGTGGTTCGTGGGTGTCCCTAACATTTGAGACAATGGCAGGGTGAACCGAGCATCCTTGGATAAGCGTCCGGACGAAGTAGCCACGATGTTTGACGACGTCGCCCCCAAATACGACGTCGTCAACGATGTCCTGTCCATGGGGCAGACGCGCCGGTGGCGCAAGGTTGTGGTCGAGGCCATGGATGTGCGGGCGGGCCAGCGGGTGCTGGACCTCGCGGCCGGAACCGGCACCTCCAGCGAGCCGTATGCCGACGCCGGCATCGACGTGATCGCCTGCGACTTCTCCCTCGGCATGCTCAAGGTCGGCAAGCGCCGCCGCCCCGACATCGACTTCATCGCCGGGGATGCCACGCGCCTTCCCTTCGCGGACAACTCCTTTGACGCCAGCACCATCTCGTTCGGCCTGCGCAACGTCAACGAGCCGAAGAAGGCGCTCGAGGAGATGCTGCGGGTCACCAAGCCCGGCGGCAAGCTGGTCATCGCCGAGTTCTCCCAGCCCGTGGTGCCGCTGTGGCGCACCATGTACACCGAATACCTCATGCGCGCGCTGCCCGCGATCGCCGTCAAGGTCTCCTCCAACCCGGATGCCTACGTCTACCTCGCCGAGTCCATCCGCGCCTGGCCGGACCAGGACCACCTCGCCGCCTGGCTGCAGGACGCCGGCTGGGAATCCGTCACGTACCGCAACCTCAGCGGCGGCATTGTGGCCGTGCACCGCGCCGTGAAGCCCGGCGCTGAGTCCGGGCCGGCAGCAGCCGCTGCCGCACTCGCCAACCACACCGGACCGGTCGCGAAGCTGCGCCGCAACACCCGGCCCGCGCGTTAGTCCAGACGCCGTGAAAGTACTGATCGTCGGAGCGGGTCCGGCCGGGTCCACCGCCGCCTACTACCTGGCCAAGGCAGGCATCGACGTCACGGTGCTCGAAAAAACCAGCTTCCCGCGCGAGAAGGTCTGCGGCGACGGCCTCACCCCGCGCGCCGTCCGCGAGATCCAGAAGCTGGGCCTGCCGCACCCCGAAAGCGACGGCTGGCGCCGCAACAAGGGCCTGCGCCTCCTGGCCGGGGGCCGCAGCATCGAACTGCCCTGGCCCGAGGTGTCCGACTTCCCGCAGTACGGCCTCATCCGGACCCGGCTCGGCTTCGACGAGGAACTGGCCGCCCACGCCCGGTCCGCGGGCGCCGTCGTGCTGGAACGCCACAGCGTCACCGAGGCCCTGCGAAACGACGCCGGCCGGGTCACCGGCGTCCGCGCCGCCCTGCTGGACGAATCCGGCCGCAAGACGGGGGAGACGCGCGACTTTCCGGCCGACGTCGTCCTCGCCGCGGACGGCAACTCCACCCGCACCGCGGTGTCGCTCGGCATCCGGAAGCGCGACGACCGGCCCCTCGGCGTCGCCGTCCGCACGTACTTCACCTCCCCGCGGCACGACGACGACTGGATGGAAGGCTGGCTGGAGCTCCCCGGCCGCGACGGCAAGCTGCTGCCCGGCTACGGCTGGGTGTTCGGCGTCGGCGACGGGACCTCCAACGTGGGCCTGGGCATCCTGAACTCCTCCAAGGAATTCGGCAAGCTGGACTACAAGCAGGTCCTGCGCGAATGGACCGCCGGGATGCCCGCGGAATGGGGCTTTACCCCGGAGAACCAGGTGGGCGAGATCCGCGGCGCCGCGCTGCCCATGGGCTTCAACCGCACCCCGCACTACTCGCCGGGCCTGCTGCTCCTCGGCGACGCCGGCGGCATGGTTTCCCCGTTCAACGGCGAGGGCATCTCCTACGCCATGGAGTCGGCCCGGTTCGCGGCCGAGTTCATCATCGACGCCGCCGCGCGCTCGGCTGCTTCCGGCGGAACGTACGACGCCGACGCCCGGCTGGCGGGGTACGCGGACTATGTGCGGGACCAGTGGGGATCACACTTCACCCTGGGCCGCGCGTTCGCCGCGCTGATCGGGAAGCCGGCCGTGATGAAGCTGGCCCTCCGGACGGGCATGCCCATTCCTGTGCTGATGCGGTTCGTGGTGCGGCTGCTGGCCAACCTGACCGATCCTGCTGCCAAGGGGTTCGAGGACCGGGTCATCCGGGTGCTGGAATCGCTGGTCCCGGCGACGTCCAATTCGGCCCCCGCACGGCTGGACATGTCCAGTGCTTCGCCCTCCAGCGCCAACTCCGCGGATTCCGCAACAAAAGTTAGGGTTAACCCGTGACCAACTCTGCAGACCAAAGCTGGAGGCACGCCGGACACGGCAAGCCGAGCTCCGAGCCCAGCCTCAACACCACGGCCATCGCCACCGGATTGCAGCTCCCGGCAGGCTTCGCCGCGATTGCGGGGGACCCCGAGCTGGGCCCGGCGATCACCACCAACCTGGCCCGTGTGGAGAAGAAGCTGCGCGAGGCCATTGCCAACTCCGATCCGCTGGCTGACGCGACGTCGCGCCACCTCGTGGAAGCCGGCGGTAAGCGCATCCGCCCCCTGCTGACGCTGCTCTGCGCCCACCTCGGCGACGCGTCCCGGCCCGCCGTGGTGCAGGCCGCCGTCGTGGTTGAACTGACCCACCTTGCCACGCTGTACCACGACGATGTGATGGACTCTGCGCCGTTCCGCCGCGGCGCCCCGACGGCGCACGAGGTCTGGGGAAACTCCGTCGCCGTCCTTACCGGCGACCTGATCTTTGCCCGGGCCTCCATCCTGGTGTCCGAGCTGGGGTCCCGCGCGCTGGGCATCCAGGCCCGCACCTTTGAGCGGCTGTGCCTGGGCCAGCTGCACGAAACCGTGGGCCCGCGCCCGGACGAGGACCCGGTGGAGCACTACCTCTCCGTCATCGCGGACAAGACCGGCTCGCTGGTGGCGGCCTCCGGGCAGCTCGGCGCGATCTTCTCCGGCGCCGACGAGGCCTACGAGCCGGTGCTGGTGGAGTACGGCGAGAAGGTGGGCGTCGCGTTCCAGCTCGCCGACGACGTCATTGACGTCACCGGCGTCAAGGTCAAGTCCGGCAAGTCCCCGGGTACCGACCTGCGCGAGGGGGTGCCGACGCTGCCGGTGCTGCTGCTGCGCAAGAAGGCCGACGCCGGCGACTCCTCTGCCGTCGAGCTGCTGAAACTCATTGACGGTGACCTCAGCTCGGACGAGGCGCTGGCTGCCGCCGTCGCCGGTCTCCGGGAGCACCCCGTGACCGCGGAATCCTGGGTGGTGGCGCGGGCGTGGGCGGATGAGGCGATTGCCGCGCTGGCGCCGCTGCCCGAGGGTGTGGTGAAGGACTCGCTGACCAACTTCGCACGGGCCGTGGTGGACCGCGCCAGCTGATTCTCGCCGGGTGATTCTTGCCGGGCTGCCAGTCTTAAACGGAATGGCCCCGGTTCCTCACAACGTTTCAATCCGTTGTGCGGAACCGGGGCCATTTCTCCGTTCGCATCAGGTCCACCGGAGGCATTTAGTGAACCCATGAATGAGCATATGACAGGAATGTCACATTGTCTAGCCCGTTTGTAAATTGGCTGTCACGGGCTTTGTCGGCCGGGAGTTCGGCGGTGCGGGGGCACTTTGCTGGGGTCTTCAGCGGTAGCGGGGGGCACTTTGCCGGGGTCTTCGGCGGTAGCGGGGGGCACTTTGCCGAGGTGTCCGGCCGTGCGGGGGGACTTTGAACCACTCGTGGGGGATCTCCGGTCTGGGTAGCGGCGTGTCCGTGTCGAAGTGCCCCTCGGCCGCGCCCGGGTTATCCACATAGGTCAGCTTCAGGGGACCGCGCCGGTCGCGGGCGGGGCACATTGGCGGAATGAACATCGCCTCCTTCTTGGCCTCGCGCGGCGGACCGGCCAGTTCAGCCGACCTCCGGCGGGCAAGATTCACGCGCTACCGGATCGCCCAGGCCGTGGCGGAGGGCGCCATCGTCAGAATCCGTCGCGGACATTACGTGCTAGCCCGGGAAAGCTCAGCAGGGAGGATGGCCCGCGAGGCCGGCGGGTTGCTGACTTGTCTCTCCGCGGCGCCCGCTTACCGGTTGTGGACGCTGGTCCCGGCGTCGGAGCTGCACCTGTGTGTCGGGCACCGAAAGACCCCGCCCGGCACCGTGGCACATGGCCGCTGCCGGCATCCCCGGCACGAGTGGCTTCCCGTTGCCGGGCTGGCCGACGTCCTGATCCATGCCTTGCATTGTTTGCCGGAATTGGAGGCGCTGGTTATGGTCCAGAGTGCGGCGGGCCGCGGGGACATCAGCCTGCCATTCCTTCGCGGCAAACTCACGGGCAACCGCAACGCGCGCGCCAGGGCGGTGCTGGACCTGGTCATTCCCCGCGCCGACTCGCTGCTGGAAGTTCTCGCCAACACAGTCTTCCTGCGGGCCGGGCTGCGGGTGCGCAGGCACGTCGAAATCCCCGGCGTGGGTGAGGTGGACTTCCTGGTGGAAGACTGCCTCATTGTGGAGACCGACGGTGAATCGCATCTGGAGCCGCGGCAGGTCAAGAAGGACAGAGGCCGGAACAACGCCAGCCTCGTGGGCGGCTACCTGGGGCTCCGATTCGGCTGCGACCTCGTCGTCCACCACCCCGAGCGGATGCTCGCGCAGGTCCTCGCTGTGCTGGAGCAGCGACGCCGGGGTGCATTCGCGCCGTAGGAGCGGACCGCGACGGCCGCCCGGGGCTACTTTGGGGGCTCATTGGGGGATTTCCGGGGTGGGGCGCGGCGTATCCGTGTCAATGTGCCCCCGGAACGCTGAGCCAGGAGTTCGGGGCGGTGACAGATGTCCTTGCGGCGTTGGAGTCCCGCCCGAGCACCCCTGGGAGGCTCGCGATGCTGGAGAACCGGCGTCGGGGTCTGTGTCGGCTGCGAAGCGAGGGCGCGGCGGCCGTCCGGGGCTACTTTGGGGGCTCATTAGGGGATTTCCGGGGTGGGGCGCGGCGTGTCCGTGCCAAAGTGCCCCCGGAAGGCCGGGGCCAGGAGTTCGGGGCGGTGACAGATGTCCTTGCGGCGTCGGAGTCCTGTGGGGGCACCCCTGGGCAGAGTGGCTGGGATGCTCACGGTGCTAAAGCGCCGGCGTCGGGGTCTGTCTTGGCTGCGAGGCGAGGGCGCGGCGGCCGGCCGGGGCTACTTTGAGGCCTGATTAGCGGACCACCCGGCCCGGCGGCGGCGCGTCCGTGTCAATGTGCCCCCGGAAGGCCGGGGCCAGGAGTTCGGGGCGGTGACAGATGTCCTTGCGGCGTCGGAGTCCTGTGCGGGCACCCCTGGGCAGAGTGGCTGGGATGCTCGCGATGCTGGAGCACCGGCGTCGGGGTCTGTCTTGGCTGCGAGCCGAAGCCGCTGCGGCCGGCCGGGGCTACTTTGAGGCCTGATTAGCGGACTACCGGGCTCGACGGCGGCGTGTCTGTGTCAAAGTGCCCCCGGACGGCCGAGGCCAAGGGAGGACCTTAGTCCTCGTCGTCCTCGAAGGCCCACTCAAACATGTCGAAGACGAATTCGGAGAAGGTTCCTTCTTCGCTCTTCCACTGGCCGCGGGCGTTGTTGCGGCGGTACACAATCGGGTCTGGAATGCTGAGGTCGGCCACCCGGAACCCCCAGGTGAACTGCTCCTCCTCGTCCTCGAGGAACATGAGGAAGCCTTCATCGTCGACTTCGAGCTCTTCGGGGTCCCAGAAGTAGTGGTACGCCTCCATGATGTCCTCGCAGCCGCCCACCGCAAGGTAGAACTCCCGCAGCACCGGCGGGACCTGGAACTGGTGCTCGGCAAGGGCCCCATCGAGCTCGTCGGCGGCCAGGCCATCCTCTTCCTGCCATTCGTCTTCGAGATACTTCGGAACAAGCGCGCGGAACTTCTCGAGGAACATGTCAGTCATGGTTCTTATCCTAGCTAATCCCGGGGCCCGCCCTCGGCCGTGTCCAGGCCGAGCCGGTGCCAGCCGCGGACCGCCAGCGGGACGTACCACTTGCGCCGCCACGCCGTCACCCGGAAGGCGAAAACGACGACGGCCACGGCACCGGCGGTCACGGCGTTGAAGGCGCCCGTCACGGACAGCACCACTGTCAGGGCGGCCCCGGTGAACGCCGGCAGCGCATAGATGTCCTTCGGGTCGAACAGCTGCGGCACCTCATTGGCGGTGATGTCGCGCAGCAGGCCGCCGCCCACCGCCGTCGTGACCCCCAGAAGCACAGCCGCCACCGGGTTCATCCCGGCGTCGATCGCCTTGAGGGACCCGGTGATGCAGAACAGCGCCAGGCCGCCGGCGTCGAACAGCACCAGCAGCGAGGTGTTGCGCTGCACACTGGAGAACAGGAAGTACACCAGCACCGTGGCGAGCAGCGGCGGCGCCAGATAGGCCGGGTTGATGAAGGCCGTGGGCGGGCCCGCGTTGATGATGATGTCGCGGATGACGCCGCCGCCCAGGCTGACCACCGAGGCCAGCAGCAGGGAGCCGATGATGTCGAACTGTTTCCGCGCCGCGAGCAGGGACCCGGAGACGGCGAAGAAGAAGACGCCGGCCAGGTCCAGCCAGATCAGGACAGCGCTGAAGGAAAAAGTCATGGAGCGTCCCGGTCGGATCTCGAGGGGCAAATGGGGCGGCTCCAAGGTTACGCTAACGGCTATGAATAGCCCCATCCTGATCGCCTGCGCCCACGGCACCTCCAGCGCCGAGGGCGCTGCCGAAGTCAACGCCCTCCGCGACGGGATCGCCGCGCTGCGGCCGGGCCTCGACGTCCGCGAGGCCTATGTGGACGTCCAGGAGCCCGAGCTGCCGGCCGTCGTCGCGGGCCTGCCGGCGGGGGAGACCGCCGTCGTGGTCCCGCTGCTGCTCAGCGTGGGCTACCACGTCAAGGTGGACATCGCCCGGGCCGTCAAGAGCCGGCCGGGCACCCGCGCCGCTGCCCCGCTGGGCCCGGACCCGCGGCTGGCGGCGCTGCTGGACCAACGGCTCCGGGAGGCCGGCGTGACAGACAACGACGCCGTGATCGTCGCCGCTGCCGGGTCCTCCGACCCCACGGCGGCGCAGAACGTCGAGGAACTCGTGGACCAGCTCCGGGCCCTGCGGTCCAACCGGATCGTGGCCGCGTACGGCGCATCGGCGAAGCCCTCCGTGCCCGAGGCCGTGGCCATGCTCCGCGAGGAAGCCGCGGGCGGCGCAGGGGCGGGCGAATCCGCCGGGGGAGTGGACCTGGGCGGCCGCGTGGTGATCGCCGCGTACCTGCTGGCCCCGGGCTTCTTCCACGACCAGCTGGCCAAGGCCGGCGCCGACCTCGTCACCGCGGCGCTGCTGCCCTCGCCGGTGCTCGCCGAGATCGCCCTGGAACGCTACGACGCCGCGCTCGCCGCGGGCTGACCCGCGTGGCCCGGCGCCCGGACCCCGCGTGGCCCGGCGCCCGGACCCCGCAGCCCCGGGACGCCGCGGGACGCCGCGGGACGCCGCGGCCCGGCGCCGCCGGACGCCGCCTCCCGGAAGCCGCCGTCGGGCCCCGGCGGATGCACACCACCCCCGGCACTTCAAGGCCCTCCGACGCTTCGTGACGATTTATTGCCCAAGGTGACCTAGCGTTTCCGCACCTTTGAAACGGCATTAAAGGCCGCCCTACAGTCGATCCATGACTGATACAGCTCTAGCCGGAGCGTCCCCGGACCAGGCTGCCGCAGGCCGCGCCAAGCGCCCCACTTCCCGTCCCGCCGCAAAGCCGCACGGGCAGTGGAAAGTGGACGGCACCGCGCCGCTGAACGCCAACGAAACCTGGAAGCAGGAGGACAACGGCCTCAACGTCCGCGAGCGTATCGAGTCCGTTTACTCCAAGCACGGCTTCGACTCGATCGACGGAACGGATCTGCACGGCCGCTTCCGCTGGTGGGGCCTCTACACCCAGCGCAAGCCCGGGATCGACGGCGGCAAGACCGCCACGCTGGAGCCGCACGAGCTCGAAGACAAGTACTTTATGCTGCGGGTCAGGATCGACGGCGGCGCCCTCACCACCGAGCAGTTGCGCGTCATCGGCCAGATCTCCGTGGACTTCGCCCGCGACTCGGCCGACCTTACCGACCGGCAGAACATCCAGCTGCACTGGATCCGAGTGGAGGACGTCCCGGAGATCTGGCGCCGCCTCGAAGCCGTGGACCTCTCCACCACGGAAGCCTGCGGCGACGTGCCCCGCGTCATCCTCGGCTCCCCGGTGGCCGGCATCGCCAAGGACGAGATCATCGACCCGACGCCTCTGATCCACGAGCTGGCCGAACGCTTCATCGGCGACCCGGAGCTGGGCAACCTGCCGCGCAAATTCAAGACCGCCATCACCGGCCACCCCAGCCAGGACGTGGTCCACGAGATCAACGACGTCGCCCTGGTGGGCCTGGTCCACCCCGAATTCGGCATCGGCTACGACCTCTGGGTGGGCGGCGCGCTCTCCACCAACCCCATGCTGGGCAAGCGCCTCGGTGCGTTCGTCCGCCCGGACCAGGCCGCCGACGTCTGGCTCGGCGTCACCAGCATCTTCCGCGACTACGGCTACCGGCGCATGCGCACCAAGGCCCGGCTGAAGTTCCTGCTGGCCGACTGGGGCCCGGTGAAGTTCCGCCAGGTCCTCGAGGACGAATACCTCGGCTACAAGCTCGACGACGGCCCCGCGGCCCCGAAGCCCGCCACCCCGGGCGACCACATCGGCGTGCACGAGCAGAAGGACGGCCGGTTCTTCATCGGCGCCACCCCGCTGGCCGGACGCCTCTCCGGGACCCAGCTGGTGAAGCTCGCCGACACCCTGGAATCCCGTGGATCCCGGCGGTTGCGCACCACCCCGCACCAGAAAATCGTGGTGCTCGACGTACCGAAGGACGAGGTGGAACCGCTGGTGGCCGAACTCGACGCCCTGGGCCTCGCCGCCCGGCCGTCCGTGTTCCGCCGCGGCACCATCGCCTGCACGGGCATCGAGTTCTGCAAGCTGGCCATCGTCGAAACGAAGGTCACGGCCGCGACGGCGGTTGCGGAGCTGGAACGCCGCCTGGCCGACCTCGTGGAAACCGGGCAGCTCCCGCAGGCCCTCTCGCTGCACATCAACGGCTGCCCCAACTCCTGCGCCCGGATCCAGACGGCGGATATCGGCCTTAAGGGCATGATGCTTCCCACGCCCGACGGCGACCCCACCCCGGGTTTCCAGGTCCACCTTGGCGGCGGGCTGGCCTCCGACAGCCGCGAGGAGGCGGGCCTGGGCCGGACCGTCCGCGGCCTCAAGGTCACGGCCGGCGAGCTGCCGGATTACGTGGAGCGCGTGGTCCGGAAGTACGTGGCTGACCACACCGAGGACCAGACCTTCGCGGAGTGGGCGTTCGCGGCCGACGAAGGTGACCTGCAGTGAGCAAGCACGCGCTGGGGGTGGACCCCGTCCTCCGCACCCACGACGAGCTGAAGGCCCTCGCCGAGTCCGGCGCCGCCGAGCTCGGCTGGGACGCCCCGGCCCGCGAGGTGATTGCCTGGGTGGCGCGCAACTTCGACCTGCCTGCCGTCGCCGTCGCCTGTTCCATGGCGGACGCCGTCCTCCCGGCGCTGGTCGCGGACCAGCTCCCCGGCGTCGACGTCCTGTTCCTGGAGACCGGCTACCACTTCCCGGAAACCTACGCCACGCGCGACGAGGTGGCCGCGAGCCTGCGCATCAACGTGGTGGACGTGCTGCCGGAGCAGACCGTGGAGCAGCAGGACCGGCTCCTCGGCAAGGACCTCTTTGCCCGCGACGCCGCCCAGTGCTGCGCGCTGCGCAAGGTGGCTCCGCTGCGCCGCACCCTGGCCGGCTACGAGCTCTGGTTCACCGGCGTCCGCCGCGACGAGGCGCCTACCCGCACCAACACCCCGCTGGTCACCTGGGACGAGGCCAACGGCCTGGTCAAGGTCAACCCCGTGGCCGCCTGGAGCTTCGACCAGCTGGTCCAGTACTCCGATGACAACCTCCTTCCCGTCAACCCGCTGCTTTCACAGGGCTATCCGTCCATTGGCTGCCAGCCCTGCACCCGCAAGGTGGCGCCCGGCGACGATCCCCGCGCCGGACGCTGGGCAGGAACCGAAAAGACAGAATGCGGACTACACGTATGAGCACTTTCCTGACTGAGGAGCCCACACAGGTTTCTACACGCCTGTCGTCTTTGGACACCCTTGAGTCTGAGGCGATCCATATCATCCGCGAGGTCGTGGCCGAGTTTGAGAAGCCGGCGCTGCTGTTTTCTGGCGGCAAGGATTCTGTGGTGATGCTGCACCTGGCCACCAAGGCCTTCTGGCCTGGGAAGGTGCCTTTTCCGGTGCTGCATGTGGACACCGGGCACAACTTTCCGGAGGTCATCGACTTCCGGGACCGGACCGTGGAGCGGCTGGGGCTGAAGCTCGTCGTCGGCTCCGTGCAGGAGTTCATCGATTCCGGGGAGCTGGCCGAGCGTGCCGATGGCACCCGGAACCCGCTGCAGACCGTGCCGCTGCTGGACGCGATCCAGCGCAACAAGTTCGACGCCGTCTTCGGCGGCGGCCGCCGCGACGAGGACAAGGCCCGCGCCAAGGAACGCATCCTGAGCCTCCGCGACGAATTCGGCCAGTGGGACCCGCGCAACCAGCGTCCCGAGCTGTGGAACCTCTACAACGGCCGGCACACCGTGGGCCAGCACGTCCGCGCGTTCCCCATCAGCAACTGGACCGAATTGGACGTCTGGCGCTACATCGAGCGCGAAAACATCGAGCTGCCGGGCCTCTACTACGCCCACGAGCGCGAGGTCTTCGCCCGCGACGGCATGTGGCGCGCGGTGGGCGAGGTCTCGCAGCCGCGCGACAACGAACCGGTCATCACCAAGACCGTCCGCTACCGGACCGTCGGCGACATGTCCTGCACCGGCGCCGTGGAATCGGCCGCCGCCACCGTGCGCGACGTCGTCATTGAAGTTGCCGCCTCCACCATCACCGAACGTGGCGCCACCCGGGCGGATGACCGGATCTCCGAGGCCGCCATGGAAGACCGCAAGAAGGACGGCTATTTCTAATGAGCACCGAACTCGATACCGCCCGCGCGGCCGCCCTGCTTGACGAGGCGCCGCTGGCGCACGCTTCGCTGTTCCGCTTCGCCACCGCCGGATCGGTCGACGACGGCAAGTCCACCCTGGTGGGCCGGCTCCTCCATGACTCGAAAGCGATCCTCGCCGACCAGCTCGACGCCGTCGCCCGCACCTCCGCGGACCGCGGCTTCGGCGGGGCCGGCGCAGCCGGTGTTCAAGCGATTGACCTGGCCCTGCTCACCGACGGCCTGCGCGCCGAGCGGGAGCAGGGCATCACCATCGACGTCGCCTACCGCTACTTCGCCACGGACCGCCGCAGCTTCATCCTCGCGGACTGCCCCGGGCACGTGCAGTACACCAAGAACACGGTGACCGGCGCGTCCACTGCGGATGCCGTCGTCGTGCTCATTGACGCCCGCAAGGGTGTCCTGGAACAGACCCGCCGGCACCTGTCCGTGCTGCAGCTGCTGCGCGTGGCGCACGTGATCGTGGCCGTGAACAAGATCGACCTGGTGGACTTCAGCGAGGACGTGTTCCGCGGGATCGAAGCCGACGTGCAGCAGGTGGGCCGCGAGCTCGGGCTGGGCCGTAACGAACTGAACACCGGTGGCCTCGCCGATCTTTTCGTCATTCCTGTCTCCGCGCTCGACGGTGACAACGTCGTGGACCGCTCGGACCGCACACCCTGGTACGACGGCCCTGCCCTGCTCGAGGTCCTGGAGACCCTGCCGGCCGCGGACGAGCTTGAGAGCCACCTGGAGAGCTTCCGCTTTCCCGTCCAGCTGGTGGTCCGACCGCAGGGCGCGCTGGCTCCCGACGCCGTGGCCGCGGGGCTCGACGCCGCGGCGTACCGCGACTACCGCGCCTACGCCGGCCAGATCACCGAGGGGTCCGTGAAGGTGGGGGACAGGGTCAGCGTTCTGACGCCCGGCCAGGACCCGCGCTCCACCACGGTGACCGGCATCGACTTCGCCGGGCATTCGCTGCAGGAGGCCACGGCCCCGCAGTCGGTGGCGATCCGGCTCGCGGACGAGTTCGACGTCGCCCGCGGTGACACGATCGCGGCGGCCGGGACTATCCGTGAGTCGTCGGCGGACCTGTACGCCGCCCTGTGCTGGCTTTCGCCGAAACCGCTTCGCGAGGGCGCGAAAGTGCTGGTCAAGCACGGCACCCGCACGGTCCAGGCGCTGGTGCGGAACGTGACCGGAAAGCTGGACCTCGCCAACTTCCAGCTGGAACCCACCTCCACGCTGGACCTCAACGACATCGGACATGCCCAGCTGCGGCTCGCCGCGCCGCTGCCGCTGGAGAACTACCTGCACCACCGCCGCACCGGGGCGTTCCTGGTGATCGACCCGCTGGACGGCAACACCCTCGCCGCAGGCCTCGTCAAGGACCACCCCGGCGACCACGAGGACGAGCGCTACTCGATCTAAGGCTGCTGCGTGTAGGCATCGGCCAACACTGCCCCGCATGACCGGCGTCGTTCCGCCCGGCCATGCGGGGCAGCGCTGTTTCCGGGCTCACGCCAGGCGATGTGCGCCGGAACGAACCTTGGGCCATAGCACTGCGGACTTGAGGCGCCTAGCATGAAGCTGCCGGGTCCGTAACGGCGGTGGCCTCAAGCAACCGGGCGGCACCTGGGGCGAACCATGGTTGGTCCGCGTCACCAAGGTACGGGAGGCAAAAGGATCATGATCCTGGTAACGGGAGCGACCGGGAACGTCGGCGCCGCGGTCGTCGCGGAACTCGCCGCAAAGGGAGAGCCGGTGCGCGCGTTCGTCCGTGACGCGACGCGCGCGCGGGAGCATCTCGGGGCAAGCGTCGAGCTGGCAACTGGAGACTTCGAGGACACTGCATCGATCGCACGCGCGCTCCATGGGGTGGACGCGGTGTTTCTCTCGTCAGCCGACCACCCGCAAAAAGTGGCGCACGAGACGGCCGTGATCGAAGCTGCGCGTGCGGCCGGGATTCAAAAAATTGTCAAGGCCTCCACGGTCGGCGCCGAGGCAGGGTCGCTGCTTCCTCCCTTCGACTGGCACGGACGAATCGAGGATAACCTTCGCGCGTCCGCGATCCCGTCGGTGGTCCTGCGCTCGTACTATTACATGACCAACCTGCTCGCCTCGGCAGAGCCGGTGCGTCAGGCCGGCAAGCTTTTCGCGCCGCTAGGCGAGGCCCGGATCGCGATGATCGACCCGCGTGACACCGGAGCGGTCGGAGCGGCCGCGCTGGTCACCGACGCTTACAACGGCAAGATCCTCGACCTCAGTGGGCCGGAGCCGGTCACCTACGAGCAGGTTGCCGAGGAGCTATCGAGGGTGGCGGGCCACACCGTCGAGTTCGTCAGCATCCCCGACGAGGCCGCCAGACAGACATTCGTTCAGATGGGCATCCCTGGCTGGCTCCTGGTGCACTTCGAGCATATGTTCCCGCTGCTGCGCAGCGGCTTCATAGCGCAGCCGACGGACACAGTCCGTGCTGTAACTGGCCGCGAGCCGCGTTCCTTCGCGACGTGGGCACGCGACCACGCAGCCGCATTCCGTGGATGAACGAGTCTGCCTCGCGCGGTGAATTGGCGGTGAGGATCCGCAGGCCGGTGCTCCGGGGCTGCGGACCGGGACGGAGGTTCCGTTGGAAGTCATCAACAGCAAGCTTTACAGCTGGGCGTCGATCCTGGATGACAAGACCCGCGAGCAGGCGCTGGCCACCGCGCAGCTACCCGTCATCTGGCCGCACCTGGCGCTGATGCCGGACGCCCACCTGGGCCTGGGCGCCACCGTGGGGTCCGTCATCCCTACCTTGGGCGCCGTGATCCCTGCGGCGGTGGGCGTGGACATCGGCTGCGGCATGATCGCCGTCCGGACCCAGTACGCCGTCGGGGACCTGCCCAAGGACCGGAAGCCGCTGCGGGTGGGCATCGAGCGTGCGGTGCCGCTGTCCGCCGGGCACTACAACCACCGGATCAGCCCCACCGCCGCGCCGCGGATTGCCGAACTGCGGCGCCTTTCGGAAAAGGCCGGCTTTGACCCGGCCCGGTACGCCGCGAACTGGGAGCTGCAGCTGGGATCGCTGGGATCCGGCAACCATTTCATCGAGGTCTGTGCGGATGAGGCGGACACCGTGTGGCTGTTCCTGCATTCGGGCTCCCGCGGCGTGGGCAACAAACTCGCGCAGCGGCACATCGCCGAGGCCCGCAGCGTGGCCCGGAGCCGGCACCTCGCCCTGCCGCACCCGGATCTGGCCTACCTCGAGGAAGGCACTCCGGAGTTTGACCGCTACATCACGGAACTCAGCTGGGCCCAGCACTTCGCCCTGCTGAACCGCGAGGAGATGATGGACCGCGTGGTGCGGCAGTTCGAGGCCTGGACCGGCGGGTCCGTCCGGGAGGCCGAGCGGATCAACTGCCACCACAACTTCACCGCCAAGGAACAGCACTACGGCAAGACCGTCTGGGTCTCCCGCAAGGGCGCCATCCGGGCAGAGGCTGGGGACCCGGGGCTGATCCCCGGCTCCATGGGCACCGCGTCCTACGTCGTCGTCGGGCGGGGGAACCGCGAGTCCCTGAACTCCTCCCCGCACGGCGCCGGGCGCGAGTACTCCCGCAACGCCGCCAGGAAAGCCTTCTCCATGGCCGAGCTAAAGACCGCCATGAAGGGCATCGAGTTCCGGCCCAGCGAGGCGTTCATCGACGAGATCCCGGCCGCCTACAAACCCATTGACCAGGTGATGCGCGACTCCGCGGACCTGGTCACGGTGCGGCACAAGCTCCGGCAACTGGTCAACGTCAAGGGCAACTGACACCCGGATCATCCGCCGCGCGTCCTGGCTCGTTGGGCCCGCATGTGACGCTGCATGAACTCCCGTGACCCCCGGTTTCCGGACCGTTGAACCGGGTTAAGGGCAGTCCCTATGGTGAAGCAATGACAACAACGGAACGGCTCTCCAGCAGCTCCCGCCGGGATTTCCGGGGGCGATGTAGCCGGCGCTGACCACCCGCCCGGCCATCCCGAAACTTCCCCGAAGGACCCCTTCCCATGTCATCCACCCATGGACCCGGCACGCCCGGCACCAAGCCCGCCACGCCCGGAACCACCCGGATCGTCGCCGGCGAAACCGGCAAACCCCAACGCAAGCGCACCCTGGAGATCAGCCTCGCCGTCGGCCTGGCGCTGCTCATTGGCGCCGGAGCCGCCGTCGCGTCCGTGAACCGGACCGATGCAGCCGCCCCGGTCGCCGCCACCCCCGCAACCGAACTCAAACTCGGCTACTTCGGGAACATCACCCACGCCCCGGCCCTCGTCGGAGTCAGCCAGGGCCAGCTCGCCAAGAACCTGGGCAGCACCAAGCTCAGCACCCAGGTCTTCAACGCCGGACCCGCCGCGATCGAGGCCCTCAACGCCGGCGCCATCGACGCCACCTACATCGGCCCCAACCCCGCCATCAACTCCTACGTCAAGAGCAAAGGCGAATCGATCAGCATCATCGCCGGTGCCGCCGCCGGCGGAGCGCAGCTGGTGGTCAAGCCGGAAATCGCCTCCGCCGCGGACCTGGCGGGCAGGAAGCTCGCCACCCCGCAGCTGGGCGGCACCCAGGACGTGGCCCTGCGCGCCTGGCTCGGCGCGCAGGGCTACCGGACCACCACGGACGGCGGCGGCGACGTCGCCATCAACCCCACCGAAAACGCCCAGACCCTGAAACTCTTCCAGGACGGCAAGCTCGACGGCGCCTGGCTGCCGGAACCGTGGGCCTCCCGGCTGGTGCTCCAGGCCGGCGCCAAAGTGCTGGTGGACGAAAAGGACCTGTGGGACAAGGGCGAGTTCATCACCACCGTCCTGATCGTCAACAAGAAGTTCGCGGCCGCGCACCCGGACACGGTCAAGGCGCTGCTGAAGGGCCACACCGAATCCGTGGACTGGCTCAACACCACCGCGCCGGGCGAGAAATCCAGGGTCCTGAACGCGGTCCTCAAGGAATCCGCCGGTGCGGCCCTGCCGGATGACGTGATCGGCCGGTCGCTCCAGAACATCACCTTTACGGCCGACCCGCTCGCCGGAACGTACCGGAAGCTGCTCCAGGACGGGGTCGACGCCGGCACCACCAGCCAGGCCGACATCAACGGCATCTTCGACCTCACCGCCCTGAACAGCGTGCTGGGCGGGAACCCCGCCGGGACGAATGTCTCCGCCCAAGGACTGGGCAAGGACTAGCCAGTCCCTTCCCGGCCCGCCAACAGAAGTAAGGACGTGACCATGCCAGTCGTACTGGAAAACCTGGGCAAACGCTTCGGCGACGGCGCCCCGGTGCTGGACGACGTCAACGCCACCATCGGGCAGGGCGAATTCGTCGCCCTGCTCGGTGCGTCCGGCTGCGGCAAGTCCACCCTGCTGAACATCATGGCGGGACTGGAGGCGCCGACGTCGGGCGCCCTGGAGGTGCCGAGCGACGGCGCCGCGTTTATGTTCCAGGACGCGGCGCTGTTCCCCTGGCTGACCGCGCGGGAGAACATCGAGCTGGCCCTGAAGCTGCGCGGCGTGGGGAAGGCCCAGCGCCGGGTGAAGGCGGCCGAGCTGCTGGACCTGGTGCACCTGGGCGGTGCGGGGGACAAGCGCCCGCACGAGCTTTCCGGCGGGATGCGCCAGCGGGTCTCCCTGGCCCGGTCGCTCGCCCAGGACCGGCAGCTGCTCCTGATGGACGAGCCGTTCGCCGCGCTCGACGCGATCACCCGCGACCTGCTGCACGACGAGCTGGAGCGGATCTGGAAGGAAACCGGCCGCACCATCGTTTTTGTCACCCACAACGTCCGCGAAGCCGTCCGGCTGGGCCAGCGCGTACTCCTGCTGTCCTCACGGCCCGGCCGCGTGGTGCGGGAATGGCACGTCAGCGAAGAGCACCGCACTGACGCCGGACTGGCCGGGGCACTCACCGGCGAAATCACCGCCCGGCTACGCGAGGAGATCCGCCGCCATGCCAAGTAAGTTCCTGTGGGGCGCCGCCCTCACCCGGTCCTCTACCGGGTCGGCCGATCTCCGGGAGCTGGAGGCGGGGCTGGATTCGCTGCAGTCCGACGCCGTCCGCAAGGTCAGCGTCGACTGGAGCCGGATCCTGCTGCCGGTCGCCGCGATCGTGGCGCTCATCCTGGTCTGGCAGCTGTACGTGTCGCTGGGCTTCAAGCGGCAGGACCTGGTGCCCGGGCCGCTGGATGTGGCCGCCCAGTTCGGCCGGCTCTGGACGGACGGCAAGCTGCAGGAAGCGGTATGGACCTCACTGCAGCGCGGGCTGGTGGGGTTCCTCATCAGCGTCGCCATCGCCACCCCGATCGGGCTGCTGCTGGCCCAGGTGGCCCCGCTGCGCCGCGCTTTCGGGCCGCTGATCTCCGGTCTGCAGGTGCTGCCGTCCGTGGCGTGGGTGCCCGCGGCCATCATCTGGTTCGGGCTCACCGACGCCACTGTTTACTTTGTGGTGTTCATGGGCGCCATCCCCTCGATCATCAACGGGCTGATCTCCGGCGTGGACCAGATCCCGCCGCAGTACCGCAGCGTGGGCACGGTCCTGGGGGCGTCCCGGCTGCAACTGGCGCTCCAGATCATCCTCCCGGCTGCCCTGCCCGGGTACCTCGGCGGGCTGAAGCAAGGCTGGGCGTTCTCCTGGCGCTCGCTGATGGCCGCGGAAATCATCGCCGTCGGCGGCAGCATCGGCTTCGGCCTGGGCTCCATGCTGAACCAGGGCCGCGACCTGTCCGACATGACCATCGTGATGTCCGCAATCCTGCTGATCCTCGCCGTCGGGATCCTGATCGAGCTGCTGGTGTTCGGCCCGATCGAAAAGCGGCTGCTCCGCCGTCGGGGGCTCCTCGCCGGCAGCACCCGCTAAGCCCCCGCCGTCCGGCCCAGCCCCGCCCCCTAAAGCAACGCGGGGTCACTTACCGCCCATAAATCCCCGGTTTATGGGCGGTAAGTGACCCCGCGTTGCTGTTGTCTGGCGTCACGCGCACGCCTACACTCGCGGCTATAGGCCGGTATACGGCCCATCCAGGCCGATTCTGAGGAGACAGCCATGGCGCCAAAATATGGAGTGCTGGCAGTGGTCGAGGCAAAACTGGGGAAGGAACAGGAGGTCTGGGACTTCCTCAACGGCGGCCGCGAGGTGGTGCTCAAGGAACCCGGAACCAAGAGCTGGTACGCCTTCCGGGTCAACGACTACACCTTCGGCATCTTCGACACGTTCGACACCGAGGAAGCCCGGCAGGCGCACCTCAACGGCGCCATCCCCGCGGCGCTCGGCCAGCACGGCCCCACGCTGCTGTCGAAGGACCCCGACATCCAACTGGTGGACCTCATCGCCGTGAAGTAGCCCGGCGGCCGCCCCGCCGGGTACTTCGAAGGCGGGGTACTTCACTAGCAGATCCCAGCTCGCGCCAACGCGGACGACGGCGGGCCCCCGGTGGGGTGCCCGCCGTTGTTGGTCTAAACGGAGGCGGCGCCCGGGTATCGGTGGGCTGCGGGGTGGTGCGTCGATTTACCGGGAATGGCCCCTATTCGGGGTGGCCGTCCGGGGGCACATTGACACGGACTCGCCGTCACGCGGGCGCGGAACGGCCCCTGCGGCCGTCAAAGTGCCCCCGGACCGCTGACGGACCGCCGGCAGGCCCCCAACCGGTGTTGGCAGCGGCTTTGTGACGCGGCATTACCCTGCGTGAACGGGTGTTTCCGGACCGTTGTTCCGCCTGATGAGACCGCCCTATCGTCGATGCATGGCACTTCAGGACATTTACCCCACGGCGTTGCGCCTCCTCGGCCGCCCCGTGCTGGTGGTTGGCGGCGGCCCCGTCGCCGCACGCCGCGCCAAAGGACTGCTAGACGCCGGCGCCCAAGTCACGGTGGTCGCGCCCCTTGCCTGCCCGGCCCTGGAAGGCCTCGCCGGGGCGGGCCTCCTCGCCTGGGAGCCGCGCACCTACCGCAGCACCGACGTCGACGGCGCCTGGTTCGTGCAGACCGCCACCGGCGATGCCGCCGTGGACGCGCAGGTCGCGGCCGACGCCGAGGCGCAGCGCATCTGGTGCGTCAACGCCTCCGACCACGAGGCCTCCGCCGCCTGGACCCCCGCCGTCGCCGTCGTGGATGACGTCCACATCGCCGTGAACGCCGGGGGAGACCCGCGCCGTGCCATGGCCCTGCGCGACGCCGTCGCCACCGCCCTGGACACCGGGGACCTGCCGCTGCGCCGGCAACGCACCACCACCGCCGCGGGTTCCGTGGCGCTGGTGGGCGGCGGCCCCGGCGACACCGGACTCATCACCGTCCGCGGCCGTCGGCTCCTGGGCCAGGCCGACGTCGTGGTCGCAGACCGCCTGGGCCCGCGCGACCTGCTGGCCGAACTGGCCCCCGACGTCCGCGTGATCGAGGTCGGCAAGACCCCCGGCCACCACCCCGTCCCGCAGGCCGAGATCAACCGCATCCTGGTGGACGAGGCGCTGCAGGGCCACCGGGTGGTCCGGCTCAAGGGCGGCGACCCGTACGTGCTGGGCCGCGGCGGCGAGGAAGCCGAGTTCTGCCGGCAGCACGGCGTCGAGGTTGAAGTGGTGTCCGGCGTCACCTCCGCGATCAGCGTTCCGGCCGCGGCGGGGATCCCGGTCACCCACCGCGGGCTGGCCAAGGGCTTCAGTGTGGTCACGGGCCATGAGGAACTCGCCGAGGTGCCGGCCCGCGCGGACCACACCGTGATCCTGCTCATGGGCGTGGGCCAGTTGCGGGAATCCGCGGCCTCGCTGGGACGGGCCGGTTTGCCAGCGGAGACGCCTGTTGGCATCGTAGAGAATGGTTATCTGCCGGACCAGCGGGTCACCATCGGAACGCTCGGGACCATCGCGGACCAGGCGGAGGCCGCAGGCGTCGCGAACCCCGCCGTGATCGTGATCGGTGACGTGGTCCGCGTCAGCCCGTTCGCGCCGTCGCACTTCAAGACCGCGGACTACAGCACCACCTCCCCGAACGCGCCGCGCGTCCTGACCAAGTAGCCCCGAAGACCAGTGACAGAACGAAGGAACACAGCCGTGTCAACGAACACCCCTGTAGGAACTGCCGCCCGCCCGCTGCGCATCGCCGTCGTCGGCTCCGGACCCGCCGGTGTGTACGCCGCGGACATCCTGACCAAGAGCGAGGCCGTGAAGTCCGGCGAGCTCACGGTGAGCATCGACCTCTTCGACCGCTACCCGGCGCCCTACGGCCTGATCCGCTACGGCGTGGCCCCGGACCACCCGCGCATCAAGGGCATCGTCAACGCCCTGCACAAGGTCCTGGACCGCGGCGACATCCGCTTCTTCGGCAACGTGGACTACGGCACGGACCTCTCCATCGAGGACCTCCGCACCCACTACGACGCCGTCATCTTCGCCACCGGCGCCATCAAGGACGCCGACCTGAACATCCCCGGCATCGAACTCGAGGGCTCCTACGGCGGCGCCGACTTTGTCTCCTGGTACGACGGGCACCCGGACGTCTCCCGGGAATGGCCCCTGGATGCCAAGGAAATCGCCGTGATCGGCAACGGCAACGTGGCCCTCGACGTCGCCCGGATGCTCTCCAAGCACGCCGACGATCTCCTGGTCTCCGAAATCCCGGACAACGTGTACCGCGCGCTGAAGGATTCCCCGGTCACGGACGTGCACGTCTTCGGGCGCCGCGGCCCCGCCCAGGTGAAGTTCACCCCGCTGGAGCTGCGCGAGCTGTCCCACTCCAAGGACGTGGACATCATCCTCTACGCCGAGGACTTCGAGTTCGACGCCGAATCGGACCGCCAGATCCAGAGCAACAACCAGACCAAGACCATGGTGGGCACGCTCACCAACTGGATTGCCGAGCAGCCCGAGGACCTCTCCGAGCTCACGGCCTCCCGCCGCCTGCACCTGCACTTCCTGCACAGCCCGGTGGAGGTCTACGACGACGCCGCCACCCCCGGCCGCGTCGCCGGCATCAAGTTCGAGCGCACCGAACTGGACGGCACCGGCAACGCCCGCGGCACCGGCGAGTTCATCGACTACCCGGTGCAGGCCGTCTACCGCGCCATCGGCTACTTCGGGTCCGCGCTGCCCGAGGTCGAATTCGACCACAGCAAGGGTGTTGTCCCGAACGACGGCGGCCGCGTCCTGGACGCCTCCGGCACCCACGTGCCCGGCCTCTACGCCACCGGCTGGATCAAGCGCGGGCCGGTGGGCCTGATCGGCCACACCAAGGGCGACGCCCTGGAAACCGTGACGTACCTGCTGGAGGACTGCGGGAACCTGCCGCTGGCCGCCGCACCCGCGCCGGACGCCGTCGTCGAGCTCCTGGAGAACCGCGGCGTGCAGTACACCAGCTGGGAAGGCTGGCTGGCCCTGGACGCGCACGAGCGGTCCCTCGGCGAGAAGGCCAGCGCCGAAGACGGCAGCGTCCAGCGCGAGCGCATCAAGGTGGTTCCGCGCGAGGACATGGTGGAGATTTCCCGCGGCGGGGTGGCCGCGGAGGTCTAATCCCCACCTCACTTAAGCAACGCGGGGTCATTCCACGCCCATCCCGGAGGGGATTATGGGCGCGAAATGACCCCGCGTTGCTTTCTGGGTGGCGGCAATCCGGGGTTTAGTCAGTAGGCTTACCGTCATGGATGAACAGCGCATGGCAGGAGCCGGGCGGTGAGGCTCCGGCACAGCAACGCGTCCGGCCGCGGCTACCGCAGGGTCGCCGCCGGGACCGGCTTCAGCTACAAGGACCTGGACGGCTCCACCCTGCCGCCCGGGCCGGTGCGGGACCGGCTGGAGAGCATCGGCATCCCGCCGGCGTGGACGGACGTCTGGATCGCGCCCTACGACAACGGGCACATCCAGGCCACCGGCCTCGACGCCGTGGGCCGCCGCCAGTACATCTACCACCCCGGCTGGCGCGAGAAGAAGGACCGGATGAAGTTCGACCGGTCCCTTCAGCTCGCCGAAACCCTGCCGGCCGCGCGGCGCCTGGTCACCATGGACCTGCGCTCCGAGGGCCTGGGCCGGGAGCGGGTGCTGGCCGCCGCCTTCCGGATGCTGGACAGCGGCTCACTCCGGGTGGGCTCCGAGCGGTACACCAACGAAAACGGCAGCCACGGCCTCGCCACCCTGCTGTGCGCCCACGTGAGCGTGCGCAAGGACGTGCTCAAACTCAGCTTCCCGGCCAAGAGCGGCAAGACCTGGGAGTCACGGATCACCGACGCCGACCTGGCCGCCGTCGTGCGACAGCTCAAGCGCCGGGGCGGCAACGCACGCCTGCTGGCGTACAAGGAAGGCCGGACCTGGCATCCGGTGTCCAGCTCCGACATCAACCAGTACGTCAAGGAGCGCACCGGCCAGGATTTCACCGCCAAGGACTTCCGCACCCTGCGGGGGACGGTGGCCGCGGCGGCCAGCCTGGCGCGGACCGGACCGCAGCCCAAGGTCGCGGCCCGCAAGCGCGCGGTGAGCCGGGCCATGGTGGACGCCTCCGAGGTCCTCGGCAACACGCCGTCCATCGCCCGGAAGAGCTACGTGGACCCCCGGGTGCTGGACCACTTCGCCGCGGGGGAGACCATCGACCCGAAGCGGCTGGACTCCGCCGAATCCGAGGTCCGGGCGTTGCTGTACCGTGAGGGTGATGTGGTCCCGCTGCGGAAGGCCGCCGGCCAGTAGCCGGCTGCCTACATCCGGCCGAAGCGGGCCCGCACCAGCGCAAACGCCCCGTAGGCGATGAAGCCCGCCCCGATCGCCAGGAGCAGCGCAGGGCCGAACGGGTGGTCCCGCAGGGCCTTGAGGCTCCCGTCCAGGCCGGTCGAGGAGGCGGGATCGTTGGTGGCCGCGGCAATGACAAACAGCAGCCCGGTCAGCATCAGCGCCACACCCTTGGCGATGTGGCCGGCAACACCCAGGCTGCTGACCAGGTGGCCCCGGCGGGTGCCCTCGAAGTGCGCCAGTTCCTCCTTGAACTTCTTCCCCAGGCCCTTGACCACGAAGTAGATCCCGATCCCGATGATGGTCAGGCCCAGGCCCACCAGCGCCGGCACCCCGTACGGGTGGCGGACCAGGGCGGTGGTGAAATCCCGGGTGGAGTCGCCGGAGTCACCCGGGTTGCCCGTTGCGAACCTGGCGAAACTCAGCCCCACACTGCCGTAGGCGATACTGAGGAAGCCCGAGGAAATGAGCTTGCCGACGCGCTGCCCGCGGGGGAGGTGCCTGGCCCGCAGCGTGGCCTCGCTCAGCTGCCACAGCGAGAGCCCGGCGCAGGCGACGAACCCCGCCCACATGACCGCCGGGCCCCACGCGTTGGCGGCGAGCTGTTCGATCGCGCCGGTGGGCTCGGCCTGGCCTGGGGCGCCGAGGACCAGTGCCACGGCGATCGCCCCGATCACGATGTGCAGCAGCGCCATCACGGCAAAACCGGAACGGGCGACGACGTCGAGCGCCGCGCTGTTCGACGCGGCCTCCGCCGCGTCAGCGGCATCACCGAGGGTCTCGCCTTCCATGTCGTCGAGTCTACGCAGGGCGGGCTTGGGGCCCGGAACTATCAGGTTCTTCATAAGTGTGCTTACTATAGCCGGGTCGCCGCCTTTCCGGAGGCGGCAGTTCCCGGTTCGAATGCAGACGATAGGAAGCTCAACATGGCAGGTAATCTTGTTGCCCGATCCATCCACGATCTCACCGCAGGCGCCTGGTTCGGCGGTTCGCTCATGGGCGCCATTGGATTGAACGGGGCGACGGCTGAGGCGAAGGACCCGGCCGAACGCACCCGGCTGTCCAGCCTCGGCTGGAAGAAGTGGGCCCCCGTCCAGACGGCGGCTTTCGGCGCGCACTTCGTCTCCGGCCTCGCCATCATGTGGGAGAACAAGGGCCGCATGGCGAAGCAGGACGGCGTGACGCGCCTCAGCGTCGCCAAGTCCGTTGTCACGCTCGCCGGTGCCGCAGTCAGCCTGTACGCGGGGCTGCAGGGCGCCAAGGTGGACAAGCTGGCCAGCGAGGGTGCCCAGGGCGCCACGGAGCCCAAGCCCGGCGCCTCGGAGGAACTCCGTTCGGCCCAGCAGCAGCTGAAGGTCCTCCAGTGGGCCATTCCCGTTTTCGCCGGCACCGTGATTGTGCTCGGCGCCAAGCACGGGGAAATGCAGCGCCCCAAGAATGTTTTCGCGGGCCTCGCACGCTAACGCGCCCGGCCGCACAGCGAAGGCCCCCGCACCGGACTTTTCCGTCCGGTGCGGGGGCCTTTCTTCTTGCTGCGGCTACTGCTGGATCCACTCCGCGCAGGAGTTGAGGTTCCGCTGCACGCTCTCGACGGCGGCCGCCTCGTCGTGCGCGGCGATGGCGTCGGCGAGTTCGTCGTGGCCTTCGTGCGGGAGGCCGTTGAAGCCGGTGCGGCCCTGCTGCCGGAGCAGGTCGGCATGGAAGACGGCGCCGAAGCTGATGTAGAGCTCGTGCAGCAACGGGTTGCCCGAGGCCTGCGCCACGAAGACGTGGAAGTCCCAGTCCGCCTGCGCCCACGCGCTGAAGTCCCCGGCCAGCCACGCGGTGCGCCGGGTTTCCAGGAGCCCGCGCATCGTTGCGACGTCGTCGTCCGTCGCATGGCGGGCGGCCAGCCGGGCGGCCTGGGTATCGAGGCCCACCCGGACCTCCAGGATGTGCACCTGGGAATGGTCGCGGTACATGCGCCGGGCGGCGCCCGAGATTTCGCTGGTGGCCCGGACGTAGGTGCCGTCCCCGCGGCGGACTTCCAGCATGCCGCTGTGCGCCAGCGCCTTCACCGCCTCGCGCAGGGTGCCGCGCGAGATGCCGAGGGCCGCCATCAGTTCAGGTTCGGCCGGAATACGCTGCTGCAGCGGCCATTCGCCCGAGTGGATCAGCTCCCGCAGCTTGGCGGTGACCTCCTCGACCAGCGGCGGCCGGTGTGATGTGCCCAGTGTCATCGGTGCCCCTCTCCGGCCGGCTGCGGTTCCGTACGCCGGGGCACCTTCGCCCGGGCGGTGAGCAGATGCCCGACGGCGATCTGGCCCAGTGCCACGGCCAGCAGCAGGACCAGCGGCAGCGTCCAGGACCCGGTGGCGCTGTGCAGCAGCCCCATGCCGAATGGGCCCAGCGTTGCCAGCAGGTAGCCGGCGGACTGCGCCACCGTGGACAACGCCGTCGTCTCCGCGGTGGTGCGGCCGCTGCGGCTGATCATCACCATCACCAGCGGGAAGATGCCCAGCCCGAAGCCCAGCAGCACCGCCGTCAGCGGCGCCCAGACGACCGGGAGGACCAGCATGGACAGGACTCCGGCGGCCATGGTGACCGTGGCCAGGTAGAACGCGGTGCGCTGCATCCGGGGCCGTGAACCGATCGCCACCAGCACCATGCCGGCCGGGACGGAGACCAGCTGCATCAGGCCGAACATCAGGCCGCCCTCGGAGGCGGAGAGTCCGAGCGTGACCAGCATGTAGGGGAACCAGCTGAGCACGGCGTAGGCCAGCAGCGCCTGGACCGTGAAGCCGAGTGTGATGAGGGCGCCGGTGCGGGTCCGCAGCAGGGGCCAGGGCGATACCCGGCCGGCCTTGACGGCGGGGGCGTTGCGGTGGGCGTGCAGGGCGATCGGCAGGAAGCCCAGGCAGGCGCCCAGCGCCAGGAAGCCGATCGCCCCGACGCCGGCCGACGGCGAGCCGAGCTGCTGCGCCACCGGGACGATCAGGACGGCGACCACGGTGGCGCCGGTGGTCATGGTCACGGTGTACAGCGCCGTCATGAGGGAGGTGCGGTGCGCGAAATGGACGCGGATGAAGGACGGCATTGCCACGTTGCATATCGCCAGCCCGGACATCCCGACGACGGTGCCCGCGAGGAGCATGCCGGTGGACGGAATGCCGCGGACCAGCAGGCCGGCCGCGAGCAGCACCAGGGACAGCAGGATGGCCTTTTCCAGGCCCAGGAGCCGGGTGAGCCAGGAGGTCGCGGCGCCGGCCACGGCGAAGCACAGGGTGGGGACCGACGGGATGATGGCGGCCACCAGCGGCCCGTAGCCCAGCACCTGCTGCAGGTCGTGCAGCAGGGCCGATGCGCCGGTGATGCCGGCGCGCAGGTTGAGGCCAATCAACACAATCGCGACGACGCCGGCAATCGCCACGCCGCGGGATGCGCGCGCGACGGCGGGAGGTGCTGTCTCGGGGAGGGCGGACGTCGCCATGCTGCTTGCCATACCCAAAGGTTAGACGTTTGATGTTTGCGTTCTAAACTTTAGTGGCGAATATCTCGGCCAATGACACGGCCCGTCCGGGCAGGCTGTCAGGTCCGGGCAGGCCGGGGGCGGCGACGGCGGCCGCGTACCCCGCAGGGGCCGGCGCTGAGGTGACCAGGAGCCCGTGGACGGACGGAGTGTCGGCGCATTCCGCGCGCAGGGTGCCCGGTGCCTCACCTGCCGATGACCCGGGGCCGGCAGTGCCGCCTGGCCCGGCCGGGACCAGCCGCACAGCAGAAGGATCCACGGCCAGGCCGATCCCTGCCGCTTTCAGCACAGCTTCCTTCGCGACCCACAGCCGGATGCGGCCGGCGTCGGCCCCCTCCGCGCTGGTGTGTTCGCTGCCGGGCTGTTCCCCGGGGGCCAGCGCGAAGGCGTCGAAGCCCGCGAAGACCGCGTTGGGAACCTGTTCGACGTCGGCGCCGAGGCTGGTCCCGGCCGGGGCTGCCGCAGCCATGACGGTTCCATGGCTGCGGGACATGCTCAGCGCGACGCCGTCGATGGAGGGCTTGCCGTGTTCCGTGCTGCCGCAGGTGGCGCAGCTGCGCCGGATCTCCAGCCAGGCGGCGTCGGCGGGATCCAGCCCGAGCCGCCGTGCCGCGAGGAGCCGGAACAGGGCGTGGGACGCGGCGTAGTCCAGCCGGTCCGCGGCGCGGCTGAACCGGACCAAGGCATCGCGTTCCTGCGGCGACAGGAACGCGCCCAGGCCGGCGGAGCCAAGGCCACCGGCGCACACGCCAGCGGCGTCCTGCACAGCGGCAGACGGCGCCACCACATACTCAATCCCGCCGGCACGGCTGCCGGTCGTCGTCACCGTTTGCTGATCCGGCGGTACTGCGCGATCGCCAGCGGCGCGAAGACGGCGATGATGCCCACGCTGCACAGCACCGAGTAGAGGACGGCGTTCTCCGCCGGCCAGCCGCCCGGGGTGCCGAAGCCGGCCGGGGCCGCGTTGCCAAAGAGCTCGCGGGCAGCAGTGGCGACAGCCGTGACCGGATTCCATTCCGCAATCGCGCGGAGCGGACCGGGCAGGGAACTGACGGACACGAAGGCGCCGGAGACGAACGTGACCGGGAACAGCCACACGAGCCCCAGGCTTTGCGCCACTTCAACGCTCCTGGCCGTCAGGGCGATCACGGCCCCGATCCAGGAGACGGCAAAGGCAAACAGGAGCAGCAGGGCCAGTGCAGCGAGCGCGGAAGCCGGGCCGGTGGTGATCCGCCAGCCAATGGCCACGCCGCACAGCAGGGTCACGGCAACGGACAGCACGCTGGTGGACAGGTCGGAGGAGGTACGGCCCAGGATCACCGCGACGCGGGACATCGGCAGCGACCGGAAGCGGTCAATCAGCCCGAGCTGGAGGTCCTTGGCCAGGTAAACGGCTGTGAACGAGGCATTGAACGTCAGGGTCTGGGCCAGGATCCCGCCGATCAGGTAGCTGCGGTACTGGTCCCCGCCGAGGGTGCCGCCGAACACGAAGCCCAGCAGCAGCACGAACATCACCGGCTGCACAATGCCCGTGACCAGCGCCCCGGGGGTCCGCAGGACGTTGATGAGGTTGCGGCGGGCAATGACGGAGCTGTCGCGGGCGGCTGCGGCGACGGCGCTCATGCGGGCACCCCGGCCTTCGCTGGAGCCTCGATCGCCTGGCCGTCCGATGCCTGTGCCTCCGCGGCAGCGGCTGCGGCGTGGCCGGTGAGCTGCAGGAACACGTCGTCCAGGGTGGGGCGGCGGAGCGCGGCCTCGTCCACCGGCAGGGCGCGGTCCTCCAGCTCAGACAGCACCCGGACCAGCAGCCGGTGGCCTTCGGGGGCGGCGATCGAGACACGCAGGTTTTGCGGGTCCTGTTCGGCCTTGATCCCCGGACCTGCGGCCCGTTCCAGCACTCCGGCGGCAGCGGCCAGGTCCGCCGGGTTGCGCAGCACGACGTCGATCCGTTCCGAACCGGCGCTTTGCTTCAGTTCCGTCGCGGTGCCCTCGGCGATGACGCGGCCGTGGTTAATGACCGCGATGTGGTCCGCCAGCCGGTCGGCTTCCTCAAGGTATTGCGTGGTCAGGAGCACGGTGGTGCCGTCCGCCACCAGGCTGGACACAACGTCCCAGGTGTCGAGCCGTCCGCGCGGGTCCAGCCCGGTGGTGGGTTCGTCCAGGACCACCACCTTGGGCCGGGCCACGATGGCCCCGGCGAGGTCCAGCCGCCGCCGCATGCCGCCGGAGAAGGTGCCGGAGCGCTTGCCCGCCACGTCCGTGAGCCGGAAGCTGCTGAGCAGTTCGTGCGCCCGGGCCGCGGCGGTGCGCCGGTTCATGCCGTAGAGCCGGCCCACCATGCGCAGGTTCTCATAGGCCGTGAGTTTTTCGTCCACGGCGGCGTACTGGCCGGACAGGCCGAGGTTCCGGCGCACCTGGTCCGGGTGGCTCAGGACGGAGTGCCCGGCGATCCGGGCGTCACCGCTGTCCGGGGATAGCAGGGTGGTGAGGACTTTGACGGTGGTGGTCTTGCCGGAGCCGTTCGGTCCCAGCAGGCCCAGGACGGTCCCTTCGCCGGCGTGCAGGCAGAGGCCGTCCAGGGCCTTGAAGGTGCCGAAGCTCTTGCTGACGTTCTCGACCCGGATCACTGAGCGGCGGCGAGATCGGCGACTTTCCGCGGGGCCATGTCCGTCCAGGTCTGGGCCACGTAGTCGAGGCACGCTTCTCGGCTGTCCGGTCCGAACATGGCCACCCACCCCTGCGGCACCGCCGCGAAGTCGGGCCAGAGGGAGTGCTGCTGGTACTCATTCACGAGCACGGAGAACGTTGCGGACCTGTCATCGAATGGATTCGTCACGTTGACCTTTCCTGTCGGTTCTGAAGTTCGGAAAGCCCCCCGGATGGAGCAGAGGCATCACTGGTTATTCGGTCCCGCCGCCCAACTGGATGGCCAGCGCGGGCATAATTGCGCTGAGACCCCGGTCACTGAGGATCTGTGAGTGCCGCTCATCGACCTCCACCTCGGTGATGGTGCCGGTGATGAACGGCTGCCAGGTGCTGCTGCCGGGGGTGCCGTGGGGCACGTCGCGGGTGGCCCGGAAGAACAGCAGGTCGCCGTCGAACACCTGCGGCTGCTCGCCCCGGATCAGCCGTGCCAGCTCCGGGAAGTTCTCCACCATGGCGCTGACCGAGTCCAAGGGCACGGTGCCCAGCGGGTTGTGGTGCCCGCGCAGGATTTCCTGGGCACGCCGCGCGTCCATCCCATCCTTGTCCGCGTCCGGGACGTCGTAGCCCTGCGCGTCGAGGTAGGCGGCCCAGAGCTCCGGGCCGGTCCCGACACCGGCGTTGTCCTCCTGGTTGCCCGGGAAGGCGTCGAGGATGGCCAGGGAGGCCACCTCTTCGCCGATTTCCTGCAAGCGGGTGGCCAGCCGGTGCACCAGGTGCCCGCCGAAGGACCAGCCCATCAGGTGGTACGGGCCCTCTGGCTGCACGGAGCGCAGCTGCGCGATGTAGTCATCCGCCAGCTCGGTCAGGCTTCCGGCCCCGACCGGGTGGGTCCGTCCGGGTTCCATGCCCGGCATCTGCAGGCCCATCAGGGGCCGTTCCGGATCCAGCCTGCCCAGCATCGAGGCGTAGGCCCAGCTGATGCCGGACGCCGGGTGCACGGCGAAGAGCGGCGGCTTGCTTCCGGCGGTCCGCAGCGGCAGCAGCTGGCGGAGGCTGTCCGCGGCGCCTTCGTCCGCACCCTTGGCGGCCTCGCGGAGCAGTCCCTCTACTGTGGGAGCGCGGAACAACGACTGGACCGTCAGGTCCGTGCCGAGCGCTGAGTTGACCTTCGCAATCAGGGGCTGTGCCAGGAAGGAATGCCCGCCGAGTTCGAAGAAGGATTCGTCCACGCCGCACCGCTCCAGTGACAGAATGTCGGCGAAGATCCCGGCAACCGTCTTCTCGCGGGGAGTCCGCGGGCCCTGCCCGGCACTGCGGGCGGTGCTGCCGGGGTCGGGCAGCGCGGCCGCGTCCACTTTGCCGTGCGCTGTCAGCGGCACCTCCGCAATCACCACGACCGCGGCGGGCACCATGTAGTCCGGCAGCAGCCCCCGCACGTGGTGGCGGGCGGCGTCAGCCAGGGCGCCGGCGTCGGGCAGGTTTCCCGGGTCCGCCACGGATTCGGCCGGGACGATGTAACCGACCAGGCGGGTGCCGCCGTCGGTTCCGCCGGTGTCGCCGATGGAGCGGACGACGGCGGCGCTGACGCCGGGGGCGCTGCGCAGGGCCTGCTCCACCTCGCCGGGTTCCACCCGGAAGCCGCGGATCTTCAGCTGGTCATCGTTGCGCCCGGCGAAGACCAGCCGCCCGTCGGCATGCCGGTAGACCACGTCGCCGGTGCGGTACATCCGCTCGCCGCCGCCGGCGAAGGGGTCCGCGATGAAGCGCTCCGCAGTCAGTTCCGGGCGGCCCCGGTAGCCGCGGGCCAGCTGCCGGCCGGCAACGTAGAGTTCGCCGGCCGCACCTGGCAGGGTGTGCTGCAGCCTGTCATCCAGGACGTAGAGGCGCGTGCCCGCCGTGGGCTGACCCAGCACGGGTCCGCCGGTTTCGGTGACGCGGGCCAGGACGGTGTCCACGGCGGCCTCTGTGGGGCCGTAGAGGTTCCACGCCCGGACGCCGGGGTGCGCTGCGACCGTGTCCCACAGCCCGGCGTCGAACGCTTCCCCGCCGAGGGCCAGGCTGAAGCGTCCGGTCCGGGTGGTCCCGGCGGCGTGCGAGTCGAGCAGCCCGGTGAACTCCGGCTCGGTAAGGAGCTGGCGCAGGTAGCCGGGGGTGGTTTCCCACGCGCCAATGCCGTGCCCGGCGAAGTAGGCGGCGAGCTGCCGGGAGTCGCGGCGGGTCTCGTCGCCGATCAGGTGCAGCTCGTGGCCGGCCACCAGCCACAGGATCGGGTCCCAGGAGGCGTCGAAGCCGACGCCCGTCGTGTGGGCGACGCGCCGGCGTTCGACGCCGGCGAGCAGGGTCTCGCGGTGGGATCCAAGCAGCGCCGCCAGTGCCCCGTGGCTTACCTCGACGCCCTTCGGCCGGCCGGTGGAACCGGACGTGAACATGACGTAGGCCAGCTCGCGCGGGTCCGGCTCGGGGAAGGCGTCCAGCCCGGCAGCCGCAGCCGTGCCGGTGCCGGCGTCCACGGCCTCGGATGCTGCCGCGAGGTCTTCCAGGACCAGCACCTGCGGCCGGACCGCCAGCCCCGCGAGGAGCTGGCCAAGCCTTGCGGCCACGGCGCGGCTGGTCAGCACCACCGGGGGAGCCGCGTCCGCCAGGATGGCAGACGCCCGCTCGTCCGGGTATTCGGTGTCAATCGGGTTGTAGGCGGCGCCGGCGGCCAGCACGCCGAACAGGCTTTCGACCGTCCCGCGCGAGCGGGGAATCAGCACGGACACCACGTCGCCGCGGCTGACTCCCGCCCCGGCCAGGGCGGCGGCGATCCGGGCTGCCGCGGCAGCGAGGCCCGCGAAGCTGAGGCTTCCGTCCTCCGCCACCAGGGCGGTGGCCTCCGGGGTGGCGCGGACCGTCGCGGCGAAGGCCGCCAGGATGCCGGGCTCGGCGTCGGCCGTTCCGGCGGCGGGGCCGGAGCGGGATCCCGCGGTGGCCTCCATCAGTGCCTGGGATTCCTCCGCCCCGAGCATGGGGAGCAGGGACACCGGCGTCTCCGGGGCAGCGGCGGCAAGTTCCAGGAACCGGCCGAAGCTGTCGGCCAGACGCCGTGCGGTTGACTCCTCGAACATGGCCGCGTTGTAGTCGAGCGTGCCGGCGAGCCCGACGCTGTTGCCCTCGACGGCGGGGGTTCCGCCGTCGGGCCGGAACGTGAAGGAGAGATCGAACTTGGCTTCACCCGACGCCGTCTCCGGCTCGGGCGCCACCTCGACGCCGGGCAGTTGCGGGACGGCCGGCGCGTCGTTGTCCACGGTGAGCATGGTCTGGAACAGCGGGTGGCGGCCCAGCTCACGGTCCGGGTTCACGGCCTCGACCAGCCGTTCGAAGGGAACGTCGTCATGGTCGAAAGCTGCCAGGATGCTCTCCCGTGAGCGGCCGAGCATGGTGCGCAGGCTGGGATCTCCCGCCGCGTCCACCCGCAGCGGCAGCGTGTTGACGAAAAAGCCGACCAGGCTGCGCAGCGCCGGATCCGTCCGGCCCGCCGTCGGGGAGCCGATGACCAGGTCGTCGCCGGCGCCGCTGCGGTGCAGGAAGGCGGCCAGGGCGGCGTGGAGCGCCATGAACAGGCTGGCGTTCGACGCCGAGGCCAGGCCGTTGAGCGCGGTGACGCCGGCCGGGTCGAGCCGGAAGGCCAGCTGCCGCCCGGGCTGGCGTGATTCGCGCGGCCGGCGGTGGTCCGCCGGGAGCGTCAACTCTGCCGGTACGCCGGACAGGGCGCGGCTCCAGTGGCCGAGCTTGGCGCCCAGGGCTGTGCTGTCGAGCTGCTGCCGCTGCCAGATGGCGTAGTCGGCATACTGCAGGGGCAGGGGCTCAGGGCCGGCTGCTGTTGCTTGCTCCGGGGCCCGCTCCGGGTCCCCGCCGCGGGCGGCCGTGTAGGCGGCGGACAGGTCGCGGGCCAGCGGGGCCAGGGACGCGCCGTCGCTGGCGATGTGGTGCATCACCAGGTGCAGGACCCACTGCGGGGCGCCACCGGACGCCACCGGAATCAGCCTGGCCCGCAGCGGCAGGTCGGACCGGACGTCGAAGCCGCGCCCCGCATCGTCGCGGAGCAGGCCCGGAACCTCGGCCGGGTCCGCGGCGGGGCTGACGGACAGGCGCATGCCGCCGGCGTGGGCGGCGTCGGCCGGGTCCACCACCAGCTGCTCCGGCACGCCACCGGTCTCCGGGTAAACCGTCCGGAGGACTTCGTGGCGGCGGAACAGGGCGCCGACGGCGGCGGCCAGCGCTCGCTCGTCGAGATCCCCGGTGAGGCGCACGGCCAGGGAGATGTTGTAGTCGGCCGAGCCCGGGTCCAACTGGTTGAGGAACCACATCCGGGACTGGGCGAAGGAGAGCGGAAGACGCGCGGGACGGACTGATGCGGTCCCGGCCAGCCAGTCCGTGAGCGGGACCGGCGCTGCCGCGGGCTTCCGCTCCGCAGCATCCGGTTCCGCACTGTCCGGCCCCGCACTGTCCGGCGCGGTTGCCGGCGTCGTTGCGTCATCCACGGAGGCTACGGACCCGTCAGAGCCTGCGGAGCCCGGCGCCGCCGGGGAACCGGTGGTGCCTGTCTGCCGCTGGGCCGCTGCCAGCAGCCCGGCGGGAGTGGGCTCATCGAAGAGCGTGCGCAGCGGCAGGTCGGTGCCGAACGCATCGCGGATGCCGCCCATCATGGCGACGGCGAGCAGCGAGTGGCCGCCCAGGACAAAGAAGTCGTCGTCCAGGGAGACCTCGTCCACGCCCAGGACCTGGGCGAAGATCCCGCACATGGTTCGTTCATCTGCGGTGGCGGGAGCGGTGCCGGTACCCGCGCCGGTGCCGGCAGCCGGGTCCGGGAGGGCTTTCCGGTCCAGCTTGCCGTGCGCTGTCAGCGGGATCGCGGGCAGCTGGATAAAGACCGCCGGCACCATGTAATCGGGCAGCGTGCCGGCGGCCCGGGCGCGGAGCTCGCCGGCCCCGGCGGTGCCCGTGTAGTAGGCCACAATGCGGTGGGCCGGCTCGCCGTCGGGCACGGCAACGGCCCGTTCCACGTCCGGGTGGGAGGACAGGGCGGCCTCGATCTCGCCAAGTTCGATCCGGAAGCCGCGGACCTTGATCTGCTCGTCCGTGCGGGATAGGAACTCCAGCGAGCCGTCCTGTGCCCGCCGCACCAGGTCGCCGGTGCGGTACATCCGGCTGCCGTCGGCGGCAAAGGGATTGGCCACGAACCGGCTGGCTGTCTCGGCGGGACGCCGATCGTAGCCGCGGGCCATGCCGGGGCCGGCGAGGTACAGCTCGCCGGGAACGCCGGCCGGGGCGAGGGCCAGGTACTGGTCCAGGACGAAGGTGTCCGTGTGGGCGATGCCGCGGCCGATCACCGGTGCTCCGCCGCTGATCTCCGCCGTCACCGAGTCCACCGTGAACTCGGTGGGGCCGTAGAAGTTGTGGGCCGAGACCTCCGGCGTCGACGAAAGCCGCGTCCAGAGCCCGGCGGACACCGCCTCGCCGCCGAGAGCCAGGACCAGGGGGTGCTCCCGGGAGGGGTCCAGCAGGCCGCTCTGCAGCAGCAGGTCGGCGTAGGACGGCGTTGTTTCCAGAACATCGATGCCGTGGCTGCGGCAGTAGGCGGCCAGCGATTCGGCGTCGCTGCGGACCTCATCGGCCACAAGGTGGAGTTCCGCTCCGGCGATCAGCCACAGCATCGGATCCCACGCGGCGTCGAAGCCGAGGCCGGCGATGTGGGCCACGGAGACAGTGCCGTCCGGGCCGGCTGCCGCGAAGCGCGGCGCGTAGAGGGTGCGGTGGTGGTGCCGGTAAAGGTTCGCCAGGGCACCGTGCGGGACGGCCACACCCTTGGGGCGGCCGGTAGAACCGGAGGTGTAGAGCACGTACGCCAGATCCTCGGGGCCCGGGCGGCGCTGGGCCAGGGCATCGTCTGACACGCCGGCACCCGCTGCCAGGAGGGCGTCGACGTCGAGCGTCCGCGGATGCCCGGAGCCGTACCCACCTGGCGCCGGGGCGCCGGAGATCACGACGGCGGGAGCCCCGTCCTCGAGGATCATCCGGATCCGGTCCTCCGGGTAGGAGAGGTCCACCGGGATGTAGACCGCGCCCGCGGACAGCACGGCCAGCGCGGCAGGAACGGCGTCGGACGTCCGCGGCAGGGCCACGGCCACCCGGTCGCCCGGCTCCACCCCGGAGGCCAGCAGCCCCTTCGCGAGGGCCCGGACACGGCTGTGAAGCCGGCCGAAGCTGGCACCGCCCTCGGTTCCGGCGGCGTCGATGAGCGCCATGGCCTCCGGCGTCCGGTCCGCCGTGGCCCGGAAGGCCTCGACGACGGTGGCGTACCCGTCCGCGTCCGACGCGGCGGGCTCGGACCGGAGGCTCTGCGCCAGGGCGAGCCGGTGCTGTTCCGGGGACTGGATCCGGAGCCGGTCCAGCGTGATCCCGGGATCCGCCGCGAACTGCTCGATCACGGCCACGTAGCCGGCCACGAGCTGCTCGACGGTGGCGCGGGTGAACAGGGCCGGGTTATAGGCAAGGGTGCCGCGGATGCCGGCCGCGGCGTCTTCCGCGGGTCCGCCTGCGACGGTGCCCTCTTCTACGGGGCCCACTTCAATCAGGTCCAGGAGCAGGTCGAACTTGGCCCCGCCCGGTTCCTGACTGAGGTCCGCGGTGGCCTCGAGCCCGTCCATGGCGAGCCCGGCCGCCGCCGTGTTCTGCAGCGTGAGCATTACCTGGAAAAGCGGGTGGCGGTGCTGGGACCGGGCCGGGTTGAGCTCCTCGACCACGCGCTCAAAAGGTGCGTCCTGGTTGGCGTAGGCGTGCAGGTTGGTGTACCTGACGCTCTGCACCAGCTCGGCGGCGGAGGGATTCCCGGACGTGTTGGTCCGCAGCACCAGGGTGTTGACGAAGAAGCCCACCAGCTCGTTGAGCCGGGTGTCCGTCCGGCCGGCCACCGGCGTGCCCAGCGGGATGTCCTCGCCCGCGCCGGACTTGGTGAGCAGGGCCGCGAGTGCGGCCTGCAGCACCATAAAGAGGCTGGCGTTGTGTTTCCGGGCCAGCGCGTTGAGCCGGGCGGCGGTCTCCGGGCGGATGGCCAGGGGAACGGACGACGCCGGCTGGGCGTCGGCCTGCGCGCCGCGGACGAAGTCGAACGGGAGCCGCAACTCCTCGGGGGCGCCGCGCAGTTCGCGGGTCCAGAAATCGAGCTGGCGGGAGATGGCACTCGCGGCGTCGTCCTCGCTGCCCAGTTCCCCGCGCTGCCACAGGGTGTAGTCGGCGTACTGTACGGGAAGCGGCGCCCACGGTACGTCCGTTCCGGCGGCCAGGGCGTTGTAGGCGAGGGAGAGGTCCTGCGCCAGCGGGGCCAGGGACCAGCCGTCCGCGGCGATGTGATGCAGCGTCATGGCGAGCACATGATGGTCCGGAGCCAGCTGGAACAGGACGGCGCGGAGCGGCAGCTCCAGGGTGACGTCGAAGCCCCGCCGCGTTTCCGCGGCGAGGGCCCCGGCCAGGCCGTTCGCGGTGCACTGCACCGCCAGGAGCTCCACCGGGCGCTCGCCGGGGGAGAGGATCTGCTGGGCGGGCTCGCCGTCCACCACCGGGAAGATGGTGCGCAGCGTTTCGTGCCGGTCCGTGACCTGGTTGATGGCGCCATGCAGGGCGTGAACGTCCAGGGGACCCTTGAGCTCCAGCACCACGGGGATGTTGTAGGCACCGGATCCGGGGTCGAACCGGTTCAGGAACCAGAGCCGGCGCTGGGCGAAGGACAGCGGGATGACGGCCGGGCGGTCCGCCGGCTGGAGCGGGTTCGCGGAGCCGGATCCGAGCTCCAGCGTCTCGGCGAGGGCCGCCACAGTGGCCTGTTCAAACACGGTCCGCAGCGCCGGGGCGGCGCCGGTCCGGTCCCGGAGCAGGGCCACCAGCCGGGTTGCCAGCAGGGAGTGGCCGCCGAGGTCGAAGAAGTCATCCTCGAGCCCCACGGCGTCGAGCCCGAGGACTTCCTTGAAAGCCTCGGCCACGATCCGTTCCCGCTCGGTGCGCGGCGCGGTGCCGGTGGCTTCCGCTTCCGGCGCGGGCAGCGCCCGGGTGTCCAGCTTGCCGTTGGCGGTCAGCGGGATGGCCGCAATCTGCTGCACGGCGGCGGGCACCATGTAGTCCGGCAGCTGCCGCCGGAGGAGCTGGCGCAGTTCCGCCGTGTCCAGTTCCGCTGTATCCAGACCGGCACCGTCTTGCCCGGCGGCGGTGACATAGCCGAGCAGTTGGTCGTAGCCGGCGCGGTTCTTGGTGACGGCGACGGCGGCGTGTTCCACACCGTCGAGGCCGCGGAGGACCTCTTCGATTTCGGCGGGCTCGATCCGGAAACCGCGGATCTTGACCTGGGCGTCCATGCGTCCCCGGAACTCCAGCGTCCCGTCCGGAAGACGACGGACGACGTCGCCCGTCCGGTACATGCGGGAGCCGTCTGAGACGAACGGGTCCGCAACGAACCGTTCGGCGCTGAGCCCGGGCTGGTCGAGGTAGCCGCGGGCCAGGTTGATGCCGGCGACGTAGAGTTCGCCGACGGCGTTGACGGGCACCGGGTTCAGGCCGGAGTCCAGGATGTAGTGCCGGCTGTTGGCCACCGAGCCGCCCAAGGTCGGCCCAGTGCCGGGGTGCATCACGGCGGTGAGCGAATCGACCGTGGTCTCGGTGGGGCCGTAGAAGTTGTAGGCCATCAGCCCGTCCTTCTCTGCGAGGGCGCTCCACAGCGGGGGATCCACGGCTTCGCCGCCCAGGGCCACCACGGACGGGTGGGTGTCCTGGTCGAACAGGCCGCCGGCCAGCAGCACCTTCGCGAAGGACGGGGTGGTCTCGATCGAGTCGATGGCCGCGGCGGCCAGGTAGCTGCTGAGTGCTTCCGGGTCGCGGCGGGTGTGGTTGTCCACGAGGTGCAGTTCATGGCCTGCGATGAGCCAGAGAATGGGGTCCCAGGACGCGTCGAAGGAGAGTCCGGCGGTGTGCGCCACTCTCAGTTTCCGTCCCAGCCGCTCTTCCGCGGGCACGAAAATGCTGTCCCGGTGGGCGGTGTAGAGGTTCAGCAGGGCGAGATGCTCGACGCCGACGCCCTTGGGCCGTCCGGTGGAGCCGGACGTGAAGATGACGTAGGCCAGATCCTGTTGCCCGGCCGGGGATTCCGGCGCCGACCCGTCCTTGGCAGCCAGGCAGGACACCATAAGGGCCGCATCCAGCACGGTGACGGGCACGTCCGTGGCGAGTTCCGCGTGGCCGGAGTCCGCATCGGTGAACGCGGAGGAGGTCAGCAGCCGGACCGGGGCGGCATCGTCGAGCATGCCCTCGACCCGGCCCGCGGGGTAGTCCGGGTCAAGCGGCAGGTACGCAGCCCCGGACTTCAGGATCGCCAGGATCGCGACCGGCAACAGCACACTGCGGTCCAGCCGGACGGCGACGGTCTGTCCCGGGCCCGCCCCGTGGCTTTTGAGGAACCGGGCGAGCTGGTTGGAGCGGGATTCCAGCTCGTCGAAGGTGAGTTCGCCATCAGGCGCGACGACGGCGGTCCGGGAGCCGGACTCCCGGGCGCTGATACGGAATTCCTCCACGACAGTGTGCCGGGGAAGGGCGGTGTCTCCGGCATCTCCGGCGGCCAGCAGGGAGCGTTCCTCGACTGCGGTGGTTACCGACAGGGCGGCGAGAAGGGATTCGGGCCGGGTGGCGACCTCGGAGAGGAGCCGGACGAAACGGTCCAGATGCTCCTCCAGTTGCGGCGTGCTGTAGAGGGCGGCGTTGGCTTCGAACTGGACTCTGGGCCGAGGTGGGCGTCCCTGTCCCGTGCCGGCGGCCGTGTCCGCGCCGGCGGGCCCGGCACCGAGGCCGTGGATGATGATCGAGAGGTCATCGATGGGGCCGGTGGACAGGATGTTCATGGTGCCGCGGGCAGGGCCGAAGCTGATGTCGTCCAGGACGGGCAGAATGTTGACCGAAGGGCCGCGGTAGCCGCTGTGGGCGTTGCGGTCCTCGAAGCGGCCGCGCTGGTGGATCACCGCTGCGCGGAGCGTGGCGCCCATGGCGCTGATGGTGTCGCGGACCGTGGTGCCGGGATCAACGGCGATCCGGACGGGCACGACGTTGGACAGCATCGACGGCGTCGATTTCGCCAGTTTGCCGCGGCGCGCGGTCACGGGAAGGGCGACCGAGACGTCGGGCTCGCCGGTGATCCGGTGCAGGTACAGGGCTGCGGTGGTGAGCACCAGCGCAGGCGCCGAGCCAGCGGCGGACTGAAGCGCGGTGGCGGCGGTGGCCGGCAGCGTCCTGGCGGCGCGGACCAGCGAGCTGGCCGCGCCCGCAGGCCGGCCGGCCAGCCCTGCCGCGGCAGGGGCGTCCTGCAGTTGGCCCTTCCAGTAGGCGTGGTCCGCGTCGGCGGCATCCGATCCTGCATAGTCCTTTTCGGCGGCCAGGAGTTCGATCAGGGCACCGAAGGCCGGGGTGTCTGTGCTCCCCGGGTTCTCCTTGTTCGCCAGCAGCCCGTCATACAGCTCCGCCACGCGCTGGAGCACCAGCACGGCCGAGTAGCCGTCAAGCATGAGGTGGTGGACCCGCTGGTAGAAGAGATACCTCTCCTCGGAGAGCTTGATGAGCTCGGTGTGGAGCAGTTCATCCGCAACGACGTCTCGGGCGAGGCCCAGGTCCGAGTCCATCAGCACCCGGGCTTCAGCCTCCGGGTCGTGGGCACCGCTCAGGTCCGTCACCACAAGGTCCGCCGCGTTGGGCCGCGGACGCTGGAACGGGCCCGCGTGGTCCTCGCCGAACGCCATGTTGAGGGCGTCCGTTTCGGCCACGGCCCGCGCGACGGCGTCGGCCAGGGCCGGCACTTCGAGTGGCCCCTCGATTTCGACGAACTGTCCGATCTGGTACATCGGGTTCTCCGGCGCCAGCTGCTGCGCATACCAGATGCCTCGCTGGGCGGGACTCAGATCGAGCCGGCCGTCGGAGTTGTCGGGCAGGGCATTCAGTTTCGGGGACATGTTCCTTCTCGGGTGCTCGAGGGGGCGCGGCGGGCGGGTTCAGGGCACAGCAAAGGAAGCCGCGCTGTGGGCTCAGAAAAAGGGGCCCCCGGCCAGCCCGTCGATGGGGCCGGCTGGCCGGGGGATCAGGGGACTGCGGGGGTTACTGGAACTGCCCGAACTGGAAAGGGCCGGTCCCGCCGGTGTCGACGAGGGGTCCGTCCACGAGGGGGCCGTTGATGACGCCGCCGGTGACGAGTCCGCCGTCGAACAGTCCGCCGTCGATCAGGGGGCCGTCGACCAGCGGGCCGACGCTGACCTGGTTGCCGGACGCGGAGTCGCTCAGGGCAGTGGTGTCGGTGGCGGCCTGGGCCGGCATCGACGTGGCGGCGAGGGCGGCGAGGGCCAGTGCGGATCCTGCAGCGATTCTGGTTGCGGTCTTGAGGGTCTTCGTCACGTTCATCTCCAGTCAGGTAGCCGTACAGTTTCCACGCACCAAAAAGGTGTCATAGGAACATTCGGACCCGCGTGGAACGCGGATGGGTCGGCCGCCCCGCCCGCAAAGCAACGCGGGGTCACCTAGCGCCCATTGGAAGGCCCCGGATGGACGTTAGGTGACCCCGCGTTGCGGTGAGGCGGAGCGTCAGCGGTGGTGCCGGGCCCGCAGGACCACCTTGAACAGTTCGCCCAGGAGCAGCAGCAGCACGGCCGGAACGAGGCAGGCCAGCCACTGCTCGCCGGTGAGCGATACAGTGCCGAACAGGTCCTGCAGCACCCGCATCTGGGTGATCAGCATGGAACCGATGAAGGCCCACGCGAACGCCCAGAGCAGTTTCGGGTTGGAGAGGGTGGATGGTCCGAAGGCGCTCTCGGTGGGGTACCGCAGGTTGAGTGCCACGGCGATGTTCATCAGCCCCAGGCCCACGATGGCCATGCTTTGTCCGATTTCGAGGGAGCCGTAGGAGGTCTTGCCGATCTCCACGAGGACCAGCGTCGCGGCGGCCATAAACAGCCCGACGACGAACAGGCGCACCATCATCGACCGGACAATGATCGGCTGGTTGAAGGGCCGCGGCTTGCGGGCCATGATGCCCGGCGTCGCCAGGTCCAGGCCCATCACGGCACCGATCGGGGCCACGATCGCCATGTGGATCCACAGCACCTGGGCCGGGCTGAGCAGCGCCGTGCCAGCGATCGCGAACGCGGAGGACCCGATGAACGCGAGGATGAACATAAACAGGTTGGCGACCTGGATCCGGATGAACTTCTGCAGGTTGTCGTACACCAGCCGGCCCTGCTCGACGGCGGCCACGATGGTGGCGAAGTTGTCGTCCGCGAGGATCATCTTGGCCGCGCCCTTGGCGACGTCCGTGCCCGTGATGCCCATTGCGATCCCGATGTCGGCGGCGGCAATGGCCGGGGCGTCGTTCACGCCGTCGCCGGTCATCGCCACAACGTGGCCCTTCCGCTTGAGCACCTCCACCAGCCGGACCTTGTGCTCGGGGGCCACCCGGGCGATCACCCCGATGCCGTCCACCTGGCTGTCCGCCTCGGTGTCGCTCATCGCGGCGAATTCGGCACCCGTGACTGCGCGGCCCCTGATGCCCAGTTCCTCGGCGATCGCGGCGGCGGTGATGGCGTGGTCGCCGGTGATCATCCGCACCCGGATGCCGGCGTCTTTGGCCTTGGCGATCGCGGCCACGGCCTCGGCGCGCGGCGGGTCCACCTCGCCGATCAGGGCGCAGATCTCCAGGTCCTGCATCAGCGCCATCAGGTCACCCGAGGGATCGAAGGTGGCCGGGTCGAACTCGCGCTGCGCGAGGGCGAGCACGCGCCGGCCCTGGCTTGCGATGCGCTCGTTCGCATCGAGGACCTTCGCCCGCATCTCCTCGGTGAGCTGCTCGGCGCGCCCGCCGGGCATCCGCCCGGACGACGACCTGGCCAGCACGACGTCGGGAGCGCCCTTCACGTAGGCGCGGATCACGGGCCTGCCGTCGGCACCCGGCATCCGGTGGAACGTCGCCATGAACTTGTAGTCGGAGTCGAACGGCACTGACGCCACCCGCGGGTTGTTGCGGCGGAACTCCTTGACGTCCACCCCGCCCTTCTGCGCGAGGACGTACAGGGCCGCTTCCGTGGGATCGCCGATGACGGCGCCGTCCTGGATGTCCGAGTCGTTGCACAGCGCGCAGGGAAACATCACATAGTCCAGGTCCATCTCCTCGTTGCCGGTGGTCCGCTGGACCTGGCCCTCGAAGCTGTAGCCCTCGCCGCTCACGGTGTAGTGGTGCTGCACGGTGACAAACTCGCGCACCGTCATCTGGTTCAGGGTGAGGGTGCCGGTCTTGTCCGAGTTGATCGCCGACGTCGACCCCAGCGTTTCGACCGCTGGTAGGACCTTCATGATGGCGTTCTTCTTGGCCATGTTGACGGACCCCACCGACAGGATGGTGGTGACGACGGCGGGCAGCGCATCAGGGATGGATCCGACCGCCAAGGCCACGCCGATGCCGAAGAGCACTGTGAAGGAGTCGCCCTGGGCCAGCCCCATCACCACGATCGCGAGGAACGCGAAGAGGGCCGCGATGATGATGAAGATGGTGAGCCGGTCCACCTGCTTGGTGAGGGGTGTCTTTTCCTCTTTTTGCCCGGACAGCATGTGGGCGATATGGCCCACCTCGGAGCCCATGCCCGTGGTGGTCACAAGGATCTCGCCATGGCCCCGGGTCACGTTGGTGTTCATAAACGCCATGTTGATCCGGTCGCCGATGCCGACCTCGTGCCGGTTGATGGCCGCGGTGTCCTTTTCGACGGCGACGCTCTCGCCGGTGAGGGCGCCCTCCTCTATCTGGAGGGTGGCCGACAGGATGATCCGGCCGTCAGCGGGGACGCGGTCGCCGGCGTCGACCACCACAATGTCGCCGGGCACAATCTGCTCGGCCGGGAGTTCCAGCATGTTGCCGTCACGGCGCACCTTGGCCATGGCCTTCATCATCTTGCTCAGGGACGCGGCCGCTTGCTCGGCTTTGCCTTCCTGGTGGTAGCCCAGCCACGCATTGAAGAGGGTCAGGATGGCGAGCCCGATGGCCGTGCCGTACTCCGCGATCAGCAGGCTGACCAGGGCCGCGACCACAAGCACAATCTGCATGTAGTCCCGGTAGTGCTTGAAGAACCGTTTCCAGACCGGCTCCGCCTCCGCGGCGGCCAGGGCGTTGGGGCCGTACTCCTGCAGCCGCTGCTGCGCCTCGGCGGCCGTCAGCCCGCGGGCCGGGTCCACCCGCAGCTCGGCCGCTACCTCCGCCGGAGCCAGCGCGTACCACGTGGTCTCCGCCTCCGCGGGGGCCAGCCCTGTCGCTGCTCCAGGGGTGTCGTTCATGGGGTCCTCCTCATCGCGGCGCTGCTCAGAACGGGGTCGGAATGTGCCGCACCGCCAGGGTCGACTCGGTGTAGTCGCCCGCTTTCTGGCGCTTGGGCAGTTCGATGTCGAGCCCCGGGAAGGGCTCGTAGGGCACCTGGCTGAGCAGGTGGCTGATGATGTTGAGCCGGCCGCGCTTCTTGACGTTGTTGTCCGCGACGTACCAGGGTGCCCAGGCGGTGTCGGTGGCCTCGAACATGGCGTCCCTGGCCCGGGAGTAGTCGTACCACCGGGTGTACGACTTCAGGTCCATGGGCGAGAGCTTCCAGGTTTTGCGCGGATCGTCCATGCGGCTCTGTAGCCGCCGGGTCTGTTCGTCGGCGCTGACCTCCAGCCAGTACTTGAGCAGGATGATTCCGGAGTCCACCATGGCTTTCTCCACCAGCGGGGTCATGTTGAGGAACCGTTCGGTCTGTTCCGGGCTGCAGAAGCCCATCACCCGCTCCACGCCGGCACGGTTGTACCAGCTGCGGTCGAAGATGACCACCTCTCCGGCGGCCGGGAAGTGCGCCATATACCGTTGGAGGTACATCTGGGATTTTTCCCGGTCCGTCGGCGTGGGCAGGGCCACCACCCGGAAGACGCGCGGGCTGACCCGCTCGACAATCCGCTTGATGGTGCCGCCCTTGCCGGCCGTGTCGCGCCCTTCGAAGACGATGCAGATCTTGGCTCCGGTGGCCTTCACCCACTCCTGGAGGGCCACCAGTTCGCCCTGCAGGACGGCCATCTCCGCTTCATATTCCTTGCGGGGCATCTTGCTGCGGAGCGCGTCGCCGCCGTCGTCCTTCTTGTTTTTCTTCTTTTTACCCACGATCGGCCTCCTGGACGGTCCTTCCTCGGGCGAATCCGGCAACCGCTGCGTACCACTGGCGGGACGCATCCTGCGGCCACGGCACGGGGCGGAGGGCGCCGGCCCCGGTGGTCGGCACTGATTAGGGGCACTGATCAGTGGCACTGGTCGGGGGCGCTCTTGCGCAGCGTGATGTCATTCCCAGTGTTCTCCCGCGCCGGAAGCGCGGTCTACGGCACTAAGACCCTATTAACTCCACCGCCGCACCAGCCAACGCGGGGTCACCAAGCGCCCAAGATGGGGCCCGGGATGGGCGCTAGGTGACTCCGCGTTGCTTTTGGGAGCGGCGGGTCAGCGCGGGTGGCGGGCACTCAGCCGCTGCACAGCCAGCGCGAGCCACAGCTGCACCCGGTCCGAGGTCTGGGCAGGGTCGTAGCCGGTGAGCTCGGTGATCTGGGCCAGCCGGTAGCGGACCGTGTTCCGGTGCAGCGTCAGCTCCTCGGCGACCGCGGCCACGGAGCCGTTGTTGTTCAGGTAGCTCTCCAGCGTGGCCATCAGCTCGGCGCCGTGGGCGGCGTCGAAGTTCCGCAGCGGGTTCAGTGACTCGTTCGCCATGTCCGCGAGCGGCACGTCCTCGCTGGCCAGCAGCAGCGACGTCAGGCTCAGCCGCTCCGGTTCGTTCACGGGCAGGCCGTGGCTCGCGGCGTCGCGGGCCTCGAAGTAACTCCAGCGCAGGCCGTTCGGTTTGGTGTACGCCCCGCCGATGCCGATCGTGGCATGGATCCCGGCCTCGGCCAGATGGTCGCTGAGGCCCTTGGCCAGCGCACTGGCGCCGCTGCCGTCGTCGGGAACCACCGCCACCAGGTCCTTCCCGACGACGGCGCTCACCGCCTTCTCCAGCGGCTGCGGCAGGGAGGACGCACCGAGCTGCTTGAAGTGCGCGGCGGATTCGGCCAGCAGCACCACGTTCCTGCGGGTGCTGTTGACGCCGATGCCGGCGAGGCGCCGGGTGGCTTCGCTGGGCTCCAGGGTCCCGTGGATCACGTCCTCCAGGACCTGCCCGGCCAGGGCGCGCTGGGACTGGCGCTGCTTGACCATGTTGTTGAGCTCCACGCTGATCAGGTTCTGCGCGTAGCCCACAATCCCGGAGTCCTCGAACGGCTGCTTCACCCAGAGGGTGCATGCGTCGCGACGGCCGGTGGGGATGGGGAACGACGCCCAGCCGTCGGCGCTCGGCGCGGGATGACCCGGCACGCTGTTGTAGAGCTGGGCGGTGAACTGGGTCAGCACAATGTCCGTGCGCAGCATCGACCCCAGGTGCTTGAGGAGCTCGGCGAGCCCGCCGCCGGTCAGCAGGGCGCGGGCCAGGATCTGGTGCCCGGCAATCAGCCGCTCCAGCTTGGTGAAGTGGTCCGCGGACTGGGCATCCGCCACCAGCTTGCCGATCGCGATGAAGGGGGTCTCGTATGGCACCTCCACCACGGGCAGGCCCCAGCGGTTGGCCTCGGCAATCAGCGCCGGCGGCACGGCGTCGTGCGTCAGGCCCACCCCGAAACCGATGCCCACAGCGCCGGCACGCTGGACCTGGCGGACAAAGCGGCGCTGCTCCGGGGCGCTCTTGAGCCGCATGCCTGTGGTAAGGACCAGTTCGCCGCCGTTGAGGAACCGCTGCGGGTCCTCCTGCTCGGTGACGGCCACCCACACAATGTCCTGGTGCCAGGTGGTCTCGGCGAGGCCTGCCTTGGCGAGTTTGAGGGAGGGAACCCCCAGCAGGGCAGCGAGTGAAATGGCCATGGATTCAGGATAGCCGGGGGCTGGTCAAGCGCACTAAAGCCCTGCGTTGAGGGTGTGCAGCTGCCTATTCCCTGGCTTGGCCCCCTGGCATAGGCTCGGACCAGTCGCAGGTCCCGTCCTGCCTGCCCCTTCCCCGCCAGCACGAAAGAGGTTGTACACCGTGGTTCAAACCTTGCAGAACTTCATCAACGGGGAGTTCGTCACCCCCGCCGGCACCGCCCTGCTGGACATCGTCAACCCCACCAACGGGGAAGTGGTGGCTAAGTCACCGGTCTCGGTGCAGGCCGACGTCGACGCCGCGATGACCGCCGCGAAGGACGCCTTCGCCAGCTGGAAGCACGTTACCCCCGGCCAGCGGCAGCTGATGCTGCTCAAGCTCGCCGACGCCGTCGAGGCCAACAGCGACGAACTGGTCGAGGCCCAGCACCGCAACACCGGCCAGGTCCGCTCCCTGATCGCCTCCGAGGAAGTCGCCGCCGGCGCCGACCAGCTGCGCTTCTTCGCCGGCGCCGCCCGCATCCTGGAGGGCAAGTCGGCCGGAGAGTACTTCGAGGGCCACACCTCCTACGTGCGGCGCGAACCGATCGGCGTCGTCGCCCAGGTGGCACCGTGGAACTACCCCTTCCTCATGGCTATCTGGAAGATCGGCCCCGCCCTGGCCGCAGGCAACACCGTGGTGCTCAAGCCCTCGGACACCACCCCGGAATCCACTCTGGTGCTGGCCCGCCTCGCGGGCGAGATCTTCCCGGCCGGCGTGCTCAACGTGGTTCTGGGCACCGGCGAGACCGGCGCCATGATGGTGGAGCACAAGGTCCCGGGCCTGGTCTCCATCACCGGTTCCGTCCGGGCCGGCATCGCTGTCGCCTCCGGCGCTGCCAAGGGCCTGAAGCGTGCCCACCTGGAGCTGGGCGGCAAGGCGCCCGCCATCGTGTTCAAGGACGCTGATATCAAGAAGAGTGCCGCGGCCATCGCCGAATTCGCGTTCTTCAACGCCGGCCAGGACTGCACCGCGATCACCCGCGTCCTGGTCCAGGACGAGGTCCACGACGACGTCGTCGCAGCCATGGTGGAACACACCAAAACCCTGCGCACCGGTTCGCAGAACGACGAGGACAACTACTTCGGCCCGCTCAACAACGTGAACCACTTCAACGCCGTGACCTCGGTGGTGGAGCACCTCCCGGCGAACTGCCGGATCGAAACCGGCGGCCACCGCGCGGGCGAAAAGGGTTTCTTCTTCGAGCCCACCATCGTCACCGGCGCCAAGCAGACCGACGACATCGTGCAGAAGGAGACCTTCGGCCCCGTCATCACGGTGCAGAAGTTCAGCAACGAGGCCGAAGCGGTGGAGCTGGCGAACGACGTCGACTACGCCCTGGCCTCCAGCGTCTGGACCACAGACCACGGCACGGCCATGCGCGTCAGCCGCGATCTGGACTTCGGCGCGGTGTGGATCAACACCCACATCCTCCTCACCGCCGAAATGCCGCACGGCGGCTTCAAGCAGTCCGGCTACGGCAAGGACCTCTCCATGTACGGCGTGGAGGACTACACGCGTATTAAGCACGTGATGAGCGCGCTGGACGCATGACGCAGATGCATAATCCCCACCGGCGCCCTAACCTCGCTCCGCTCGGCCAGGGAACCCTGCCGGCGTGGCCCCAATCAGTTGAGAAGGAAACTCCATGACCACCACCGCCCATGACATCACCTACCGTCTTGAGCAGAAGCGCCGCGTCCAGGCCGATTTCCCGGGCCCCAAGTCCGTGGCCCTGACCGAACGCCGCAAGGCCGTCGTCGCCGCCGGCGTCGCCTCCAGCGTTCCCGTCTTTGTTGCCGACGCCGACGGCGGCATCATCCACGACGTCGACGGCAACTCGTTCATCGACCTGGGCTCCGGCATCGCCGTGACCAGCGTCGGCGCCTCCGACCCGGCCGTCGTCGGGGCCGTGAAGGAAGCAGTGGAGCACTTCACCCACACGTGCTTCATGGTGACGCCCTACGAGGGCTACGTCGCCGTCGCCGAGCAGCTGAACCGCCTCACCCCGGGCGACCACGAGAAGCGCACCGTGCTGTTCAACTCCGGCGCCGAGGCCGTGGAAAACGCCGTCAAGGTGGCCCGCCTCGCCACCGGCCGGGACGCCGTCGTCGCCTTCGACCACGCCTACCACGGCCGCACCAACCTGACCATGGCGCTGACCGCGAAGGCCATGCCGTACAAGACCAATTTCGGCCCGTTCGCGCCGGAGGTCTACCGCATGCCCATGAGCTACCCCTACCGCGAGGAAAACCCGGAGATCACCGGTGCCGAGGCCGCCAAGCGCGCCATCACCATGATCGAGAAGCAGATCGGCGGCGACCAGGTGGCCGCGATCATCATCGAACCCATCCAGGGCGAGGGCGGCTTCATCGTCCCCGCCGAGGGTTTCCTGCCGGCGCTGGCGGCCTGGGCCAAGGACAAGGGCATCGTGTTCATCGCCGATGAGGTCCAGTCCGGATTCTGCCGCACCGGTGAATGGTTCGCCGTAAACCACGAGGGTGTTGTCCCGGACATCATCACCATGGCCAAGGGCATCGCCGGCGGCATGCCGCTCTCCGCCATCACCGGCCGCGCCGACCTGCTCGACGCCGTCCACCCGGGCGGCCTCGGCGGCACCTACGGCGGCAACCCGGTGGCCTGCGCCGCGGCCCTGGCGTCCATCGGCTCCATGGAGCAGTACGGCCTTAACGCCCGCGCCCGGCACATCGAGGAACTCGCCCTCGGCAAGCTCCGCGAACTGGCCGCTGAACAGCCGGTGATCGGCGACGTCCGCGGCCGCGGCGCGATGCTGGCCATCGAACTGGTCCAGGCCGGCTCGAAGGAGCCCAACCCGGAGCTGACCAAGGCTGTTGCCGCGGCCTGCCTCAAGGAGGGCGTCATCATCCTCACCTGCGGCACCTACGGCAACGTCATCCGCCTGCTGCCGCCGCTGGTCATCAGCGACGAGCTGCTGCTGGACGGGCTGGCCGTCCTGGCCGCGGCCATCAAGGCCAACGCCTGACCCGGCACACCACACGCGCAAACAGCGGCAGGGCCGCGGACTCCGGTCCGCGGCCCTGCCGCGTTAAGCGGCTCCGCCCCTGCCGGTCCGCCCGGGGCCGGTGCCCAGAACGGGGCCGAAAGTCACGGTCTCCGGAGGTCATTTCCGCGCTGCGCTGGGCTAGAGTCGTTCCTACCACTGCAGGAACGCAGACCGGCCGACGTCGCCCGGAACCCCGGGAGCAAAGCTGGCCTCTGCCACAGACCCATAAGGGGTTCATACATGCGATACGTAGTTGGCTACACTCCCACCGACCGCGGCGCCGACGCCGTCGCGCTGGCCGCTGCCATGGCCCGCGCCCAGGGCGCGCACCTCGACCTGGTCTACGTGGTGGACCGGAAAACCCCTTACGTCGCCATGAACCCGGAGGGGAGCCGGGTCAGCGCCGCCGAACAGGAGGTGCTCAGCGCGGAGCGGGAGGGCATGTCCCTCGTTCCCAAGGACCTGGAGGCCCGGTTCCACGTGCGCCAGGCCGACTCGCACGCGGCGGGGCTGATTGAGGCGGCGCAGGAGTACAAGGCCGGCCTGATCGTTGTGGGCGCCGCCAGCGCCGGGCTGTTCAAGCGGTACACCATCGGCAGCGCCGCCAACGCCCTCCTGCACGCCTCGCCCGTTCCGGTGGCGCTCGCGCCCCGGGGCTACCGCCGCACCGAGCCGATCTCGCGGCTGACCCTGGCCGTGGGCCAGCGCACCGGCGCGGAGGCGGCGATCGACGTCGCGATCGAGTCCGCTGCACGCCGCGGCGTCCCGCTGCGGCTGGTCTCCCTGGTGGAACTCGACGCCGCCGGGAACAACAGCGGCGAGAACATCAACGCGGCGCACATCCACGCCAATACCGTGCTCACCGCGGCCGCCCACCGCCTCCCGGAGGGACACCACGTCACCGTTGAGGTTGCCCACGGCCGCACCATCGAGGAAGCCATTGACGACCTCGACTGGGACGAAGGCGAAATCCTGATCGTGGGCTCCTCGCGGCTTGCGGAAAAGAACAAGCTGTTCATCGGCAGCACGGCCCACAAGGTGCTGCTGGCCCTGCCGGTGCCCATGGTGGTGGTTCCGCGCGACTACGAGCGGGTCAACAGCAGCCCCGAGGACTGACGGGACCAGGGGCGGAGTGCCGGGCGGTGGGCCCGGCGCTCCGCCTGTGTGCGCCCGGGTTGCCCCGCCGCAGCCTGACGCCTCAGGCGCGGGTCTTCAGGCTGTGGCGGCGCGGGCCAGTTTCCGGCCCACAGCGTTCTTTCGGGCGGTGAGGAGCATGTCCACCGTGAGCACCAGGAGGGCCAGCCAGACGACGCCGAAGCCGATCCAGCGGTCCGTGGTCATGGGCTCTTGGAACACGGCCAGCGCCACGATGAACTGCAGCACCGGGGCAAAGTACTGCAGCAGCCCGATGGTGGTCATCGGCAGCCGCCGGGCGGACGCGCCAAAGAACAGCAGCGGGACGGCGGTGATGATCCCGGACGCCGCGAGGAGCCAGAAGTGCGAGGCGCCGTAGGCCGTCAGAGTGGCGGCGCCGGTGAGGGCCAGAACCGTCATCGCGGCGGCCGCCACGGGCGCCAGCACCATCGTCTCGACAGTGAGGCTGGTAATGGCGTCGGCCCGCGGGCCCACGCGCTTCTTGACGAAGCCGTAGAGGCCGAAGCTCATGGCGAGCGTCAGGGCGATCCACGGCAGCTTGCCGTAGGACACCGTCAGGACGCCCACGGCGATGAAGCCGATTCCGACGGCGGCCCACTGCAGCGGCCGCAGTTTTTCCTTCAGCACCACCACGCCCAGCAGCACCGAGACCAGCGGGTTGATGAAATAGCCCAGGGACGCTTCCACAGCCTGGCCCGTGGTCACGCCGTAGACGTAGGTCAGCCAGTTCACCGCGATCAGGACCGAGGCGATGACCAGCGGCCCGATCACTGTGCGGTTCCGGAACGCCGCGCCCAGGACCCGCCACGTCCGGGTGATGGTGATCAGCAGGACGCAGAACACCAGTGACCACAGCACCCGGTTGGCCACGATCTCCACGGCACCCGCCGGTTGCAGCAGGAAGAAGTACAGGGGCATCAGCCCCCACAGGCCGTAGGCGCCGATCCCGAAGATGATTCCCGCCGTCGTGTCCGTGTCCACGGCCTTGAGGACGGCGGGCGGCCGCTTGGACGGGCTGCCGCCGGGACGGGCAGCGCCGGCGTCGCTCAGCGCGGCGGGGGAGAGGGAACGGTCGGGGGTAGGCACAAGATCAATAACACCACCTGCGGGACCCCTATTCCTGCCTTTTCTGTTCCGGAGTGCCCGACGGCGGTGCGCGCGTCCCTGCGAGTTGGGTCACCGGGACGCCCGCAAGCCGGGGCGGACACTTAGAATAAGGAATTGTGCGCTGCTCGACTGGCGCAGCCGCCAAGACTTACGAAGGGCTCCCGGTGTCCAACTCGGCCGAAAACACGTCCAAACGTCCGCTCCGCGTCGCGATTGTTGGCGCCGGACCGGCCGGCGTCTACGCCGCGGACATCCTGACCAAATCCAATGAGGTCAAGGACGGCGACTTCGAGGTCAGCATCGACCTGTTCGAGGCCTACCCCGCTCCCTACGGCCTCATCCGCTACGGCGTCGCACCGGACCACCCCCGGATCAAGGGGATCGTCAACGCGCTGCACAAGGTCCTGGACCGCGGAGACATCCGTTTCCTCGGCAACGTCACGTACGGCCGGGACCTGACCCTGCACGATTTCCGGGCCTTCTACGATGCCGTGATCTTCTCCACCGGCGCCATCAAGGACGCGGACCTGGACATTCCCGGCGTCGGGCTGCAGGGGTCCTTCGGCGGTGCCGACTTTGTCTCCTGGTACGACGGGCACCCCGATGTGCCGCGGGACTGGCCCCTGGACGCCAAGGAGATCGCGGTGATCGGCAACGGCAACGTGGCCCTCGACGTCGCGCGCATGCTGGTCAAGCACGCCGACGAACTGCTGGTGACTGAAATCCCGGACAACGTCTACCAGGCCCTCAAGAATTCGCCGGTCACGGACGTGCACGTGTTCGGCCGCCGGGGTCCGGCGCAGGTCAAGTTCACGCCCCTGGAGCTGCGCGAACTCAGCCACGCCAAGGACGTCGACATTGTCCTGTACCCCGAGGACTTCGAATTCGACGAAGCTTCGGACGAGGCCATCCGCGGCAACAACCAGATCCGCACCATGGTCACCACCCTGACGAACTGGCTGGTCGAGGAGCACGCCGAGGCCGAGGAACCGTCCTCCCGCCGGCTGCACCTGCACTTCCTGCACAGCCCCGTGGAGATCCACGACGACCCTGAGCACCCCGGCCAGGTCACCGGCATCAAGTTTGAGCGGATGCAGCTGGACGGCACCGGCAACGTCAAGGGCACGGGGGAATTCCTGGACTACCCGGTGCAGGCCGTCTACCGGGCCATCGGCTACCACGGCTCCCCGCTGGACGAACTGGAATACGATGCCCGCCGCGGCGTCATCCCCAACGAGGGCGGCCGGGTGCTCGACTCCGACGGCAATCCGGTCCCGGGCATCTACGCCACCGGCTGGATCAAGCGCGGCCCCGTCGGCCTGATCGGCCACACCAAAGGCGACGCGCTGGAGACCATCGGCTTCCTGCTCGAGGACCGTTTGAACCTGCCGCCGGCGCAGAACCCGGACCCGCAGGCCATCATCGACCTCCTCGAGGAGCGCGGGATCGAGTACACCACCTGGGAAGGCTGGAACAAGCTCGACGCCCGGGAACTGGCCCTCGGCACGGAGTGGACCGCGTCCGCCGGCGCCGACGGCGTGGCGCGGGAACGCATCAAGGTGGTTCCCCGCGAGGAAATGGTGCGGATCTCCCGCGGCTAGTTCTGCCCCGCGACGCGCACACGTTCCCGCGCTGCGCCTGTGTTTCCGCGCTGCGCTAAAGTGCGGGCGCGGCGGTATTCCGGTGTCGAGAGGGCGTAGGCGCGTCGCGGGCTTGTTGGCGCGTCGCAGCAACACGGTCCCGGTAGCGCACGCTGCGCCGAGGTTCCCACGATGCGCTCACGTGCCTGCGATGCGCCTGTGTTTCCACGCTGCGCTAAAGTGCGGGCGCGGCGGTACTCCGGTGTCGAGAGGGCGTAGCCGCGTCGCGGGCTTGTTGGCGCGTCGCAGCAACACGGTCCCGGTAGCGCACGCTGCGCCGAAGTTCCCACGCTGCGCCGAAGTTCCCGCGCTGCGCCTGTGTTTTCACGCTGCGCTAAAGTGCGGGCGCGGCGGTATTCCGGCGTCGAGAGGGCGTAGGCGCGTCGCAGGGATGTTGCCGCAGCGCAGGCTGGTCTTCTGCGCTCGCTTCTGCGCTCTGGCGGGCGCCCGCAACGGCCAGTAGACTCGGATCGACCTGGCTGCCTCCGGCACGCCGTCGTGCCCGTCCGGTGGGAGTTCAATGAGGAATCCGATCCATCCGGCAGTGCTGCACCCGCCCGCAGGCGGGGTTCCCGCGGCGCTGCGCCAGCAGTATGCCAGCGCCGGCCACGAACAGCTGGACGCGCGGGGCCACGGGCTCCCGGCGGACCTGCAGCTGCCGGGCCTCAGCACCCTGATCCAGGAATCCTGGCGGCGCTCGGCCGAACTGCACGCCAACCCGGACAACCCCGAGGCCCCGCTGGCGATGGACCGCGAGGAACTCGAAGAGTACCGGCGGCAGCACCCGCTGGCGGCCATCATGCCGGTCATCCACAAACTGCTGGTCCTGCCCAGCCACGACAGCGGGATGCTGGTGGCCGTGGGCGACGAGGTGGGCCGGCTGCTCTGGGTGGAGGGCGACGCCGTGATGCAGCGCCGGGCCGAGGGCATGATGTTCGTTCCCGGCGCCGACTGGTCCGAAGCCACCGTCGGCACCAGCGCCCCGGGCACCGCCCTTGCCCTGGGCCGCGGCATCCAGATCTCCGGTGCCGAACACTACAAACGCTCCGTCCACCCGTGGAGCTGCACAGCCGTCCCTTTCCACGACCCGGATTCCGGCGCCCTCCTGGGGGTCGTGGACATCACCGGCACCGAGTCCGCCGTCGCCCCGCACACCCTGTCGCTGGTCGAGGCCACCGTGGCGGCCGCCCAGGCGCACCTGCGCGTGGAACGGCTGCAGGCCGCCGCCGCACTCCAGTCCGCCCCGGCGCGGCGCCGGAGCCCGGCACCGAAAATCGCGGACACCCCCTCGGCCGCCAGCCTGTACCGCAACAGCCTCCAGCTCCTGGGCCGGGACCAGGCGCTCCTCAGCATCGACGGCCACACCGTGGCGCTGTCCGGCCGGCACAGCGAGATCCTGGCCCTGCTCAGCACGCACCCGGAAGGCCTCAACGCCGAGGAACTCTGCGCGCTCCTGTACCCGGGCGGCGGGTCCACCATCACGCTCCGCGCCGAAATGGTGCGGCTGCGCAAGGTCCTCCAGCAGCTCAACCCGGCCGCCGTCCCGGATTCCCGGCCCTACCGGCTGCCCCTGGACCTGGTGCCGGACTCCGGGCAGGTCCTCAACTGCCTGCAGCGCGGCGCCCACCGGATCGCCCTGGAGATCTACCGCGGCGCCGTCCTGCCCCGCTCCGAAGCCCCCGGCATCGCCGAGCTCCGGAACCGGGTGTCGTCCCTGCTCCGCGAAGCGGTGCTGACGGATGGGAGCGCCGAATCGCTCCTCCGGTACGCCGAACTGCCGGAGGCCAGGGACGACGTCGAGGTCCGGCTCGCGGCGCTGAGGCTGCTGCCGCCGCGGTCGCCCCGGCGGGCCGCCGTCGTCGCGGATCTGGAACGGCTCGACGCCGAACTGAGCGCCTAACCCACATGGCGTGACCTGCATCACTTCAGTGCAACCTGAATGCAACCTCCCTGCTCCTAGGCTGAACGCAACGGCGGCGCCGTCACCTGGCCGCCCTTCATCTTGCACAGCAAAGGAGCTGCAATGACTGTCTACGCACAGCCCGGGACCGAGGGATCGAAGGTCACCTTCAAGGACCGTTACGAGAACTGGATCGGCGGCGAATGGGTTGCCCCGGTCAAGGGCCAGTACTTCGAGAACATCACCCCCGTCACCGGCAAGGCCTTCTGCGAGGTTGCCCGCGGCACCGCCGAAGACATTGAGCTGGCGCTGGACGCGGCCCACAAGGTGGCCCCCTCCTGGGGCAAGACCTCCGTCGCCGAGCGCGCCGCCATCCTGAACAAGATCGCCGACCGCATCGACGAGAACGTCGAGATGCTCGCCGTGGCCGAATCCTGGGACAACGGGAAGCCGATCCGTGAGACCCTGAACGCGGACATTCCGCTCGCGTCGGACCACTTCCGCTACTTCGCCTCCGCCGTCCGCGCCCAGGAGGGCCGGCTGTCCCAGCTCGACGACGACACCACCGCCTACCACTACCACGAGCCGCTCGGCGTGGTGGGCCAGATCATCCCCTGGAACTTCCCCATCCTGATGGCCGTCTGGAAGCTTGCCCCCGCCCTCGCCGCCGGCAACGCCGTGGTCCTGAAGCCGGCCGAGCAGACCCCGTCGTCGATCCTGGTGCTGATGGAGCTCATCGGCGACCTGCTGCCCGCCGGCGTCGTCAACGTGGTGAACGGGTTCGGCGTCGAGGCCGGGAAGCCGCTGGCCTCCAGCCCGCGCATCCGCAAGATCGCCTTCACCGGCGAAACCTCCACGGGCCGCCTGATCAGCCAGTACGCCAGCCAGAACCTGATCCCGGTGACCCTGGAACTGGGCGGCAAGAGCCCCAACATCTTCTTCAACGACGTGGCCGACAACACCAGCGACGCGTTCTACGACAAGGCGCAGGAAGGCTTCGCGCTGTTCGCCTTCAACCAGGGCGAGGTGTGCACCTGCCCCTCCCGCGCCCTGATCCAGGAGGACATCTACGACTCCTTCATGGCCGACGCCGTCGCCCGGGTGGAGAAGATCATCCAGGGCAACCCGCTGGACACCGACACCCAGCTCGGCGCCCAGGCCTCCAACGACCAGCTGGAGAAGATCCTCTCCTACATCGACATCGGCAAGCAGGAGGGCGCCAAGGTCCTCACCGGCGGCGCCCGGGCCGAGCTGCCCGGGGACCTGGCCGGCGGCTACTATGTCCAGCCCACCATCTTCGAGGGCCACAACAAGATGCGGATCTTCCAGGAGGAGATCTTCGGCCCGGTGGTGTCCGTGACCCGCTTCAGCGACTACAGCGACGCCATGGGCATCGCCAACGACACGCTCTACGGCCTCGGCGCCGGCGTCTGGTCCCGCAACGGCAACGTCGCCTACCGTGCCGGTCGCGAGATCCAGGCCGGCCGTGTGTGGGTAAACAACTACCACGCCTACCCGGCAGGCGCTGCGTTCGGCGGCTACAAGTCCTCCGGCATCGGTCGTGAAAACCACTCGATGATGCTGGACCACTACCAGCAGACCAAGAACCTCCTGGTCAGCTACAACGAGAACAAGCTCGGCTTCTTCTAAGCCGCAGCATCCCGGGCGGGGCGGACCACCATCCGCCCCGCCCGCTCCACTTTTCCTTTCAACTTTCGCCACAAGGCGCCCGACGCCGGCCGCCTCCGGGTGCGCCGCCGTGCGGCTCCGGTATACGCAGTTCCGATGAAGGAGGGCTCTGATGCCTGACACGACGCTCCATGCGGCGGTGACCCGCCCCGGGGAGGACTTCTCCCGGGTGGCGCTCACGGCCGAGGCGGTGGAGCTGCTGCGCAAGCTGTGGCTCCAGCACGGACCGCTGATGTTCCACCAGTCCGGCGGCTGCTGCGACGGTTCCTCGCCCATGTGCTACCCCGCAGGGGAGTTCATCACGGGGGACTCGGATGTGCGGCTGGGGCTGTTCGATATCTCGGACGGCCTGCAGCCGCAGCCGATTGAGTTCTGGATGTCGAAGGAGCAGTTCAACTACTGGAGCCACACCCACCTGACCGTGGACGTGGTGCCGGGCCGGGGGAGCGGGTTCTCGGTGGAGGCTCCGGAGGGCAAGCGCTTCCTGATCCGCTCCACCCTGATGGACTGGCCGGTGTAGGCGGTCGTTTGACCCTGGGCTGCGGCGGACGCCGCGGCGGCGGGCCGTGCGGGGGAAACCCTGCACGGCCCGTTTTTCGTCTCACCATATGGGACAAATCGGGCCGTCCAGTGGGCGGACACTACGATAGCTAGGTCTGTTTCCACTACGCTACCGAGATTTTGGACTTTCCTATGAACCTATTCCGGACCAAGTCGATCGAGCAGTCCATGGCGGACGCCGACGAGCCCGGCCGCCAGCTGAAGCGTTCGCTCAGCTCCTGGGACCTGATGATCATGGGCGTCGCAGTCGCCGTCGGCGCCGGGATCTTTTCGGTCGGGGCCAAGGCCGCAGCAAACTTCGCCGGACCAGCGGTCACCATCTCCTTCGCCGTGGCCGCCGTCACCTGCGCGCTGGCGATCATGTGCTACGCCGAATTCGCCACGGCCATCCCAGTGGCCGGCTCCGCCTACGTCTTTACGTACGCCACCATGGGCGAGCTGCTGGCCTGGATCATCGGCTGGAACCTGATCCTCGAGCTGTTCACCGCCGGCGCGGTGATCGCCAAGTACTGGGGCATCTACCTCAGCAAGGTGTTCGCGCTGATGGGCGCTGACATCCCGCCGTCAATCTCGCTCGGCGGCGTGGACCTCTACTGGGGCGCCTTCCTCATTGTTGCCGTGTTCACGGTACTGCTGGTGCTGGGGACAAAGCTGTCCGCGCGCGTCGGCAACATCTTCACGCTGGTTAAGATCGCCGTGGTGCTCTTCGTGATCGTGGTGGGCTTCACCTACGTGAAGTTCGAGAACTACACGCCGTTCGTTCCGACGTCGGAGCCCACCGGCGGCACCGGCGCCGCCGATGTCATGAAGCAGTCCTTCTTCGCCTTCCTCACCGGCGCCGCGCCGGCACAGTACGGCACCCTGGGCATCTTCGCGGGGGCCGCCCTGGTCTTCTTCGCCTTCATCGGTTTCGACGTCGTCGCCACCTCCGCCGAGGAGGTCAAGGACCCGCAGAAGACCCTGCCTCGCGGCATCTTCGGCGGCCTCGCGATCGTCACGGTGCTGTACATCCTGGTGTCCCTGGCCCTGACCGGTATGGTGTCCTACACCCAGCTGGCCGAGGCCGAGAACCCGACCCTCACCACGGCCTTCGAGGCCGTGGGCAACACCGACGCCGCCAAGATTATCGCCTTCGGCTCCCTGGTGGGCCTGACCACCGTGATCATGGTCCTGCTGATGGGCCTCTCCCGCGTGGTGCTGGCCATGAGCCGCGACGGGCTGCTGCCGCGCTCGCTGTCCAAGACCAGCACCATCCGTGCGACGCCGGCCCGCCTGCAGATCATCTGCGGCGCTGCCGTGGCCCTGGTGGCCGGGCTCACCAACGTGGACCTGCTGGAAGAGATGATCAACATCGGCACGCTGTCCGCGTTCGTCACGGTGAGCATCGGCGTCCTGGTGCTGCGGAAGAAGCGCCCGGACCTGAAGCCGGCGTTCCGGGTCCCGTTCGGCAAGGTCCTCCCGATTGTCTCCGCCGTCCTGTGCCTGTACCTCATGACCAACCTCGCGGTGGAAACGTGGATCTTCTTCGCCATCTGGCTGGTGATCGGCGTGGCCATCTACTTCGCCTACGGCCAGCGGCACTCCCGGCTGAACGAGAAGTTCGCCGAGGCCAGGGCCTCCGTCAGCGGGCCCGTCGGCAAGAGCGCCGCCGTCGCGGACGCCAAGAACCACACCGGGGCAGCTGCAGCCGCTGCCGAAGCCGGTGCCGAGGAAGCCGAGGCCGCGAACACCCGCTCCTGACTCCAACGCGGGGTCACCTTCGGCCCATTCCGCTGCGTCGGATGGGCCGAAGGTGACCCCGCGTTGTGTTTAAGGGCGCCGCCGCGCGGGCCCGGCAGCAGAACGAGGTCATGATGCCCAATGTCGTTAAGTTCGCCGCGGAGCACGGCATCCAGCTGCCGGGGTAGCCCGCGGCTCCCCGGTGACGTCACCCAGATCCCTATGATGGAATCATGGCCCGACCGGCACGACCTGAACGCAAGGCAGAGCTGCTGGCCGCCATCCTGGACTATCTCATGGACAAGACCCTCGCGGAGCTCACCTTCCGCGGCCTGGCCGAGGGGCTGGGGGTCAGCAGCTACGTGCTGGTGTACCACTTTGGCCACCGCGAGGAGCTGGTGAACGAGATCATCCGCACCATCGAGTCCCGGCTGGACAGCATCCGGGCCACGGACGTGCGGGACATCGACCGCGAGGCCTGGCGGGCGTTCCTGCTGGAATCCTGGCGGTGGACCATGGCGCAGCGAAACCGCCACCTGGCCCGGCTCGAGTTCGAGGCCACCGCGCAGGACATCGTGGCGGCCTCACCGCGGGGGACGGCCCAGGAACACTTCAGGATGCTGCACCACAAAGCCCGCGACTGGCTGGTGCTCCAGGGCATCCGGGAAGAGTACGCGGACACCGACGCGCGCCTCTTCACCGCGGCCTTCTACGGGCTCCAGTTCGACTTTGTGGTGAACAACCAGCCCGAGGACGCCAGCAAGGCCTTCGACCTGATGATGCTGGTCTTCTTTAACAACCTGGACCGGCGGCTGGCCACCGACGGCGAGCACCTCTGAGCCGGACCCCCTGAGCCGGACCCCGGCGGCGGGCAGCTGCGGTAAGGCGGCGGCACCGCCTCATGGGGCGGCGTAGCGGCCGGTCCACTCCACCAAGGGCCGCAGCTCCTCCCAGCGCCGGGCCACCTCGCCGGCGGCCTCCGGGGTGGAGAGCCAGCCGGGCCGGCCGACGTGGGTTCCGGCGGCCAGGGACTTGAACTTCAGCAGCTCCGCGCGGGGATGGTCCTTGGCGAAACCCCGCGGGACCGTCTTCAGCGTCTCCCCTTCCACCTCGAATCCCTGCTCCTCGACGTGCGCGAGGATCTGCTGCAAGACGCCGCCGCTGGACGGGGCGTCCACAGCGCTGCGGAAGCGGGCCAGCTGGGCCGGCGTGGAGATGTGGTACCCGCCGCCGATCAGCAGTCCGTCGGCGTCGAGCTGGACGTAGAAGCCCATGCCCTCGGCGACGGCCGCGACCGCCCCCTGCGCCGTTTTGTACGGGGACTTATCCGCGGAAAACCGGATATCCCGGTTGGGCCGGAACAACCTGGCTTCACCGAACTGCGGCTCAAGCCCGGCCAACAACGCGGCAAGGGGTTCCTTGACCGCGGAGTCGTAGGTGGCTTTGTGTTCCAGCCACCAGTCGCGGTTGTTGTTGTGCTCCAGCTCGGCGTAGAACTCGAAGGCGGCGTCGGGAAAGCCTGCAAATGGGGTCATGCCTGCATCCTAGGGAGACGCCGTGCCCCGCCGCGAGGGGCAAAGCCGGTATGTGGAAAAAGCAGAAACCACCCCCTGTCTCTGAGCTGCAGCAGTGCGCCCCCGTGGTTGGCTAACCCCGCGGAGCGGAAAGGCCGCCGCCAGACCTGGGCTCGGCGCTGAGGGGGCACATTGACACGGACTCGCCGGCGTCGAGCTCCGGATTCCAGGGCCGAGCCCGCAAAGTGCCCCCGGACAGCCGGCCGGCCGCCGCAGCCAGCCGGGCCGCAACAGAAAACACCCCGCCACGCCGGTGGCGTGACGGGGTGCAGTCCGGGCCTGGAGGCCCAAGGGAAACCGGGGGATCAGACCTTGTTGGCTGCCTCGGCGTCGGACTCGACCTGGCCGGCACCGAGGTTGGCGCGCAGCTTGGCGCCGAAGTCGGCGTCGACGTTGGTCCAGTACTGGATGGCGCGTTCCTTGATGCCGGCGTTCTTGACACCGCTCACGGCGCCGGTGACGGTCTCCAGCAGGCGGGCCTTGGCGCCGTCGTCGAACACTTCGCGGTACAGCGTGCCGGCCTGGCCGAAGTCGCTGTCCTCAGGGTGCAGGGAGTGCGCGGCGAGCGTCAGTTCGCCGTCGTTCTCCCAGCGGCCGCCGGCAACAGCCGGCTCCACGGCAGCCGGGCCGCCCACCGAGTTGGGGGCGTAGACCGGAACGGACGGGGCGTTGAAGTGGTACCGGCCCGCGCCGTCCTGGCTGTAGTTGTTGACCTGGCTCTTAGGCAGGTTGACCGGGAGCTGGGCGTGGTTGGTGCCCACACGGTAGCGGTGCGCGTCCGCGTAGGAGAAGATGCGGGCCTGCAGCATCTTGTCCGGGGAGGCGGCGATGCCCGGCACGAAGTTCGACGGCGCGAAGGTGGCCTGCTCGATCTGCGCGAAGTAGTTCTCCGGGTTCTTGTTCAGCTCCATGGTGCCGACCTTGATCAGCGGGTAGTCGCCGTGCGGCCAGACCTTGGTGAGGTCGAACGGGTTGAAGCGGTAGGTCTTGGCGTCCTCGTACGGCATGACCTGGACGTGGAGGTCCCAGGAGGGGAAGTTGCCGGCGGCAATGTTCTCCTGCAGGTCGCGGATGTAGAAGTCGGCGTCCGAGCCGGCCAAGGCCTCGGCCTGGTCGCCGGTCATGGAGTTGACGCCCTGGTTGGACTTGAAGTGGTACTTGACCCAGAAGCGCTCGCCCTCGGCGTTGATCCACTGGTAGGTGTGCGAGCCGTAGCCCTGCATCTCACGCCAGGAGGCCGGCAGGCCGCGGTCGCCCATGAGCCAGGTGACCTGGTGGGCGGACTCGGGGGAAAGGGTCCAGAAGTCCCACTGCATGTCGGCGTCGCGCAGGTGGCTGCCCGGGAGGCGCTTCTGGCTGTGGATGAAGTCCGGGAACTTGATGCCGTCGCGGATGAAGAACACCGGGGTGTTGTTGCCGACGAGGTCGTAGTTGCCCTCGGTGGTGTAGAACTTCACGGCGAAGCCGCGGGGGTCGCGCCACGTGTCGGGGGAGCCGCTCTCGCCGGCGACGGAGGAGAAGCGGATGAGCATGTCCGTCTCGGTGCCCGGCTGGAACAGCGCGGCCTTGGTGTACTTCGAGACGTCCTCCGTGGTGGTGAACGTGCCGAACGCGCCGCCGCCCTTGGCGTGAACCACGCGCTCCGGCACGCGCTCGCGGTTGAACTGCGCGAGCTTCTCGACCAGGTAGTGGTCGGTGAGGATGATGGCGCCGTCGGCGCCGACGGACTGCGAATGGGCATCGGAAGTGACGGGGGCGCCGGACTGTGTCGTGGACACGGCGGGCGCAGAGATGTTCAGAGTCATCTTTCTCCTATTTGTTGTTTCTACTGATGGACGTTCGAGGGAAGTTTTTGGGTGCGCTGGCACTCCTGGCAGATGCCCTGGTACAGGACGTCGGCAATCTGGATGGTCATCGGTTTGGCGTCCTCGTCCCAGTGCGGGGTCAGGCACGGCGCGTGCCCGACGGCGCATTCGACGTCCTCCACCCGGCCGCAGCTGATGCAGACGGCGTGGTGGTGGTTGTCGCCCACCCGCGTCTCGTACAGGGCGGGGGAGTGAGGAGGCTCAAAGCGGCGCAGCATGTGCAGATCGGTGAGGTCGCCCAGGACGACGTAGACGGACTGCGCCGTCAGCTCGGGAAGCTCCTCGCGGGCCGCGGCCAGGATCTGCTCCGCGGGGGAATGCGGGTGGCGTTCGACGGCGGCCAGCACAGCCAGCCGCTGTTTGGTCACCCGGCGGCCGTGGGCACGCAGGGCGGCTGCCCATGCTTCCTGGGGGCCCGTCGATTCCGTCATGGACCCATTCAAACACTTATTTTGACTCAATCACAATAAGACACACGCGGTGTCCCCGGATCCGGTGTCCGCGGCGGCGCCCCGCGGCGCAGGCCAGGGTCGCGGGGGCCGCGGTCCGGCGCCACTAGAGTGTCCGGGTGGGGAAATTTCTGGCGGACATCACGCCGTTGCGCGAGAGTCCGGCGTTCCGCCGCCTGTGGCTGGGGTCCGCCGTCGCCGCCCTGGGCAGCCAGCTCACCCTGGTGGCCGTGAGCCTTGAGGTGTACCGGCTCACCCAGGACAGCCTGTACGTGGGGCTGCTGAGCATCTTCGCCCTCGTCCCCCTGGTGTTCTTCGGGCTCCTGGGCGGCTCGATCGCGGACGCCCACGACCGCCGCAAGGTGGCCCTGCTGGCGTCGTCGGTGCTGTGGCTGACCACCGCCTGCCTGGCTTTGCAGGCCTGGCTGCAGCTCGGCAACGTCTGGGTGCTGTACGCGCTGGTGGCGGTCCAGAGCGGTGCGCAGGCCATCAACCAGCCTGCCCGCAGTGCCATCATTCCGCTGCTGGTCCGCAAGGAGCTTCTACCGGCAGCCAACGCCCTGAGCATGATCAGCTTCGGCCTCACCCTGACGGCCGGGCCGCTGCTGGCCGGGCTGCTGGTGGCCACGGTCGGTTTCGCCTGGACCTACACGATCGACGTCGCCACGTTCGCCTTCGCGCTGTGGGCGCTGCTGAGGCTGCCGGCCATGCCGCCGGGCGAACACGCGCGGCCCGCGGGGCTGCGCTCGGTGGTCGAGGGTTTCCGTTTCCTGGGCACACGTCCCAACCTGCGGATGACCTTCGTGATCGACCTCGTCGCGATGATCTTCGCCCAGCCTCGGGCCCTGCTGCCCGCAATCGGTGCCGTGATGATCGGCGGCGGGGAAGCCACGGTGGGAATCCTGCTGGCTTCCACCGCGGTCGGTGCGTTCCTGGCGGGCCTGTTCTCGGGGCCGCTCGGGTCCGTACGGCGGCAGGGGGCCGCCGTCGTCTGGTCGGTGATGGGGTGGGGAGCCTCGATCGCCGGCTTTGGCCTGGTGGTGGTGCTCGCCGGGAACTCCGGCGCGGACGGCGTGACGTGGTGGCTGCTGCCCGCCGCCGTGTGCTGCGGGCTGGCCGGCATCGCCGACTCTGTCAGCGCCGTCTTCCGCACCACCATCCTGCAGGCCTCAACGCCGGACCATCTGCGGGGTCGGCTGCAGGGTGTGTTCATCGTGGTGGTGGCCGGCGGGCCCCGGGTGGGGGACATGCTCGCCGGTGGCGGGACTAAAATTCTGAGTGAAGGCTGGGTTCTGCTGCTGGGCGGCCTGCTGTGCATCGCGGTGGCCTGGGCCGTGGCGCACTGGCAGTCGGGCTTCCTGAAGTACGACGCGCGGAACCCGGTGCCGTAGCGGGACGTTTCCCAGGTGTGATCCACCGAGCGACGACTTGTGGAGGAACAGTGCACCAGCATCACAACGGACTGAAGACCGCGGCTCTTTTCGGGGTGCTCTGGGCGGTGCTCCTGGGCTTCGGCGCGCTGATGGCCACCAGCATGCGCAGTGCCGCGCCGATCTGGATCATGGCCCTGGTGGGCGTCGCCACCACAGCCTACGGCTACTGGAACAGCGACAAGATCGCCATCCGGTCCATGCAGGCCTATCCGGTAACGGAGGCCGAGGCTCCGCAGCTCTACCAGATGGTCCGCGAGCTCGCCGCCCAGGCGCAGCAGCCGATGCCGCGGATCTACCTCTCGCCGACCATGGCGCCCAACGCGTTCGCCACCGGCCGGAACCCGCAGAACGCCGCCGTCTGCTGCACCGAGGGCATCCTCCGCCTGCTCGACGCGCGGGAGCTCCGCGGCGTGCTGGGCCATGAGCTGATGCACGTCTACAACCGGGACATCCTGACTTCGTCCGTCGCGGCCGCCGTCGCCGGTGTCATCACATCGGCGGCGCAGATGTTCCTGATTTTCGGCGGCGGGGACCGGCGCAACGCCAACCCGCTGGCTGCCATCGCGATGGCGCTGCTGGCCCCGTTCGCGGCGTCCCTGATCCGCATGGCCATCTCACGCACCCGGGAGTACGACGCCGACGAGGACGGTTCCCGGCTCACGGGCGACCCGCTGGCGCTCGCCTCCGCCCTGCGCAAGATCGAGCATGGGGTGCAGTTGGCGCCGCTGCCGCAGGACCAGCGTCTGGTCAACGCGTCGCACCTGATGATCGCGAACCCGTTCCGCGGCGGCGGGGTGGCGAAGATGTTCTCGACGCACCCGCCTATGAGTGACCGCATCGGCCGGCTGGAACGGATGGCGGGCCGGCCGCTGGGTTGAGCGTGGGGCGACCTGGGTGCCCTGTCGCCCGGGATGCAGCCGTCCGGGGGCACTTTGGGCCCGGATTACGACGGCGGCGCCCCAGTTGACGGCGTGTCCGCGCCAATGTGCCCCCGGAGCGCCCATGACCGGGCATCGGTTGCCGGCCGAGTATCAGATCGCGGCCGGGCCCGGCGCCGCCGTCGGGTCACTGCAGTGGCTCCTGCGACTCACAAGTTGTTCCGCGACAAGCCAAAGAGCTGTCGACGCGGGAGTACCGGCGCGCGGGCATCTTTGCGCAACGCACGTACCGTTGCGCAGCGCGGGCACCTTTGGGCAGCGCAGGGACTTTGGCGCCGCGTGCGTGCGTCTGGGTGGGGTGTGGATGGGGCTCCTGCGACGCGCAAGTTGTTCCGCGACAAGCTAAAGAGCTGTCGACGCGGGAGTACCGGCGCGACAGCCCCTTAGCGCAGCGTCAGAATGTCTGCGCAGCGCACGATTGTCTAGCTGCGGAAGTTCACGAACTGCAGGTCGGCCTCGTCGAAGCCCTTGAGCAGGTTCATGGTCTCCTGGAGGTCGTCGCGGGACTTGGAAGTCACGCGGAGCTCATCGCCCTGGATCTGCGACTTGACGGACTTGGGGGCCTCGTCGCGGATGAGCTTGTTGATCTTCTTCGCGAGGTCCTGGGCAATGCCCTCCTTGATGGTGGCCTCGAGCCGGAACTCCTTGCCGGACGGGTACGGCTCGCCGGTGTCGAGGGACTTCAGGGAGATGCCGCGGCGGATGAGCTTGGACTGCAGGACGTCCAGCACTGCGAGCACACGCTCCTCGGAGTTGGCCTTCATGAGGATCTTTTCGCCGCTGAAGTCGACCTCGGCGCCGACGCCCTTGAAGTCGTAGCGCTGGGTCAGTTCCTTCTGCGCCTGGTTCAGCGCGTTAGCGACCTCCTGCTTGTCTACCTTGCTGACGACGTCGAATGTGGATTCGCCTGCCATGACTGTCCTCCTGATCGTTGGGGGTGGGGCCCGGTAAAGGGGCCGACGGTGTCTGGTTTCCAGCCTAGTACGGATGCTCCTGTTGTGCCCGGGCGGCTGCAGTATTGGTCGGACACCGTCCCGTTCACAGTCCGCTCAAAGCTGGGTCAGGGCGGGAACGAAGTTTCAGGCGGGAGAGTTGCAGGTGTTGGAACAGTCGCTCGAAAGGTGCCACCCCATGCAGCACAAGGCCGTCCGGTACGTCGTCTGTTCCACCGCAGCCGCCGCCGGCGGACTGGCGACGGCCGCGACGTCCGTGGCAGCTGCGACGCTGGCGGCCTCGGTCATCATCAGTCCGGCCGCGGATGCCTCGTCGCGGCTCGACGGTGTGCACGCCGACCTCGCCCGCGCCGTGCAGCTGAAGCAGATCACGGTGGAGCAGGCGGCGAGGTTTGAGTCCAAGCTCGCCGGCCGCATCCTGGGAGAAGCCTGATTTTCCGGGCTTTTTGGGGCCTCAAAGAGCCGATTCGATTCTTCGGCAGAAGTTCTGTAAAGTTGTCTTGCCCGCGGTTGCTGGAAGCGGAACGGACTGGAAACAGACGTTCTGACGATGGAAGCCGCGAGTGATCTTCTTTTGAAGTTCGGCAGATTACCCGAGCGGCCAAAGGGGGCTGACTGTAAATCAGCTGGCAACGCCTACGGGGGTTCGAATCCCTCATCTGCCACCCTTGGAAAAGCCTCCGGAACCATCAGGTTCCGGAGGCTTTTTCTTTACCGGGGCACCGGGACACGAGGGCGCAGCGGTGCGGAGCCTTCCGCACCGGCTACCGGGGTCGAGCGGCCAGGGCGGCGGCCAGCGCCGTGGCGGAGCTGGCGCTGCTGTTGATCCGCCAGTCGGTTTCCTTGTTGAAGTGGAACCAGACCACAGCCGTGACGTCGGCCTGCGCGGCGAGGTAGCTGATGAGGGCCGTGTTCCAGTCCGCTTTGGACCCGCCCTGTTCCGCAGAGGATGTTTCCGCGATGAGAACCTGCTTGCCGGGCGCGAGCCGCCGCAGTTCGGCCAGCCCCGGGCCGAAGAGCTCTGCCGGCGCGATCCAGCTGCTCCACGCCGCGGACGTGCCCCAGTTGTATCCGTCGAGCGCCACCGCGTCCACGTACCCGGGACCGGGGTACAGGCCGTCGAGCGGCGTGGACCCCCAATACGGGACATTGGGGTTCCACACCCACGTGATGTTCGTGGCGCCGGTGCCGGCAACGACGTCGTGGACATGCCGCCACGCGGCGGCGTAGTCACCGGGGCCGTTGCCGTTGACGCCTTCGGACCACGGGTACCAGTTGCCGTTCATCTCATGCCCGAACCGCAGCATCACCGGATGCCCCCACGTCGCCAGCGCGGCACCCCACTGCCGCAGGTAGGGGTCGAAGTCACCAGAGGTGATGCGGTCCAGGGCATAAGCCGGCTGGTCGGTTCCGCCGCCCCAGGCCCAGGGCTCCCACGTCAGCAGGGTTGTGGCGCCCCGGCTGCGGGCCGCGTCCAGCTCCGGAACGGGCGGGGCCTGGCGGAAGTCCTTGTAGGACAAGATGACGGACGGCACCTCGCCGGCGAGGGACGCGGCCTCGTGCAGTTCCCCGGACGCCAGCGGCCCGCCGGGGGTGCCGACGCCAAAACGCAGCGTTGAGCTGCTGATGGCCGGCGGCTGTGCCGGGTCCGTCACCGGTGCGGCCACGACCGTGAAGGCCGCCGAGGCCGTGACGGTCCCGGCAGCGGCCTGCACGTCAAGGACCGGCTGGGTGGTTTGCGGGATCACGACGGCGGCTGTGAAGTAGCCGGAGGCGCTCACCTTAAAGGCGGCCGAGCTGGTGCCGGCCGTGAGGGTCCCGGAGCTTTTCTTGGGGAAGCCGGTGCCGGTGACGGTGACGGTGCTGCCCGCCGGGCCCTGGGCCGGGCTGAGGCTGACGTTGGCGCTGGCGGCCTGCGAGGGCGCCGCTGCCAGCGGCAGGCTCAGGAGCGCCAGTACAAGGGCACCAGCCAGACTCAATAGGGGCTTCATGGGACCTCCACCGCCGGACGCCGGGAATCTGCGGGGCGTCGTGACTTTAACCGGCCCCTGCCGGAAGCCGTCGATACCAGTGTTATCCATCGGCGGCACGCCCCAGGGCTAATAGACGCAGGACATCCCGAGGATTGCCCAAGCATTGTGCCTTGCTACTGCAATGGCGATTTTGACAGGATCCAGGTGTTGGTCCCGTCCTGGCGCTTGAACGTCACGGTGGTGACCAGCGCGCGGATGAGGGCGAGGCCGCGCCCGGATTCAGCCTCGCCGTCGGGCATCACCGGATCGGTGTCGATGGGGTCCGGGCAGACTGCGCCGAAGGCGCTGACCCGGGCCTCCAGCCTCGCGGGCGTGACGCTGATGTCCACCCCGAGTTCCACCGGCTCCGTGGACTCGGGAACGGCATGCTGCACCACGTTGCTGGCCGCCTCGATGACTGCCGTGGCGAACGTCATGCGGTCCATGTCCGGAACGAAGGACGCGGCATCCCAGAGGCTGTCCAGCTCGGCGTGCACGCCCTCGATGGCTTCCGGACGCGCCGCCTGGCGCATTGTCCGCCGGGCGAGGACTTCAGTCATCGCCGAAAGCAACGGCTGCGGAGGGGTAGGACGTCAGAACTTTGTCCATGCTGGTCAGGCCGAGGACCATCTGGACCTGGGGCTGTACTGCGGCGATCCGAAGGTCGCCGCCTGCCTGCCGCGCCGCCTTCAGGCACCCGATGAGGGCACCGAGCCCGGAGGAGTCCATGAATGCCGTCTGTTCGAGGTTGATCACAATCCGGGAGGTGCCCTTGGCGACAACGTCCGCCACCATGTCCCGCAGTTTCGGCGCCGACACCATGTTGAGCCGGCCGGCGGCCGTAATCTCTGCGTAGCTGTCTTTCAGTTCATAGCTCAGGTCCACGGGCGGCCCTTTCATTGGATGACTCGGTGGTGCTGTTGGTCTCATCGCCGGGTTCGCCGGCCTGGTAACCGCGGTACAGGACGGCCCTGACCAGGATGCTCATGACGACGAGGTCAAACACCACCCACAGTACGTTGACCAGCGTGCCGATCGGCTCGGACATTCCGGCGGCCAGCCGCCCAATTCCGACCACCGCCGCGATGACCAGAAGGACGGACACGATGATCTGCGGCCGGATCAGGCTCCACCGCGGACCGCCGGACTGACGGTCCTTCGGGGTGACGGCAAAGCCAAGGGGGCGCCCCATCCAGACGTTCCGGGCCGCCGTCGTGCAGGCCTTGATCCAGGTGGGGAACAGGGCCAGGCTGTACTGCTGCCCCCGCCACGTGGGGATGCCCTTGCCGGCAATGGCAAACAGGAGCTGGTTCACCACCATGAACGGAATAAACCTCAGGAAGAAGTCCGCGCTGAGGCTGGTGACCGGCAGGATGCCGAGGAGCAGATAGACGATCGGCGCGGCGAAGTAGACGACGGCGGCGAAGCCGCTGAGGTAGGTCCACATGGTGGCGAAGTACATCAGCCGCTGGCCGATTTTGAGTCCCCGCTGGACCAGGGGATTCTCCCGCAGGAAGACCTGCATGGTGCCCTGGGCCCAGCGGAGCCGCTGGGTCAGCATGGTGCCGATGTCCTCCGGTGCCAGCCCGTAGGCAAGGATCTCGTGGTGGTACACGCTTTGCCATCCCATCGCGTGGAGCCGCATGGCCGTCGCCATGTCCTCCGTCACCGAGATCGTGGCCAGCGGCATGACCGGCTGGGCCTCGTCGGTCCGTTCCACCGACAGCGCGTCCAGCACCGCCTGAACGGACTCGATGGCGCCGAGCGGGGACCAGTCCCGGGCGGCCATCCGGTGCACGGCGTCTTCGGTCACCACGGGGACACCGGCCTCGCCGACCTGCACCGGGGACATCGCCGCGATCTCCTCCAGGTCGGCCTGCAGGGCGGTCACGTCGGCCAGCACCAGCGACTGGACCGCCCGGTCCACCCGCCGCCGCGCCCGGTAGGTGATCTCGCTGAGGGACTCGCCGGCGTCGAGCTGGCGGCGCGCCTCCTGGGTTGCCGCCTCGACTTCGTCGAGGGTCTCCTGGAGCAGGGGGGACTCGCTGGAGGCCGCTTTGCGGGCCTTCCGGATGGCGGCCTGTGAGGCGCTGAGCGCGCGCCGGACGCTCTTCTCCGTTTCCCTGACATAGCCCACCAGCCCCAGCTGCATCAGGGCCTCCCGCCGGAGCACAGCGTTGGATCCGCAGAAGAAGGCGGCGTTCCAGCCGTCCTTGCCCTGCTGGATGGGGCCGTAGAACAAGGGCGCCTGGCTGCCCAGGGGATCGCTGGCGGGGACGTTGCTGAAGTACTGCGGCGTCTGGACCAGGGCCACCCGGCGGTTGTTGAAGTAGCCCAGCGTTTTGTCCAGAATGTCCGGTTCGGGGATCTGGTCCGCGTCCAGGATGAGCAGGAACTCGCCGGAGGTCACCATCAGCGCGTTGTTCAGGTTCCCGGCTTTGGCGTGCCGGGGCATTCCGCTCCACGCCGCACCGCGTGTCACGTACCCCAAGCCGTGCGCGGCGGCCAGGTCCTTCAGTTCCGGGCGGTCCCCGTCGTCGAGGATCCAGGTGCTGTGCGGGTGCCGGATATTCTGGGCGGCCAGCGCAGTGGCCATCACCATGTCCAGCGGCTCGTTGTAGGTGGTGACGAAGACGTCGACAGTGGCGTCCGCGGGGGCCGGCGACGGCGGAGTGCGGTCCTTGAGCCGCCAGACCGTCAGCCCGAAGAGCATTACGTCGATCAGGCTGTACGTTTCCGCGATGACCAGCGGCACCGCGATCCACCAGGCGTCCCAGTTCAGCGACGCCACCCAGCGCCAGGTGACGTAGTTGATTCCGGTCAGCACGGTCAGGACGACGACGAGCCGGATCCAGAAAGGCCTCATGGTGCTTCCCTCCGGACGGCAAGGATGGTGACGTCGTCGGGATTGGCCGAGCCGTGCGCCCGCCGGCGCACCGCCTCCACCAGCGCCTCCGCTGACCCTGCGGAGACGGCGAGTTGTCCGATCTCGTCCACCGCAGCGAGTGTTCCGTCGTAGAGGTCCAGGACGCCGTCGCTGAAGCTGACAATCATGTCCCCGGGGTCCAGCCGGGTTTCGAATGTTTCCCAGCGGGTGTCGGGGAGCAGGCCGACCGGGAAGTTGTCGGAGGCAAGCCTCTCCCAGGTGCCCGACGCGCGGACCACCAGGGTCAGGCCGTGGCCGGCGTCCGCGAACAGGATGCGCCCGTCGGAGGCGTTCAGCCGGGCGTGGAAGAGCGTCGCGAAGGTGCCTGCCTGGCTGAGATCGGTGGCCAGGCAGTCCTGCGTCAGGCTCAGGGCGGTCACGGGGTCTGTGCTGCTGCGTGCGCTCCGGATCACAGCGCGTGTGGTGGCGGCGATCATGCCGGCCCCGGCACCTTTGCCCATAACATCGCCGAGGGTGAACCCGAGGCCCCCTTCGACGAGATACCAGTCGAAGAAGTCCCCTCCCACGGCGGCGGAGGGAACGCAGGCGCCGGCGGTCTGGTAACCGGGCAGGGCGGCGGCGTTCTGGGGGAGCAGGAAGCGCTGGATCTGGCCGGCCCGGCCGAGCTCGGCGTTGGCCGCTGCCGCCTTTTCGTGGGCGGTGTGGAGCCGGCGCCGTGCTCGGCGCGCCAGCTCGTTGACCACCAGCGCCCCCAGGACGAAGACCATAGTGCTGAACAACCCGCGGAAGAGCTCATTGGGGTTCGCGTCGATGCTGGACCCGAGGGCGAACGGGACCATGATCGCCACCGTGGCGCCCATCGCGGCGTAGAGCACGTAGCGGCGGCCCTCCATGGCGGCGAGCCAGAGCACCGGCAGCAGGACAATCGAGGCGTAGATGGAGTGGCTTTCCCCGGTGCCGTGCCGCAGGGCTCCGGCGGCGAGGAAATCCAGGAAGGGCACGGCGATGGCCCACCGCGCCAGCCCGGGCCTGCGCACCAGCGCGGCGAGGCACGTGGCGGCCGCCGTCAGGCCCGCCCCGGCTGCCAGGGCCGCCCAGTCACTGACCGTCAGCGTGGCAATGCCGCTGCTCATGGCCGCGGCGACAATAAAGAAGACCACGAACGGCAGCTGTTTGCGCAGTGCTGACAGTTCGTCCACGCCCGTCAAAAGAGAGGGCACCTGCTGCCGCGCCAACGGTTGTTTGTGGCCACCGGTCACGACGGCGTCACGCGTTGCAGTTACCCCCACAGAATCCCCTCAACCCAGACTTCCCCAGCTGTTCCCATGAATCCTACCGATTCATCCGCGGTGAGAGCCCCGGGCGGGACGCCGGCCCGCCCGGGCGCGGCGCCGGAGGCACCGGTGTGTCCCTACGCGCGCTGGAAGAGGACGGCCGTGATGTCGTCCAGGACCACGGATTTGCCCCGGCGGTCACACAAGGCCTTGACGGCAGTGTCCGCATCGCCCTTGGCGCGGCAGTCCGTCATGGCGGCGGCGAGCCGGGCAAGGTCGCCGTGGAGGTCGAGAAGGCCGTCGGTGGGAACCAGGACCGCGTCCCCGGGAGACAGGGTGAAGGGGCGCTCCTCCCAGGCCGCTCCGGCCACCAGCCCCAGGGGAGGCCCGGTGGGGGGCAAACGCTCGACGGCGCCGTCGGCCCGCAGGATGTGGGTGAGGCCCTGCCCGGCGTCGGCGTAGAGGCCGGCGCCGGTGTCCGGGTCGATGACGGCGTGAAAGACCGAGGCGAAGGACCCGGCCCGGGCCAGGGTCCCGTCAAGGCGGTCCGAAACGTCCCGGAGGATCACTGACGGGTCAGCATCCCAGCCGGCATCGGCGAAAGCGGAACGTGCGGCTCCCGCCACCAGCCCGGGGCCGACGCCCTTGCCCATGGCATCGCCGACGGTCATTCGGAAGTGTCCCGCACCGGTGGTGCCGAGGTCGTAGAAGTCCCCGCTGAGCCCGAAGGCGGGATAGAAACAGACCCCCAGCGAGTAACCGGCAGGTGCCGGGGGAGTGACCGGCAGCAGGGCCCTTTGCGTGCGGGCCCCCTGGTCGATGTCCCACGAGAGGTTCATCTCCCGCTGGATGATCTGGGTCAGGTCCTCTAGGATTTTTCGCTGTTCCGCGCTGAATGACCGGGGCGCCTGGTCGATGATGCAGAACGTCCCCACGTGGGTCCCGCCCGGTCCGGTGAGGGGGTGGCCTGCGTAAAACTGGATATGCGGGTCGCCTGTCACGAGCGCGTTGTGCCGGAAACGTTCGTCGGTGAGGGCGTTCTCCACGATCAAGGTTTCGGAGGACTTGAGCGTCTCGGCGCAGAACGCGTCCTTCCGGTCCGATTCGCGGGACAGCGGACCCACGAACGACTTCAGGTACTGCCGGTTCTCCGCAATGAGCGACACGCTGGCCGCGCTGACCCCGAACAGGCTCTGCGCCAGCCGCGTGATCCGGTCGAAGCGTTCCTCAGAGGGTGTGTCCAGCAGGCGGGTCCTGGACAGGTCCTCCAGCCGCGCCCATTCCGGGGCATCGGGACCCCGGAGGTGGCTGTGGGAGGGATGTTCGGTGCTTTTCATGCGTCCTCCAACGTTGAGGGAAACACCCACCCCGGAACTCCTTGCCGGAGTGCCCGGGCAATCCCTGTTCCACGGTTGGTACTTCAACCTCGAATGAGCTTACCGCCCGGCGCGGGGGACTCCTGGCGTGGCTCACCCGAAAGGGATGATGCGGCCACCTCCGGCGGGCGCTGTAGTGGTCTGTAGGGCCCTCAATGATTCGCTGTGGCGCGGGCCGGGTGGAACCCGGTCGGGCAGCGGGCGCCCGATCAAGACAGAAACGGAGGAACGCCAGTGACAACCACACCGGAGACCGAGGCCCATGGGCCGGTCGACTTTGTGCTCCTCGAATTCCCCATGGCGGGGCTGACGGGACGGGCGAGTGACGAACTCATACGTCTGGTCGAGCAGGGTGTGATCAGGCTCTTCGACCTGCTCGTCGTGATGAAGAACGAGGACGGCACCGTCGAGGTGCTTGAGCTCACCGATCCAGGCGGGCCTGCGGAGGCGTTCTCCTACTTCGACGGCGCACATTCCGGGCTGCTCGGCGATGAGGAAATCGCGGAAGCCGCGGAAGCGATTCTCCCGGGCAGCCTCGCCGCGCTGATCGTGTACGAGAACATCTGGGCCGCTCCGTTCGTGGACGCCGTCCGGGACAGCGGGGGCGAGCTCGTCGCGAGCACGCGGATCCCCGCGCCGGATGTGATGGCAGCGCTCGAGGCCCTCGACGCCGACTCGCCGGTTACCTGACACCTACAACGCCACGCAAGGGAAGAAAAATCATGGGACTTCTTAGAGGTATGGCACGGACGGCAGTGGTTGCCGGGACGGCGTCGGCGGTCAGCGGCCGCGTCCAGCGCCGGCAGGCTTCCAAGTTCGCCGAGAAGGACGCCGAAACCGCGGCGAAGCAGCAGCAGGCCTACGATGAGCAGGTAAGCCAGCAGCAGCCTGATTACGAGGAGCCGGAACCGCCCCCGCCCGCAGCCGGCGGCATTTCAAACGAAGCCATCCAGCAGCTCAAGGAGCTCGCGGCGCTCAAAGAGCAGGGGATCCTGACGGAACAGGAGTTTGGGGTGCAGAAGGCGAAGATCCTGGGCGGGTAGCACCGCATTCGGGTTCCCGGCGCCGGAACAACACCCCCGCGGCGGCCATTGACGGCACCCGCGGGGGCGTTGTGTGCGGTCCGGGCGTCGCGGCCAACCAGCTGTTGTCAGCGGACCTGGGAACCGGCGAGGATGCCGTCGATCTGGTCGAGGGCCTGCCGCATTCCCTCTTCCATGCCCATGGCAAGGACCTTCTCCAGGGCCTCGGCGGAGTCAAAGGTCGACACCACGGTCATGCGCGTGCGGTTGCCGAGTGCCTCCAGCCTCATGACGGCGTGGCTTGTCCCCATTTCCGGGATGGGATCTCCGTTCTCGTCGGCGAAACCGTCGTCGAACTCGAGCCGGTGCGGCGCCTCGATGGCGGTGAACCGCCACCAGCCCCGGCTCTTTTCGCCCCCGGGTCCGGTCATGTAGTAGCTGGCTTTTCCTCCGGGAACGAAGTCGTGGCCGTCGAAGGTGGCCGGCCAGGTGGGCGGCCCCCACCAGCGTTCGAGCTGGCGCGGGTCTTCCCAGACCTGCCAGACGCGCTCGACGCCGGCGTCGAACTCGGCGGTGACGGTGAAGCTCAGGGTCTCGGCATGCTTCTGCGAACTGATGACAGTCATTGCGGAACCTTCCTATTCCTCTGCGAGAATGCCTGCGATCCGGCCGGCCCGCTGCCGCCAGATCGTTTCATACTGGTCGAGCAGCCGCCGCGCCCTTTGCAGCCCGTCGTGGTGGGCCCGCACGATCTGCTCCCGTCCGCGCTTTTCCTTCGTGACGAGGGAGGCGCGTTCCAACACCGCCACGTGCTTCTGGACGGCGGCGAAACTCATGGCGTAGTGCTCTGCCAACCCTGACACCGAGTATTCGCCGGCCGTCACCCGGAGGACGATGTCCCGGCGGGTGGCGTCGGCGAACGCCTGGAACAGGCGGTCAAGCTCAGCGTCCCTCAGCTCATCTACAACCATTTGGTTGTAGAATATTCCTCCTGGTTGCCGGTGTCAACGGCCTGCCCGCAGTTATTTGGCCATACCGGGATGGACTGCGACGAACTCGATTTTGTGCGAGGGCTGCATTTTCGGCGTACGGGAGAATCCCTTGGCGTCGAGGTGGTTCCCTGCCCGGTAGGCGGCGACTGCGTCGTCGTAGATGGCGTTGAGTTGGGCGCCCGTGAACTCTTCCGAGGTCCCATCGTTGAAAGTGACGGAGATGGCCGTGCTGGCGGGAAAGTGCCGCTTCATGCGGATGAAGCCCTCGGCGTCCTGCTGGAGATTAATCAATGCGGTCCTGCCTTCGAGATTGGAGGCTTCCAGTCTCCCGTACGTTTCCCGGTTTGCCGGCAGGGGCCGCCCTGGTCACCCCTGTTCGGCCAGAAGCCGGTCCGTGGCAGCGTCGGGAAGGCCCGCAAAGTATTTCTCCAGCACCGCCTGGAAGGCAGGCTGCTGCGGGTCCGCCCGGAGGAAGAGTGTCATGGAGGAGTGCAGTTTCCGCTCGTCGATGCCGCCGAAGATCTGGAGCGCGGTGCGGCCGTCGAGCCCGGCCACGGTCCGGGCGCATTCCTCCAGCCGGGCACCCAGCACGGGGTGCTGCAGGTACGCCCGCGCTTCATCGATTCCGGTAATGGCATACCTCCGCGCGGTGGGGCTCTGCCCCAGCCCGGCGACCTGCGGGAAAACGAACCACATCCAGTGGGTGCGCTTGGCGCCGCCCCGGAGTTCCTCAAGGGCGTGCTGGAACGTTCCGCCCGAGTCCTGGGCTGTGACAAACCGCTGCAGATCGTACGGATCGTCCATGGTGGTCTCCCTGTTCCGGTTGCGGCTGTGGTGGTTTTCCATCCTATGGCGGGGGATCGGCCCAGAGGCGGCAAAGAGGCCGACGACGTCCGGCGGCTGCCTTGCTAAAGTCACCTTAGGGGCAGCGATCTCCGGCCGGTCCGCTGCTGGTTGACCGGCCACGGAAGGCGGGCGGCATGTTCGAATTCTTCACTGACACGAGTCTGGTGGAAGCCGGGCTGCTGCTCGCAACGTTCGTCCTGTGTTCCCTGATCGGCATTGAACGGCAGGTACGGCAGAAGAGCGCCGGCTACCGGACCCATGTGCTGGTGGGCCTTGGTTCGTGCGGCTTCACCCTGGTGTCCGCCTACGGCTTCGCGTTCGTGATGGAACCCGGCGCCGTGCTGGACCCGTCCCGCATCGCGGCCCAGATCGTCAGCGGAATTGGGTTCCTGGGCGCCGGCGTCATCTTCAAGGGCCGGGACGTGGTCCGCGGGCTCACAACGGCCGCCACCATCTGGGTTTCCGCCGCGGTGGGCATGGCGTGCGGGGCGGGCATGGTGTCCCTGGCGGCGGTCCTGACTCTCTTCCACCTCATCACGCTGTTCGTGATTGCCCCCGCCGTCCGCAAGATCCCGTCCGTGGACAGGAACCGCGTGATGCATATCGACTACGCCGATGGCCAGGGCGTGCTGCGGCAGATCCTCGAAATCGCCACCTCCATGGGGTTCAGCTCCTCCATCCTGAACACCCGCCGGACCGGGGATGAGCAGAAACCGATGGTCTCGATGGAGGTGCGGTTCTTCGGGCGACATCCGTTGCGCAACCTCGTGATGCCGCTCATGGACCTGCACGGCGTTGCCAGCGTCACAGTCCGGGGTACCGATTCGAGCGAGGACGACGACGATGACGACGACGACGCTTGAGGTCCGGCCGTGCCCTTGCCCGCGATGGGTTGAGCTCCCGCATGACCGCTAAGACCGCGCCTTTGGCCGGAACCGTCCGGATCCGGGTGCTGAGAGCCGACGATGCTGAGCTGCTGTGCGCCGCCTACGTGCGGAACCGGGAGCACCTGGCGCCCTGGGAGCCCCTGCGGGCCGAGGAGTTCTTCACCGCGGAGGGCCAGATGATGAGCGTCCAGTCCAAGCTGTCCCTGTTCATTGCCGGATCCGATGTGCCGTGGGTCCTGACGGACGGCGAGGACATTGTCGGGATGATGACCCTCAGCGGCATCGTCCGGGGCCCCTTCCTCAGCGCCCACCTCGGGTACTGGGTGGACAAGGACTACGGCGGCCGCGGGATCGGTTCCGCGGCGGCCGCCTTCGCCGTCGACGCCGGGCGGGACGAACTGGGGCTCCACCGCCTGCAGGCCGCGACACTGCCGCACAACGCGGCGTCGCAGAAGATCCTCCGGCGCGCGGGGTTCACGGAGATCGGCACGGCGCCCGCCTACCTCAACATTGCCGGCGCCTGGCAGGACCACATTCTCTTCCAGCGCATTTTGTACTGAGGCGCAGGACCCGGCCGGAACACGGGTGGCCCGTGCCGCTTGGTGAATTCGGACGGCTTCGAAGCCGAACTGATCGCCACGGCCTACCCTGCGCGCGGCTCAGCGCACCATCCGGAGGATCCGGACCGGTGTCCCGGCCAGTTCATGCGAGCCTGTGGCGCCGTCGGGCACAAAACCGTTGCGGGTATAAAAGGCAAACGCGCGGGGGTTGTTCTCCGCGATCCAGAGGTAGGCGCCGCCGCTGCCCACGGCAGCGTCCAGCAGCAGCTGCCCCGCCCCGGAGCCGTACTGGCCGGCCAGCACGTAGATTCCCTGCAGCTCCCGCGGCCGGGGTCCGCCGTCGTCGCGGCCGACGCCGGCGCTCGCCCAGCCGACGATCTCCCGCCCCGCGCAGACCACCCAGACATCCGACGTGGCGGCCGCAAGGATGTTGCGCCACCTTTCCTCCCGCGGCCCCTGCTCCAGCCCGGCAAGGGACGCCGCCGGGAGCAAGTGGGCGTAGCTCTGCCGCCAGGCCTGGATATGCACCCGCGCAATGCCGGCGGCGTCCTCCGGCACGGCGGGCCGGACGGTCAGGTCACTCGTCATCCGGACAGACTAGTACGCGCACGGGCCCGCCGGGCCGCGACCACCCGGGTACCTTAACGCCATGAGCATCTTCCTGGTCGGCGGAGGTCCGGACACCACAACAACTCCCGTCATTTTTGACCAGTTCGTGGCGGAGGTGGTGCACCACACCGGGGAAAGCCGGCCGCCGCGGATCGCCGTGGCGCTGGTTGACCACGAAGGCAGCGCCGAATACTTCCTCCCTGCCTACCTGGAGCCGCTGCACCGCCGGCTGCCGTGTGACGTGGTGACCGTCCTGCTCCGCCGTGGGGAGCGCGTGGACCCCCGCGTGTTCGACGGCGTTGACGCGATTGTGGTCGGGGGAGGGCCCACCCCGGTCTACGCCGAGGGCCTGCGTCCGGCGGGCGCCGCCATCCGCCAGGCAGTGCAGGCGGGCGTTCCGTACCTGGGGTTCTCTGCGGGCGCCATGATCGCGGCGGAGCGGGCGATCGTGGGCGGCTACCTGGTCCGCGGCGCCGAGGTGTGTCCGGAGGATGCCTCCGAGGGACTGGGAGAGCTGGAGCTCCGAGAGGGGCTCGGCCTCGTGCCCTTCGCCGTCGATGTCCACGCCGCACAGGCCGGCACGCTGGGCCGTGCCGTGGCCGCCGTCGTGCACGGCATGGCCGGGAAGGCCGTGGCCGTCGACGAGAACACGGCGCTGGTGCTGCCCCACTTGGACCCGGGGGAGCAGCGGGCCATCGGGACCGGGAACTGCTGGCTGATCCGCGGGCCCGGACCACGGGCCGCCGTTTCAATCCTTGGCAGCCTTGTTACCGGCGGGTAACATAATCCCATGCATCTGCTTCTCCGCACGCTTCTCCTGCTCTTCACGTCCTCGCGCCGTCCGCCGCTGAGCATCTGGGACGAGGCGTCGCTCCCGCTGAAGGTCCTGCCGACAGACATTGACATCGCGATGCATGTCAACAACGGCATGTATTTCTCCCTGATGGACCTGGGCCGGTTCGACCTGATGGCCCGCAGCGGAACCTGGAAGGCCATGCGCCGCCGCGGCTGGAGCCCGGTGGCGGCGGGCGAAACCATCGCGTTCCGCCGGTCACTGCAGCTGTGGCAGCGGTACACGATCGAGACGAAGATCATCGGCCTTGACGAGAAGGCCATCTACTTCGAGCAGCGCATGGTGGTGGACGGGGAAATCTATGCCCGGGCGTTTATTGCCACCCGCCTGGTCAGCAAGGGCAAGCCGGTCAGCCAGGACGAGATCATCCGTGAGTTCGGGGCGCCGCCGGCGGATCTCGAGTTGCCCGCATGGATCCACGAATGGCGCGAGACCAACGCCCTGCCCGGGGCGCGGCGGCCCGCGCCGCACGTCTGGGCCTGACCTCCCGCGGCCCCGGGCCCGACGTCGGGCGGTGACTATGTCCCCGGTGACTACGTCCCGACGTCGCGCCGCCTCAAGGCGAGTGCGCTGAGCGCCACGAGGCCGGCCGACAGTCCCCACAGCCAGGCCGCGGCCGCCCAGTCGGCCCCGTTGGCGATCGGATTGTTTCCGTAGGCCCAGTTGTAGGGCGAGAAGTCCAGGAGCCACTCGACGTCCCTGCTTTGCCGGCCGACGGCGTTGAACACATATCCGAGGACGCCGACGGCGGCCCCTGCGGCCAGCCCGAACGTCTTCCGCCCCGTTACCGTCCCGGCACACAGTGCCGTGGTGCCGGAGAGCATGGTCAGCCCGGCGAAAAGCACCGAGGTGCCCAGGAGGTGCTCCGGCCTGATATTCAGCTCCGCGGAATCGTTCAGGAGCAGGATGAGCACGAACACGAGCCCGGCGAGGAGCAGCACGCGCACCAGGATGGCCAGGGCCCGCTCCAGGACCACCTGGGTGCGGGTCACACCGTGCGCCAGCGTGAGTTCCAGCTGGCCCGACTCCTCGTCCCCGCCCACCGCAGCCGCACCCCACGCCACCGATGCGATGGTCATCAGCAGGAATCCGATCAGCCCGAACATGGTGGCCTGGGTGTAGCCGGGGCCCGAGGTGATCTGGTCGTAGTTGAGCGCCTTGATCATCTCCGGCGGGAAGGCCTTCATCACCTCCTGCATTTCCGGGCTTCCGCCGATCGAGGGATAGAGCGGGAGGTAGAGGAAGATCGCGGCGGTGAGCCCCGCCGCCCACCCGAGCGTGGAACGCCATGAATCCAGGAACGCCCTCCGGAACAGCGGCAGCGGCTTCTTCATGCCCCGTGTCCTTTCCGCCGGCGGCGCCCGGCGCCGGGGCCTCGGGCGCCACCGGCGTTACCCTCTCCGTTGCCGCGGATGGTGCCGTAGAGCGCCAGGACCGATTCCTCCAGATCCGGTTCCTCGAGCACCAGTTCGGTGAGCTGCAGGGAGGCCAGGGCCTGGAGCAGCGGCTGGATCGCGCCGCCGAGCGTGGCGGTGAGCTCGACGCCGTCGCCCGCCGGCAGCACCTCAACGTTCCCGACGCCGGGCACCCGGGACAGCAGCGCGCCGGCGTCGGCGGCTGTTATCCCGGCGGCTGCCAGGCGCAGGTGCCGCACCGCGCCCTCCCGCAGGCTGTCTACAGTGGCGACCGTGATGATCCGGCCGTCGCGGAGGATGGCCACCTGGTCCGCTGCCTGCTGGATTTCACTGAGGACATGGGAGCTCAGGAAGACCGTCTGCCCGTTGGCCTGGGCCTCACGGACCATCGCCAGGAATTCCTGCTGCACCAGGGGATCGAGCCCGCTGGTGGGCTCATCCAGCACCAACAGTTCGGGATCGTGCATAAAGGCCTGCACCAGCCCCAGTTTCTGCTTGTTGCCCTTGGAAAGCCTGCGGATATTGCGGTCCAGGTCCAGGCCCAGCCGCTCCGCCAGGGCGTCGATCCGGCCGGGCTGGACGGGTCCGCTGATGTCCGCGTAGTGGGACAGCAACGTGCGGCCGGTGACCCGTCCTTCCAGGAACAGTTCGCCGGGCAGGTAGCCGATCCTGCGGCGGAGTTCCGGACCGGCATGCCTGGGGTCCTGGCCCAGCACCGTGGCTGTGCCGGCGGTGGGCCGGATGATGTCCAGCAGGCACCGCATGACGGTCGTTTTGCCGGCGCCGTTGGGGCCGATCACGCCGAACACGGACGCCTTGTCGATGCCGAAACTGACCGCGTGCAGCACTTCGCGGCGGCCAAACTTCTTGGTCAGGGAGTGGACGGCGATGGCCTGGCTTGTGGTGGTTCCCGCATCAGGAGGCATGCCGCAGATGATAGGCGGCTGCCCCCGCAGGGGCCAGAGCCGGAGGCCCCGCGGCCCCCGGCGGGGTGCGCCTGGGCCCCCGGCTGGGCCGTCACATGGATGTGCCAACAGCGAAATGCAGGGGACAAGCCGGGACGGCTCGCGTACCGTTGACCCATGGCTACCGTAGACATTACAGGTGAACAGTTCGCATCAACCGTGGAGGACAACGACATTGTCCTCGTCGATTTCTGGGCCGAATGGTGCGGCCCGTGCAAGCAGTTCGGCCCCACTTACGCCGCAGTGTCCGAGAAGCACCCGGACGTGGTCTTCTCCAAGGTGGACACCGAGGCAGAGCAGCAGCTCGCTGCCGAGGCCGGCATCACGTCCATCCCGACCCTGATGGCGTTCCGCGAAAAGGTGCTGGTGTTTTCCCAGCCCGGCGCCCTGAACGCCCAGCAGCTGGAGCAGGTGGTTGAAGCCGTCAAGGGCCTCGACATGGAGGAAGTCCACGCCCATGTGGCCCGGTCTCAGGCCGAGGCTGCCGCATCAGCCGGCAAGCAGGACGGCAGCCAGATTCCGGAGGCCTAGGCCCTGGTCGGTCCGCAGTAACAGATACAGCAACGCGGGGTCACTCCGCGCCCATAAATCCCCTCGGGGTGGGCGCGGAGTGACCCCGCGTTGTGGTTGTTGCGGGGTTGTGGCTAGAGCTTCACCAGCTGGACCGGCTCGGCCAGGAGGGCGCTGAGGGACTCGTTGAGGTCCTGCACCGCGGTGCCCTTGGAGTGCTTGTCCAGGTCCTCCTGCGAGGCCCACCGCTCGGTCAGCACCAGCCGCTCCTCGGTGGCCTCGGTGAGCTCATACCGGATGCAACCGGGCTCGTTGACCACCTCGTCGATCGCGATCTCCAGCGCGAGCTTCACACGGAAGAACTCGCCGTCGTTGGGGATGAAGATGGCCTGAAGGTCAATGGGTGCGCTCATGGATTTCACAATACCGGGCCACAGTTTTTCTTCCGAAAAATTTCCTAGGACATCCAAGTTTTAGTCTTTTTTTGGCGCCCGAGTGTTGGTAGCGTCACACCATGCTTTCATATACAGCCGGGGACACTGACGTCCCGCTGCTCGAGGAAACCATCGGCGACAACTTCGAACGGATGGTGGCCAGGTTCCCTTACCAGGACGCCCTGATCGAGGCCGCGGCCGTGCCGGGTGCGGAAGCACGGCGCTGGAGCTACACCAAGCTGAACGACGACGTCGACCGTGTGGCCCGCGCGCTCCTGGCCCTGGGCGTGGACAAGGGTGAACGGATCGGCATCTGGAGCCCGAACTGCGCCGAGTGGACCATCCTGCAGTACGCCACGGCCAAGATCGGGGCGGTGCTGGTCAACGTCAATCCCGCCTACCGCAGCCATGAACTGGAGTTCGTGGTCAAGCAGAACGGCATGCGGATGCTGGTGGCGGCTCCCTCGGACCGCAACAGCGACTACACCGGCATGGCCCGGCAGGCGCTCGCCGAATGCCCCGAACTGCGCGAACTGGTGTTCCTGCCCGACGCCGGCCAGCCCGGTCTCGCTGCCGGCGATCCCGCCACTGAGGCCGAGCGCACCTGGGCGGAGCTGCTCAGGCGGGCGGACGACGTCGCCCATTCCGCGCTGAAAGCGCGCATGGCAGAGCTTGATCCGCACGACGCGATCAACCTGCAGTACACCTCCGGCACCACCGGGTTCCCCAAGGGAGCCACGCTCTCGCACTACAACATCCTGAACAACGGCTACTCGATCGGCGAGCTGCTGGGGTACACCGAGCACGACCGCGTGGTGCTGCCTGTGCCGTTCTACCACTGCTTCGGCATGGTGATCGGAAACCTGGCCGCCCTGAGCCACGGCTCCGCCACCATCATCCCGGGCCGCGGCTTCAGCCCCGCCGCGGCGCTGGAGGCCGTGCAGGACTTCGGCGGAACGTCCCTGTACGGGGTGCCGACGATGTTCATCGCCGAACTGGCCCTGCCGGACTTCGCGTCCTACGACCTGTCCACCCTGCGCACCGGGGTGATGGCGGGCTCGCTGTGCCCCATCGAGGTGATGAACCGGGTCATTTCGGAGATGAACATGCGCGACGTGGCCATCTGCTACGGCATGACCGAGACGTCCCCGGTGTCCACCATGACCCGTGACGGCGACACCCTGGCCCAGCGGACCGAAAGTGTGGGCCGGACCATGCCGCAGCTGGAGAGCCGGGTGGTGGACCCGGTGACCGGCGAGGTGCTGGAGCGCGGCGAGATCGGCGAGCTGTGCACCCGCGGATACTCCGTGATGATGGGCTACTGGAACCAGCCGGACAAAACCGCCGAGGCGATTGACGCGGAGGGCTGGATGCACACCGGGGACCTGGCCCGCATGGACCAGGACGGCTATGTCGTGATCGAGGGCCGGATCAAAGACATGGTGATCCGGGGCGGGGAGAACGTCTATCCCCGCGAGATCGAGGAGTTCCTGTACACGCACCCGGCCATCCAGGACGTGCAGGTGATCGGGGTGCCGGACGCCAAATACGGCGAGGAGCTGATGGCCTGCATCATCCTCAAGCCCGGCGCAGAGCCGCTGGACGCCGGCGGCGTGGCCGACTTCTGCCGCGGGAAACTGGCGCATTACAAGATCCCGCGGTACGTGGACGTGCGCGAGAACTTCCCGATGACCGTCTCCGGGAAGATCCGCAAGGTGGACATGCGCCAGGAAGCGGTGGCCCGGCTGGGGCTCTGACACCAACGCGGGGTCACTTATCGCCCATCCGGAGCCCCTTTACGGACGCGATGTGACCCCGCGTTGGAGTGGTTCGCCCTGGCCTGTGGATAACCTCTGCAGCGGGAATAGTTCGCGGCCACAATGGTGCGCATGGTCCGCATTGTGCCCCTCCCCGAAAGCCTCGCCCAAGCGCCGTTCACCGTTTACGAGTCACGCCTGCTGGGCGTCCCGCCCAAACGGCTGCGGGCGAAGGACCTGTCCGACGGCGGCCGGCTCATCTACCTGCCCGCCGGCCGGCCGTTGGAAATCATGGAACGCGCCCGCGTGCTGGCCGCCGCCACACCCGGAGCCTGGGTGTCCCATGAAACCGCCGCTGTTCTGACCCTGCTGGGCCTGCCGCCGTGGCTGGGGGACTGTGCCAGCATCCACCTCAGCAAGCCCCATGAGTTGCCCAGGGTCCGCCGGGCCGGAGTCATCGGCCACCGCGTGCGGTGCATCCCGGGAGAACTGACCGACGTCGACGGCATCCCCGTGACGGCACCGCCGCGGACGTGGCTGGACCTGGCAGCCGTCCTGCCGCTCAACTACCTCATTGCCCTGGGCGACCAGATCATCCGCATACCCCGCCCTGAACTGGAACAGAGGTCTGAGCCGTATGCCTATAAGGATGGGCTGCGGCTGCTCATCCGCCAGCACCCGAACATGAAGGGCGTGGAGAAGGCCCGGCTCGCCCTGGACGAGATGCGGGTGGGCGCAGACTCCTTTCCGGAGACCTTCCTGCGCCTGGCGCTGGCGGATGCGCGGCTGCCCGAGCCGGAGCTGCAGGTGAGGCTTGATCCGCATGATCCGCGCTCGCCGGCTGCAGACCTGGGGTACCGGCGGTACCGGATCGCCGTGCAGTACGACGGCGCCACCCACCTCACGCGGGAACAGCAGTCCCGGGATAACCGGCGCGACGAGGCATTCCTCAGCGCAGGGTGGGCGTACTTCAAGCTCAACGCCGACGACCTCGCCGAGGGCTTCGACGGCGCCGTCGCCAGGATCAAGAGGACCCGCATCCGCCGCATGTGAACCACCCCAAGGCAACGCGGGGTCACTTGGCGCCCATAAAGCGGCTCGTGATGGGCCGGAGGTGACCCCGCGTTGCTTTGGGATGGGCGGTCAGTGGCCCCGGTGGTCCTGGATGGTCATGCGGGGGCCGAAGGTGGGCTTGCGGAAGCCGCTCAGGCCGATCATCCGGACCACGCGCTGCCGGTGGCCCGCCCACGGCGCGAGCAGCCGGAGCATGCCGGCGTCGTCGGTCCGGCGGCCGGTCAGCGCCGCCCCCACGTAGGCCGCGAGGTGGTAGTCGCCCACCGAAATCGAGTCCGGGCAGCCGTGCGTGCGCTGCACGACTTCCGCGGCGGTCCACACCCCGATGCCCGGGATGGTCTGCAGCTTCGCCGAGGCCTCCACGGCCGGGAGCGGGGCGAGCCGTTCCAGCGCGGCGGCGGAGCGCAGCGCGCGCATGACGGTCGCCGAGCGCTGCGGACCCACGCCGGCCTTGTGCCATTCCCACGAGGGGATGCGCAGCCACTGCTCGGGCGTGGGCGCCACCAGCAGGTTCGCCGGAGCGGCCGTGCCCGCGCCGGGCGCCGGCGTCCCGTAGCGGTACATCAGGTAGCGGTAGCCGCGCCGGGCCTCGATCACGGTGACCTTCTGCTCCAGGATGGTGGGCACCAGGGCGTCCACCAGGCGGCCGGTGGCGGGCAGCCGGACTGCGGGGTGCCGGCGCCGGGCGTCGGTGACCATCCGGGGGAGCGTGGCGTGGAAAGCGGGCTCGTCAAAAGCGGACCAGTCGTCGTCGCAGCCCAGCAGCCGGGGCGCCGACTCCACGGCGTCGGCGGCACCGGGGCCCCAGCCCTGGACATCCACGACGGGATGAACCGCGGGGCGGCCGGGCGGATAGACCTCAGCCAGCCGGAGCGTGGCAGGCCCCGACGGCGTGGTGAACGCCATCCAGAAGCCGTCCGGCGCGGTGCGGATGGACGGGTCGCCGAGCCCCCGCAGGAGCGTGCCGAGGGTCCGCGACAGATCGAACGGACCGCCCGGGTGCCACCGCAGCGAGGCGTCTGCCGCGGCGGCTACGCCGGCGGGCACGTCTGCAATGGTCATCTGTCCATGATTCCACGAACGCCTGACAACAACCGGTGCCACCCCTTCCCCCACAGCCGCCGGAGGGCCCTTATCCCGGGGTTTGCGTAGGGCTAGACTTCGGCTGTGGCGTGGGGCCACCACGCCTGCCGCAAGGCCCGATCCCTGTTGTGAGGAGCGTGTGATGGCTGGTGGAGTTGTACATTTTGAGATCCCCGCGGACGACGAAGGCCGCGCGCGGGAGTTCTACAGTTCAGCCTTCGGCTGGACCATCAGCGCGATGCCCGAGATGAGCTACGCCATGCTCATGACCACGCCATCGGATGAAACAGGTACACCGTCCGTGCCGGGGTCCATCAACGGCGGGATGTTCCGCCGCGAAGGGCACCTCACCTCCCCGCTGGTCACGGTGGACGTGGACGACATTGACGCGTCGCTGGAGAGGATCAATGCCCTCGGCGGCAGCACCGTCCAGCCGCGGCAGCAGGTCGGCACCATGGGCTGGGCCGCCTACTTCCGGGACACCGAGGGCAACGTGATCGGGCTGTGGCAGAACGCCGCGCCCGAATCCGAGACCGGCGCCGCGGACTCCGGAGACGACATCGGCGCCTGAGTCCGGCGCCCCGCACCCCGCACCCGGAGCAGCGCAGGGTCAGGGCATGCCCGAGGCGAGCCAGAGCGCCACGACGGCCAGCGGGACGGTCAGCACGACGGCGGCGAGCCCGGCGAGCGCGAACCCGCCCCAGCGGATCTCGACGTTGAGTGAGCGGAGCCGCTCGTGCCAGAGCAGCGTGGCCAGCGACGCCCAGGGGGTCACCAGCGGGCCAAGGTTCACGCCGATCAGCAGGGCCGCGAGCCGCACCGGCGAGTCGCCCACAGGTTCGAGGGCGAGGTAGGCCGGCAGGTTGTTCACGGCGTTCGCGGCGCCGGCGCCGAGGCCTGCCAGTTGCAGCAGGGCGGGCAGGCTTTCGCCGGAGCCGGCAATGCCGGACAGGAACTCGGTCAGGCCGTTGGCATGCAGCGCTTCCACCACCATAAAGAGCCCCGCCGTGAGCATCAGCGGCCGCCAGGGAACCATGGACCAGTGCAGTGCCGCACGGCGCCGCCAGACGAACAGGGCCAGCAAAACCGCCGCCGCCGCCATCGCCGGGAACTGCACGGGCACGCCGGAGACCAGTGCGGGCAGCAGCACCGCCATCACCCCCGACGCCGAATACAGCAGCACCCTGTCCCGCGGCTTGTGCACCGGCTGCGGCCCGTACCGGCCGGACAGGTCCTCCCGGAACGCCAGCCACAGGAGCCCGATCGGAACCAGGATCCCCACCAGGGCCGGCGCCCAGACCAGGCCGGCAAAGGCCGCCGGGCTCAGGTTGAGCCGGTCTTGGGCCAGCAGGTTGGTCAGGTTGGAGACCGGCAGCAGCAGCGACGCGGTGTTCGCCAGCCAGATCGTGGTCAGGGCGAACGGCAGCGGGGGGATCCGGGCGTGGACCGCCAGCAGCACCACCACCGGCGTCACCAGCACCGCCGTCGTATCGAGGGACAGGAACAGGGTGGAGACGGTGGCCAGGCAGACCACCAGCAGCCACAGCAGGAACACCCGGCCGCGGCCCAGCGCGGCGAGGCGGTCCGTCACCACCCGGAACAGCCCGGCGTCGTCCGCCATTTCCGTCACCAGGGACATGGCCACCACAAATGCCAGCACCGGGACGGTGCGGCCGGCCAGTTCCTGGAACGCCGGCCACGGCAGGAAACCGGTGAACAGCGCGGCACACCCCGCCGCCAGCATTCCGGCCGGGAGCAGATAACTCTTGAGCCTCACCGGCCGGATCCACGCTTCACCGCCTTATCTTCGCACCCGGAAGCCCGGAAGGGCCGCCCCGGCGGGAGCGAATCCGCCCCTGGACGGTGGAGACGGTAACTTTGTAACTATGAAGTACGCCCAGTCCGTTCTGGACCTCATCGGCAATACGCCGCTCGTCAAGCTGCAGCACGTCACCGACGGCATCGGGGCCACGGTCCTGGTGAAGCTGGAATACCTGAATCCCGGCGGCTCCATCAAGGACCGCATCGCGGTGAAGATGATCGAGGAGGCCGAACGCACCGGCAAGCTCCAGCCCGGCGGCACCATCGTGGAACCCACCTCCGGGAACACCGGCGTCGGCCTGGCCCTGGTGGCCCAGCAGAAGGGCTACCGCTGCATCTTCGTGGTGCCGGACAAGGTGGGCGAGGACAAGCGCGCAGTGCTCCGGGCCTACGGCGCCGAAGTGGTGGTGACGCCCACCGCCGTCCCCCCTGACAGCCCGCAGAGCTACTACGGCGTCTCGGACCGGCTGGTCAAGGAGATCCCCGGCGCGTACAAACCGGACCAGTTCTCCAACCCGGCCGCCCCGGCCAGCCACTACGAATCCACCGGGCCTGAGATCTGGCGCGACACGGACGGCCGCATCACCCACTGCGTGATCGGCGCCGGCACCGGCGGCACCATCACCGGCACGGGCCGGTACCTCAAGGAAGTTTCCGCGGACCGCGCAGAATCCGACGGCGGCGTGGTCAGGATCATCGGCGCCGACCCGGCAGGTTCGGTCTACTCCGGCGGCACCGGCCGGCCGTACTTCGTCGAGGGTGTCGGCGAGGACATGTGGCCGGCCAACTACGACAAGAGCGTCCCTGACGGCGTCATCGCCGTCAGCGACGCCGACTCCTTCGAGATGACGCGCCGGCTGGCCCGGGAAGAGGGGTTGCTGGTGGGCGGCTCCTCCGGCATGGCCGTGGTGGCCGCCCTGCAGGTCGCCAAGGACCTGCCGGAGGACGCCGTCGTCGTCGTCATCCTGCCCGACTCCGGCCGCGGCTACCTGGCCAAAATCTTCAACGACCAGTGGATGCGTTCCTACGGCTTCCTGGCCAGCGGCGACGAAGCCTCCGTGGGGGAGATCCTGAAGGCCAAGACCGGGGAACTGCCGGACCTGGTCCACATCCACCCCAACGAGAGCGTCCGCGACGTCATCAACATCATGAACGAGTTCGGCGTCTCGCACATCCCGGTGCTGTCCCAGGAACCGCCCGTGGTGATGGGCGAGGTCCTCGGTGCCGTGGACGAGCGCACACTCACTGCGAAACTGTTCCGCGGCGAGGCCAAACTGTCGGACAAGATCTCCGAACACATGGAGGCCCGGCTGCCCGTGATCGGCTCGCTCGAATCGATCACCACGGCCCGTGAACTCCTCTCCGACGCGGACACCCTGATGGTGACGTTCGTCGGCGCGCCGGTGGGGATCCTGACCCGCCACGACCTGCTCGCCTACCTGAGCAACTGACCTGCAACTGACCGCCCACTGACCCGGACACACGGCCCCCTCCCGGGCGGCCGCCGGCCGAAAGGAACGCACATGTCTTTGCCAGAAAACCCCGCCGCGCACGCCCCCGGCTTCAACACCCGCGCCGTGCACGCAGGCCAGGCCTTCGAACCGCGCACCGGCGCCGTGGTGCCGCCCGTGCACTTCTCCTCCACCTACGCCCAGGAGGCCATCGGGGTGCTCCGCGACGGCTACGAGTACGGCCGCGGCACCAACCCCACCCGTGACTCCCTGCAGGAACAGCTCGCGGCGCTGGAGGGCGGCACCGCCGCGTTCTCCTTCAGCTCCGGCCTCGCCGCCGAGGACTCGATGATCCGTGCGCTCACCCGCCCGGGCGACCACATCGTGCTCGGCAACGACGCCTACGGCGGCACCTACCGGCTGATCAGCCGGGTGCTGGGGGAGTGGGGCATCGGCAACACCCCGGTGGACATGTCCAACCTTGACGCCGTCGCCACGGCCGTGGCGGCCAGCAAGACCCGCCTCGTGTGGGTGGAGACGCCGTCGAACCCGATGATGAAGATCACGGACATCGCGGCGCTCGCCCAGGTGGCGCACGACGCCGGCGCCCTCCTGGTGGTGGATAACACCTTCGCCTCGCCGTACCTGCAGAACCCGCTGGCCCTCGGCGCCGACGTGGTGGTGCACTCCACCACCAAGTACATCGGCGGGCACTCCGACGTCGTGGGCGGCGCCATCATCGTCAAGGACGCGGAGCTCGCCGAGAAGATCGGCTTTGTGCAGTTCGCCGTCGGTGCCATCTCCGGCCCGATGGACGCCTTCCTCACCACCCGCGGGCTTAAGACCCTCGGGGTCCGGATGGACCGGCACAGCGACAACGCCCAGGCGGTGGCCGAGTGGCTGCTGGAGCGCCCCGAGGTGGAGGCCGTGCTGTACCCGGGCCTGCCCTCGCACCCCGGCCACGAGCTGGCCCGCAAGCAGATGAAGAAATTCGGCGGAATGATCTCCGTGCAGTTCAAGGGCGGCGAGGCGGCGGCACGCGCGGTGGCCGAATCGACCTCCGTCTTCACCCTTGCGGAGTCCCTCGGCGGCATCGAATCCCTGATGAACTACCCCTCGGAGATGACGCACGCCTCCGTCAAGGGCACCGAGCTGGCCGTCCCCGTCAACCTGATCCGGCTCTCCTGCGGCATCGAGGACGTCGAGGACCTCATCGCCGACCTGGAGCAGGCGTTCTCCAAGATCGCCGCAGCGGCCGGCAAGTAAAGGCAGTAAAGCACCCGTGACCATCACCACCACCAGGGCCACGCCCTCCACCACGCGCGGCTGGTTCGCGACGGCGGCCGGCGCGCTCGCCGTCGTCGTCGCCCTGGTGGTGCTGTACTCGTCCTACATCCCGCTGATGAACGACTTCGAGGTCTACTTCTACGGCGGCACCCGCGTGCTGCAGACCGGCGAAACGGGCGTCAACGAGCTGTACGCCCCCCGGGACGGGCTGCCGTTCACCTACCCGCCGTTCGCCGCGCTGCTCTTCGCGGCCATGGCGACGCTGGGCCAGGGCGGCGGCAGCCTGGTGTTTATCACCACCGCGCTGCTTGGCGCCGGGGTGGTGTCCGCCTGGCTGGCACGCCACTACTTCCGCCTCGGCAACTGGCGGAACGCCGCCGCCGACTGGCGGTTCCGGGCCGTGGCACTGGCCGGGACCGCAGCGATCCTGCTCCTGGGGCCGTGGCGGGACACTTTCGACTTCGGGCAGATCAACATCATCCTGATGGGCCTGATCCTGGCCGACTTCGCGCTCTACGGGAAAGCCCGGGCCGGGGAGATGCGCTGGCCGGCGGGCCTGCTGATCGGCATTGCGGCCGGCATCAAACTGACCCCGCTCGCGTTCGGGCTGTACTTCCTGGTCCGGCGCGACTTCAAGGCCCTCGGCTGGATGGCGGCAGGGTTCTTCGGCTCGATCGGCCTGGCCTGGGCCATCCTGCCCACCGCATCGGTCACCTTCTGGACCAAGATCCTGCCGGACACCGGACGGATCGGCGGGCCCGCCTACGTGGACAACCTCTCCCTCAAGGGCCTGCTGCTGCACCTGGGGCTCCCGGACAGCGGCTCCACCAGCCTGCTGTGGCTGGTACTGTCCCTGGCGCTCGCCGCGCTGGCCGCGCTGGTCATCGCGTGGGCCGTGGCCGCGGACGAGAACTTCGTCGCCGTGTCCGCGACCGCCGTGCTGATGCTCCTGATCAGCCCCGTGTCCTGGTCCCACCACTGGGTGTGGATGGCCGTGGCGCTGCCCTGCATGGGCTTCGCGATCCACCGGGTGCCCTCCCGGAACGGCCGGATGCGCCTCGCCGGGTGGGTCATTGTGGCCTTCTCGGCCCTCGCTTTCTACCTGACCCCCAAGTACCTGTCGGTGATGGCCGGCGCCGCCGAGTGGGGCAAGGACCCGCAGACCCAGTGGCAGCTCACGGTGGCGAGCCTCGGCGTGCTGTGCGGGATCGCCATGCTGGTCTACTGGGCGCTGGCGTACCGCCCCTCCCGCGCCGCGCTCCGCCCGGAGGCGTAGCCCCGCTACTCCGCACCCGGCCCAGCCCCGCCCCGCCCGCGAGTTGGCGCTTCGCGGCAATGTTGCGTCCGCAAACTGTACAGCCGGCGTCTCCTCTAGCTTTCTTCAAGAGAGTCAGCTAGCTTGGTGCGCATGCCGCTCCGATCCGACTGGTCCCAGAGGACCTGCAGCCTGGCCCGCGGCCTGGACGTTCTGGGCGACCCGTGGGGCATGCTGGTGCTCCGCGAGGTGTTCTTCGGCAACGGCCGCTTCGACGCCATGAAGTCCCGGCTGGGGGCGGCGGATTCCGTCCTCTCCAAACGACTCCAGGACCTCGTCGACGCGGGGCTACTCACCCGGCGCCCGTACGACGACGGCGGCCGCACCCGCCAGGAGTACGTGCTCACCGAAAAAGGCGAGGATGCCCTTCCGGTGCTCAACGCCGTCGCGATCTGGTCCGAGAAGCATCTGCCCGCGCCGTCGGACCAGGCCCACATGTACGTCATCCACACCGGCTGCGGCGCGCGCACCGCCTCCGCGGACACTTGCACCGGCTGCGGGGAATGGCTGACGGTGCGGAACACCAGCTGGCACAGCCTTGTCAGGACCCCGGAGCCGGTCCCGCTCGCTGCAACCTCTGCCGCACCCGCCACCCACCCGAACGGGCCTGCCGCATGAGCGCCCCCGACACCGCCCTGCTCCCGGCGCCGAAGCGGCGGATCCACCCGGCCTGGATTGTCGCCGCGGTGGCCTTCCTGGCCTTGGTCGGGGCTGCGGGGTTCCGGGCCGCGCCGGGCGTGCTGATGGTCCCGCTGCAGGACGAGTTCGGCTGGTCCACCACGGTGCTGTCGGCCGCGGTCAGCATCAACCTGGTGCTCTTCGGCCTCACGGCCCCCTTCGCCGCGGCCCTGATGGAACGCTTCGGTATCCGGACCGTCACCGCCGTGGCGCTCCTGCTGATCGCCGCCGGCAGCGCGCTGACCGTGCTGGTCACGCAGTCCTGGCAGATCCTGCTGACGTGGGGGCTGCTCATCGGGCTCGGAACCGGGTCCATGGCGCTGGTCTTCGCCGCAACCATCGCCAACACCTGGTTCGTCAAAAGCCGCGGACTGGTCATCGGCATCCTCACCGCCGGCAGCGCCGCCGGGCAGCTCGTATTCCTGCCGTTCATCGCCGCCCTCGCCCAGGACCCGGGCTGGCGGCAGGCGTCCCTGCTGATCGCCGCCGGCGCCCTGGCAGTGGTGCCACTGGTACTGAAATTCCTGAAAAACTCACCTGCCGACGCCGGCGTCCTGCCCTACGGCGCCGAACCGGACGACGAGTCCCTGCCCGCGCCGGGCCGCGCAGCCACTGGCGAACCCCGCCAGAACGCCGCCGTCCGCGCCCTGCAAGTGCTCCGGCGGGCCAGCAAGGTACGGACCTTCTGGGCCCTCGTTGCCGGGTTCGCCATCTGCGGCGCCACCACCAACGGCCTGATCGGCACCCACTTCATCCCCTCCGCCCACGACCACGGCATGGCCCAGACCACCGCGGCGGGCCTGCTGGCCGTCGTCGGGATCTTCGACATCGTGGGCACCATCGCCTCCGGCTGGCTGACGGACCGCTTCAATCCGCGGATCCTGCTCGCGGTCTACTACCAGTTCCGCGGCATCGGCCTGCTGGTGCTGCCCCTCCTGCTCAGCGCGACGGTGCAGCCCAGCATGATCGTCTTCGTGGTGATCTACGGGCTGGACTGGGTGGCCACCGTGCCGCCCACCGCCGCCATCTGCCGCCAGGTTTTCGGCGCGGACGGCAGCGTGGTGTTCGGCTGGGTGTTCGCCGCCCACCAGCTCGGCGCGGCCGCGGCGGCGCTGGGAGCCGGCGCGATCCGGGACGCCACCGGCCAGTACACCTACGCCTGGTTCGGCGCCGCAGCGATGTGCACCATCGCCGCCGTCGTAAGCGCCACCATCCGCAGGGACACCGCGGCGAAGGACACCGCCGCCGTGCCCGCCGTGGCCGGTTGAGCGCACCCGCGGCACCGGGCGCTAGGCTGGTCCGCATGCATGCCAACCAGCCGCCCCCGCCCGCAGCACCGCCGCGGAAGACAGCCCTCGTGACCGGAGTCGGCCGGCTGGCGGGCATCGGTGCCGGCATCGCGCGCCGGCTCGCGGCCGACGGCTGGGACCTGGTGCTGACGTACTGGCAGGACTATGACGCCCGGATGCCGTGGGGTGTCCAGCCGGACGACGTCGAACGGCTCACCGCCGAGCTGCAGGCCACCGGCGCCGCCGTGGTGGCCCTGCCGGCCGACTTCGAGGACCCGCAGGCCGTGGCCCGCCTGATGGAGTCCGCCGCCGCGGAAGCCGGGCCGCTGCAGGGCCTGGTGCTCAGCCATGCCGAATCCGTGGACTCGGGCATCCTCGACACCACGCTGGAAAGTTTCGACCGGCATTTCGCCGTGAATGCCCGGGCCAGCTGGCAGCTGATCGCGGCGTTTGCGCGGCAGGTACCGGCCGGCGGCGGCGCGGTGGTGGCGCTGACCAGCGACCACACCGCCTTCAACCTGCCCTACGGCGCGTCCAAGGGGGCGCTGGACCGGATCGTGATTGCGGCCGCGCGGGAACTTGGCCCGCAGGGGATCAGCGCCAACGTCCTCAACCCGGGTCCGGTGGATACCGGCTGGATGGACGATCAGCTGCGGGAGGACCTGGCCGGGCGACATCCCGGCGGCCGGCTCGGCACGCCGGCGGATGTGGCCGGGACGGTGGCGTTCCTGCTCTCGCCCGAGGGCCGGTGGGTGTCCGGCCAGCTGGTCAAGGCCGACGGCGGCTTCTCCGCCTGAGCCGCCCCCCGCCGGGTTGACACTTAACGGCAGTCCCGGGCGTGCAGCACTGCCGCGAAATGTACACTCGGCGGGCCGCGCCCGCTAGCGGAAGGCGGATAGCCCGGTGATGTGCTGGCCCAGGACCAGGGTGTGGACCTCGTCGGTGCCTTCGTAGGTCCGTACGGATTCCAGGTTGGCGGCGTGCCGCAGCGGCGAATAGTCCAGGGTGATGCCGTTGCCGCCCAGGATGCTCCGGGCCTCGCGGGCGATCGCGATGGCCTCCCGCACATTGTTCAGCTTGCCCAGTGAAATCTGCTCCGGGCGGAGCTTCCCGGCGTCCTTGAGCCGGCCCAGCTGCAGCGCCAGCAGCGTGCCCTTCTGGATCTCCAGCAGCATGTTCACCAATTTCTCCTGGGTCAGCTGGTACCCGGCCAGCGGCCGGCCGAACTGCAGCCGCTCCTGCGAGTACCGCAGCGCCGCCTGGTAGGAATCCCGGGCGGCACCCATGGCACCCCAGGCGATCCCGTACCGTGCCTCGTTCAGGCAGCTGAAGGGTCCGCGCAGACCGCGGGCTGCCGGCAGCAGGGCCTCGGGACCCAACCGGACGCCGTCGAACGCCACATCGCACTGGATGGAGGCGCGCATCGAGAGCTTCTGCCCGATCGGCGCCGCGGTGACGCCCGGGGTGCCGGCAGGAACGAGGAAGCCGCGCACGCCGTCGTCGGTCATGGCCCACACCACCAGCACGTCCGCCACCGAGGCGAGCCCGATCCAGCGTTTGGCGCCGTCCAGGATCCAGCCGGCGGAGTCGCCGGTGCCGTCGCGGCGGGCGAAGGTCTTCATCGCGGCGGGGTCGGAGCCGGCGGTGGGCTCGGTCAGGGCGAAGCAGCCGATCAGCTCGCCGGCGGCCATCCGGGGGAGCCACTCCTGCTTCTGGTCCTCGGAGCCCCACTTGTGGATGGCTGTCATGGCCAGCGAGCCCTGCACGGAGACGAACGTGCGGATGCCGGAGTCACCCGCCTCCAGCTCCATCGCTGCCAGGCCATATTCGACGGCGGAGCGGCCCGGGCAGCCGTAGCCCTCCAGATGCATGCCCAGGACACCGAGTTCGCCCAGTTCCGGAGCCAGCTCCAGCGGGAAGACGCCGTCCTCGTACCAGGCGGCGATGCCCGGGCGGATCCGCTGCTCCGTGAAGTCGCGGACGCGTTCCCGCACGCCGAGCTCCGCGGTGCTCAGCAGGGAATCGATCGCCAGGATGTCGGACACATCGGAACCAGTGGGGGCGGGGGAGGGGGCGGCGTCGTTGCTCATGCCAGCATCCTACGGTCAAGTCCGTGCGGCGGCCGGGCGGGAGGACATGTGCAACCCAGTTGCCTTCCGGCGGCGACGCGGGGCCCGGCCTACACTGGTGCCATGGACACCGCATCCGTTCTCGCCGTCTGCCGCGTACACCAGCTGCTGCAGGACCCCGGAAGTGTGGGCGTGACGGCGATCGACAAACGTCCCGCCGAGGGGCCGGTCAAAGTGCACCGGCTGGGCCTGCACGGAGACATCCAGGCCAGCCGCGTCCACCACGGCGGCGTGGACCAGGCGCTGTACGCCTACTCCCAGGACGACGCGGACTACTGGGCGGCGGAGCTGGGCCGCGACCTGCCGCCGGGGATCTTCGGGGAGAACCTGCGCGTCGCCGGAATCAGCGCCACCGACGCCGTGATCGGCGAACGCTGGAAGGTGGGGCTCGACGTCGAACTCGAAGTGACCTCGCCGCGCACCCCCTGCGCCACGTTCCAGCGGCGGATGAAGGAGCCGCACTGGGTCAAGAGATTCGGCGAGGCAGGGCGCGTAGGCACCTACCTGCGCGTGGTGCGGACGGGCAGCATCGCCGCCGGGGACCACATCCACCGGATCTTCGTCCCCACCCACGGCGTGACCATCGGCAAATGGTTCAGCGATCCCACGGCCGAGGACATGGAGGCCCTGCGCGACGCCGACGCCGACGGGGAGATCCGCCTGCAGCCCGAGTACCTGCGGGAGTTCGAGAAGCTGCAGCGCCGCCTCGGCGTGTAGGGTGCACGGGGGCGGTGTGCGCAAGCTCACCGCGCCCCAAGTTCCCTAGGCGCGGGCCAATGCCCTACACTTGAAATATCCCCCACTCCGGAAATCCCTTATTCCTGCCCAATTCTTGAGGCAGGACTGGCAAGTGTTGGGGCCCGCAAATTGTGATGCGGGCATTTTCATAGGGAGAGCCGGCTAAAGAAAACGCTGTACAGACTGCTGGGATAGCAGCCAAGAGATGCAGCGGGAAGTCCTGCCACGGGATTGCGAAAGCGCCGGACTTCTATGTGACCGGCCGGTCAAAGTACGCCCGGCGATTACGGTCACGTGTACTGCGGCTCCGCTCACCTCGGGTTGTGCCGCTTGGCCCCTATGGATGAGGATATTTCACCTATGCCCGAAAATCAGAACAACTCCGTCGAAACCGAACTCGCCACCGCGAACACCCAGGCCGACGTCGAGACTTCTGAAACGGCTGCCCCCGCAGCCGGCTCCGCCCCCGAATTCACCGAAGCTCCCGCGGAGACCACCGCCCCGGCCGCCGCCGAGGCCGCACCGCAGACCGACGGCAAGGCTGACACCAAGGCCGCCCCGGCCGCCGATGCTGATGATGAAGAAGAAGGCGTCAAGTTCGCCGATCTCGGCATCGACGGCCGTGTCCTCGCCGCCCTGCAGGACGTCGGCTACGAGAAGCCGTCCCCCATCCAGGCAGCCACCATCCCGCTGCTGCTGGAAGGCCGCGACGTGGTGGGCCTCGCCCAGACCGGCACCGGTAAGACTGCAGCATTCGCAGTACCGGCGCTGTCCCGCCTGGCCGAACTCCACGACCTCAACGGCCCGTCCCGCAAGACCCAGGCCCTGGTGCTGGCACCGACCCGCGAGCTGGCCCTTCAGGTCGCCGAGGCGTTCACCTCCTACGCCAAGCACATCGACGATTTCACCGTCCTCCCCGTCTACGGCGGCTCCGCCTACGGCCCCCAGCTCGCCGGCCTGCGCCGCGGCGCCCAGGTTGTTGTGGGTACCCCCGGCCGCGTGATCGACCACATCGCCAAGGGTTCCCTGGACCTGTCCGAGCTCCAGTACCTGGTGCTGGACGAGGCTGACGAGATGCTGCGCATGGGCTTTGCCGAAGACGTGGAGCAGATCTTCCAGCAGACCCCGTCGGACCGCCAGGTGGCGCTGTTCTCGGCCACCATGCCGGGCCAGATCCGCCGGATGTCCAAGCAGTACCTGAACAACCCGGCCGAGATCTCGGTGAAGTCCAAGACCACCACCGGTGCCAACACCCGCCAGCGGTACCTGCAGGTCATGGGCCCGCACAAGCTCGATGCGCTTACCCGCATCCTCGAGGTTGAAGAGTTCGACGGCGTCATCGCCTTCGTGCGCACCAAGATGGCCACCGAGGACCTGGCTGACAAGCTGAAGTCCCGCGGTTTCCAGGCCGCCGCCATCAACGGCGACATCCCGCAGCAGCAGCGCGAACGCACTGTCGACGCGCTGAAGGAAGGCCGCATCGACATCCTGGTGGCCACCGACGTCGCAGCCCGCGGCCTTGACGTGGAGCGCATCAGCCACGTGGTCAACTACGACATCCCGCACGACACGGAGTCCTACGTCCACCGCATCGGCCGTACCGGCCGCGCCGGCCGCTCGGGCGACGCGATCCTGTTCATGACGCCGCGCGAGAAGTACCTGCTGCGTTCGATCGAGAAGGCCACCCGCCAGCCGGTGGAGCAGATGCACCTGCCCACGGCCGAGACCGTCAACACGCTGCGCCTGGGCAAGTTCGCCGAGCGCATCACCGAGACCCTCGCGTCCGAGGATGTTGCGCCGTTCCGCGATCTCATCGCCTCCTACGAGGAAGAGCACAACGTCCCGGCCGCGGAGATCGCGGCCGCGCTGGCCGTCATGGCCCAGGGCGGTCAGCCGCTCCTGGTCAAGGAGCTGCCCGCAGCTCCCGAGTTCCAGAAGCGTGAGCGCTCCAAGGACGGCTTCGGGTCCCGCGGCCCGACCCGCGCCCTGACCGAGGGCAACGCCACCTACCGGATCGCCGTCGGACGCCGCCAGCGCGTTATGCCGGGTTCCATCGTGGGCGCCATCGCCAACGAAGGCGGCATCTCCTCGGCCCAGATCGGCGGCATCGACATTCGTGCGGACCACTCCCTCGTGGAGCTGCCGGCGGACCTGAGCGCCGATCAGCTGAAGGCCCTGTCCCGCACCCGGATCGGCGGCGAGCTGATCCACCTCGAGCTGGACAACGGCCGCAAGCCCTCCGGTGAGCGCGGCAGCTACCAGGGCGGCAGCCGTGGCGGCGACCGTGGCGGCAACTTCAAGGGCAGCGGCGGGTTCAAGCGCGAGTTCCGCAAGAACGACGGCGAGCGGTCCTCCGCTGACCGTGGCGGCCGCTCCTACAGCGACCGCAACGAGCGCAGCTTCGGCTCCGACGCGGCCCGCAAGCCCCGCACCGAAGGCGGCTTCAAGCCCCGCAACAAGTGGTAACCCCGAGCAGCATCTGAGAACGGGCCGGCTTCACAGCCGGCCCGTTCTTCTTTTAAGTCGCCTTGGTCACATCCCGGAGGACTGAGACGCCGGCGGCCCGGTTTCGGCCTCCCGCAGCGGCCCGGAAGTCCCGGATTTCCGGCGTTTACGGCGCATTCCCCGCCCGTTCTCAGCCCGTTCCGGGCCGCCGCGGCGCCGATTTGTTGGGTGGCGAATCTTCCGGTAGAGTATTTACTCGTTGCCCCCCTAGCTCAGTGGTAGAGCGCGTTCTTGGTAAGAACGAGGTCACCGGATCGATTCCGGTGGGGGGCTCTGAATGAGGGCCTGTGTCAAGGCGGTTTTTGACCGGCTTAGCGCAGGTTTTCCTCATTTATGGCGGCGTAGCTCAGTTGGTTAGAGCGCACGACTCATAATCGTGAGGTCGGGAGATCGAGCCTCCCCGCCGCTACAGAAAGACCCTGCAGGCCCATCCTGCAGGGTCCTTTTGTTTTAACCCCGGATGCTCCATCAGGTGGAGGGCTTAAACCGGCCGGATAGCCCCGATAAGCGATAGAGCAACGGGTTGTGGGACACAATGGGTCCATGACACGAATCGCAATTATCGGCGGCCACGGCAAGGTGGCTTTGGAACTGTCCAGGATCCTGTCCGGGGAGGGCAACGACGTCACGTCGTTCATCCGTAACCCTGACCACACAGCGGACGTTGCGGCCACGGGCGCCACTGCCGTGGTCCTGGACGTTGAACATTCGACGACGGCGGAGATCGCTGCGGCGCTCCGGAACCACGACGCCGTGGTCTGGTCTGCGGGCGCGGGCGGCGGCAGCCCGGACCGCACGTACGCCGTGGACCGGGACGCCGCCATCCGGTCGATGGACGCGGCGGCGGAGGCCGGCGTCGGGCGTTACATCATGGTGTCCTACTTCGGCGCCGGGCCCGACCATGGGGTCCCCGAGGACAACGGCTTCTTCGCCTACGCGGAGGCCAAGGCGGCCGCCGATGCCTACCTGCGCGGGACGACGGACCTGCAATGGACCATCCTGGGCCCTGGAGCGCTCACTGACGGGCCCGGGAGCGGCCTGATCGACGTCAACCCGTCGGACACTTCCGCGGGCACGGAAACGTCCCGTGCCAACGTGGCCCTTGTTGCCGCAGCCGTGCTGGGACTGCCGTCGACGGCGGGGCGCACCATCGAGTTCCGGGACGGCTCCCTGCCCCTCGCCGCTGCCCTGGAGGCCTAAGCCGGGGCGCAGGGGAGCGCCGGCGGCAGGCACCCAACAGAAAAGGACCGGATCGCTGCGCGAACCGGTCCTTTTCTCATCCTCTGGCGCTCCTCAGCGCCGAGCCGCAGCTCAGGTCCTAGGACACCGATCCGGCGAAGATACGGGCGATGTAGCCCTCATTGGGCTGCATGCCCGTCCCCGCGTAGGCCCAGAGCGAACCATTCGGCTGGCGGGCTACCAGGTCAGGGAACCCGTCCGAGTTCAGCTTTCCGGCGCCCAGGATGGTGTCGAACACGTGCCAGCCCGTCCCGATCCGTCGCGGCGCGGCGAGCTTGCCGGTGCCGTCGCCCGGATACATCCACAAGGTTCCGTCCGCCATCCGGCCGAGAAGGTCGTTCTTGCCGTCGGCGTTGAAGTCCCCGGGGCCGAACAGCTGGTCAAAGACCTCCCAGCCGAACTCGCCGATCTTCACGGCCCCCATGTAGCCCTCGTTGGTGCCGTCAACAGTGCCGGTGCCGCGGTACAGCCAGAGCGAGCCGTCCGCTTTCCGGGCCACGAGGTCGTTCTTTCCGTCCCCGTTGAGGTCGCCGGTGCCGGTGAGCGCAGTGAAGCCGCTCCAGCCGCCGTTGCCGATTTTCTTGGCCGGCAGGTAGCCCTGGTTGGTGGCGTCCACCCGGCCGGTGCCGGGGTACAGCCACAGGGTTCCGTCCGGCTTGCGGGCCACCAGGTCGTTCTTGCCGTCACCGGTGAAATCGCGGACGCTGACCAGCGCGTCGAACATCTCCCAGCCGCTGTTGCCGATCTTGCGCGGAGTGCCGTAAGCCCCGTTCCCGGTGCCGGGGTAGAACCACAGGGTGCCGTCCGGCTTCCGGGCCAGCAGATCGGCAATCTTGTCCCCGTTGAAATCCTCGACGGCGGTCAGGGAGTTGAAGGCCTCCCAGCCGTAGTCGCCGATTTTCCGTGCGCTGCCATAGCCCTCGTCCCGCATGGCGGTTCCGGCATAGAAGAAGACGTTGCCGTCGGGCTGGCTTGCCGCGATGTCGGCGGTGCGGTCCCCGTTGGCGTCGCCGGTGCCCGTGATGGTGTTGTAGATGTCCCACCCGGTCCCGATCTGCGCCGGGTTGACCAGCTTCGCCGGGCCGGAGTTCGAATACAGGAACAGATCCCCGTTAGGAAGCCGGGCGGCGAGGTCGTTGGTGCCGTCGCCGTTGAAGTCCTGGATCGGGATCAGCTGGTCGAAGATTTCCCAGCCTGTGTCGATGCTGCGCGGGGTTCCCGGGCGGCCCGTGCCCGTGCCGGGGTACAGCACCAGGATGCCGTCCGGCCGGCGTGCCAGGATGTCCGGTTTGCCGTCACCGTCGAAGTCGCGGACGCCCAGCAGCGAGGTAAAGACTTCCCAGCCGTAGTCGCCGATCTTCACCCCGGACAGGTAGCCTTCGCCGCCGCCGGACACATTGCCGGTGCCGGCATAGAACCACAGTGAGCCGTCGAATTTCCGGGCCACCAAGTCGTTTTTGCCGTCGGCGTTGAAGTCCCCGGTGCCGAGGATGGTGTCGAAGATATGCCAGCCGGTCCCGATCCGCTGGCCGGCCCGGGACCTGCCGGTGCCGTCACCCGGATAGAGCCAGAGCTCGCCGTTGACCTTGCGCTGGATGAGGTCGGAAATCCCATCCCCGTTGAAGTCGCCGGGGGCCACCAGCAGGGGCTTGGCGGCCGGGAGGGTGTCAATGGTGATCCCGGCGCCGGAACTCGAGATCCAGTCGATGGTCACTTTGGTCCCGGCATGGGTCTTGAAGGTCTGCCCCGGCTGCCAGGTCTGGTTGTAGCTGTAGTAGCCGTTGAAGGTGGTGGTGTTGGGCTGGAGGGCGATGGAGCCGGCACCGGAGGACTGGAGCACCTTGACGCCGCGGTTGCCGCCAAGGGCCGTCGCCGCGTCGTTCCCTATCGGCAGGCGGAGTTCGAGGTAGTAGGTTTCCCCGCTGACGGGGTCCGTGAATTTGATGCCCCGGTAAGCGTCCGCGCTTCCCCAGGCCTTCAGCTGGTAGGAGTTCCGGCCCTCCACCTTCCCCAGGTTCCTGACCTCGCTGCCGGCACCGAAACCGCCGTATTCGTACATGGGGGAGCTCACCACCGGCTGGCTCACCTGGGATACCCCCATCAGGTCCAGGTTGTCCTTGTATTCCTCGATACCGCAGGTGCGGTTGGCGAAGGTTCCGTCCGCGTTGCTGGCGGTGTCCACGGCGCCGTCCCCGCAGCGGAGCCGGTTGGCATGCATCAGGCCCAAAACGTGGCCGAATTCGTGCGTCAGCACACTCTTGGTCAGCGTCGCCGGGAGCGGCATGAGAACCCGGCCGCTGGTGCCGTTGGTGCTCCAGCCGGCGCCGTAGGCCCCGTCAGAGAGCGTGGGCGTGGATACGAAGACCACCAGCGCGGTGTAGGGGCTGGCTACCCACCCGATCTCCGCCGTGATGGTGTTCATCATGGAGGAGTAGCTCTGGGTGGAGGTGGCCTTGCTGGTCCGGTTTTCGACGCTGGCGACGCTCATGGAGAGCCTGCCGTTCGACATGGCCTGCCAGTACGTGCTGCTCGTCTCGATCGCGGCGCGGGCATCCGCTTCGGGAATCGTGGCTGTCCGGTCGGCCAGCTGCACCATGACCAGCTTCACCTTGATATCGCCGCTGCGGGACAGCGAGTACGCCTCGGTGGAGCTCTTCCGGACCGGGATGCCCTTGGGACCGGTGGGAAGCGGAGTTTCAAACGTGTGGGCAATCAGCGGCTTGTCCCCGGAGGCCTCGGAGTAGACCGAATGGCCGTGCTCGTCCAGGGGGGCCGTGCTGGCCGTCGACGGCGCGGTGTCCGCCGGCGCGGCTGTCGCCGTCGGCGCCGGTGCCGCGGTAGCCGTGGGGGCCGCCGCTGCCGTCGGTGCCGCCGTCGGGGCCGGTGCCGCCGTAGCTGTGGGAGCCGCCGTGGCCGCCGCTGCCGTGGGGGCCGCCGTCGCCGTCGTCTGCGACGACGTCGCCGGCATCGGATCAGCGAGGGCCGGCGACAGCGTCACCGCTGTGAGCGAGGCAAGAGTGACGGCAAACGCCGTCAGAAGCGCTGTCGTCTTCCGTATTGAGTTCACTTGATGTCTTTCATGAGACCGCCGCCGCGCTGAAGGCTCAGCGGGGCGGCCGGGAGACCGGGAAGTGAGGTCAGTCTACGGATGCCACGCCAACAGATCAGGTAACTTGCTGCAAACTTTCGTCTAAGGTAGCGAATCGTTGCCGAATCTTGAGCTAAGCCACAGCCCCTCCCCGGATTGCACCGACCGGAAGTTACGGGTTCAGCTCCAGCTCAAGGGCGTTCGCCTCGACAAAGTCCAGGGCATGCCGGACGGCGCCGACCGTCACAATGGAGTCCCCCAGCGGCGAGACTGTGACGCGCGGGGGTGTCGCCGTCAGCCGGGGGAGCCGCGCGGTGATGCCGGGCGCCAGCGCCTGCGCCGACTCGGCCACGGCGCCGCCAATCACCACCTGCTCCGGATTGATAAAACTCGCCACCGTGGCAATGACCCGGGCCATCCGGTCCGCGATCCTGTCCAGGATGGCCAGTGCCGCAGGGTCCCCGGCCGCGGCGTCTTCAAAGACGCGACGGGCGCTCGCGGGACCTCCCGCCACCGGGCCGCCGCCGGCCGCGGACCACTGCCGGGCCAGGCTGGCGATGCCGTCACTGGAGCCGACGCCCTCCACAAGGTCCAGGTACCCCATTTCGCCTGCCGCGCCGCCGCGGCCGTGCAGCAGCCGTCCGGACTCCATCACGCCGGCGCCCAGCCGCTCGCCGGCCAGGAGCACCACCAGATCGTCGACGCCGGCGCCGGATCCGCGCCAGCGCTCACCCAGGGCGGCGAGGTTCGCATCGTTTTCCAGCAGCACGGTCCAGCCGTGCAGGTCCTGCAGCGCGGCGCGGAGCCCGACGTCGAACAGGCTCCAGAAGTGCTGCGTGACCAGCACCTTGCCGTCGCGGTCCACCGGCGCGGCAATGCCGGCCCCGACGGCCAGGACCGCACCGGGCCCGGTTCCGGCGGCCGCCAGCGCCTCACGGCAGGCACGGTCGACGACGTCGATCCGCTCCGCCGCGGGGATGTCCGCGGCCCGGAAGCCCTCGCTGGAGCGCCCGACGACGGTGCCGCGGAGGTCCGCGACCGCGGCGGTGGTGGTTGCCGCGCCGATGTCGATCCCCAGCACGAATCCTGCCCTCGCGTTGAGTTCGAAGCGCCGGGCCGGGCGGCCTTTGCGCGGCCCGGCGGGCTGGTCGTCGCCGCGGGCGGCCAGCTCGCGGATCCAGCCCCGCCGGATCAGGTCCTCGCAGACGGCTATCACCGATGCCCGCGTCAGCCCGGTGTGGGTCATCAGCTCCGTGCCCGTGGCCGACTCAGTGTTCCGGATGAAGCCGAGCACCGACTGGGCGTTCACCCGGCGCAGGAGCTGGGGCGTGGCGGCGGCAGCCGTCGGCTTCAAATGTTGACCTCTTCCTGATCCGGACCCATAATTGTTCAGGCAATATATTTAGCTTGTATCTAAAATATCAGACCCAGTTCCGAGCCCCGAAGGATTTCCTTTGTCCAACACCGCCACGCTGGCAACCCTGTCCGGTTCCGACCTCGCCGCCGATCCCAACTGGTGGCGCCAGGCATCCGTGTACCAGATCTACCCGCGCAGCTTCTCCGATTCGAACGGTGACGGCCTGGGCGACATCAAAGGCATCACCGCGAAGGTGCCGTACCTGAAGGAACTCGGCATCGACGCCGTCTGGCTCAGCCCGTTCTACCCTTCGGCCCTCGCGGATGGCGGGTACGACGTCGACGACTACCGCGACGTGGACCCCAAACTCGGCACCCTCGAGGACTTCGACGAGATGTCCGCCGCCCTGCACGCCGCCGGCATCAAGCTGATCGCGGACATCGTGCCGAACCACTCCTCGAACCGGCACGCATGGTTCCAGGAAGCCCTCGCGTCCCCGCGCGGCTCCGACGCGCGTGAGCGCTACATCTTCCGCGACGGCAAAGGCGACAACGGCGAGATCCCGCCGTCGGACTGGGAATCGGTCTTCGGCGGCCCGGCCTGGGAACGCATCACCGAACCGGACGGCACCCCCGGCCAGTGGTACATGCACATCTTCGCCAAGGAACAGCCCGACCTGAACTGGTCCAACCGTGAAATCCGGGACGACTTCCTCAAGACCCTGCGCTTCTGGTCCGACCGCGGCGTGGACGGCTTCCGCGTCGACGTCGCCCACGCCCTCACCAAGGACCTCACCGAACCGCTGCTCTCCAAGGTCGAACTCAGCGAGGCCAACTCCGGCACCGACGGCTTCGACGACGGCTCGCACCCGTTCTGGGACCGCGACGAGGTCCACGAGATCTACGTCGAGTGGCGCGAGGTCTTCAACGAGTACAACCCGCCGCGCACCGCCGTCGCCGAGGCCTGGGTCCACGCCAGCCGCCGCGGCCGCTACGCGAGCCCCGAGGGCCTGGGCCAGGCGTTCAACTTCGACCTCCTGCAGGCCGACTTCGACGCCGAGGAATTCCGCGAGATCATCACCCGGAACCTGGCCGAGGCCACCGAATCCGGCGCGTCGTCCACCTGGGTGTTCTCCAACCACGACGTGGTCCGCCACGCCACCCGCTACGGCCTGCCCAAGGGCGGCGGCAAGCACGCCAAGGGCCAGGACGGGAAGGGCTGGCTGCTCGCCGGCGCCCCGGCCGAGGAGCTCGACGCCGAACTCGGCCTGCGCCGCGCCCGCGCGGCCACCCAGCTGATGCTGGCCCTGCCGGGCTCCGCCTACCTGTACCAGGGTGAGGAGCTGGGCCTGCAGGAAGTCGCGGACATCCCCGACGCCGAACGCCAGGACCCCACCTTCTTCCGCAACAAGGGCGTGGAGATCGGCCGGGACGGCTGCCGCGTGCCGCTGCCCTGGACCGCGGAGGGCCCCTCCTTCGGATTCGGCGACGGCGGATCGCACCTGCCGCAGCCGGCCTGGTTCGGCCGCTACGCCGTCGCCGCCGAAGACGGCGTGGAGGGCTCCACCCTGGAGTTCTACCGCAAGGCACTGAAGCTGCGCCGCGAGCTGCAGACCTCCGAGGAACTCGAATGGCACACCACGGCCAGCCCCGACGTGCTGCACTTCAGCCGCCCCGGCGGCTGGCAGACCCTCACCAACTTCGGCGACGAGCCCGTGGAGCTGCCCGCCGGAACGGTGCTGCTCAGCAGCGGACCGCTCGAGAAGAACCTCCTCCCGGGTAACACCACCGTCTGGCTGCGGTGAGTTCCCCGGAACGTGCCACGCAGGCCCAGGACCAGGACCAGGCCCAGGCCCAGGCCCAGGAGCTGATCCCTGCCCAGGAGCTGATTTATGGCTGCATGGGCCTGGGCGGCAGCTGGTCGCCGGAGCCGTACTCGTCCGCTGACGTGGACGAGGCGGCTGCGGCCGTCAGCGCTGCCCTTGACGCCGGCATCACCCTCTTCGACCACGCCGACATCTATCGTGCCGGCAAGTCCGAGGCCGTGTTCGGCGAGGTCCTGGCGGCCACCCCGGAGCTGCGCGGACGCATCCGCCTGCAGACCAAGTGCGGCATCCGGCTGAACGAACAGGGGCTGAAGACGTACTACGACCTGAGCCGGGACGCTATCCTGGAGCGGGTCAACGGCAGTCTGGCCCGGCTCCGCACGGACTACGTGGACGTGCTGATGCTGCACCGCCCGGACCCCCTGATGGACCCCGCGGAGGTGGCCTCCGCCGTCGGGCAGCTGATGACGGAAGGCAAGGTCCGTGCGCTGGGCGTGTCCAACATGTCCGGGGCGCAGATCGAGGTCCTGCAGGACCGGCTGGAGACCCCGGTGGTCGCCAACCAGCTCGAGATGAGCCTGCTCAAGCGCGCCTGGCTGGAAAGCACCGTCCTGGTCAACCATGCCGAGGGCACGGACTACAGCTTCCCGCACGGAACCGTGGAGCACTGCGTCCGGCATGGGATCACGCTGCAGGCCTACGGCGCCCTGGCCCGCGGACTCTACACGGGGGCGCCAGCCGCGGCCCCGTCGGCAGCGGAGGAAGCCACCACTGCCCTCGTGGCGCAGCTGGCCGCCGGCAAGAACACCACCGGGGAAGCGGTCCTGCTGGGCTGGCTGATGCGGCACCCTGCCGGCATCGCGCCCGTAATCGGCACCGCCAACCCGGAGCGGATCCGGGCCTGCGCCGGCGCGGCCGCGGTGGCGCAGGCCATGACCCGGACCGAGTGGTACCGGCTCTGGGTGACGGCGCGGGGCAGCAACATCCCCTGAGGTTCCTCCCACCCGGGGCAGCCGGCAGGCAGGGCCGTTGTGCAGTCTGGCAACGGCCCTGGCTGCCGGTTGGCCGGGCCGGGATGTGATTTTGGTCGTAATGGTCGCTTGCGGGGGCCGGAATACTTCGCGGCGGACACCTCGGAACGGCTAGCGTAGATACATGACCTCCACCACCACCGCCGGGACTGTCCGGCCTCAACGCAACATCCCGGCCGACATCGCCCGCTCCTGGCTGCTGGTGAACGCCATGAAGACCGAACTCTTCGACCAGTCGGCTGTCTCCCGCGCGGACGCCATCATCCTGGACATCGAGGATGCGGTGGATCCGTCGCAGAAGGACGCCGCCCGCGCCAACGTCGTGGACTGGCTGACCGCCGGCGGCAACGCCTGGGTCCGGATCAACGATGCCACCAGCCCCTTCTGGGCCGACGACCTCGCCGGGCTCCGCGGCACCCCCGGGCTGCTCGGCGTGATGCTCGCCAAGACCGAGTCCGCGGACCAGGTCACCGAGAGCTTCCACCGCATGGACGGCAAGACCCCGGTCATCCCGCTGGTGGAGTCCGCCGTCGGCATCGAGGAAGCAAACAACATCGCCAGGGCCCAGGGCGCGTTCCGGCTCGCCTTCGGCTCGGGCGACTTCCGCCGCGACACGGGCATGGCAGCCACCCCCGAGGCCATGGCCTACCCGCGCGCCAAACTGGTGGTCGCCAGCCGCGTCGGCAACCTGCCCGGCCCCATCGACGGCCCCACCGTCGGCACCAACCACCCCATCCTGCGCGAGCAGACCGGCATCACGGTCATGATGGGCATGACCGGCAAGCTGTGCCTCGCCATCGACCAGACCCACGTCATCAACGAGGTCATCAGCCCCACGCCGTCCGACGTCGCCTGGGCCACCGACTTCATGGCCGACTTTGAAGCCAACGGCCGCGTGATCCGCGACGGTTCGGACCTGCCCCGCCTGGGCCGCGCCGAGAAGATCATGAAGCTCGCGGTAGCCTTTGGGGTGCAGCCGGCCCTGTAGCCCGCCCTGAACCCAAGGAGACCCCGTGGCCGATACCCGTTATCTGGTCCACGGGGTCTTTTGGGATGCAGAACCCGGGGACACCGGGAGCTCCAGTGCCGGGCACCCGGTGATGCGCCTGCAGGACCCCGACGGCGGCTTCACCGACCTGCCGCTCGACGCCGGAACCCGCCTGGGCTTCCGCCTCGCCGCCGCCGGCAAGCACTGCCTGGGCCACCACAAGGTGCACGGGCCCGCCGACCGCGACCACGTCCTCTGCCCGGCCCGGGCACGGGCCGTCAAAGGAAGCCAGTGCGAGCGGTGTTTCGTGCTGGACGATTCCCGGCTCATCCACGATTTCCACCGAGGCGGGCGGGTGCCGCCGGGGCTGCGGGCTTACCTCATGCAGCCGCACTGGCTCTATGTCGCCACCTTTGCCGCCGGCGGCAGCAAGGTGGGCACAGCCGCGGACCTGCGCAAGTGGAAGCGGCTCGCCGAACAGGGCGCCGTCGTCGCCCGCTACGTCGCCCGCGCCGACGACGGCCGGATCGTCCGGCTCCTGGAGGACATGGTGACCCGCGACGCAGGCCTCCCGCAGCAGGTCCGGTCAGCCGCCAAGGCCGCGGCACTGGCCGGTCCTGCCCCCGCTGCCGGCCTGGATGCCCTGAACAGCAGGCTGGCCGGGCAGGTCCGCGGGCTGCTGGCCGGCGCCGGGGGAGGCGGCTTCGAGGTGGTGGACGAGGTATGGCCGCGGCCGGGATTCTCGGACGCGGCCTGTGCACCGGCGGCCCGGCACGCCTACCCGCAGGAGCTCAGCACGGGGGCCCACGGGTTCCGGATCGACTCGCTGAGCGGCAGTATCGCCCTCGCCCGGCTCGACGGTGCCGACCTTGGCTTCATCGTCAACCTTGGCCAGCTGAAAGCCCGGAGCATCGAGCTCGGCGACCATGGCACGGATGTTCCGGCCGTCCAGGAGTCCCTGTTCTGACGCGGCAAGTAGAATGGCACCGTGCTGAGAGAATTCTGGGAGACCGCGTCCACCACCTACAAAGTGCTGGTGTTCAGCGCGATGGGGCTCCTGGGGATCGGGATTGTCCTGAACCTGATGGGCAACAGCACCGGCAACCAGGACCTGGCCGTGGCCTCCCTGGCTGTGATCGGCGCGGGGCTGGTGCTGCACATCGCAGGCATTGTGGTCCGCGGCCAGGCGATCCGCAAAAACCTCAAACGCTAGCGGCGGCGTTCCGGCGGACGTGGCTGCGGGCATGCTCCACGGCGTCGGCCAGGGACGCGAACAGGTGCTTGTGGTGCCGCAGCGACCGGATCACCCCCACGTTGGTCACGAGCTCGAGGTGCTGCGGCTGGACGCCTTTCAGCAGCACCGTCACACCGCGCAGCTCCAGCGCCGAGATGACCTCCACCAGGGTGTGCGCCCCGGTGGCGTCGAGCATCCGGACCTGTGAGAGGCGGATGATGGCCACCTGGATGTCCTTGACCTGGCTGATCTCCTGCAGCACGCGCTCCGCGGCGCCGAAGAACATGGCACCGTCCAGCCGGAAGATCGCAATATGTTCGTCCCCCGGTTCAGGCGGGCCCGGGATCTCCTCGCGTTTGACCCCGCTGAGCGAGGCAAACGTCCGCAGCGTGAAGAGGGCCGCGGCCACCAGCCCGATCTCGATGGCCACGATCAGGTCGAAGGCCACGGTGATGAGCGCGGTCAGGACAAACACGAAGGCATCGGCACGGGTGGAGCGCAGGATGGCCGTCACCGTGTGCCGCGACACCATCCGGGTCGCCGTGACCATCAGGATCCCGGCCAGGACCGCCAACGGGATCTTCCCCACCAGGTCCGCCCCCAGGTAGATGATGGCCAGCAGCACCAGGGCGTGCACGATCGCGGAGAACCGGGTCCTGGCCCCGGACCGGACGTTGACTGCGGTCCGGGCGATGGCGCCGGTGGCCGGCATGCCGCCGAAGAATCCCGCCGCGATGGAGGCGAGACCCTGCCCCGTGAGCTCCCGGTCCGGGCTGTAGGCCCCGGACGGCCTCCCGTCGGGTCCCGCCATGCCGGCGGCCACCCGTGCGGAGAGCAGGGATTCAATCGCGGCCAGCATCGCGATCGAGACCGCAGGCATCAGCAGGCCGCCCAGCGCCGCCGGATCCAGGGCCGGCAGGGACGGCGCGGACAGGGAATGCGGCAGGGCGCCGATCCGCGGAATGTCCAGCTGCAGCAGTTCCACCGCCGCCGTGGCCAGTACGACGGCGATCAGGCTTGCGGGCAGGGCCTTGTTCAGCCTCGGGAGCAGCAGCATCACGGCGGCAACCCCCAGCACGACGCCGAGCGTCTGGAGCACAGTGGGCAGGGTGGCCTGGGAGGCGCTCTCGATGGCAGCCAGGAGGGTGTTGTGGCCCGGTATCCCCTCGGTGCCGGTGGCCAGGGGGACCTGCTGGAGGAAGATGATCGCGGCGATGCCGAGTGTGAAGCCTTCCACCACGGGCCAGGGGATGAAGGCCACCGCCCGGCCCAGCCCGCTGATGCCCAGGATGACCACCAGCAGCCCGGCCATCAGGGAGACCAGGGCGATGCTGCCGGCGCCGTGGGCGGCCACCACCGGGGCCAGCACCACCACCATGGCTCCGGTGGGACCCGAAATCTGGACGTGTGAGCCGCCCATAACGGCGGCCACCAGGCCGGCCACGACGGCGGTGATCAGCCCCGCCTCGGCGCCGACGCCGGAGCTCACGCCAAAGGCCAGCGCCAGCGGCAGGGCCACAATCCCCACGGTGATGCCCGCCAGCAGGTCCGTTTTCCAGGCGGAGCGCAACCCGCCGTAGTCGCGGCGGGATGGCAGGAACCGGCCCAGTTGACCCGGCGCGGCACTCATGAATCGGTGCTTTGCAGATGCTCGCTGGGGAGCCCCTGGGCGAGCCTGAGCTGCTCGTTGGAATCGGCCAGGCTGTCGAGCAGGAAGGTCCGGGCAATGGCCAGCAGTTCGGCGATCTTCGGATGGGCCAGCCGGTAGGTCACCGCGTTCGCGGAGCGGACCGAGGTCACCACCCCGTGCCGCCGCAACGTGGCGAGGTGCTGGGACAGGTGGGAGGCCTCAAGGCCCGTCTCGGCCAGCAGGTAGCTGACCGGGGCCGAATGGTCCGGCGCGGCGGACAGGAGTTCAAGCACGCGGATCCGCGCCGGATGCGCCAGGGCCTTGAACAAGTTCGCCTTGATCTCGTAGAGGGGGGTCTGCGCCGGTGTGATCATGTGCTGCCTGTGCCTTCTCGCCGCCGCGGGAAATGGGCCCTCCGGCCCGGAACCACAGCGAAATGATGGAATGATGTTTTCATCATACCGTAGTTTTGTCATGCTGGCGGTGCCGCTGTCATCGGCGCGGCCGCCGGGGGCCGGGCGATAGGCTGGAGCCATGACTATCAATCCGGATCTGCAGGGGCGCAGCTACCCTGCCCACGAGGTGTACGACGTCGGCCGCGAGAAGATCCGCGAGTTCGCCCGCGCGGTCAAGGCCACCCACCCCGCCCACTTCGAGGTGCAGGCGGCCCAGGCCCTGGGGCACCGCGACCTGGTGGCACCCCCGACATTCGCCATCATCGTGGCGCAGCGGGCGGACGCCCAGCTGATCGAGGACCCCGCGTCCGGCATCGACTTCTCCCGCGTGGTCCACGCGGACCAGCGCTTCATCCACCACCGTCCGATTGTGGCGGGGGACCGGCTGGTCGCGGAACTGCACGTCGACGGCGTCCGCGCGATGGGCGGCGGGGCCATGATCACCACCCGTGCGGAGATCTTCGCCCTCACCGACGCCGACGCCGCCGCAACCGGCGCGCGCGAGGCCGTCGCCACCACCACGTCGTCCATCCTGGTCCGCGGAGAGGGACAGTAGCCATGAGCACAGCATCTTTTGCTCCCAAGTTCGCAGAACTCACCGTCGGCCAGGACATCGGGAGCCGCAGCATTGATGTGACCCGCACGGACCTGGTCAAGTACGCCGGCGCCTCCGGCGACTTCAACCCCATCCACTGGAACGAGGCCTTCGCCACCGGCGTGGGACTCCCCGGCGTGATCGCGCACGGCATGTTCACCATGGGCTCCGCCGTCCAGCTCGTCACCGACTGGGCTGGCGACCCCGCCGCCGTCGTCGACTTCCAGACCCGCTTCACCAAGCCCGTCCCGGTAGCCGACACCACCGGCACCCCGGACGCCGGCGCCGTCATCGAGGTCAGCGGCGCCATCGGGGCTCTCGACGCCGACGCGGGCACAGCCCGCGTCGACCTGACGGTCGTCTCGGCCGGGCAGAAAGTGCTCATGAAGGCCCAGGCCGTCGTCAGGCTGGCCTGACCCTATGGCGATGCGATGAGCGTGCGCACCGGCCAGTCCGCGGAGGTCACGCACTGGCGGAATGCCGTGGTGACGGCCTACGCGGTCAGCGGCATCGCCTTCGCCACCTGGGTGTCCCGGCTGCCCGCCATCCGGGACGGGCTGGACCTGACCCCGGCGAACATCGGGCTGCTGCTGCTGTGCATGACCCTGGGGTCCTTCATCTCGGTCTCCGCATCCGGGCTGATCGTCCTGCACTTCGGGTCGAAGCAGACCATCCGGATCGGCAGCATCATGGTGGGAGCGGGGCTGGTCCTGGCGGGCCTGGGGACGTCCGTCCTGGTCAACCCGCTGGTGGTCGCCGCCGGGCTGGCGGTGATCGGGCTCGGCACCGCCAGCTGGAACACGGCCTCCAACGTTGAGGGCGCCGCCGTGGAACGCGCCGTCCGCCGGCACATCATGCCCAGGCTGCACGGCGCGTTCAGCCTCGGCACCGTCGCCGGCGCCGCGGCGGGCGCCTGGGCTGCCGGAACGGGGCTGCCCGTGTTCGTGCACTTCACCGCCGCGGGGCTGCTGGTGGGCGGCTCCGTTGCCACGGCCGCGTCCTGGTTCCGCGCCGACATCACACCGGCCGGGGGCGGGCAGAGCTTCAAGCCGTCCAAGCCCGACACCTTCGAGGATCCCTCCACCGGACCGATTCCGGTCATCGGCGCGGCCACGGACCGGCCCGACGAGCCGCTGGACAACAAACGCCAGATCGCCCAGGCCTGGCGGGACCGCAGGACGCTCCTGCTGGGCGTCCTGGTGCTGGGCCTCGCGCTGGCCGAGGGCGCGGCGGGGGACTGGGTGGCGCTGGCGCTCGCCGACGGCCACGGCCAGTCCGACGCCGCCGGGGCCGCCGGGTACGGCCTCTTCGTCACGTTCATGACCATCGGCCGGTTCGCGGGCACGGTGGTCTTGGACCGCTTCGGCCGCGTCCCGGTGATGCGCTGGTGCGCCGCCCTGGCCGTGCTGGGCCTGGGCCTGTTCGTCTTCGCTCCGGCGCCGTGGGTGGCGTACGTGGCGCTCGCGGTGTGGGGCCTGGGCGCGTCGCTGGGCTTCCCGGTGGGCATGTCCGCCGCCGCCGACGATCCCGTCAAGGCCGCCGCACGGGTTTCCGTGGTCTCCACGATCGGGTACGGCGCATTCCTCTGCGGCCCGCCCCTCCTGGGCCTGCTGGCGGAACACGTCGGCATCCTGCACTCGCTGCTGGCCGTGATGGTGATGCTGGTGGTCAGCTTCCTGCTGTCCCCGGTGGCCCGGAAGCCAGCTGACTCCCCGCGCCCGGCGTTGGGCTCCGCTTAGGGGACTTCACCGTTACCCGGATAGGCTGGACGGGTGACCCAGACACTGCTTTCCGCCCTGACCACGGCCGCCGTCGGCGGCCCCGCCGGCAGCTTCATCGAAGCCCGCACCGAGGCGGAAATCATCGACGCCGTCCGTTCGGCTGACGCCGCCGGTACGCCCCTGCTGATCCTCGGCGGCGGCTCCAACCTGCTGGTGTCCGACGGCGGGTACCCCGGCACCGTGCTGAAGATCGCCTCGGAGGGGTTCACCGTCAACGCCGAAGACTCCTGCGGCGGCGTCGCCGTGGTGGTCCAGGCCGGCCACAACTGGGACGCCCTGGTGGAGCACGCCGTGCGGCACGCGTGGTCCGGCATCGAGGCGCTCTCCGGCATTCCGGGCGCCACCGGCGCCACCCCGGTCCAGAACGTCGGTGCGTACGGCTCGGACGTCTCCCAGACCATCGCCGCCGTGCGGACCTGGGACCGGCACCGCAATGCCGTGCAGACCTTCACCAATTCGGAGCTGAAGTTCGGCTACCGCGACTCGCTCCTGAAGCAGACCACCGTCGACGGTTCCCCGCGCTACGTGGTGCTGACGGTTGAGTTCCAGCTTCCCCTCGGCAGGATGAGCGCCCCCATCCGCTACGCCGAACTGGCCCGCGCCCTCGGCGTCGAGGCCGGCCAGCGCGCCTACTCCAACGATGTCCGGCGCGAGGTGCTGCGGCTCCGGGCGTCCAAGGGCATGGTGTGGGACGCGGCGGACCGCGACACCTACTCCACCGGCTCCTTCTTCACGAACCCGATTGTCCCGTCGGAGGTGGCCGCCGGGCTGCCGGAGGATGCTCCCCGGTACCCGGGCGGCGCCGACGGGCAGACCAAGCTCTCCGCGGCCTGGCTGATCGACCAGGCCGGCTACGGCAAGGGCTTCGGGCTGGACCCGGGCAGCGTCTCCGGCGGACGGGCCTCGCTGTCCACCAAGCACACCCTGGCCATCACCAACCGGGGAAACGCGAGCACCGCGGACCTGCTGGCCATCGCACGCGAGGTGCGGCGGGGAGTCGTCGAACGTTTTGGGATCGAGCTGCACCCGGAACCGCTGCTCATCGGCGTCGAGCTCTAGGGGCATCCCTCCGGCGGGCTCCGCCCGGGTACGAAAGATGCAGGTCAGTTCCGGCCGCGTTGCGGGGCTACCCTGCTGAAGAGCATAAACGTGAAACCGGACGCGGCCGCGCCCAGGAAGAACACCTGGCAGAACGCCACCGACTGGGCGCTGGGCCCGCTGCGGAGCACCAGCCCGGCGAGGGCGAAGACCACCGCCCCGGCCAGCAGTGCCAGGGAGCCGAGCAGGAAGCTTTGCACGGTGTCCGGGAGGCCACCGGAATCGTAGCCGTCCCGCGGGTCGGCAGTGATGTGAGCAGGCTGGCGCGGCTGCAGGGACGCCGCTGTGACGAAGCTGGCCACCGCCACGGCCATGGACGCCACGGCCACCGCCTGCAGGGTGTTCATCATGGGCGAGAGCCGCGTTCCGCTGGCGATGGCAATGGCGAGCCCGGCGGCCATGCCGGCGGCGCTGGAAGCCCAGCCCAGCAGGGCCAGCTTCCTGCTCAGGGGCCGCAGCAGCGGCCACATCTCACTCATGGTCATCCATCAAGGGTAGGCAGTCCGGCTGGAAGGTGGCTGGGAACCGTCCGGAAGGCGTCCTAGCATAAAGGCATGAGACCCACGGGACGTGCCCGGCTCAGCCGGGGGATCCTGGGCCGGCTGCGGCTGGCCTCGCAGGGCCTGGCGGGGTCCGGGTTCCGCAGCCCCGGCGCGGCCGTGCGCTGGATGACGGCCATGCAGGCGCAGGACCTGCAGTCGGCTCTCTGGGCCGTGGGCCAGCGGCTGCCCGGCTCCCGTGCGGCAGATGTCCGCGGCGCCATCGACCGGGGCGAAATCGTCCGGTCATGGCCGATGCGCGGGACACTGCACCTGGTGGCTCCCGAGGACCTGCAATGGATGCTGGCCATCACGTCCGGCCGGCTCATCCGGAGCGCGGCCGGACGCCACCGGGAACTCGGCATCACGGCCGCGGACATCCACGCTGCGGCGGACACGGCACTGCAGCTGGTCTCCGGCGGGGCAGCGGCCAGCCGGGCGGAACTGTTCCAGGCCTTCGAGCGGGCCGGCCAGCCCACGGCCGGGCAGCGCGGTATCCACCTGCTGGGGACGTTGTGCCAGCAGGGCCTGCTGGTGCTGGGGCCGCTGGCCGGCAACCAGCAGCTGGTGGTGGCCTTCGACGACTGGATCACCGGCTCGCGGACCCTGGACCGGGCGGACGGCGTCGCCGAATGGCTGCTCCGCTACCTGCGCAGCCACGGGCCCGCCACGGAACGGGACTTTTCCTGGTGGTCCGGCATCCCCCTGACGGAGGTCCGCGCGGCGCTGGCAAGGGTGAAGGACCAGCTGGTGGGGCTGGTGTTCGAGGGAACGGCCTACTGGCTCTCCCCGGAGACGGCCGCACTCCTCGAGGACGGGGTCCCGGCGGGACGCCTGGTGCTGGCGCTGCCCGGGTTTGATGAGTTCCTGCTCGGCTACACGGACCGGTCGATTGTGCTGCCGCCCGTGCATGCGGACAAGATCGTGCCCGGCGGCAACGGGGTCTTCCGGAAGACGATTGTCTCCGGCGGCCAGGTGGTGGGCACCTGGGAGGCATCCCGCAGCCGCGGCTCCGTGGTGGTGGTTCCCCAGCCGTTCGACGACGTTAACGGGCTGCGGCCTGCCGCCCAAAGATCCTTTGAGCTGCAGGCCGCGAAGTACCGGAGATTCCTCGGTCCGCCCTGAGGGCTTAGAGGGTGCCGGTGGCGATTTTCAGCATGCGCCGGAGCGGTTCTGCCGCGCCCCACAGCAGCTGGTCGCCCACGGTGAAGGCGCTGATGTACTCCGGGCCCATCTCCAGCTTGCGGATGCGGCCCACCGGGATGTCGAGGGTGCCGGAAGCGGCCACGGGGGTGAGGTCCGTCATGGACGCTTCCTTGGTGTTGGGCACCACCTTGGCCCACTCGTTGTCCGCATCCAGGAGCTTCTCGATCTCAGCCACGGAGAGGTCTTCGCGGAGCTTGAGGGTGAGCGCCTGCGAGTGCGAGCGCATGGCGCCGATCCGGACGCACAGCCCGTCCATGATGATGCGCTCATCGCCGGTGGTGCCGAGGATCTTGTTGGTCTCCACCCCGGCTTTCCACTCTTCCTTGGACTGGCCGTTGCCGAGGTCCGCGTCGATCCAGGGGATCAGGCTTCCGGCCAGCGGGACGCCGAACTGGGTGGCGTCGATGTCGCTGCGCTGGTGGGCCAGGACCTTGCGGTCAATGTCCAGGATGGCCGACGCCGGGTCGTCCAGTTCCGTGCTGACCTGGGAGTTCAGCGTGCCGAACTGGTTCAGCAGCTCGCGCATGTGCCGGGCGCCGCCGCCGGAGGCCGCCTGGTACGTCATGGAGGTGCCCCACTCGACGAGGCCGTTCTTGAACAGCCCGCCCAGGCCCATCAGCATGCAGGAGACGGTGCAGTTGCCGCCGATAAAGTCCTTGGTGCCGTTGACCAGGCCCTTGTCGATGACGTCGCGGTTGATCGGGTCCAGCACAATGATCGAGTCGTCGTTCATGCGCAGGGTGGACGCGGCGTCGATCCACAGCCCGTCCCAGCCCCGGCTGCGCAGCTCCCCGTGCACCCGCTTCGTGTAGTCGCCGCCCTGGGCGGTGACAATGATCGGCAGCTTGGCGAGGGTCTCGACGTCGAACGCGTCCTCGAGCTTGCCGGCGTCGCCCCCGGCAGAACCAGTAAACGAAGGGGCGGCACCTCCGGCGTTCGAGGTGGAGAAAAAGACCGGGTTGATGCCGGCGAAGTCGCCTTCGTCCTGCATGCGCTGCATCAGGACGGAACCGACCATGCCGCGCCAACCGACCAGGCCAACGGACGGGATAGCTGCTGTAGTCATGGGCCCAGTTTAGACTTTGCCGGCCGGGGCGCGCAGTCGGTTACGTCACGGCCCGGCTGGCAGGCGGCCGTGTTGACCGCCCTGGCTACCTAACCGGGCAGGCTACTCCACCGGGCGGGGCAGGTTCCGGGCCTGGCGCAGCTTCTCGGCCTTGCGCTCCCTGAAGTATCCGGACCAGCCAGCGAACAGCGGATAGAGAACCAGCAGGTACATCCACCAGATCTCTCCCAGGATTCCCCACTGGTCGGTCACGGCCATCTGAACGATTCCGTAGAGCATCAGCCCGAACATGGCAGTCATCAGGAGGGAGAGGAACAGCAGGCCGCCCGAGGAGTTCACGGGTTTGATGATGCCGAGGCCGTCGTCCTTCCGGACCCCGTACTCTTCATCCGTATAGCTGACGATGTCGCCGTTTTCGGCCAAACGGTGCTTCACGGGCGCCTCCGGGGGAGGGGGAGGTACGTAACCGGCCTCCTGCGGGACGTCCCTGCTACGCCTCGCCACGGGGATCCTTCGTCCTACGCACGCTACTCCACCGGCCGGGGCAGGTTCCGGGCCTGGCGCAGTTTCTCGGCCTTGCGCTCCTTGGCATAGCTGTACCAGGCCGCGGCAAAGGGGAAGATGCAAGCGGGGAACACCCACCACACCTCGCCGGCGATGGCCCAGGCATCCTGCAGGATCACTTGGACCACAAAGTAGACCAGTCCGCCCATAGCCACGGTCAGCAGAATGGCGAGGAACAGCAAGCCGTTGGAGCTGTTGACAGGCTTGATGACGCCCACGCCGTCGTCTTTCCTAACGCCATACTCATCCGGCGTGTAGGCCACCATGTCGCCGTTCTCGGCCCGGCGGTGGAGCAGGCTTTCCTCCCCGGTGCGTCCGGGCGTATACCCCGGTTCCTGGGGCATGCCCTGGCTACGCCTGGCCACGGGACTCCTCCATGGCGCGCAGCAGGGCCGCATCGTCCAGGCCTTCGGTCTCCGCGACCTGGTCGGTGGCGAAATCGGGGATGCCGGTGGTCCAGGATTCTCCTTCGCGCCGGACCAGCAGGTGGTGTTCGGCGTCGAGCGTCTTGAAGACCAGGTAGGCGGAGCCGCCGGCGTTCTGCTCGACGTGCTGGCGCACCACCCGGAGGGTCGCCTCGGCGGAACTGATCGACGGGTCCTGGGCGAAGACGAACCAGGTCCCCAGCAGCCGCGGCTGCAGCATCAGCGCCACGCCGGGGGCCTCAATCAGCACCACGTTGTCCATGGTGTCCCCGGTGAGCAGGGACACTTCCGTCCACCGGGTCGCCTGGCCGAGGGCCGTGGCCACCGCAGCGGCGACGCCGGTGACGCCCAGGTCGCCGTCGTCGTCGATGGTGGCCATGTCCCGGGCCATCAGGGACGATGCGCCCGCGGTGGACAGCGTGACGTCGTCCACCATGTCCTGGGCGCGGAAGACGCTGACCGAACGGTCCCGTGCGGGCCCCTCGAACACATTGAGCAGGTAGGCGAACTCGCCCACGCCGAAGCCGATCACGTCGACGCCGAGCCGCGGCTCCTGCTGGGTCTCATCCTGGACAGTCATGTGGGTCTCCTAGTCCCCGAAGCCGAAGAATCCGGCCACGGATTTACCTGCATCTTTCACGGTGTCCGCCGCGTCACTGACGAACTCGCCGGGGTCCTTCACCGCGTCAACGATGCCGTCGCCGATGTTCTTGCCGACGCTGGAGATGGTGTCCCAGTTCTCATACACGGCAATGCCGACGCTGGCCACCTGGCAGACGGTGCCGGCGGGCGGCGGCAGGAAGCAGCCGACGCCGAGCGCCGTCTTTCCGAGACTGGCCGCGCCGCCTTTGAGGTCACCGTCAGCGAAACTGCGCACCGAGTCGACTGCGCTGAAGCCGATGCCGGCCCAGCCGAGACCCCGCGCAAGCCCGGATTTGCCGAGCCATTCCAGTTTGGTCCCGGCACCGAGCCAGGGCTTCTCGGCGAAGAATCCCTCGAACTTCCCCAGCGGCCCGATGTACTTGTTCAGGTTCCGCAGCGAGACGACGTCGGACGCCTTGTCGATCGCGGCGAGGCCGCGGTTGGCAGCCGCGGAACCCCTGAGCAGGTCGTCGAGGGCGGGGTTGCTGAGCAGGCGGTGCGGCGCGAAGCCGGGGCCGCCGATCCGGTGCTTGCCCTGGATGAAGGATTTGATGAAGTCGGCGCGCTGGTTTTTCAGCACCCAGCCCAGTTGGCCTGCGTGCTTGGCCAGGGTCAGCGGTGCCTTGAGGTACTTCTGGATCTGCATGGCGGCACGGAGGCCGCCGATGCCGCCGAGCAGCGCGCCGCCGAGCAGCGCTCCCGCATTGGTCCCGTTGCCGCCGGGGCTGAGCAGCGGCCCGCCGCCCGCCCCGAACGCCGCGTTGCTGGCCTTCTCCTGCTGCTCGGCGTGGGTCATCAGCCGCTTGGACTCTTCCTTGAGCGCCATCGCGGTCTTCTGGATCAGGGCCCGGTGGTTGCCGTTCCACTCGGTCTTGAAGCGGGCGCCGTCGGCCCCCTTCCACGCAGTGTTGCCGTTGATGGCCGACGTCAGGGTGGTGGACTGCTGCAGCAGTGTCTCGGACGTCTTGCCGAACTGTTGTGCAAGTGTCCGCAGCTGGGCGACGTCCGCGCCCCATAAGTTTCCTGCCATAGCGGCATCCCCCTTTTACCTGCATCAGCCTAACCGGCGTCGTCGCGGACCCGGTGCATTGCGGTGTGCGTATCTAACCGGCACCAATGTAGCCGGAACGCCAGCGGCCGGCGATGGGGTGATCTCCCCATCGCCGAGTGGCCCGGCGCAGGGCGCAGCCCGGCGGTGGTGTTATTCGCCGGTGTGCTCTGCCAGCAGCGCGTGCTTGCGCTTCCGGAGCGCGAAGAAAGCACCGAACGCGAACGCCTGCGTCACCACCACCAGCACGATCGCGCCGACAATCTTGTTGCCGCCCAGGATCATGGTCAGCCCCACGATCGCGGACAGGAGCGCCAGCAGCGGAAGCAGCATGTAGCCAAGGACAAACAGGGTTTCGGGTTTCTGCAGCATGTCCTTAGCCTTCATTCCGGCGCCACACGGTGATCCGGTAGCGGGTGCCGTTTTCGGCTGTTTCCCAGCCGTTTTCCGGCAGGCTCGCACCCATGGCCCAGTCGTAGCCGAGCTCCGGGGCGAACGTGTCGCCCTCCGTGGTGGTGTCGATGGTGGTGATGACGGCGACGTTGGCCAGGTCCATGGACTGCGCATAGATGTTGCCGCCGCCAATGATCCAGACCATTTCGTGGCCGGGCGCGAACTGGGATTCCAGGAGCGCGTCGTCCAGGGACTTGACCACGATGGCGCCTTCCGCCGCCGCCGTCTCGCCCCACCCTTCCTGCCGGGTGATAACGATGTTCGTCCGCCCGGGCAGGGGCCGGTACTTGTCGGGAAACGATTCCCAGGTCTTGCGGCCCATGACCACCGGGTGGCCCGTGGTGAGCCGGGTGAAGTGCTGCATGTCCTCGGGCAGGCGCCACGGCATGCTGCCGTCCTTGCCGATGACGCCGGTGCTGGTCTGGGCCCAGACAACGCCGAGGCCGGTGACGGTGCCTCGGACGTTCCCGGTGAAGTCGGCGGGCTGTGGAGTGTGGCTGGTCTCGTTGCTCATACGGCGATGGGGGCCTTAATCGTCGGGTGGTGCTGGTATCCGAGCACCTCGAAGTCATCGAGGGTGTAGTCGAAGATCGACGCCGGCTTGCGGGTGATCTTCAGCTGGGGGTGCTCATAGGGCTCGCGGGCGAGCTGTTTGAGGACCTGGTCCATGTGGTTGTCGTAGATGTGCACGTCGCCTCCGGTCCAGACGAATTCGCCGGGTTCCAGGCCGGTCTGCTGGGCGATCATGCAGGTCAGCAGGGCGTAGGAGGCGATGTTGAACGGGACACCCAGGAAGGTGTCGGCGGAGCGCTGGTAGAGCTGGCAGGACAGCTTGCCGTCGGCCACGTAGAACTGGAAGAACGCGTGGCAGGGCGGCAGGGCCATGTCTTTGAGCTCGGCGACGTTCCAGGCCGAAACGATGTGCCGGCGGGAATCCGGGTTGGCCTTGAGGTTCTCGATGAGCTCGGCGATCTGGTCGATGTGGCCGCCGTCGGGCGTGGGCCAGGAGCGCCACTGCACGCCGTACACCGGACCAAGTTCGCCGTCGGCGTCCGCCCATTCGTTCCAGATGGTGACGCCTTGGTCCTGCATCCATTTGACGTTGGTGTCCCCGCGGAGGAACCAGAGCAGTTCCACGGCGACGGACTTGAAATGCACGCGTTTGGTGGTGATCAGGGGGAAGCTTTTGCTGAGGTCGAACCGCATCTGGCGGCCGAACACACTCAGCGTGCCGGTCCCGGTCCGGTCCGATTTGTGCGTGCCGTGTTCAAGGACATCGCGCAGCAGGTCTTCATAGGGCGTTGGAATGCTCACCCTCCCAGTCTACTGAGAACTGGCTTTGCGTCCTTATCCGTCGCGCTGGCCGAGCCTTGTCCGCAGGACTGCCAGGAGCGCGGCGTCGTCCAGTCCCGCCTTGCGGCCTTCCGCAATGTAGCGGTCGACGGCGGCGGTCAAGGTCCCGGCGACGGCCGCCGGCGCCGGGGTTTCGTGCCGGGGGAGGGCTGCCGGCGTTCCGGCGACCACGGTGCCGTTGCGCCGCCGCGTTTCAATCAGCCCCGACTGCTCCAGCTCCCGGTAGGCCCGGGCAACGGTACCGGCGGCGATGCCGAGATCGGCCGCCAGACGCCGGACCGTCGGCAGCCGGGCGCCCGGGGCCAGGGCACCGATGGCGATCAGTGAGGACACCTGCGCCCGGATCTGCTCATACGGCGGCGTGGCCGAGTCCAGGTCCACGGATATCCCGGCGCTCACGCGGAGACTTCCTTCCTCGGCGGGGGAGGGGCGGGAGCCGGCCGGGCCAGGGAACGCACCGGGATGACGGCGATGATCGTGGCCGCGACGCCGAGGACGGCGCCGGCCGCGATGGCCGGCCACCAGGATGTGGCGGCGGGGTCCGTCTCCCCGAAAGCTGCCCGGCCAAGTACCTCGGCCCAGGCGTTGCTCTGGGTCAGAAGCAGGGCAGCTGCCTGGGCGGTGAGGGTGGCCGCGAGGGTCCGCACCACCCGGTGGACCGTGATGGCGCGCAGTGCCGCGTCGAGGCCGGCGGGGGCGTCGGGGATTCCCCGGCGGCGCTTGGCCAGGAGCAGCGCCGGAAGGGCCAGGGCGCCCACGCCGGCCGTCAACAGCAGGGCCGATACCCAGTCCGGGCCTGCTCCGAGTCGGGCGTGCCCTGCGGCCGTGACCGTCAGAACGACGAGGAAGGCCAGCAGCGCCAGGACGGCGGTGGTCAGCAGGGCCGGGCTCACCGGCTGCCGCGGCCACGGGCGCGGTGCGTCCGGGCGTCCATGGTTGCGGTGCAGCAGGACTTCGCCGGCGGCAATGACCAGCAGCACCAGGGCGGCCATCAGCGCCACGACGCCGGTAAAGCTGCCGCTGCCGCCGGCCGCCGCGAGGGCCTGGGCCAGGAAGGCGCTGGCAGCCAGCGGCACGGCGGCTGCCACGCCCAGCAGCACCCCGAGGGAGGAGACAAGGCGGGCGGCCGGGTGCTGGCGGCCGGCGGCGGTCCCTGCCTCGGGGCGGTTCCGCACGCCCAGCTCGGCGGCGGCGAGCCGCGGCGGCCGCCACGCCCACATGACCAGCAGCACCGCCATGCCCGCCAGTGCGGCCGGATTGGACCAGGACGGTGGTCCCTGCGCCGGGTCGGGCCGTGCCGCGAAGTTACCCGCGATGATGCCGAGCCCCGCCGCCACGGTGGCGACCGTCCGCAGCAGCCGGTTCATGGCGATGGTCCGCAGGACGGCATTGTCGCCCGCGTCGAGGCTCTCCAGCTGGCGGCGGCGGGCTATCAGCCACAGCACCAGCCACGTCCCGCCGGCCAGCACCAGCAGGGCCGCGCCCAGCCATCCGGCCAGTTCCGGCCCGGGGATGCGGCCGTCACCGCCGCCGCTGTAGTAGCTGTAGCTGTTGGGGCCGTCGCGGACCGTGGTGGGGGCTACGGCGGCGAATCCCGGGAGGGTGGCCGTCCGGGCGATGGCCGCGGCGGCGGTCAGGAAGATGGCTGCCGTGGTGAGGGCCAGCCGCCGGGGCAGGAAGTCCCGGATGCGGCGGACCGACAGGACGGCCTGCCGCCGCATCCGCCGCGGTCCCGGGTAGGTTACCTGGCCAAGGGCGTGCACGGTCAGGCAGCCCAGCACCGGCCACAGCAATGCCGGGGCGATAGTCTCCGCCCGGGTCAGGGCGCCGCCGGCCATAGGATCCGCCGGAATGATGCCCAGGTTCATCGCCCCCTGGAGGGAGCTCGTCAGCCAGCCGATGACGCCCACCCACAGCGCGTGTTCGGACACCGACGTCGGGGATGTCCCCGAGTTCGGCGCCCAGATCACCCACCGCAACACCAGGTAGACCACCAGGGCGGCAAGGAGCGGGCCGAGCAACAGCAGCAGCGGCAGATCGGACTGGACCGGCATGAAATCCCCCAAAGATTCAGCGGCAATGTGTCAATGACTTGTGTCAGCGGCAATGTATCAAGTGTTTGATACAAACTAAGGCCGGCAGGAACCCGGGTCAAGGACCTCAGTCGTCGAAGGGCCTGAACCGTTCCACCGCGACCACTTTGTCCTTGCTGTGGTGCGCCACATGGCAGACCACGATCTCGCCGGGGGCCAGGTACGGGTCGGCGTCGGGCAGCAGTGCGCGCAGCCGGGGACCCATGTGCTTCCCGAGCTGGGCGAACACCGTGGGAAGGGCCGGGCGGTGCGTGCACAGTGCCACAGCCCGGTGCTTGTCGAAGAGGCCTTCGACGGCGGCGGCCGTCTTGTGGGGGTGGCGGTTATGCCGGTGCTCGGTGAGGGCTTCGTTGAGCTTTACCTTCGCATCGGTGGCCTTGGCGTAGGGCGCGATGGTGGCCACGCAGCGGAGCCACGGGCTGGAAACGACGCGCTTGGGCTTCCACGCCTGCAGGAGCCTTCCCACCGCCTGGGCCTGACGCATTCCGGTGGCGGCCAGGGGCCGGTCACCTTCGGCCTTGGACCAGGACGAACGCGGCTTGGCCTTGGCGTGGCGCACGATCACCAGCGGCCACGTCTTCAGCTCGCCGCGGGCATGGGCGTCGGCCAGGTGTTCCAGCGGGGTGATGTCGCTCGGGTTGCTCAGCAGCCGGGCCGCCCGCTCCGGCGAGCACCACATGACGCTGTCCACTTCCTTGCCGTCCGGCAGCAGGGCGGCGCCGTCGACGTCGACCGCCCAGTAGTGGACCACCTTCAGCCCCGCAGCAACGTGGTAGTGGATGGACGGCAACGGGATGCCCAGCGGCGCGGTCAGCCCGATCTCTTCCCTGACCTCCCGGGCGGCGCACTCGGGCACCGTCTCGCCGGGATCGATCTTGCCCTTGGGCCAGGACCAGTCGTCGTACCGCGGCCGGTGGATCAGCAGGACTTCGAGTTTGTCCTGGTTGCCCCCGTTCAGGCGCCACGGCAGGGCCCCTGCGGCCACCACCGCGATGTCCTCGCCGGGGTGGTCCGTCTGGTCGGCGACCAGTGCATCGCTACTCAATGCCAAAGCCCCTACCGCAGCCCTGCCGAGCGCTGCCGCGAGCGGGAGTTAAGCAGCCACGACTGGATGTCCTCAAGGTTCTGGCCGTCCTCGGCGAGGTGGTGCCGGGTCCATTCGCCCTGGTTGTCCAGGTGCCAGCTGGCAGTCGCGGGGTCCATGTACCGGCGCAGCAGGTCCATGACGTAGGTCGTGTCGGCCCCGCTGGTGAGCTGGACCAGGGCTTCCACCCGGCGGTCAAGGTTGCGGTGCATCATGTCCGCCGAACCGATGTAGACCACCGGGTCCCCGGCGTTGGCGAAGGCGAAGACGCGGGAGTGCTCCAGGAAGCGGCCCAGCACGGAGCGCACCGTGATGTTCTCGCTGAGGCCGGGCACACCCGGGCGCAGGGAGCAGATGCCGCGAACCACGATGTCCACCGGGACGCCGGCCTGGGAGGCCCGGTAGAGGGAATCGATGATGGCCTCGTCCACCATCGAGTTCACCTTGATCTGGACCCGGGCGGCGAGGCCGGCCCGGGCGTTGCGGATCTCGGTCTCGATCCGGTCGATAAGCCCGGAACGCACGGAACGGGGCGCCACGAGCAGCCGCTTGAACGTCGACTTCGGGGCGTAGCCGGAGAGCTGGTTGAAGAGCCGCGAAAGGTCCTCGCCCACCTGCTCGTTGGCCGTGAGGAGGCCCAGGTCCTCGTAATAGCGGGCCGTGCGCGGGTGGTAGTTGCCGGTGCCGATGTGGCAGTAGCGGCGCAGGCCGTCCACCTCCTGGCGCACCACAAGCGAGAGTTTGCAGTGGGTCTTGAGGCCCACGATGCCGTACACCACGTGGACGCCGGCCTGCTCCAGCTTCCGGGCCCAGGAGATGTTGGCCTGCTCATCGAACCGGGCCTTGATCTCGACGAGGGCCAGGACCTGCTTGCCGGCCTCGGCGGCGTCGATCAGGGCGTCGACGATCGGCGAGTCGCCCGAGGTGCGGTACAGCGTCTGCTTGATGGCCTGCACCTTCGGGTCCGCGGCCGCCTGTTCCAGGAACGCCTGCACCGAGGTGGAGAAGGAATCGTAGGGGTGGTGCAGCAGGATGTCCCGCCGCCGCATCGCCGCGAAGACGTTGGCCGCCTTGGACGTTTCCGATTCGTTGAGGTAGCGGGACGTGTGCGGGACATGCTTAGGGTAGTGCAGGTCCGACCGGTCGATCCCGGCAATCACCGAGAGGCCGCGGAGGTCCAGCGGGGCGGGGACCGAGTAGACCTCGGATTCCTCGACGCCGAGCTCGCGGATCAGCAGCGCCAGGATGTTCGGGTTGATGTCGTTGGTGACCTCAAGCCGGACGGGCGGCCCGAACCGGCGCCGCAGCAGTTCCTTTTCGAGCGCCTGCAGCAGGTTCTCGGCGTCGTCCTCTTCGACCTCGACATCCTCGTTGCGGGTGACGCGGAAGGTGTGGTGTTCCAGCACTTCCATCCCGGCGAAGAGCTGGTCCAAGTGGACGGCGATGACTTCCTCGAGGGCGATGAAGCGTGCCACCCGGCCGGGCACCGAGCCGGCGCGCGGGCCGTCAATCGAGATCAGCCGGGGGAGCTGGTCCGGGACCTTGAGCCGGGCGAAGAGCTCCTTGTCGCTGACCGGGTTGCGGACCACGACGGCGAGGTTCAGGGAGAGCCCCGAAATGTAGGGGAAGGGGTGGGCCGGGTCCACAGCCAACGGCGTGAGGATCGGGAAGACCTTCTCGGCGAACATGGCACTGAGCTGGTCCTTGGCCTGGGAGTCGAGTTCCTCCCAGCGCATGAGGTGGATGTGCTCGTAGGCCAGCGCCGGGCGGATCTGCTCGGCGTAGACACGGGCGTGGCGCTGCTGCAGGCGGTGTGCTTCCTCGCTGATCTGCTCCAGGACCTGCACCGGGCTGAGCCCGGCCGGGGACGGGACGGCCAGGCCGGTGGCGATCCTGCGCTTCAGTCCGGCGACGCGGACCATAAAGAACTCATCCAGGTTGGACGCGAAGATGGACAGGAAGCTGACGCGTTCCAGCAGGTGCAGGTTGGGGTCTTCGGCGAGCTCCAGCACGCGGGCGTTGAAGGCCAGCCAGCTCAGTTCCCGGTCAAGGAAGCGGTCCTGGCTAAAGTCGCCCTCGGGCTCAAGGTTCGGCGCGAATTCGGGAATGTCGATCCGGTCCTGGGTGGCGCGTGAGGCGGGCACTTCGGAGGAACCGAACTGGGCTCGCGCGGGCCGGGTCCGTTTGTTTGACGTGGCGGCCTCAGACGTACCTGTCCGGGCAGATTCCGGTTGCATGGTCTCTCCTAATGCTGGCGCGATTTAGCTTCAACCTTACAAGCATTCAACTCGCTATCAGCGCCCGGAGAGCGCAGATTTCCCCGCGCGCAGCCCAGATGTCCGCCGACTGGATTAACGCCCCTCCAATGGGGCATACATGACGTCCACATCCCAGCGGGTGAAACCCAGCCGCCGGTAGAGGGAAACGGCCGGAATATTGTCCGCATCCACGTACAGCATGACCGCGTGCAGGCCCTGGTGCTGCAGGTGCCGGATCCCGGCTACGGTCAGTGCCTTCCCCAGCCCCGTGCCCTGGGCTGCAGGGGTCACGCCCACCACGTACACCTCGCCGATGGCGGGGTGGTCGCCGTGCCGGGGGTGCACCTTGGTCCAGTGGAAGCCGAGGATCCGGTCCGCGGCGTCGACGGCCAGCAGGAACCCTGCGGGGTCGAACCACGGCTCGGTCATCCTGGCGTCCAGGTCGGCGCGGGTCATGTTGCCCTGTTCCGGGTGGTGGGCGAAGGCGGCGCGGTTAGCGGCGAGCCAGGCCTCCTCATCCCGGCCGGGGACGAAGGCGCGCACCGCCACGTCGTCCGGCAGCGGGACATCGGGGAGCTCCGCCGCCCCGCCGGCAAGCCGCATCTTCCACAGCTCGCGGACGGGCCCGTAGCCGTAGCGCGCGGCGATTTCGGCCGCGGCCTCGTGGTTGCCGTGCGACCAGGCCTTGAGTCCCGCGAAGCCGCGGGTGTCCCGGAGTTCGCCGACCAGCCGGTCCGCCACGCCCTGGTTGCGGTAACTGGGGTGGACGGCGACTTCCAGCACTCCCGTGCCGTCCGCTTCCTCAACGACGACGGCGACGCCGGCCAGGTCCTGCGCCGTCGCCGGGTCGGACTTCTCGTCGGGGGAGTACAGCGCGAGGGTGAGGACGGAGTGGGCGCCTGCGGGGTCCGCGGCGCGCAGCATCACCAGGGTCTGTTCGGACAGCGGCGGGTTGCCGTCCGATTCCTCTGAAGCGGCCGCGAGGGCCCGGATGTCCTTCAGCAGCTGCGCATCCGCTGCTCCCTTCGCGGCGAGCACGGGCCAGTTTTCAGGATGTGCGGGACTCATGGTGCAAGGCTATACGGTGCGGAGCTGTTGGGGCGCGGGGCTGTCCGGAGCTTCCGCGCCGGGGCCGATTTTGGAGTTACGGCGCAAGTTACGTATAGTCGTTATCTCATCCGGGAGACCGGATGTGAGGGGGATCCACCACTGGGGTGGCCTCGATACGTTCGACCCGTATGTCCTCCACTCAATATCGAACAAAAGCCCCGGACCTTGGTCCGGGGCTTTTTTCGTGGTGCCGGCGCTTCTATCGGAAGCCGGGCCCACAATCGGGCTCTCAGCGCCAGCGGGCGCCTACGCCTCGGTGAACTCTTCCTCCGGCTGCCGCGCCAGGGTCAGGCGGTAGCCGACGTTGCGGACCGTGCTGATGAGGTTCTCGTGGTCAGCACCGAGCTTCGCCCGGAGGCGCCGGACGTGCACGTCCACGGTGCGGGTTCCGCCGTAGTAGTCGTAGCCCCAGACCTCGGTGAGGAGCTGCTGGCGGGTGAAGACCCGGCCGGGGTGCTGCGCCAGGTACTTGAGCAGTTCAAATTCCTTGAAGGTCAGGTTCAGCGGTGCACCGTTGACGCGGGCGGTGTAGCTGGCCTCGTCAATGACCACGCCGGCGGCCCGGATCTCGCTGGGGGCATCGTCCACGTCGGGGACGGCGCGGGCGACGCCCAGCCGGATGCGGGCCTCCACCTCGGCGGGCCCGGCGGACTCCAGCAGGATGTCGTCCACGGCCCACGCCGAGGACACGGCGGCCATGCCGCCCTCGGTCAGGATGAGCATCAGGGGAGCGCTGAGGCCGGTGGCCTTCAAAAGCTGCGTCAGGGAGCGTGCGCCGACAAGGTCTTTGCGGGCATCGAGCAGGACGATGTCGCAGGGGTCGGTCTCAAGCAGCGCGGTGGGTTCCGCGGGGAGTATATGGACCCGGTGGTTCAGTAGTTCCAGTGCAGGCAGGACGTCCACCGATGAGCCGGTGCTGTTCGTCAGTAGCAGGATGTGCGACATGTTTCCTCCAAGGGGTGTCCGCGCATCGTTGGGCGTCTGTAGCTGAGTTGAGTATACCCAAGGGCCCCTTTCCGGACACGGTTCGTTCCCCTGCCGCCGCTCCATTTGCGACACAAAACGGTCACATAGGGCAGGATTGATCCGTCGGGACCCGCACCCAAGACGTAAGACCAGGTCGAAGCGGGGTCCGCAGTGAGCGAAGGTACGACGATGACCGGAAGAAAGATGGCCGACAAACAGATGCCGGGTACACAGTGAAGTTTTGGACCATCGGCGCCATCGGCCTGGCCGCGCTCGCCGCGATCGTCGGCGCGTCATACACCTCGCCGGAGGCCCTGCTGGCGGTGATGGTGCTCGCCGCCGCCGGCGTCGGAATCGGCTGGCCGCATTTCCTCGGCATCCCCGCGAAAAAGACCCTGGCCGTGCTGATCGGCCTGCCCGGCGTCGGCGCCGCCATCGCCGCCACCTACCTTCCCGCACCAGGCTTCCTGGACTGGACACCGGCGTTCATGGCCGCGGGCGTGATGGCGGTCTTCGTGATGCAGCTGATCCGCGGCACGGGACAAGCCCAGCGCTTGGAGTCCACCCTGGGTTCCTGTGCCGGCGTGCTGCTGTCCTGCCTGGGTGCCGGCTGGATCGCGTGCTCCCGGTTCGTGGGGGTCCGTGAAATGGTCCTGGTGGCCGCGATCAGCGCCGCGATCGCGCTGCTGGCCGGCCTGATCCGCTGGCCCGACCGGATTGTGGCGCCGCTGGGCGTCGTCGGCGCCGGGCTCGCCGGCCCGCTCGCCGGCCTGGTGTTTTCCGACATCGCCGTGGTCCCCGCCGCGATCGTCGGCGTCGTGGTCGGTGCCGTGCTCATGAGCTTCCGCCGGCTGGTGATCCTCCGCGGTGCGCCGCTGGGGTTCGCGGCCGCGCTCGGGATGGGGCTGGGCCCGGTCTCCGCCGTCGGCTCGCTTGCCTACTTCATAGACAAACTACTCATCTACTAACGCGTTAGGATGGCATCATGTCCGTACTTGCATTTGAAATTTTCTTCCTTGTCCTTCTCGGCGTTGCCAGCCTGGCCATGGCCTGGTTTGCAGGGTTTGTGGTGTACCGGCTCTTCAAGGGCCAGAAGTAACCACCGGAAGTCACCGCCCGCCGAGTCCCGTCGTTTGCAGAGGTAACCGCTGTGCCGATTGAAATTCCAACAGATCTGACTCCGGAAATCGTCCCGCTGTCCTGGCTCATTGGTGAGTGGGAGGGCCGGGGCCGGCTGGGGGCCGGGGAAGAGGACTCCGAGCACTTCCTGCAGCACGTCTCCTTCACCCACAATGGCCTGCCGTACCTGCAGTACCGGGCCGAAAGCTGGCTGACCGACGACGAGGGCACCAAGTTGCGTCCCCTCACCGTGGAAACCGGGTTCTGGGCCCTGGAGCGTAAACAGCGCGAGGAAGACGGCGGCCCGGGCCTGATCCCGGCAGACATCGTTCCCGTGCTCAAGAGCGCTGACGAGGTCGAGGCCCTGCGCAACAAGGACGGCGGCTTCGACATCTCCGTGTCGATCTCCCATCCGGGCGGGATCTCCGAGCTGTACTACGGCCAGATCAAAGGCCCGCAGATCCAACTGAGCACCGACATGGTGATGCGCGGCAGCCACTCCAAGGAGTACACCGCCGCGACCAGGATCTTCGGGCTCGTGGACGGCAACCTGCTCTGGCGGTGGGACGTGGCCACCGGCAAGGGCGCTGCCGGCGGCAGCGGCCTGGAAGCGCACGCCTCCGCCATTCTCGCCAAGGTCCGCTAAGCGCGGACTCGCTCTTCTGAGCGGGACGCCGCGCCGGGGCCGGGGCCTCACTGTTTTTCCGTTGTCCGAAGCGACCGCAGGGAGCACTAAAGTGAACGCCACCGCCGCACATTCCGCAGGGACCGCTGACTACAGCGACCTTAAGGCCGTGTTTTTCAACGGCACCCCTAAGAAGTCCCCCGAGACCTCCAACACGCAGGGCCTGATCGATGTCAGCCGCGACATCATGGACAAACAGGGCGTCACCACACGTGTCATCCGCACGGTGGACCACGACATCGCCAGCGGTGTCTACCCGGACATGCGCGAGCACGGCTGGGCCACCGATGAATGGCCCGAACTGTATCCCGCCGTCAAGGACGCAGACATCGTGGTGGTGGCCGGGCCCATCTGGCTGGGCGACAATTCCTCGCAGACCAAGAAACTGATCGAACGCCTTTACGCCCACTCCGGCGAGCTCAATGACAAAGGCCAGTGGGCGTTCTATCCGAAGGTGGGCGGCTGCCTGATCACCGGCAACGAGGACGGGATCAAGCACTGCGCCATGAACGTCCTGTACAGCCTCCAGCACATCGGATTCACCATCCCCCCGCAGGCCGACGCCGGCTGGATCGGCGCCGTGGGCCCCGGCCCGAGCTACCTCGATGAGGGTTCGGGCGGGCCGGAGAGCGATTTCACCAACCGCAACACCACGTTCATGACGTGGAACCTGCTCCACCTGGCCCGGATGCTCAAGGATGCTGGCGGCATTCCCGCTTACGGCAATCTGCCCGAGGCGTGGAAAGCCGGAACCAGGTTTGACTTCGAAAATCCGGAATACCGCTGAACGCTGAGGACTTCTACTACATATGACTACCAAGAGCCCCCTGTTGGCGCGCCCCGGCGCCGTCGAGGCCGGCGGCGCTGACGCCGGCGTCGCCTCCCACTACGGCGAGCCGCTGCGCGAGCAGCGGGCGCTGGCCGGCGGCACCGCCGTCGTGGACCTGTCCCACCGCGGCGTCGTCACCGTCACCGGACCGGACCGGCTGAGCTGGCTCAATACGCTGTCCTCGCAGCAGGTCACGAACCTCGCGCCCGGGCAGTCCAGCGAACTGCTCCTGTTGAGTGTGCAGGGCCGGATCGAATTCGACGCGCGGGTGGTGGACGACGGCGCCACCACCTGGCTGATCGTCGAGGCGGCCGAGGCCGGGCCGTTGGCAGAGTGGCTCAACAAAATGAAGTTCATGCTGCGCGTCGAGATCGCCGACGTGTCGGCGGACTGGGCCGTGCTGGGAAGCACGCGGCCCGTGCCGGAATGGGCCGGGCTGCTGGCCTGGGAAGACCCGTGGCCGCACGTGGGCGCCGGCGGCTACTCCTACGCCGTTGTGGGGGAGGACGCCCACCCCGGACTGGACCGCCCCTGGTTCGAATACCTTGTCCCGGCCGCCGAACTGGAAGACACGGTCGGCGGGCGCCCGCTCGCTGGCGTTTGGGCCGCCGAGGCGCTGCGCATTGCTGCCTGGCGGCCGCGCTGGGGTGCCGAAACCGATGACAAGACCATTCCGCACGAACTCGACTTGCTCCGCACGGCCGTGCACCTGAACAAGGGCTGCTACAAGGGCCAGGAAACCGTGGCGCGGGTCCACAACCTGGGCCACCCGCCGCGCCGGCTGGTGTTCCTGCAGCTTGACGGCTCGCAGCACACCATGCCCGCCGTGGGCAGCGACGTCCGTTCCGGTGAACGCCGGGTGGGTACGGTGACGTCGGTGGCGCAGCACTACGAAATGGGGCCCATCGCCCTGGCCGTGGTCAAGCGCTCGGTGGCCCCGGAGGAGGTCCTGACTGTCCTGGACGGCGAGGAACCCTACACGGCGGCGCAGGAAATCATTGTGGCGCCCGACGCCGGCCAGGTTGTGGGCCGCCAGACCGGCTTCCTGCGGGGCACCCGGTGACCGCCGGGGAACCCGGCGCCCCGGACCAGGAAACCCTGGCTTTGGCGCACGCGCTCTTCGACGCCGCCCGCGAGGGCAACACAGCTCTGCTGGCCGGCTACCTGTCCGCCGGTGTCCCGGCAACCATGACCAACGCGGCCGGGGATTCGCTGCTGATGCTGGCGGCCTACCACGGCCACGCGGATACCGTGCGGCTCATCCTGAGCCACGGCGGGGAGGCGGATTCCGCCAACGACCGCGGCCAGACGCCGCTGGCCGGGGCCGTCTTCAAGGGCTACCCGGACGTTGTGCAGGTCCTGGTCGACGCAGGGGCGGACCCCGACGCCGGGACCCCCTCGGCCCGTGCGGCCGCGCACATGTTCCAGCGGCAGGACATCTTGGCCCTGTTCGGCTGATGCGGCACCTCCGCCCGCGGGCGGACCTGCGCGGTAAGGAATTGCATGGAAATCGTCGCCCGGCCGTGGCCGGCCCTCTGGTCCCTCGTGATCGGGTTCTTTATGATCCTGATCGACACCACCATCGTCTCAGTGGCCAACCCGCGCATCATGGAAGGCCTCAACGCCGACATCAACTCGGTGATCTGGGTGACCAGCGCCTACCTGCTGGCTTACGCCGTGCCGCTGCTGATCACCGGCCGGCTGGGTGACCGCTTCGGACCCAAACGGCTTTACCTGTCGGGCCTGGTGGTGTTCACACTGGCCTCGCTCTGGTGCGGGCTGTCGCCCAGCGTGGAGATGTTGATCGTGGCCCGGGTCTTCCAGGGCTTCGGCGCGGCGCTCATGACGCCGCAGACCATGGCGGTCATCACGCGGACCTTCCCGCCGGACAGGCGCGGTGCGGCGATGGGGATCTGGGGCGCCACGGCCGGCGTCGCCACCCTCGTAGGGCCGATCCTCGGTGGCCTCCTTGTCGACGGCCTCGGCTGGGAATGGATCTTCTTCATCAACCTGCCCGTCGGCGTCGCCGGCTTCTTCCTGGCCCTGCGCTACGTGCCCGCGCTGAAGACCCACCCGCACAGGTTCGACATCCCCGGTGTGCTGCTCAGCGCCGTCGGGCTGTTCCTGGTGGTGTTCGGAATCCAGGAAGGCGAGACCTACGACTGGGGCACCATTGCCGGACCCATCACGGTGTGGGGCCTCATCCTCACCGGGGTCGCCGTGCTGGCGGCGTTCGTCGTATGGCAGAAGGTGAACAAGGGTGAGCCGCTGCTGCCGCTGTCACTGTTCAAGGACCGCAACTTTTCGCTGGCGAACGTCGGCATCACCACGGTTGGTTTTACCGTCACTGCCTTCAACCTGCCGCTGATCTTCTACTTCCAGCTGGTCAGGGGCCTCACGCCCACTGAATCCGCGCTGATGATGGTGCCTATGGCGCTCATCTCCGGCGGCCTGGCACCGGTGGTGGGGAAGATCATCGACCGGGTCAATCCGAAATTCATCACCGCCACGGGCCTGCTGCTGATGTCCGCGGCGCTGTGCTGGAACGCCGTCCTTATGCAGCCGGACACGCCCATCCTGCTGTTCCTGCTGCCGAGCGCGGTGCTGGGCTTCGCCAACGCCGGCATCTGGGCGCCGCTGAGCACCACCGCTACCCGGAACCTGCCGCCGCGGCTGGCCGGCGCCGGTTCCGGCGTCTACAACACCACACGCCAGATCGGGGCCGTCCTGGGCAGCGCCGCCATCGCGGTGCTGATCCAGGCCCGGCTGGCCGCCGAACTCCCCGCGGGTCCGGGGGCGCCCGGCGAGGCGGAGGCCGCGCAGTCCGCCGGGATGCTGCCGGAGGCCCTGCAGGCGGGATTCTCGACGGCGATGGCGCAGTCCATTCTGCTGCCGGCAGCGGTGATCCTGCTCGGCGCGGCAGTAGCGCTGTTCTTCGCCAAGCCCCAGCCCCTGCAGGGCTGGGGCCCTCCCGCGGGCCAGCCGGTAGCGACAGCCGGGGCGGACAGAGCGCAGGCCACCTAGAAAGGTCGGGCGGTGGCCGCCGGATCAGCCCAGCAGCACGCTGGTCTGGATGCCGCCGGAGGTAAAGCCCAGGCTCCGGGCGACGGCCAGGGAACCCTTGTTGCTGACATCGGAGCGCCATTGCAGGGTCAGGCCTGCGGCGAGCGCCTCGTGCGCCGCAATGGAGGCCGCCAGGGAGCCCAGCCCCCGCCGGCGCCACTGCGGGGCCACCAGCACACCCATCTGGGCCAGGATCCCTTCCCACTCGGTGTAGGCGCCGCAAGCCACGGGGGTGCGGCGGCCGTCCTCCATGTGCATGATGGTGAACCGGTGGTCGAGGTCCGAGAGGCCCACCTCGTTGACGTCGTCGGGCGGGCAGGCGGCTTCCAGCTCGATCGCTTCCGGGTTGCCGTGCGAGACGGTCAGTTCCTCCGAGGGCTGCCGCAGGGGCAGATCGTCCGCGAAGAAAAGCGCCGCGGCGCCGAGCCCGTGGCCGCCGTGGTCCCGGGTGATGGTCAGCAGGGTCACGTGCTGGGCGAGTTCCTCGTCGGGCAGCCCGACGGCGGCGTCCAGCGCCCACTGTGGTCCCACCAGGACCGAATTTCCGAACAGCCGGATGAACTGGACAGCACGGGCGTCCTCATCCGCATGGGTGATGCGCTGGCCCGCAGCGGCCGTGAACGCGCCGTCGCCGAGCCCCAAATGGCGCTCCCACGCAAGCTGGATGATGTCCACCGAACCGGGCTCAAGAGTCATGCCTCCACCCTACCCACCGGCCTGCCCTGCGCTGTGCAGAGGATGCCGTGCAGAGGACGCCGTGCAGAGGACCGCGGTGCAGGGGCCCTGGCCGCTCAGCCGAAGAGGACGGCGGCCTCGTCGTAGCGGGACTTCGGCACGGTCTTGAGGTTGCCCAGCGCCGCGTCGAAGCCCACGTGCACGATGTCGGTGCCGTTGAGGGACACCATGGTGCCCCAGCGTCCTTCGACGACGGAGTCGATGGCGGCCATGCCCAGGCGGGTGGCGAGGACCCGGTCGAAGGCGGTGGGGACGCCGCCGCGCTGGATGTGGCCCAGCACCGTGGCCCGGGTTTCGATGCCGGTCATGGCTTCGAGTTCCGGGGCCAGCCGCTCGGAGATCCCGCCCAGCCGGGGACGGCCGAAGGTGTCCAGTCCGCGTTCGGAGTGCGGGGTTTCCTGGCCGTCCGGGACGAAGCCCTCGGCCACGACCACCAGCGGCGCGCGGCCGCGGTCGCGGGCCGAGACAACCCACTCGGCGATCTGCTCCATGGAGGCTTTCTGCTCCGGGATCAGGATGGCGTGGGCGCCCGAGGCCATGCCGGCGTGCAGGGCGATCCAGCCCACGTGGCGGCCCATCACCTCGGCGATCATGCAGCGGTGGTGGGATTCGCCGGTGGTGCGGAGGCGGTCGATCGCCTCCGTGGCGATCTCGACGGCGGTGTCGAACCCGAACGTGTAGTCCGTGGCGTCGAGGTCGTTGTCCACGGTCTTGGGGACGCCGACGATCTTCAGGCCGGCGTCGGTGAGCCGCTTGGCCGCGGCCAGGGTGCCTTCGCCGCCGATGGCGATGAGGGCGTCAATGCCCAGCCGTTCCATGTTGGCCTTGATGACCTCGGGGCCGCCGTTGTTCTCGAACGGGTTGGTGCGTGAGGTGCCAAGGATGGTCCCGCCCTGCTTGGCGATGCCGCGGACCATGGTGCGGGGGATGTCGATCGTGTCGGCCTCGACGACGCCGCGCCAGCCGTCGAGGAATCCCACGAATTCGTGGCCGTGGACGGCGATGCCTTTGAGGACGGCGCCACGGATGACGGCGTTCAGTCCGGGGCAGTCTCCGCCGCTGGTGAGGATTCCAATTTTCATGTCTCGGCTCAAATCCTGGTTCGAAGGTTTTACAGGCAGAGCGCCACGCTGAGCTCACCCTAGAGTCTAGTGGCGGGTGTGGGGCAGGACACAAATGGTTACAGGGCGGCCAGCGGCAAAGGGGCGTGCCCCCGCCGGTGGCAGGGGCACGCAGTCTCCTTGCGGAGGGTTGGTCAGAGCCGCTTCTGGCGCTTCGCCAGGAACGACTCCAGGGCGATGGCGTTCCGCTGGTCCGGGAGCAGCGCCCAGGCGGCCAGATAGATCACGAACGCCGGTCCGGGGAGCAGCGCGAACAGCAGGAAAGCGATCCGGACGAATGCCACATCCACGTTCAGCTTGACGGCGATCCCGCCGCAGACACCGCCCAACCAGCGCTGCGGTCCACGTTTCAGGCCGAGGCCCCTGACGGTGCTGAAGAACTTTTCCATGGTTCAAGACTTCCCTGTTGATGTTGCTTTGTCACGTCCCCGGGCCGAGAGCAGCCCGCCGATCACCAGCGCGGCCCCGGCGCCGATCATCAGGCCGATCGCCACGTATGTGCCGTTGAGGACCACAAGGCCCAGCTGGGAGATGATGATCAGGGCCGCCAAGGCTACAACGATCAGCCCCCACACGATGGTGCCCACGCGTGCCGGGGAATCGTCCCCCGGCTCCAGGCCGTCCAGGCCGCTTGTCGGTGCGTCGTGGGTGCTCATGTCAGTTCCCTTCCTTGATGGTGACGTTGCTGAAGGTGCCGTCGATCTTCACGATCAGCGTCGCTCCCGGCTCGCCGGTGTTGTAGTTGCTCTGCTGGGAGGTCATGCCCCCGTGGCTTTGGCTGCCTTCATTGAGGTTGCCCATGGTCATGTCGGCGCGGACCTCCACCGGAACCGTGTCCGGGATGATCACCGTGAGGTTGCTGGCCGTGGCATCGATGGGAACCACCAGGTCGGTTCTGAGCGGCGGGTTCAGCGCCAGCCGGGTCAGGTCCACGGTGCCGGTGCCGGCCGTGATGTCGAACCCGTCCAGGGCCTGCTGGATGCTCACCGGTGACCAGTCCGCGTTCTGCGGACGGAAGCGGTCGCCGTCGGGCACCACGTTGAAGATGCCGCCGACAATGAGCGCCACCGCGGCGAAGAAGCCGAGGATGCCCGAGGTGCGGCCCCTCAGGCCGGCGACCAGGATGCCGAGGCCGAGCACCACTGCGGCGCTGGCCCAGACGATGGCGTTGCTGGCCGTGCCGAGGTCGATCACGTTCGCGACGTCCAGGGCCTTGAGGCCGCCGCCCACCAGCAGGGCGAGGCCGGTGGTGACCGCGACGGCGGGGGCGCCGGGGCCGAAGTTCCGGGCCTTGGGCGGCGGGACGGGTCCGCCGGGCACCGGACGGTAGCCGCCGCCGGGCGGAGGGGTGGTGCCGGCGGGCGGGGGTGCGCCCCACCCCGGCGCCGCGGAGTCCCCGCCGTAGCGGGGCAGGGTGTCAGACGCGCCGTACCCGGCGCTGGCGAAGGACGCCGTGGGGGTTGAGGACCCGGCAGGGTCCACCGCTGCGGGGTTCGGCGGGTAGCCGGGGCCGGCCGTACTGCCGGCTTGGGGGCTCGACGTCATGGCAGGAACTCCGTTCCGGGACTTGTTGCGCTGTGTCAGGTAGTAGATGAGGTAGATGGCGCCGCCCACCCAGAAAACGGTCCAGAGGAAGGGGACAAAGCCGTAGCGGTCCCAGCCCCAGACGCCGGCGCCCAGGCCGGGGAAGCCGACGACGGTGGTGATCAGTGCGCCGGTCATCCCGGACGACCAGCGGCCGGCGGCGGCTTCCTGGACGTGGATGCGGCCGTCAGGTTCGGGCAGGAGGGCCCAGGCGATGCCGTAGAGGAGCACACCAACGCCGGCGAAGACTGTCAGGACGATCAGGATGCCCCGGACAATAAGCGGGTCAACGCCGAAACGCCCCGCGATGCCGCTGGCCACACCTCCCACCCAGCGCTCGCGGCCCCGGTGGATCCCTTGGCTGCGGATCCAGTCGAAGAAATTCTGCGGCGGGGCGCCGGCGGGCGGGGGAGTCGGGCCGAAGCTCGGTCCGTCGGCGGGGCCATGGCCCGGTCCGCCGGCCGGGCCGTAGTAGGGCGGCGGCGGGGGAGGCGGCAACGGGGCGCCGGTACCGGCGGGGAAGTCCAGGGGCAGGGTGGCGGACGTATCCAGCGGTGCCGTCTTGCCGGCGTCGTGTCCGGAGGGTTCCTGCGCGGACGGTTCTTGCTCGGACGGTGCCTGTGCGGAGGGTTCCTGTGCGGACTGTTCTTGCTCGGACTGTTTTTGCTCGGACGGTGCCTGTGCGGAGGGCTTCTGTGTTGAAGGTTCCTCTGCAGGAGGCTGGTCGCCCGGGTGCCCGGCAGCGCGGCCGGAGGCGCCGCGTCCTTCATCGGGGAGGTCAGTGTGCGGATTCATACTTCGATCCTCCCGTCAGCCGCGGATCCGCTCTACTGGGGAACACCCTGAACTGTCCCTGAGTCGCCCCCGGTCAGCGCCGGAAACGGGTCCGGGAACCCCTGATCCGTGCTTGGATTGACTCATGACAACCGCCGCTTACCGCCCGCCGCTGGTCCGCGGGGGCGACCGGGTGATTGCCGGCGTCTGCGCCGGCCTGGCCCGGCACCTGGGCTGGCCGGTGAAGATGGTCCGGATCGGCATGGTGGTGGCCGCGCTCGCCGGCGGCGCCGGCGTCGCGTTCTACGCCTGGCTCTGGATCATGGTTCCCACCGCGGACGAAAGCGCCAAGCGCAACGCCCGCCAGCCGGCGTCGCCCATTGCCCCGGCGGTGAGCGCACCGTTCGCCGCTCCCGCATCGCAGCCCTACGCCACTCAGCCCTACGCCACTCAGCGGTACCCTGCCCAGCCGTACGCCGCCGCCTTCACCACGTCCTCGCCGCCGGACCCGGGTGCGGCCGCAGGGAGCGCAGCCGCAGGAACAACCGCAGCGCCGGCGGCGGTGTCGGAGGGGCAAGTATCTGCCGATTCCTGGCGGGGCAGGGTCACGGGCATGCGCTACGGCAAGGAGATCCTGCTCGGGGCGGGCCTGCTGCTGGCCGCCGCGATTATGATCGCCCGTGTACTGGGCGTTGACGTTCCCTTGGGGACACTCATACCGGTGGCGGCCATCCTGGGTGGTGCGGCCATCGCCTGGATGCAGCTTGATGAGACGCGCCGGGCCGGCCTCGTGGACAAGACCAAAGCAGACCAGGCCGGCGGCTGGACGCGCCTCGCCGCGGGGCTGGCCCTGGTGGTGGCAGGGGTCCTGGTGATGGTGTCCGGCTCCGGATCCTGGGAACAGACCTGGCTCGCCCTGCTGTCCTCGGTGGCGGTGCTGGGCGGCGTGGCCCTGGTGCTGCTGCCCTGGGGGCTGAAATTCTGGCGTGACCTGGAGGCGGAGCGCGCCGGGCGGGTCCGCGCCACCGAACGCGCCGAGATCGCCGCCCACCTCCACGACTCCGTGCTGCAGACACTCGCCCTGATCCAGCGGCGCGCCGGGAACGAGACCGACGTCGTCCGCCTGGCCCGCGCCCAGGAGCGCGAACTGCGGGGATGGCTGTACCGGGATCCCGGCAAGGACGCCGGGCAGCTCTCCGAGGGCATCAACGCCGCAGCTGCCGAAGTGGAAGACTCCCTGGGCCACGCCGTCGAGGTGGTCACCGTGGGCGACTGCGCCATGACCGAACGCCACGAGGCCCTCGTCCAGGCCGCCCGCGAAGCCATGCTGAACGCGGCCCGGCACGGCGGCGGCGCCGTGTCCGTCTATCTGGAAGTCACAGACGGTGCGGCGGAGGTGTTCGTCAAGGACCGCGGCCCGGGCTTCGACCCGGACGCCGTTCCGGCCGACCGGCTGGGCGTCCGCGAATCGATTGTGGGCCGGATGAACCGCCACGGCGGCACCGCCGTCATCACCAGCAGCCCGGACGGCACCGAGGTGCGGCTGCGGCTTCCGCAGGCCGCGGGGACAGCTTCTGGCGCGGCAGCCAACAACAGCAACGGAGAGGCGCGACTGTGAGCACCATCGAAGAGGGAAACCCTGCCCCCGGGATCAGGGTGGTGATCGTGGATGACCACGCGATCTTCCGGTCCGGCCTGAAGGCGGACCTGGACCCGGACATCGTGGTGGCCGGGGAGGCGGGCACCGTGGAGGAAGCCGTCGCCGTGATCGCCGCCGTGCGCCCCGACGTCGTGCTCCTCGACGTCCACCTGCCGGGCGGGCTCGGGGGCGGCGGCCGGGAGGTGCTGGCCGGCTCCGTGCCCCTGCTGGGCAGCATCCGGTTCCTGGCCCTGAGCGTCTCGGACGCGGCCGAGGACGTGGTCTCGGTGATCCGGGCGGGTGCCCGCGGCTACGTCACCAAAACCATTTCCGGGGCCGAAATCTCCGACGCGGTGCGGCGTGTGGCGGGCGGGGACGCCGTCTTCTCGCCGCGGCTGGCGGGTTTTGTGCTGGATGCGTTCGGGACAGCACCGGCGGACATCGCCGACGACGAGCTGGACCGGCTGTCCGCCCGCGAGCTCGAGGTGATGCGGCTGATCGCCCGGGGCTACAGCTACAAGGAAGTCGCCAAGGAACTGTTCATCTCGATCAAAACCGTGGAAACCCACGTCTCGGCGGTGCTGCGGAAGCTGCAGCTCTCCAGCCGGCACGAACTCACCCGCTGGGCCGCCGAACGCCGGCTTCTTTAACCCAAAGATGCGCCATCACTTTTGGTTCCTACAACCGTGGTTTAGGGACCAAAAGTGATAGCGCATCCGGGTGGGGCAGAGGCTACTTCGCTTTGCCGAGGAAGTCCTGGAGGCGTGCGACGCCGGTAGCCAGGTCTTCATCGCCCAGGGCGTAGGAGAGGCGGAGGTAGCCCGAGGGGCCGAACGCCTCGCCCGGAACCACGGCCACTTCGACCTCGTCCAGGATCAGCGCGGCCAGCTCGGCCGACGTCGAGGGCCGGACCGGCCCGTTCGCGGAGGGGAACTCCTTGCCCAGCAGGGCGCGGACGTCGGCGTAGACGTAGAAGGCGCCCTTCGGCGTCGGGCAGTCAACGCCGTCAATGGCGTTCAGCCCGGCCACGATGGCCTTGCGGCGGCGGTCGAAGGCGAGTTTCATCTCGTCGACGGCGGTCAGCGGGCCGGACACGGCGGCGAGGGCGGCCACCTGCGGAATGTTCGAGACGTTGGACGTCGCGTGCGACTGCAGGTTGGTGGCGGCCTTGATGACATCGGCCGGGCCGATCATCCAGCCCACGCGCCAGCCGGTCATGGCGTAGGTCTTCGCGACACCGTTGAGGATGACCACCTTGTCGCCCAGTTCCGGGACGGCCGTGGCGATCGAGGTGAAGGGAACGCCGTCGTACGTGAGGTGCTCGTAGATTTCGTCCGTGACCACCCACAGCCCCTTGGACGCGGCCCACTGGCCGATGTCCCGGACCTGCTCCGGCGAGTACACGGCGCCGGTGGGGTTGGACGGGGAGACGAAGAGCAGGATCTTGGTGCGGTCCGTCAGGGCGGCCTCAAGCTGCTCCACCGTGACCAGGTACTCCTGTTCCGGGCCGGCGAAGACCTCCACAGGGACGCCACCCGCGAGCCGGATGGCCTCCGGGTAGGTGGTCCAGAACGGCGTCGGGACGATTACCTCATCGCCCGGATCCAGCAGTGTGGCGAAGGTGTTGTACACGGCCTGCTTGCCGCCGTTGGTGACCAGTACCTGGGCGGCGTCGGCCTTGTAGCCGGAGTCCCGGAACGTCTTGTCCGCGATGGCCTGCTTGAGTTCCGGCAGTCCGCCTGCGGGGGAATAGCGGTGGTACTTGGGCTGGCCGGCTGCCTCGATGGCGGCCTGCACGATGTAATCGGGGGTCGGGAAGTCCGGTTCTCCTGCGCCGAAGCCGATGACGGGGCGGCCGGCCGCCTTCAACGCCTTCGCCTTGGCATCAACTGCCAACGTGGCGGATTCGGCTATGGCGGAAATACGCTGTGAAATGCGGGCGGCAGGCATCGGCGGTCCATTCTTCGCTTGCAGCGCGGTGGCTGGTTGTGGGATTCGACGGAACCTACTCTATGCTGTTCACCGGACCGTCCGGGCTGCCGGCGGGGAAATGTGACTGTGCGCTTGTCAGCTGCATTCCCGCCTGATGTCCCGGGGGTGTTGTTCCCGGATTTTCCGGGAACGCGAAGGGTCCGGAGGAGCCGGTTCGACGTAGGCGCAGTTGTTGCGTAGACTGGTTCTCCGGTGTTGAAAACACGATTGATGGTCTGCGCCTCAGGAACGTCTGGGGAAAGTGGCCGGAACCGGGTTTCGATTCCATAGGGTAGTGGCGCAATTGGTAGCGCAGCGGTCTCCAAAACCGCAGGTTGCAGGTTCGAGTCCTGTCTGCCCTGCGCAAGCTGTTCCGGTTTCTCCGGAACAAGCGCAGCAACCATGGTTCAGTTCAGAGCCGGGTATCCGACATTGCGAGGATGAGTGAGGATCAGGTGACCGAAACGGCTGCAAGCAGCTCCAGTGGCCGCCCCGCCAAGAATGCCCCCAAGGCAGGCTTCTTCGCTCGAATTGCGCTCTTCATCCGCCAGGTCATCGGCGAACTGAAGAAGGTCGTCGCACCGACCCGCAAGGAACTGATCAACTACACGCTCGTGGTGCTGGTGTTCGTGGTCATCATGATGCTCATCGTCACCCTGCTGGATCTGGCCTTCGGGACCGGAGCCGCATGGGTCTTCGGCGGCACAGGCCCCGCGGACAACTAAGGCGACCGCTCCGCAGACTGCGTGGAACAACCACCGGACATCCGGAGGTTCCGCGGGGTGTGCGGAATTGAGTCATTTAAATAGGCATGTTAGGCAATGAGGAAGCAGGAGACCAAGTGTCTGAGCAGGAGCTCGAGGTAACTGAGACTGAGCTGGATAAGAGCCAGGACGCCGCGGTGGAAGCCGGGGAAGAGTCCGAGGCTGTTTCTGCTGCGCCCGAATCCGACGTAGCTGACGCTTCTGTTGACGCGGTTGCAGAGCCTGCCGAGGCCGACGCTGACGACGCCGTTGAGGGCGAAGACGCTGACGACGCCGAGGGCTCTGAGGAGTCAGGCGACGCGCTGGCCGCTGCAGCCGCCGCCGCAGCCGTCGATCCGGCCGAGGAGTTCAAGGCCAAGCTGCGCCGCCAGGAGGGTGACTGGTACGTCATCCACTCCTACGCCGGCTACGAGAACCGCGTCAAGGCGAACCTTGAGACCCGCATCCAGACCCTGGACATGGAAGATTACATCTTCGAAATCCAGGTTCCCATGGAGGAAGTCGTTGAGATCAAGAACGCTCAGCGCAAGGTCATCAACCGCGTCCGCATCCCCGGCTACGTCCTGGTCCGCATGGACCTGACCGACGCGTCCTGGGGCGCCGTCCGCCACACCCCCGGCGTCACCGGCTTCGTGGGCAACGCCCACAACCCCGTTCCGCTGCGCCTCGACGAGGTCTTCTCCATGCTCGCCCCGGTCTTCGAGGAAGAGCAGGCCGAGAAGGGCAAGCCGGTCAAGCACGCTGCCGCGCAGATCGACGTCGACTTCGAGGTCGGCGAGTCCGTCATCGTCAAGGAGGGCCCCTTCGAGACCCTCCCGGCCACGATCTCCGAAATCAAGGTGGACTCCCAGACCCTCGTGGTTCTGGTCTCCATCTTCGAACGTGAGACCCCGGTCACGCTGGCGTTCAACCAGGTCAGCAAGATCTAGCAGATCCCACAGAATTCGTCCCGGGCTGCCCGCTTTAGCGGCCAGGGACGGCCGGCCGCCTCGCCATGGCGGCCACCAACCTGAGGCACGCTCCTGTGTCCCAGGACATTATTGAGAGAAGGACCCTACATTGGCTCCCAAGAAGAAGGTCACCGGCCTCATCAAGCTGCAGATCCAGGCAGGTGCCGCTAACCCGGCCCCGCCGATCGGTCCTGCGCTTGGCCAGCACGGCGTCAACATCATGGAATTCTGCAAGGCGTACAACGCTGCAACGGAAGCCCAGCGCGGCAACGTCATTCCGGTTGAAATCACCGTCTACGAGGACCGCTCGTTCACGTTCATCACCAAGACCCCGCCGGCTGCAGAGCTCATCAAAAAGGCTGCAGGCGTCGCCAAGGGTTCGGCTACCCCGCACACCGTCAAGGTTGCCAAGCTGACCCAGGCCCAGGTCAACGAGATCGCCTCCACCAAGATGGAAGACCTCAACGCCACCAGCCTCGAAGGCGCCGCGAAGATCATCGCCGGCACCGCCCGCTCGATGGGTATCACCGTCGAGGGCTAGTACCCCACCGCTGATACGGCGCCAGGGCTCGGGAAACCGACCGCGACGCCGGACAGCACCGCCGGGCGACCGGCACCACCTAAACATAGAAATGTCGGCAATCCGGAAGCACCTTCCGGAACCCCGACTTGTGGCAGGGCCCAGCGCGGTCCGCAGACCACAACTGCACAAGGAGAATAAGCAGCATGGCAAAGCGCAGCAAAGCATATGAGGCAGCCGCCGCCAAGATCGACGCGGAGAAGTTCTACGCGCCGTTCGAGGCAGTGACGCTGGCCAAGGACACCAACCCGTCCAAGTTCGACGCCACCGTTGAGGTCGCATTCCGCCTGGGCGTTGACCCGCGCAAGGCTGATCAGATGGTCCGCGGCACCGTCAACCTGCCGCACGGCACCGGTAAGGTTGCCCGCGTCCTCGTCTTCGCAACGGGCGACAAGGCTGAGGCAGCAATCGCTGCCGGCGCCGACTTCGTTGGCTCCGATGACATGATCGAAAAGATCGCTGGCGGCTGGACCGACTTCGACGCCGCCGTTGCCACCCCTGACCTCATGGGCAAGGTTGGCCGCCTCGGTAAGGTCCTGGGTCCGCGTAACCTGATGCCGAACCCGAAGACCGGCACCGTGACCGCTGACGTCGCCAAGGCCGTCAACGACATCAAGGGCGGCAAGATCGACTTCCGCGTCGACAAGCACTCGAACCTGCACTTCATCATCGGCAAGGTGTCCTTCGACGCCGTCAAGCTGGCCGAGAACTACGCAGCCGCACTGGAAGAGGTCCTTCGCCTCAAGCCGTCCGCTTCCAAGGGCCGCTACATCCAGAAGGCCACCGTGGCCACCACGTTTGGCCCGGGCATCTCGGTTGACCCCAACGTCACCAAGGTCCTGACCGAGGCCTAAGCCTCGATCTAGCACAGAAAAGGCCGTTCCGCTTCCGCGGGGCGGCCTTTTCTGCGTCCCGGGGGCCGGTTAGGCTGTGCCGGTGACAGCTGTGACGTACCGCATAGAACCACTGGACCTGCCCTCCAGCCTGGAATCAAACGACGCCGGCGAGTTCCTGGAGTTCAGCGCGCTGTGCGATGCCCTGGTCCTGGAAACCTGGGGCAACCTGGACCGTGCCACGCCGCCCGAGGCCCGGATCCAGTACTGGAAGGACGACGCCTACGCCCGGAAGCAGTTCTTTTTCGTCCGGATCGACGGGCGCATGGTGGCCCGGTCGTGGATCCGCTTCGAGCAGCAGGAAAACCTCGGCAGCGCCGTCCTCCACGTGGACGTCCTGAACGCCCACACCGGCCGCGGGATCGGCCGGGCACTGCTGTCCCATGCTGAAGCGTTAGCCGCAGCCGCCGGCCGCACAACCCTGATGACATTCACCGAGCACCCCGCCGACTTCGACGCCGACGGCACGGACGTCCTGAAACCCGCCACCGGAACGGGCGCTTTGCCTGCGGCCGCGCGGGCGGTCCGTTTTGCCGCCGCGGCCGGCTACCGGCTGGAACAGGTGGAGCGGTTCAGCTCCCTCACCCTGCCGGCCGATCCGGCCCGGCTGGATGCCCTGGAGCGGGAGGCGCTGGCCAAGTCCCAGGACTATGAGCTGGTGTCCTGGACCGACCGCTGCCCGGACGAGTATGTGGAGCAGCTGGCCGTCCTTATGTCCCGCATGAGCACGGATGCGCCGACAGGGGCGCTCAGCTACGAGGAAGAGACCTGGGATGTGGCTCGTGTCCGGCACGTTGAGGACACCTGGCAGCAAGCCAGGAATGTCTCGCTCGTGACAGCGGCTCGGCACCGGGCGAGCGGCGAGCTGGCGGCTTACACCGTGCTCGAACTGGCGCCCGGCAAACCGTGGCTGGCCGACCAGGACGACACCCTCGTCGCTGCCGCCCACCGCGGGCACCGGCTGGGCATGCTGGTCAAGATCGCCAACCTCCGGCGGCTCGCCGAGTACCCGGCCGTTGAACGCGTCATCACCTTCAACGCCGCGGAAAACGATCACATGCTCGCCATCAACGTCGCCCTCGGTTTCCGGCCCGCCGGGTGGGACGGCGAGTGGCAGCGTGTGGTCACGCCGTAACCCATGGAACGGCGGCCCAAACCGGCATATGCTGGCGGATGAAAGCCTGGCCATTGCCGGGTTTCCGGCACCGTGGTGGACGGCAGAACGGCTGGGGTGATGCCCTCTATGGCAAACGACGTACGGATAGAACAGCTGTGGATCCCCGATTCCCTCGACGGGAAGGACGCTGCCGACTTCGTCGCCGCCGTCGAGGTGGGGCGCAGGGTGCGCATGCAGACCTGGGGGAGTGACGACCTCGCCTACGCCCCGCAGGAAAAACTGCTGGAAATGGCCGATCCCTATGAGCGGCAGGTCATCCTCGTCGCCAAGATCGACGGGGTGATCGTCGGGACGGTGGACATTGCGCTGCCCCTCGCGGACAACCAGGACCTGGCCGAGTTCGCCCTCGACGTCCTGCCGGAGTACCAGGGCCGGGGCGTCGGCCGGCAGCTTCTCAAGGCCGCGGAGCACTTCGCCCGTGACGAGGGCCGCCACACCATCCTGATCGACACCAACCATCCGAGCGCGTCGCTCGGTGACAGCGAGGCCGGCCAGCTGGTGCCCGGCACGGGCCTTGGCTTCGTGCCGCTGAACAGCCGGGAGGTGGAGTTCGCCCGCCACAGCGGCTACGCCCTGCAGCACATCGAGCAGTTCAGTGCCTGCCAGCTGCCGCTCGACAGCGAACTGGTCGAAGAGCTGCAGACCGAAGCGGAGGAAGCCAACGCCGGCAGGTACCGCCTCCACCACTGGACGGACCGCTGCCCGGACCAGTGGCTGGAGCTCGTTGCCGCGCTGGAAAACAGTGCGGGCGAGGACGGCGTGCCGGGTGCCGACGACACGGTCATGGTGTTCGACGGCGGCATCCTTCGTGAAGCGGAAGACGTCGCCATCGCGCAGGGACGGCGGACGGTGGTCACCGCCGTCGAGCACGTAGCCAGCGGGGAACTGGTGGGGCTGACCACCATCAGCGTCCTGGCGCTGCGGCCCGACGTCGTCTTCCAGGACGATACGGTGGTCCTCCGGGAGCACCGGGGCAACAAGCTGGGACTGCTGATCAAGGTCGCGAACATGGAGCGGTTGTCCGAGCAGTTTCCCGATGCCCGGGTCCTCTACACCTGGAACGCCCCGGAAAACCGGTACCTGCTCAAGGTCAACCAGCAGCTGGGATTCAGCACCGCGGGTGTGACGGGGATCTGGCAAAAAGAGCTGCCGGACTTCAGCCCCAGCGTCAGCTGACCTGCACTCCGGCCGCCGATTTGGAGCACGCCCCCGGTCTCGCGTAAGCTGGTGGAACCAAAGACCGTCGGTTGTTGGAAATCCACTCTCCCAAGCAAGACTCACTTCTGCAGTCGCGCCGGGAGGGCCAGTGGGTCTCCAGACGAAGGACCCTGAACAGAGGGCGGCCGGCGCAGGTGAACGAAGCAAAGCTCCGCAGTCATGGACAGCGTCGAGACAAGCCCCGTGCATCTGCGCGGGGCGTTTTTAGTTTTTAGCTCTTTTGAGCGGGGACCCGGAATACCGGCACTATCCCCGGAAGGAGGGTTATGGCAACGCCTACCAAGGTTTCAGCAGTAGCTGAGATCACTAACGATTTCAAGGAATCGAACGCCGCTGTCCTGACCGAATACCGTGGGCTCACCGTTGCACAGCTCAAGCAGCTGCGTGTTTCTCTCGGCCAGGACACCAAGTTCGCGGTCGTCAAGAACACCCTGACCGCCATTGCAGCCAAGGAAGCCGGCGTCGAAGCATTCGACGGCCAGCTTGCCGGCCCCACTGCAATCGCGTTCATCAAGGGTGACGCTGTTGCAGCTGCCAAGAGCCTGACGGATTTTGCCAAGGCCAACAAGCAACTGGTCATCAAGACCGGTTACTTCGAAGGCAAGGCACTGAACGCCAGCGAAGTTGCTGCCCTCGCAGCACTCGAGTCCCGCGAGCTGCAGCTCGCCAAGGTTGCAGGTATCCTCAAGGCTCCTGCTGCCGCTGCTGCACGCATCATCGACGCCCTGCGCCTCAAGCTTGAAGAAGAGAACGGTGCACCGGCAGCTGCCGAAGCGCCCGCCGCTGAAGAAGCCCCGGCCGCAGAAGCAGCAGAGACCGAAGCTCCGGCCGAAGCCGCAGCCACCGAAGAGAACTAACTTCTCTTTCACACCAGACTCCGGTGCGAAGGCAACGGCCCCGGCCGCCAAGCACCACCTATAGGAAGGACGCCACACCATGGCGAAGCTCAGCAACGAAGAGCTCATTGAAGCTTTCAAGGAACTGACCATCATCGAGCTCTCCGAGTTCGTCAAGCTCTTCGAAGAGACCTTCGAAGTTACCGCAGCTGCTGTTGCCGTTGCCGGCCCCGCCGGTGGCGGAGCTGCTGAAGAGGCTGAAGAGAAGACCGACTTCGACGTCGTCCTCGAAGCCGCTGGCGACAAGAAGATCGCAGTGATCAAGGAAGTTCGCGCCATCACCTCCCTGGGCCTCAAGGAAGCCAAGGACCTGGTTGACAGCGCACCGAAGGCCGTCCTCGAAGGCGCCACCAAGGAAGCTGCCGAGAAGGCCAAGGAGCAGCTCGAGGCTGCCGGCGCCACCGTTACCCTCAAGTAACGCTCGCAGTTCCGGAAGGCACTCCGCCTTTCACCCAGGAAACCCCGTCCACTTCGGTGGGCGGGGTTTCCTGCATTTAACCGCAACGCGGGGTCACTTCCGGCCCATCCGGAGCCCCCGAATGGGCCGGAAGTGACCCCGCGTTGCTTTGTTAACCCGGCGGAGTTAACCCGGGCGGGCCAGATCAGTGTCGGGCCAGATCGGGCCTGCGGCCTTAGTTGGGTTCGGAGATATCCGCGACGACGGCGCCGAGGGCGGCGGTCAGGTCATCGGCGTCGACGAAGGCGCTGTAGCCGTGGGCGCCGGCCCCCATGGAGATCCGGCGGCCGCTGATGGTCCGGTCCGCGTACACGGGCCAGGCCACGGTGCTTCCCAACGGGGTGATGGTGCCGCGCTCGTAGCCCGTGGCATCCAGGGCCACCTCGGCCGTCGGAAGGGAGAGCTTGTTGACGCCTACAAGGGCGCGGAGCTTGGGCCAGGAGATCTGCCGGTCACCCGGGATGAGGGCGAAGAGGAAACTGCCGTCCTTGTGCTTGACCACGAGCGACTTCACGATGTCCCCGGGCTGGATGCCGAGGATCTGTGCCGCCTCCTCAAGGCTGTTCGCGGCGAGCCGCTCAACGACGTGGACGCTGAGGCCCCGCGCGGCGGCGTCGGCCAGGAAACGGTCCTGGCCGGCGCCGCCTGCGGCTCCGGCTGCGGGGCCGGCGCTCTCAGTCATTGCGGGATCCGTCCCGGCGATCAGTCGCGGAACAGCAGGAGCGCTTCGCCCTGCCCGCCGCCGCCGCACAGCGAGACCGCCGCCTTGCCGGTGCCGCGCCGCTTCAGCTCATGCGCCGCGTGCAGGGCGAGCCGGGCACCGGACGCGCCGATCGGGTGGCCCAGGGCGATCGCTCCGCCGTGGATGTTGCACTGCTCCAGCGGGTAGTCGAGATCCTTGAGGGACTGCACCGCCACGGACCCGAAGGCCTCGTTGATCTCGATGAAGTCAAGGTCGGCGGCGGACCAGCCGGCCTTGTCCAGCGCGCTCTTGATCGCGTTGGACGGCTGGGAGTGCAGCGAGTTGTCCGGACCCGCCACCTGCCCCGGCTTGCCGACGACGGCGAGGTAGTCGAGGCCGTTGTCCTCGGCGAACTTCCGCGAGGAGAGCACCAGGGCGGAGGCGCCGTCGGACAGGGGAGAGGAGTTCCCGGCCGTGATGGTGCCGTCCGTGACGAACGCCGCCCGCAGGCCCGCCAGCGAGCCCGTGGTGGTGTCCGGCCGGATGCCTTCATCCGCGGTCAGGACGATGGGATCGCCCTTGCGCTGCTTGACGCTGAGGGGGGCGATTTCGCCGTCGAACACGCCGTCCTTGGCGGCCCGCGCGGCGCGCTGGTGGGACGCGGCAGCCACTTCGTCCTGGGAGGTGCGGTCGATGCCCAGGGTGAGGTTCTTGGTCTCGGTGGACAGGCCCATGGACTGCCCGTCGAAGGCGTCCGTGAGCCCGTCGTGGGCCGCGGCGTCGAGGGCCTGCACGGAACCGTACGTCCAGCCCTGCCGGGAACCGGGCAGGAGGTGCGGGGCACGGGTCATGGACTCCTGGCCGCCGGCGACCACCACCGTGGCGTCACCGCTGCGGATCATGCGGGCCGCGTCGATCACCGCGGTCAGTCCGGACAGGCAGACCTTGTTGATGGTCACCGTGGGAACATTCCAGCCGATGCCGGCGCCTACGGCGCTCTGGCGGGCGGGGTTCTGGCCCGCGCCGGCCTGCAGGACCTGGCCCATAATGACCGAGTCCACCTGATCGGCCTTCACGCCGCTGGCGGCCAGGGCCGCCCGGATGGCGTGGGCGCCGAGCTCAACGGCGGTGAAGGTGGCGAGCTGGCCGTTGAGCCGGCCCTGCGGGGTGCGGGCGCCGGCGAGGATGACAACATCATTGTTGTCCGCAGAGTTGGTCATGGTTTGTCTCTTCCGATCTTGGACGATGTACAGCAAGGTTATCGTGACCCCCGTCACGGAGCCATTTGACGTTCATAGGGGGAGGGGGCAGGGGGAGGGGGAGGGGAGGCCCCCGCGCGCTATACCTCAAGTGTGTACCCCGGGACCCCAAACGGGCGGCGGGTCGGGTGCTTGCAATCCCGCCCGAAGTGGGGTAGACAAGTAGGTTGCTTTGCCGTATCGTAGATATTTGCGTCTTCCCTGTTTACCTTCAGCCTTCATATAGCGGTGGGCTTAGCCTGGCTGCTGCGCCATCAATGTGCCGTCTACAACGTGCACAGCATGGCCAGCGCGGGTCCCGGGTCATATAGCGGAACCGGACTGGTAGCACTGCGGAGTCACTTTCGCAGGGTACATAACGGGGGAGATCTGAAAACGCCTGAAGGTCTGTGGAAGGATCCCTCTTGGTCGCCTCGAGCACCTCTAATGTAAACAACGCTACCGCTATCAATGCCGACAGCACCGACGGTGCAACCCGCCGGCTCTCATTCGCAAAGATTCACGAACCGCTGGACGTTCCGAATCTGCTTGCCCTGCAGACCGACAGCTTTGACTGGCTGGTCGGCAACGAACGCTGGCAGGCACGCGTAGCCAAGGCCGTCGAAGAAGGCGACCTCAGCGTCGCCACCTCCTCGGGTCTGTCCGACATCTTCGAAGAGATCTCCCCGATCGAGGACTTCCAGGGCACCATGTCCCTGAGCTTCTCCGAGCCGGAGTTCGCTGACCCGAAGTACACCATGGCCGAGTGCAAGGACCGGGACGCAACGTACTCGGCACCGCTGTACGTCAAGGCCGAATTCATGAACAACAACACGGGCGAAATCAAGCAGCAGACCGTGTTCATGGGTGACTTCCCGCTGATGACCGAGAAGGGAACCTTCGTCGTCAACGGCACCGAGCGTGTTGTTGTCTCGCAGCTGGTCCGCTCCCCGGGCGCCTACTTTGAGCGCACCGCCGACAAGACCAGCGACAAGGACATCTTCACCGCGAAGATCATCCCGTCCCGCGGCGCCTGGTTCGAACTCGAAATCGACAAGCGCGACCAGGTCGGCGTCCGCCTCGACCGCAAGCGCAAGCAGTCCGTCACGGTGCTGCTGAAGGCCCTCGGCTGGACCGAAGGCCAGATCCTCGAAGAATTCGGCCAGTACGACTCCATGCGCGCAACGCTGGAGAAGGACGCCACCGAAACCCGCGAGGATGCCTTGCTGGACATCTACCGGAAGCTGCGACCGGGCGAGCCGCCCACGGTCGAGGCTGCCCAGTCCCTGCTGGACAACCTGTACTTCAACTCCAAGCGCTACGATCTGGCCAAGGTTGGCCGTTACAAGATCAACCGCAAGCTTGGCATCGACCGCTCCCTTGGTGACAAGGAAGCCTCTGTCCTGCACGTTGAAGACATCGTCGCCATGATCAAGTTCCTGGTTGCCCTGCACGCCGGTGAGAAGACCCTCATGGGCAAGCGCGACGGCCAGGACCACGAGCTGCGCGTTGAGATCGATGACATCGACCACTTCGGCAACCGCCGCATCCGCGCCGTCGGCGAGCTCATCGAGAACCAGGTCCGCACCGGCCTGTCCCGCATGGAGCGCGTTGTCCGCGAGCGTATGACGACCCAGGACGTCGAGGCCATCACGCCGCAGACCCTGATCAACATCCGCCCCGTCGTGGCAGCCATCAAGGAGTTCTTCGGAACCTCCCAGCTGTCCCAGTTCATGGACCAGAACAACCCGCTCTCGGGCCTCACCCACAAGCGCCGCCTGTCGGCCCTTGGCCCGGGTGGTCTGTCCCGTGACCGTGCCGGCATGGAAGTCCGTGACGTCCACCCGTCGCACTACGGACGTATGTGCCCCATCGAAACCCCTGAAGGCCCGAACATTGGCCTGATCGGTTCGCTGGCTTCCTACGGACGCATCAACCCGTTCGGCTTCATCGAGACCCCATACCGCCTGGTGAAGGACGGCGTCGTTTCCGACGACGTCCAGTACCTCACGGCCGACGACGAGGCCGAGGTCCTGATCGCACAGGCCAACGCCCCGCTCGATGAGAACAAGAAGTTCGCCGAAGAGACCGTCCTGGTCCGTGCCCGCGGTGGTGGAGGCGAGCCCGTGCTGGTTCCCGCCGCCGACGTCGAGTTCATGGACGTTTCCCCGCGCCAGATGGTGTCCGTGGCTACCGCCCTGATCCCGTTCCTCGAGCATGACGATGCAAACCGCGCACTCATGGGTGCCAACATGCAGCGCCAGGCCGTGCCGCTGGTCCGTTCCGAGGCGCCGTTCGTCGGCACCGGCATGGAACGCGCCGCCGCCGTCGACGCCGGTGACGTTGTCATCGCGAAGAAGGCCGGTGTGGTCACCGAGGTCTCCGCTGAGCTGGTCATCATGCTCAACGACGACGGTACGGAAACCAACTACCGCATCAACAAGTTCGCCCGTTCCAACCAGGGCAACTGCTACAACCACCGCGTTCTGGTGAGCGAAGGCCAGCGCCTGGAAGTCGGCGGCATCATCGCCGACGGCCCGGCAACGGACCAGGGCGAACTGGCCCTCGGCAAGAACCTCCTCGTGGCATTCATGTCCTGGGAAGGCCACAACTTCGAGGACGCCATCATCCTGTCGCAGCGCATCGTCGCTGAGGACGTTCTTTCCTCCATCCACATCGAGGAGCACGAGATCGATGCCCGCGACACCAAGCTTGGTGCCGAGGAAATCACCCGTGACATCCCCAACGTGTCCGAGGAAGTCCTGGCAGGCCTGGACGAGCGCGGCATCATCCACATCGGTGCCGAGGTTGAAGCCGGCGACATCCTGGTCGGAAAGGTCACGCCCAAGGGCGAGACCGAGCTGACCCCGGAAGAGCGCCTGCTGCGTGCCATCTTCGGTGAGAAGTCCCGCGAAGTGCGCGACACCTCCCTGAAGGTTCCGCACGGCGAGTCCGGCACCGTCATCGGTGTCCGCGTCTTCGACCGCGACAACGACGACGAGCTGCCCCCGGGCGTCAACCAGCTGGTCCGCGTCTACGTCGCTGCCAAGCGCAAGATCACCGACGGCGACAAGCTCGCCGGCCGCCACGGCAACAAGGGCGTTATCTCCAAGATCCTTCCGGTCGAGGACATGCCCTTCCTTGCCGACGGCACCCCCGTCGATATCGTCCTGAACCCGCTGGGTGTTCCGGGCCGTATGAACGTCGGCCAGGTGCTGGAAACGCACCTCGGCTGGGTTGCCAAGACCGGCTGGAAGATCGAGGGCGAGCCCGAGTGGGTCAAGCAGCTGCCGAACCTGCCGCGCGAGAGTGGCCAGACCACTGTCGCGACGCCGGTCTTCGACGGTGCGCGTGAAGAGGAGATCACCGGTCTCCTCGACTCCACCAACGTCACCCGCGACGGCGACCGCCTGATCAACTCCTCAGGCAAGACCCGCCTGTTCGACGGCCGCTCCGGCGAGCCGTTCCCGGATCCGATCTCGGTCGGCTACATGTACATCCTGAAGCTCCACCACCTGGTGGACGACAAGATCCACGCGCGCTCCACCGGCCCGTACTCCATGATCACGCAGCAGCCGCTGGGTGGTAAGGCACAGTTCGGTGGCCAGCGCTTCGGTGAAATGGAAGTGTGGGCGCTCGAAGCTTACGGCGCCGCCTACACGCTCCAGGAGCTCCTCACGATCAAGTCGGATGATATCCACGGTCGTGTGAAGGTCTACGAAGCCATCGTCAAGGGCGAGAACATCCCGGAGCCGGGCGTTCCTGAGTCCTTCAAGGTCTTGATCAAGGAAATGCAGTCGCTGTGCCTGAACGTGGAAGTTCTTTCCACGGACGGAACCACAATTGAAATGCGTGACTCTGATGACGCAGTCTTCACGGCTGCGGAAGAACTGGGCATCGATCTGTCTCGTGCAGAGCCCAGTTCCGTAGAAGAGGTTTAGTAAGGCGTCCGGGAAAGGCAGAGGCGCCAGCCGCGCTGCCTTTCCCGGATTCCTCCCTCTTCCCGTAACCCAAGACTTCAGAATTTAGAGAACAAGAGAGAACAGGGACCATATGTCCAGCGAATCCTCCTTCGGCCTCATGCAGATCGGCCTCGCCACCGCGGAAGACATCCGTGGCTGGTCTTACGGCGAGGTTAAGAAGCCGGAAACCATCAACTACCGCACGCTCAAGCCCGAGAAGGACGGCCTCTTCTGCGAGAAGATCTTCGGCCCGTCCCGCGACTGGGAATGCTACTGCGGTAAGTACAAGCGCGTGCGCTTCAAGGGCATCATCTGCGAGCGGTGTGGCGTTGAGGTCACCCGCGCGAAGGTCCGCCGTGAGCGCATGGGCCACATCGAGCTGGCCGCCCCGGTCACGCACATCTGGTACTTCAAGGGTGTTCCGTCCCGCCTGGGCTACCTCCTTGACCTGGCGCCGAAGGACCTCGAAAAGGTCATCTACTTCGCCGCTTACATGATCACCAGCGTCGACGCCGACAGCCGCCACGAAGAACTGCCCAACCTCCAGGTTGAGCACGACATCGAGAAGAAGCAGCTGATCGACAACCGCGACTCGGACATCGCCACGATCGCCCGCGACCTCGAGGGCGAGCTTGCCCGCCTCGAGGGCGAAGGCGCGAAGGCTGCGGACAAGAAGAAGGCCCGCGACTCCGCCGACCGCCAGATGGCCAACGTCCGCAAGCGCGCGGACGCCGACATCGAGCGCCTCGAGCAGGTCTGGGACCGCTTCAAGAACCTCAAGGTCGCCGACCTTGAAGGCGACGAAGGCCTGTACCGCGAACTGCGCGACCGCTACGGCATGTACTTCGAAGGCTCCATGGGTGCCGAAGCCATCAAGAAGCGCCTTGAGAGCTTCGACATGCAGGCCGAGTCGGACATGCTCCGCGACATCATTGCCAACGGCAAGGGCCAGCGCAAGACCCGCGCCCTGAAGCGGCTCAAGGTGGTCAACGCGTTCCTGACCACCAACAACAGCCCGCTCGGCATGGTCCTCGACGCCGTCCCGGTGATCCCGCCGGAACTGCGCCCCATGGTCCAGCTGGACGGTGGCCGCTTCGCGACCTCCGACCTCAACGACCTGTACCGCCGTGTGATCAACCGCAACAACCGCCTCAAGCGCCTGCTTGATCTCGGTGCCCCGGAGATCATCGTCAACAACGAGAAGCGCATGCTTCAGGAAGCTGTTGACAGCCTCTTCGACAACGGCCGCCGCGGCCGTCCGGTCACCGGACCGGGCAACCGTCCGCTGAAGTCCCTGAGCGACATGCTCAAGGGCAAGCAGGGCCGGTTCCGCCAGAACCTCCTCGGCAAGCGCGTCGACTACTCCGGCCGTTCGGTCATCGTCGTCGGCCCGCAGCTGAAGCTGCACCAGTGTGGCCTGCCGAAGCAGATGGCTCTGGAGCTCTTCAAGCCGTTCGTGATGAAGCGCCTGGTTGACCTCAACCACGCGCAGAACATCAAGTCGGCCAAGCGCATGGTCGAGCGGTACCGTCCGCAGGTCTGGGACGTCCTCGAAGAGATCATCACCGAGCACCCCGTGCTGCTGAACCGTGCACCTACCCTGCACCGTCTCGGCATCCAGGCGTTCGAGCCGCAGCTGGTTGAAGGCAAGGCAATCCAGCTCCACCCGTTGGTTTGTGGCGCGTTCAACGCCGACTTCGACGGCGACCAGATGGCAGTGCACCTGCCGCTGAGCCCCGAAGCCCAGGCTGAGGCCCGCATCCTGATGCTGTCCTCGAACAACATCCTGAAGCCGTCCGACGGCCGCCCGGTGACGCTGCCCTCGCAGGATATGATCATCGGCCTCTACCACCTGACCACTAAGCGTGTCGGTTCAGCTGGCGAGGGCCGGATCTTCTCCTCCGTCTCGGAAGCCATCATGGCGTTCGACCTGCACGAGCTGCACCTGAACTCCCAGATCAAGATCCGGCTTGAGGACTTCGTTCCTTACGCCGGCTGGGAAGCTCCGGAAGGCTGGGAGCCGGGCCAGACCGCACTGGTCGAGACCTCCCTCGGACAGGTCATCTTCAACCAGACGCTGCCCGCGGACTACCCGTGGGTTGAGGCTGTTGCCGACAAGGGCGAGCTGTCCCGGATCGTCAACGACCTCGCCGAGCGTTACCCGAAGGTGGTCACGGCGGCGACGCTGGACAACCTGAAGGATGCCGGTTTCTACTGGGCAACCCGCTCGGGCGTCACCGTCGCCATCTCCGACATCGAGGTCCCGGCCTCCAAGCCGGAGCTCCTCGCCGGTTACGAGACCATGGCCGCGAAGATCCAGGGCCAGTACGACAAGGGCCTGATCGACGACGACGAGCGTCGCCAGGAACTGATCGAGATCTGGAACAAGGCAACCAACGAAATCGCCCAGGCGATGCGTGACAGCCTGTCGCCGATGAACACCATCAACCGCATGGTGTCCTCCGGTGCCCGTGGTAACTGGATGCAGGTCCGCCAGATCGCCGGTATCCGTGGCCTGGTGGCCAACCCGAAGGGCGAGATCATCCCGCGTCCGATCAAGTCCTCCTACCGCGAGGGCCTGTCGGTGCTGGAATACTTCATCGCCACGCACGGTGCCCGTAAGGGCCTGGCTGATACCGCGCTGCGTACCGCCAACTCGGGTTACCTGACCCGCCGTCTGGTGGACGTCTCGCAGGACGTCATCGTCCGTGAAGAGGACTGCGGCACCGAACGCGGCCTCGTCACCCCGATCGCCGTGGCTGACGCCAACGGCGAGCTGGTCCTGGACGAGAATGTCGAGAACAGCGCGTACGCCCGGACCCTGGCCGTGGATGTCACTGACTCCAAGGGCAAGGTCCTCGCGGCGGCCGGCACCGACTGCGGCGACGTGGTCATTGCTGAACTGTTCGCAGCCGGCATCACCGAAGTCAAGGTCCGCTCTGTCCTCACCTGTGAGTCCAGCGTCGGCACCTGCGCCCTGTGCTACGGTCGTTCGCTGGCCACCGGCAAGACCGTGGACATCGGTGAGGCCGTGGGCATCATCGCCGCACAGTCCATCGGTGAGCCGGGTACCCAGCTGACCATGCGTACGTTCCACACCGGTGGTGCAGTTTCCGCCGGCGGCGGCGACGACATCACCCAGGGTCTGCCCCGCATCCAGGAGCTCTTCGAAGCCCGTACTCCGAAGGGTGTGGCGCCGATTGCTGAAGCAGCCGGCCGCATCACCATCGAAGAGTCCGAGCGCCAGATGCGCCTGGTCATCACCCCGGATGACGGATCCGAAGAGATCGCCTACCCGGTGCTGCGCCGTTCACGTCTTCTCATCGAAGACGGCCAGCACGTCAGTGTTGGGCAGAAGCTCATCAACGGTCCGGTCGACCCCAAGCAGGTTCTGCGCATCATGGGCCCCCGTGCCGCGCAGAAGTTCCTGGTGGACGAAGTCCAGGGCGTGTACCGCAGCCAGGGCATCGGTATCCACGACAAGCACGTCGAGGTTATCGTCCGCCAGATGCTGCGCCGCGTCACGGTCATCGAGTCCGGCGAATCGGACCTGCTGCCCGGCGAGCTCGCCGAGCGCAGCCGCTTCGAGGATGCCAACCGCCGTGTGGTTTCCGAGGGCAAGACGCCGGCTTCCGGCCGTCCCGAGCTCATGGGCATCACCAAGGCGTCCCTGGCGACCGAGTCCTGGCTGTCCGCAGCTTCCTTCCAGGAGACCACCCGCGTCCTGACGCAGGCGGCCATGGAAGGCAAGAGCGATCCGCTGCTCGGCCTCAAGGAAAACGTCATCATCGGTAAGCTCATCCCGGCCGGCACGGGTCTCCCGCGCTACACCGAGGTCACGGTGGAACCGACTGAAGAAGCGAAGGCCAACCTGTTCACCGGCCCCAGCGCGTTCAGCGACTTCTCCTACGATTCCCTGGGCGGCGACGGAGCTCCTGAGTTCCACGCCATCCCGCTGGATGACTACGACTTGGGCAGCGACTTCCGCTAACCGGTCCTAAAGCAACGCGGGGTCACTTTCGGCCCAATCCACCCGCTGGATTGGGCGCGGAGTGACCCCGCGTTGCTGTTTAAGGGCGACGACGGCGGCAGGTTGCGCGGGTGGCGCTGCGGGGGAGTAGGGACGGGATTCCGCGCCGATTAAGGGCTGGGACCCGTCCGTGTTAGACTTGAGACTAATTGTTATTGTGGCAGTGGATGAGTGCGCCGGTGAGTCAGACAGCTTTAGGGCTGGAAGGCTTGACCAGGACGACGTTTCCGGTTTGCAGGGTTCTTGTGCAACGTATGCCACATTTTCGCATGCCTAGGGGCAGTTCCGGATGAAAGTCTGTGGATCCCGGCGTGCGGTCCGACTATTAAGGCTTCGCCTCAGCTGCTCTGGAGAGAACTTCAAAGCTCGAGCGGCGGGGCGCAGCGACAAGAGAGCGGCCGCCAACGGCCGCTCCGGATAAAACGGAGAACACGAGAGTGCCTACGATTAACCAGCTGGTCCGCAAGGGCCGCACGCCGAAGGTCAAGAAGACCAAGGCTCCCGCGCTTAACGGCAGCCCGATGCGCCGCGGTGTTTGCACCCGCGTCTACACGACTACCCCGAAGAAGCCGAACTCGGCTCTGCGTAAGGTCGCCCGTGTGCGCCTCAACGGCGGCATTGAAGTCACCGCTTACATCCCCGGTGTAGGCCACAACCTGCAGGAGCACTCCATTGTGCTCGTCCGTGGCGGCCGTGTTAAGGACCTCCCGGGTGTCCGTTACAAGATCGTCCGTGGCGCCCTTGATACCCAGGGTGTGAAGAACCGTAAGCAGGCACGCAGCCGCTACGGCGCAAAGATGGAGAAGAAGTAATATGCCTCGCAAGGGTCCGGCCCCCAAGCGGCCGCTAGTCTCAGATCCCGTTTACGGCTCCCCGCTGGTCACCCAGCTGATCAACAAGGTGCTCGTTGACGGCAAGAAGTCCACTGCAGAGCGCATCGTCTACGGTGCCCTCGAAGGTGCTCGCGCCAAGTCCGGCGGCGACCCCGTGGCAGCCCTCAAGAAGGCCATGGAGAACGTCAAGCCTTCCCTCGAGGTCCGCTCCCGCCGTGTCGGTGGCGCCACCTACCAGGTTCCGGTCGAGGTCAAGCCGGGCCGCTCCACCGCCCTCGCCCTGCGGTGGCTGGTTGGCTACTCCAAGGCCCGCCGCGAAAAGACCATGACCGAGCGCCTCCAGAACGAAATCCTGGATGCCTCAAACGGTCTCGGTGCCGCTGTGAAGCGTCGCGAAGACACCCACAAGATGGCCGAGTCCAACAAGGCCTTCGCACACTACCGCTGGTAATACTTCCCGGACGCCGCCGGCTCAACCGAGCCGGCGGCGAACGTGCAGTCCATCCGAAAGGGAGACACCGTGGCACAGGACGTGCTTACCGACCTTAGCAAGGTCCGCAATATCGGCATCATGGCCCACATTGATGCCGGCAAGACCACTACTACCGAGCGCATCCTGTTCTACACGGGTGTGAACCACAAGATCGGCGAAACGCACGACGGCGCTTCGACGACTGACTGGATGGAACAGGAAAAGGAACGCGGCATCACCATCACGTCTGCCGCCGTGACCTGCTTCTGGGAAAACAACCAGATCAACATCATCGACACCCCCGGCCACGTGGACTTCACGGTTGAGGTTGAGCGCTCCCTGCGCGTCCTCGACGGTGCAGTTGCCGTGTTCGACGGCAAGGAAGGCGTGGAGCCGCAGTCCGAGACTGTCTGGCGCCAGGCTGACAAGTACAACGTCCCGCGCATCTGCTTCGTCAACAAGATGGACAAGCTCGGCGCTGACTTCTACTTCACCGTCGACACCATCATCAGCCGCCTGGGTGCCAAGCCGCTCGTTATGCAGCTGCCGATCGGTGCCGAGAACGACTTCATCGGCGTCGTCGACCTGCTCTACATGCGTGCCCTGGTGTGGCCCGGCGATGCCAAGGGCGACGTCACCATGGGTGCCAAGTACGAGATCCGCGAGATCCCGGCAGACCTCCAGGCCAAGGCCGAGGAGTACCGCGCCAACCTCGTGGAGGCCGTTGCTGAGTCTTCCGAGGAACTCATGGAGAAGTACCTCGAGGGCGAAGAGATCTCCATCGACGAGCTCAAGGCCGGCATCCGCAAGATGACGATCAACTCGGAGATCTACCCGGTCTTCTGTGGTTCTGCCTTCAAGAACCGCGGCGTCCAGCCGATGCTTGACGCCGTCGTCGACTACCTGCCGAACCCGCTCGACGTCCCCCCGATGATCGGTCACGATCCCCGGGACGAAGAGAAGGAACTGACCCGTAAGCCTTCCGCTGACGAGCCGTTCTCCGCACTGGCCTTCAAGATCGCCGCGCACCCCTTCTTCGGCCAGCTCACCTTCATCCGCGTGTACTCCGGTCACGTCGAAGCAGGTGCCCAGGTGGTCAACTCCACCAAGGGCAAGAAGGAGCGCATCGGCAAGCTGTTCCAGATGCACGCCAACAAGGAAATGCCTGTTGAGGGCGCTACCGCCGGCCACATCTACGCAGCGATCGGCCTCAAGGACACCACCACGGGTGACACCCTGTGCGATTCGTCCAACCAGATCGTCCTCGAGTCCATGAGCTTCCCGGAGCCCGTGATCTCTGTTGCGATCGAGCCGAACACCAAGGGTGACCAGGAGAAGCTCTCCACGGCCATCCAGAAGCTCTCCGCTGAGGACCCGACCTTCCAGGTCTCCCTCAACGAAGACACCGGCCAGACCATCATCGCCGGCATGGGCGAGCTCCACCTGGACATCCTGGTGGACCGCATGCGCCGCGAGTTCAAGGTCGAGGCCAACGTGGGCAAGCCCCAGGTTGCGTACCGCGAAACCATCAAGCGTGCTGTAGAGCGTCACGACTACACGCACAAGAAGCAGACCGGTGGTTCGGGCCAGTTCGCAAAGATCCAGATCGCGATCGAGCCGCTGGACACGTCCGAAGGCGAGATGTACGAGTTCGAGAACAAGGTCACCGGTGGCCGCGTTCCGCGCGAATACATCCCGTCGGTCGACGCCGGTATCCAGGATGCGCTGAACGACGGCGTCCTGGCCGGTTACCCGGTTGTCGGCATCAAGGCCACGCTGATTGACGGCGCGTACCACGATGTTGACTCCTCGGAAATGGCGTTCAAGATCGCCGGCCGTATGGCTTTCAAGGAAGCCGCACGCAAGGCGAACCCTGTCCTGCTCGAACCGCTGATGGATGTCGAGGTCCGCACCCCTGAGGAATACATGGGTGAAGTTATCGGTGACCTCAACTCCCGCCGTGGCCAGATGCAGTCCATGGAAGATGCCCAGGGCGTCAAGGTCATCCGCGCGCACGTTCCGCTGTCCGGCATGTTCGGCTACATCGGTGACCTGCGCTCGAAGACCCAGGGCCGCGCTGTGTACTCCATGACGTTCAACAGCTACGCCGAGGTCCCGAAGGCAGTTGCCGACGAGATCATCCAGAAGACCCGCGGCGAGTAGTCTCCGGACTGCCGCTACGAGAATCTCAGGTGCTTCCCCGACCATGGGGATTTACCTGGTGCAGGTGGCCGGACCCGGCCCGGCCGACCGGCTGCCTGCACGAACAGGCTCTAGGCACTAGCATTAGTACCTGAATCTGCAATTTCATCAATCCAAAGCCCCCCAAGTAGACTTACTGGAGTTTCAGCCGCGACAAGCGCGGCCGAAGGGTAAGTCATTTGAAAACGTTCTAGGAGGAACCTGTGGCAAAGGCAAAGTTCGAGCGGACTAAGCCGCACGTTAACATCGGTACCATTGGTCACGTTGACCACGGTAAGACGACGCTGACGGCCGCCATTTCCAAGGTGCTGTACGACAAGTACCCGACTCTCAACGAGAAGCGTGACTTCGCGTCGATTGACTCTGCTCCCGAAGAGCGTCAGCGCGGCATTACCATCAACATCTCCCACGTTGAGTACCAGACCGAGAAGCGCCACTACGCACACGTAGACGCTCCGGGTCACGCTGACTACATCAAGAACATGATCACCGGCGCTGCTCAGATGGACGGTGCAATCCTCGTGGTTGCCGCCACTGACGGCCCGATGGCTCAGACCCGCGAGCACGTTCTGCTCGCCCGCCAGGTTGGTGTTCCCTACCTGCTGGTCGCGCTGAACAAGGCCGACATGGTTGACGACGAGGAGCTCCTTGACCTCGTTGAAATGGAAGTTCGCGAACTGCTCAGCTCGCAGGGCTTCGACGGCGACGAGGCACCCGTTGTCCGCGTTTCCGGCCTGAAGGCACTCGAAGGCGACCCGGTTTGGGTCAAGTCCGTTGAGGACCTCATGGCTGCCGTCGACGAGTCCGTTCCGGACCCCGTACGTGACCGTGACAAGCCGTTCCTGATGCCGATCGAAGACGTCTTCACGATCACCGGCCGTGGCACCGTTGTTACGGGCCGCGCCGAGCGTGGAACCCTCGCCATCAACTCCGAGGTCGAGATCGTCGGCATCCGCCCGGTCCAGAAGACCACGGTTACCGGTATCGAGATGTTCCACAAGCAGCTCGACGAAGCATGGGCCGGCGAGAACTGTGGCCTCCTGCTCCGCGGTCTGAAGCGCGACGATGTCGAGCGTGGCCAGGTTGTCGTCAAGCCGGGTTCCATCACCCCGCACACCGACTTCGAGGCTAACGTCTACATCCTCTCCAAGGACGAAGGCGGACGTCACAACCCGTTCTACTCCAACTACCGCCCGCAGTTCTACTTCCGCACCACGGACGTAACCGGCGTTATCACCCTGCCGGAAGGCACGGAAATGGTTATGCCCGGCGACAACACTGAGATGACCGTTGCGCTCATCCAGCCGATCGCAATGGAAGAGGGCCTCGGCTTCGCTATCCGCGAAGGCGGCCGCACCGTTGGTTCGGGACGCGTTACCAAGATCATCAAGTAGTTCTTACTGATGTGAACTGAAGAACGGCCCCGCTGCACTCGCAGCGGGGCCGTTCTTTTTTGTGCCCTCCGCACTCGTGCGTGCCTTCCGCGCCCGCCGGGACCTACGCCCCTTATGCCACCGCGGCCCGGGTTGCACGATGGTGGAATGGACATGGTGGTCAAGTCCGCCGCGGGGCGGCTGCGCGGCAGCGCCGTCGACGGCGGAGCGGCCTTCCTGGGAATCCCGTACGCCGCGCCGCCGTTCGGTGCGAACCGGCTGCGGCCTCCGGCCCCGGTCACGCCGTGGGCCGGGATCCGGGACGCCACGAGGCCCGGGCCCGAACCGCCCCAGGTGGCCCCGCCGGCCGCCGCCGGTCCGGGCGGGGCGGCGTCCGAGGACTGGGCCGATGTGAACTCGGCGTTTGCGGCAGTGCCGAAAGCCGCACCTTCCGAGGATTGCCTGAACCTCAACCTCTGGACCCCGGACCCGGCTGCGTCGGGCCTGCCGGTTATGGTCTGGATCCAGGGCGGCATGTTCGAGCTGAGCTCGACGGCGGCGTACGACGGCAGCCGCTTCGCCCGGGACGGGGTGGTCTGCGTGGTCATCAACTGGCGCCCCGGGGCGGAAGGATTCCTCTACCTCGGCGACGGCACCGCCAACCTGGGCCTGCTCGACCAGGTCGCGGCCCTGCACTGGGTGCAGGAGAACATTGCCGCCTTCGGCGGGGACCCCGGCAACGTCACGGTCTTCGGCGAATCCGCCGGTGCGATGAGCATCGGCATGCTGCTCGCCATGCCCCGCGCCAAAGGGCTGTTTCAGCGGGCCATCCTGCAGAGCGGGGCAGCCCACCACGTCACGCCGGCCGGGGACGCACTCCGCATCTCCCGACACCTGGCCGGCAAGCTGGGGGTGCCGGCCACGCGGGAGGCGATCGCCGGCGTCGGGGTCCAGCGGCTCCTGAGCGCCCAGGCGGAGCTGAAAAACGAGCTGCTGGGCGATCCGGACCCGGAACGCTGGGGCCGGGAAGTGGTTGCCAGCACCATGCCCTGGCAGCCCGTGGTCGACGGCGACATCCTGCCTGATACGCCCATCAAAAGCATCAAGGCCGGGGCCGGGCAGGCGGTGGACGTGATGGTCGGGACGAACACCGACGATTGGCGGTTGTGGCTGGTCATGAGCGGTGCCCTCGGCGGGATCACGGACCAGATCCTGACCGGCCCCGTCCGCTCCTATGGCCACCAGGCCCTGGCGGCCTACGGACTTCCGGCCGCAGCGGCGCTGTCCGCGTACCGGACGAGATATCCCGGCTTGAGTCCAGGTGAGCTGCTGGCGGCCTTCCAGACGGACTGGTGGATGCGGATTCCCGCGATCCGGCTCGCCGATGCGCACGTCAACCCGGGATCCGGCACCTACATGTATGAGTTCGCGTGGGAATCCCCGGGCCTCGGCGCCGTCCACGCCCTGGAAATCCCGTTCGTCTTCGACACGGCGACAACAGATGCGCCGCTGTTCGGATCGCTGCTGGGACCGGAGCCGCCGCAGGAACTGGCCCGCACCATGCACGCGGCGTGGGTGGACTTCGCCTCCACAGGGGATCCCGGCTGGCCACGCTACGCGCTGCCGCAGCGGGCCACCATGCGGTTCAGCACCGAATCCCGGGTGGTGGAGGACCCCCGGGCGTGGGAACGGGACCTGTGGAAGGGCGCCCGCTGAACCCCGCCGGCAACAGCTGGCGGCGGGGCCGGCGGCGCCGCTGGGACCGGTGGTTGTGGCGGGCGGGGCGCTGATATTGTTGCTTCCAACGAAGGGAGCTCACAATGGGCTGGTTGATTTTCCTGCTGGTGGTGGCCGCCGTCGTCATCGGCGTGGTCTGGGCCAAGAAGCATTTCCGCACCGAGATTGAGCGGGCCAAGCGCATTAACCGGGCCAACAAGAACCAGTAGGTGCCGCCGGCTCAGCCTTTGCGGGCGCGGCTGACCGCCTGGTACCAGTAATAGGAATCCTTGGGCGTTCGCTCCTGGGTGTCGAAATCGACGTGGACCAGGCCGAAGCGCTGCGAGTACCCGGCCGCCCACTCGAAGTTGTCCATCAGGGTCCACACGTAGTAGCCCCGCAGTTCCACGTCTTCGGCGATCCCGCCCGGTGCGGTGGCGTCGAGCGCATGCCCCAGGTGGGACGCGATGTAGCTGATCCGCTCCGCGTCGTTGATGGGGCCGCTCACGTGGTCCGGCTCGGGGAAGCTGGCTCCGCTTTCCGTGATGTAGAGCGGCGGGAGCGCCGTGCCGTACCTGTCCTTCAGCTCCCGGAGCAGCGGGCCCAGGTGGTCCGGTGCCACCGGCCAGCCGAAGCCCGTGGTGGTGTACTCCGGGAACGCCGCCATATGAAACGGCATCTTCACCATCGCGTCGGTGTGGCCCACGGGGCTTTCGGCCGGACCCCGGCCGGTGGCGACCTTCACCGGGTAGTAGTAGTTCAGCCCGTAGAAGTCGAGGGGCTGGTGGATGGCCTGCAGGTCGGCGTCGGAAATCTTGCCCAGCGCACGGAACCACGGCCTGGCGACAAGGGGGACCTTCGGGTACCGGCCCAAGAGGATGGGGTCCGCATACACCCGGTTCAGGACCAGGTCGAAGATGTTGGCGAGGAACTTGTCCGTGGCCAGCCGGGACGCGGGCCGCACCGGCGAATGCAGGTTGGTGACGCCCACACCGCCCCGGACAGATTCCGCGCGCAGGGCCTGCACGGCGAGGCCGTGGCCAAGGAGCTGGTGGTGAACCGCCGGCAGGGCGTCGAACAGCAGGTCGTGGCCCGGGGCATGGACCCCCAGGGCGTAGCCGTTCAGCGTCACGGACACCGGCTCGTTGAGGGTCACCCACTGCGCCACACGGTCGCCGAAGCGCCGGCCCGCCTCTGCCGCGTAGTCGGCAAACCGTTCCGCCGTGGACCGGTTCAGCCAGCCGCCGCGGTGCTCCAAGGGCAGCGGGGTGTCCCAGTGGTACAGGGTGGCCATCGGGGAGATGCCGGCCTCCAGCAGCTGGTCGATGAGCCGGTCGTAGAAGTCCAGCCCTTCGCTGTTGAACGGCCCGGTGCCGTCCGGCTGGATCCGCGGCCAGGAGAGGGAGAAGCGGTACGAATCGATGCCGAGGGTGCGCATCAGCGCGACGTCCTCGGCGGTGCGGTTGTAGTGGTCGCAGGCGACGGCGGGGGAGTGGCCGTCCTGGATGCTGCCGGGCTTCTCCACGAAGGCATCCCAGCCGGAGGGACCCCGGCCGCCGGCGGCGAGGGAACCCTCAATCTGGAAAGCGGCCGAGGCGACGCCCAGCTGGAAATCCGGGCCGAGGCGCGCGGCGAGGGCCTGGACTGCCACAGAGTCCTGCACAGTCATGCCCCTATCATCCCCACACCGCCCGCCGAAGGCAACGAGTAGGAGGGCGGTCCGCCCTTGCCGGCGATCCGCCGGGACGGGCCGCCCCGGGCGTCCGGACCCCCAACGGGCCCTGATTCGCTTCTGCCCGTTAATTCCGGCATACTAGATGAGTTGTTCAAGCGCTCCTTCGCGTCCCGATCCGGATAATGCCGGGTGTCAGGGTCCAGGTAGGAGACCAAACATAACCCACTCCCCATGGAACTGCGGACAGTTTCGCCTGAAAAGCGCGACACGCCCGACCGCGGGGGTCGGTTACGCCGGCAGGTTGAGGAACCCGGAATCATCCGGATTCAGCTTGTGCGGCGGGTGGTAGTTACGACTTTGATTGCTTCGGCAGCCACATACAACAGGTAAGTGAACAGGGCAGCCCTAATCAGGGGAAGCACAGACTGAAAGCGAGTCAGGCGACATGGCGGGACAAAAAATCCGCATCCGGCTGAAGTCATACGACCACGAGGTCATTGACGTTTCAGCACGGAAGATCGTTGAGACGGTCACGCGCGCAGGCGCAACGGTAGTTGGCCCCGTGCCGCTTCCGACGGAGAAGAACGTTTACTGCGTTATCCGCTCTCCGCACAAGTACAAGGACAGCCGCGAGCACTTTGAAATGCGCACGCACAAGCGTCTTATCGACATCATCGACCCCACGCCCAAGGCTGTTGATTCGCTCATGCGTCTCGACCTGCCGGCCGACGTGAACATCGAAATCAAGCTGTAGGGAGGTGCTGAGAGACTATGACCGCAACCCGTAACGTAAAGGGCCTGCTGGGCACGAAGCTCGGCATGACCCAGGTCTGGGACGAGAACAACAAGCTCATCCCCGTCACTGTGGTCCAGGCTGACTCGAACGTCATCACGCAGCTGCGCAACGCAGAAACTGATGGCTATGTCGCCGTTCAGATCGGCTACGGCCAGATCGATCCCCGCAAGGTCACCAAGCCGCTGGCTGGTCACTTTGAAAAGGCAGGCGTCACGCCTCGCCGCCACGTCGTAGAACTGCGCACTGCAGATGCTGACTCTTACGAGCTGGGCCAGGAGCTCTCCGTAGAGCTCTTCGAAGCCGGCCAGAAGATCGACGTCGTTGGCACCACCAAGGGTAAGGGCTTCGCCGGTGTTATGAAGCGTCACGGCTTCCACGGCGTTGGAGCTTCCCACGGTGCCCACAAGAACCACCGTAAGCCCGGTTCAATCGGTGGCGCATCCACCCCGAGCCGCGTCTTCAAGGGCATGAAAATGGCCGGCCGCATGGGCGCCGTTCGTCACACCACGCTGAACCTCACGGTCCACGCGGTTGACGTCGAGAAGTCGCTGCTCCTTATCAAGGGTGCCGTCCCCGGCGCCCGCGGCCAGGTCGTCCTCGTACGCACCGCCGTGAAGGGAGCCTAGTTAGATGACTAGCACTGTCAAGGTTGACCTGCCTGCAGAGATCTTCGACGTACAGACCAACGTGCCGCTGCTGCACCAGGTCGTCGTCGCACAGCTCGCCGCTGCTCGCCAGGGTACCCACAAGACCAAGACCCGCGCCGAGGTTTCCGGTGCAGGTCGCAAGCCGTTCAAGCAGAAGGGCACCGGCCGCGCCCGTCAGGGTTCCATCCGTGCTCCTCACATGACCGGTGGTGGCGTTGTCCACGGCCCCACGCCGCGTGACTACAGCCAGCGCACCCCCAAGAAGATGATTGCTGCTGCACTGCGCGGCGCTCTCTCTGACCGCGCCCGCAACGGCCGCATCCACGTTGTCTCTGAACTGGTGGCCGGCACCAAGCCGTCCTCCCGCGAAGCTCTGGCAACGCTGCGAGGTGTCTCCGAGCGCAAGAACCTGCTCGTCGTCATCGAGCGCGCCAACGATGTTGCTGCACTCTCCGTGCGCAACCTCACGGATGTTCACGTTCTGTACGCAGACCAGCTGAACACCTACGACGTTCTCGTCTCCGATGACGTTGTCTTCACCAAGGCTGCCTACGAAGCATTCGTTGCTGACCGGGCAGTGGCAAAGAACCAGGAGGATGCCAAGTGAGCGCAGCAACCCTCAAGGACCCGCGCGACGTCGTGCTTGCACCCGTCGTCTCGGAAAAGAGCTACGGCCTGATCGACGAGGGCAAGTACACCTTCCTGGTGGACCCCCGCTCGAACAAGACCGAGATCAAGCTGGCCGTGGAGAAAATCTTCTCCGTCAAGGTCGACTCGATCAACACCATCAACCGTGCCGGTAAGCGCAAGCGCACCAAATTCGGATGGGGTACCCGCAAGAACACCAAGCGTGCCATTGTGAGCCTCAAAGAAGGCACTATCGACATCTTCGGCGGTCCGCTCTCGTAGCGGAGACCACTTTAACGAGGAAATAAATTATGGGAATCCGTAAATATAAGCCGACTACCCCGGGCCGTCGCGGCTCGAGCGTAGCGGACTTCACCGAAATCACGCGGTCGACGCCGGAAAAGTCGTTGGTTCGTCCCCTCCCGAAAAAGGGTGGACGTAACAACACCGGTAAGATCACGACCCGTCACAAGGGTGGTGGCCACAAGCGCCAGTACCGTCTGATCGACTTCCGTCGCCACGACAAGGACGGCGTCAACGCCCGCGTTGCCGAAATCGAGTACGATCCGAACCGTACGGCTCGCATCGCCCTCCTGCACTACGTTGATGGCACCAAGCGTTACATCATCGCCCCGAACAAGCTGGCCCAGGGTGACACCGTGGAAGCAGGTGCCGACGCTGACATCAAGCCCGGCAACAACCTGCCGCTGCGCAACATCCCGGTCGGTACCGTAATCCACGCAGTTGAACTGCGTCCGGGTGGCGGCGCCAAGATGGGCCGCTCCGCCGGCGCATCGATCCAGCTCGTTGCAAAGGAAGGCCGCTTCGCCCAGCTGCGTCTGCCTTCCGGCGAAATCCGCAACGTTGACGTGCGCTGCCGCGCAACGATCGGCGAGGTCGGCAACGCCGAGCAGTCGAACATCAACTGGGGCAAGGCCGGCCGCATGCGCTGGAAGGGCGTCCGCCCGACCGTCCGTGGTGTCGCCATGAACCCGGTCGACCACCCGCACGGTGGTGGCGAGGGTAAGACGTCCGGTGGACGTCACCCCGTCAACCCGAACGGTAAGCGCGAAGGCCGCACCCGCCGTCCCAACAAAGAGAGCGACAAGCTTATTGTTCGTCGCCGTCGTACTGGCAAGAACAAGCGATAGGAGCCTGGACACATGCCACGCAGCCTGAAAAAAGGTCCTTTCGTTGACCAGCACCTCTTTGTGAAGGTAGCCAGGGAAAACGAAAAGGGCACCAAGAACGTCATCAAGACCTGGTCCCGCCGTTCGATGATCGTCCCCGACATGCTCGGCCACACGATCGCCGTGCACGACGGACGCAAGCACATCCCGGTGTTTGTCACTGAGTCGATGGTCGGGCACAAGCTCGGCGAATTCGCTCCCACGCGGACATTCCGCGGCCATGTCAAGGACGACCGTAAGGGCAAGCGCCGCTAGGCGCCTGCACTTACGTCAAAGACGAGAGAAGGAAAGCAATGGAAGCCAAGGCAATTGCGCGTCACATCCGCGTAACGCCTATGAAGGCCCGGCGCGTCGTCAACCTTGTTCGTGGTAAGCAAGCGAATGAGGCTCTGGCAATTCTGAAGTTTGCCCCGCAGGCAGCTTCGGAGCCGGTATTCAAGGTAGTTCAGTCGGCAATCTCCAACGCCCGGGTCCTCGCGGACCGCGACGGCGTGGCGTTTGACGAAGGTGACCTCATCATCAGCGAAGCGTTTGTTGATGAAGGCCCGACCATGAAGCGGTTCCAGCCGCGTGCCCAGGGTCGTGCATTTCAGATCAAGAAGCGCACGAGCCACATCACCGTGGTAGTCGCTACCCCGGAGAAAGAGGAGGCTCGCTAAGTGGGACAGAAAGTAAACCCGCACGGGTTCCGACTCGGCATCACCACCGATCACGTATCGCACTGGTTTGCTGACAGCACCAAGGCCGGCCAGCGGTACAAGGACTTCGTTCGCGAAGACATCCGTATCCGCCAGCTCATGTCCACGGGCATGGAGCGCGCCGGTATCGCCAAGGTCGAAATCGAGCGCACCCGCGACCGTGTCCGCGTGGATATCCACACGGCACGTCCGGGCATCGTTATCGGTCGCCGCGGCGCTGAAGCAGACCGCATCCGCGGCGAGCTCGAGAAGCTCACCGGCAAGCAGGTCCAGCTGAACATCCTCGAGGTCAAAAACCCCGAGATGGAAGCACAGCTTGTTGCCCAGGGCGTTGCTGAGCAGCTGACTTCCCGCGTGGCGTTCCGCCGTGCGATGAAGAAGGCCATGCAGTCCGCGCAGCGTGCCGGTGCCAAGGGCATCCGTATCGCCTGCTCGGGTCGACTGGGCGGCGCTGAAATGTCCCGCTCGGAGTTCTACCGCGAAGGCCGTGTGCCCCTGCACACCCTCCGCGCGAACATCGACTACGGCTTCTACGAGGCCAAGACCACCTTCGGCCGCATCGGCGTGAAGGTCTGGATCTACAAGGGTGACGTCACCGCCAAGGAACTGGCTCAGCAGGCAGCTGCTGCTCCGTCCCGTGGCCGTGCCGGCGACCGCCCGGGCCGCCCGGGTGGCGCTGACCGTGGTGACCGCCGCCGTCGTAACGACCGCCCGGCTGAGGCTGCACCCGTTGCTGCCGAAGCTCCGGCGGCTGATGCAGCTTCTGCCGCACCGGCACAGGCAGCAGAAGGAGGACAGGCTTAAATGCTTATCCCACGTCGAGTCAAGCACCGTAAGCAGCACCACCCGGGTCGTTCCGGCGCTGCTACGGGCGGCACCCAGGTCTCGTTCGGTGAATGGGGTATCCAGGCTCTGAGCCCGGCATACGTCACCAACCGTCAGATCGAATCTGCCCGTATCGCGATGACCCGCCACATCAAGCGTGGCGGCAAGGTCTGGATCAACATCTACCCGGACCGTCCGCTGACGAAGAAGCCTGCCGAAACCCGCATGGGTTCCGGTAAGGGTTCTCCGGAATGGTGGGTCTCAAACGTCAAGCCGGGCCGGGTTCTCTTCGAACTCTCCGGTGTCAGTGAAGAGGTAGCTCGCGAGGCACTGCGCCTGGCAATCCACAAGCTGCCGTTGAAGGCACGCATTGTGCGTCGCGAAGGTGGTGAGTAGAAATGGCAGTAGGATCCAAGGAACTTGCATCCGCACAGCTGGACGGTTTCGACAACGAGCGTCTCGTTGAAGAACTCCGCAAGGCCAAGGAAGAGCTGTTCAACCTGCGTTTCCAGTCCGCCACCGGACAGCTGGAGAACCACGGTCGTCTGCGCGCGGTAAAGAAGGACATCGCCCGCATCTACACCGTTCTCCGTGAGCGCGAGCTGGGCATTCGTGCCGAGGTTGCCGCACCGGTTGTGGAAGCCAAGGAAGAGAAGAAGTCCAAGAAGGCTGCAACCAAGAAGGCCGAAAAGGCTGAGACGGTTGAAACCGAGGAGGACGCCAAGTGACTAAGAAGGACGAGAACGTGACGGAAACTGTTTCCGGTGCAGCTACGGCTGACGAGCGCGGTTACCGTAAGACGAAGCGCGGCTACGTCGTCTCGGACAAGATGGAAAAGACCATCGTTGTCCAGGTCGAAGACCGTGTGAAGCACGCCCTCTACGGCAAGGTTATCCGCCGCAACACGAAGATCAAGGCTCACGACGAAGAGAACAGCGCCGGCATCGGCGACCTCGTTCTCCTCGCCGAGACCCGCCCGCTCTCCGCTACCAAGCGGTGGCGCCTGGTGGAGATCATCGAGAAGGCCAAGTAACACCTGCAGTTTTCCCCTCGGGGAGACCAGCATCGCAGCCCCCGTTCCCGTTTGGGAGCGGGGGCTGCTCCGTTAACGACTCCTGCGGGACGGACGACGCCGGCGGGCCGGGTTTGCGGGGGAGTGCTGCGGCCGTCGGGGAGAGCCTGCCGTGCGTGACGCCGTCGACTGTGGTAATGGCCGATTCTGGTTGAGGCTCAAAACGTGCTAAGATTTTGAGTTTGTATGGCGCCTTCAGTGCGCCGTGCGTCAACCTCGTAAACAATCGTGCCACGGCATAGTGCCCCCTCGCGCCCAGTGCGCCTGGGAAGCAAATGTTTTTGGCACGGGAGTTTAGGCCTGGTCTGGCAAAATCCAGGCAGGTCAAGAGACACCCCGATCAACCGTTCCGCAAGGCTCATTCCGTAGGAAGATTTTCGGTCTGAGAACCAGCGCGACGCAAGGAGTAAATAGTGATTCAGCAGGAGTCGCGACTCAAGGTCGCCGACAACACGGGTGCTAAGGAAATCCTTACCATTCGCGTTCTCGGTGGATCTGGCCGTCGCTACGCAGGCATCGGCGACGTCATCGTCGCTACCGTCAAGGACGCAATCCCGGGCGGCAACGTAAAGAAGGGCGACGTCGTTAAGGCTGTCATCGTCCGTACCAAGAAGGAACGCCGCCGTGCGGATGGTTCCTACATCAAGTTTGACGAGAACGCAGCTGTGATCCTGAAGAACGACGGTGACCCCCGTGGTACCCGTATCTTCGGACCGGTTGGTCGTGAACTTCGCGATAAGAAGTTCATGAAGATTGTTTCTCTGGCTCCGGAGGTGCTTTAGTCCATGGCTAAGATCAAAAAGGGTGACCTCGTTCAGGTCATCACTGGCGCCAAGGCTGAGCGCGGCGGCGACCGTGGCAAGCAGGGCAAGGTTCTGCGCGTGTTCCCCGAGACCAACCGCGTGCTGGTCGAAGGCATCAACCGCGTCACCAAGCACACCAAGGTCGGTCAGTCGCAGCGCGGCACCAAGACCGGTGGCATCGAGGTCGTCGAGGCTTCGATCCACATCTCCAACGTGGCCCTGGTAGACCCGTCCACCAAGAAGCCCACCCGCGTCGGTTTTCGCACCGAGACCGTTGAGCGCGATGGCGTGAAGCGCGAAGTGCGCGTCCGCGTGGCCAAGAGCTCAGGGAAGGACATCTAATGACTGAGACTCTCGAGACTCCGGCAAGCAAGATCGTTCCTCGTCTGAAGACCAAGTACGCGGATTCCATCAAGAGCTCGCTCGTTGAGGAATTCAAGTACGAGAACGTCAACCAGGTTCCCCGTCTGGTCAAGGTCGTTGTGAACATGGGTGTTGGAGATGCCGCCAAGGACTCCAAGCTGATCGACGGCGCTGTCCGCGATCTGACCCTGATCACCGGCCAGAAGCCGCAGGTAACCAAGGCCCGCAAGTCGATCGCACAGTTCAAGCTGCGCGAAGGCATGCCGATCGGTGCACACGCAACTCTGCGTGGGGACCGCATGTGGGAATTCCTGGACCGTCTGGTCACGCTGGCACTGCCGCGTATCCGCGACTTCCGGGGCCTCAGCGGCAAGCAGTTCGACGGCAACGGCAACTACACCTTCGGTCTGACCGAGCAGGTTATGTTCCACGAGATCGACCAGGATTCCATCGACCGCGTTCGCGGCATGGACATCACCGTCGTGACCACTGCCAAGACCGACGACGAAGGCCGTGCGCTGCTCAAGGCGCTGGGCTTCCCGTTCAAGACCGAAGACTAATCTAGCTACGTAAAAGGTCCGTCCATGCCGGCCCCGAACCCTGTTCGGCGTCCAGTACGGCGGAAACCGTTATGAGGAAGGGCAAGAGCCCACCATGACAATGACAGATCCCGTCGCAGACATGCTCACGCGTCTGCGCAATGCAAACTCGGCATACCACGATTCCGTGTCCATGCCGTACAGCAAGCTCAAGGCACGCGTTGCCGACATCCTGAAGGCCGAAGGTTACATCGCCTCCTGGAAAGAAGAAGACGCTGAAGTCGGCAAGAAGCTGACCCTCGAGCTCAAGTTCGGTCCGAACCGCGAGCGTTCCATCGCTGGCGTTCGTCGTATTTCCAAGCCGGGACTGCGCGTTTACGCAAAGTCCACCAACCTGCCGCACGTGCTGGGTGGTCTGGGTATCGCAATCCTGTCCACCTCTTCCGGCCTCCTGACTGACAAGCAGGCCGGCAAGAAGGGCGTGGGCGGCGAAGTCCTCGCTTACGTCTGGTAACGGGAAAGGAAGAGAATAATGTCACGTATTGGACGTCTCCCCATCACCGTTCCTGCCGGCGTTGAGGTCAAGGTTGACGGCTCTGTCGTCAGCGTCAAGGGTTCCAAAGGCGAGCTGACCCACACTGTGGCCAGCCCGATCGAGGTCACCCTGGAAGATGGCACCCTGACTGTCGCCCGCCCGAACGACGAGCGCGCCTCACGTTCGCTGCACGGCCTGACCCGTACCCTGATCGCCAACATGATCCAGGGTGTCACGGCAGGCTACGAGAAGAAGCTTGAAATCGTTGGTACCGGTTACCGCGTTCAGGCCAAGGGCGCTGACCTGGAGTTCGCTCTGGGCTACAGCCACCCGGTCAACATCACGGCACCGAACGGCATCACCTTTGCAGTAGAGACCCCGACCAAGCTCTCTGTTTCAGGCATCTCCAAGCAGCAGGTCGGCGAGGTTGCTGCCAACATTCGCAAGCTGCGGAAGCCGGACCCCTACAAGGGCAAGGGCATCCGTTACGCAGGCGAAGTCATCCGCCGCAAGGTCGGAAAGGCTGGTAAGTAACCATGGCGATCGCAATTAACAAGAAGCGTACGAACAAGAGCAAGTCTGCCCAGCGCAGCCGCCGCCAGCTTCGTATCCGCAAGCGCATCTCCGGTACGGCTGTACGTCCTCGTCTGGTCGTCAACCGTTCCGCACGCCACGTATTCGTCCAGGTTGTCGATGACACCAAGGGCCTGACGCTGGCAAGCGCCTCCACCCTGGAAGCCGACCTTCGTGCATTCGACGGTGACAAGACCGCCAAGGCCAAGCGCGTCGGCGAGATCGTTGCCGGCCGTGCCAAGGCTGCCGGTATCGAAGCTGTTGTCTTCGACCGCGGTGGTAACAAGTACCACGGCCGGATCGCCGCCGTCGCTGACGGCGCACGTGAAGGTGGGCTGGCACTGTGACCGAAAATAACGAAAAGGACATTCAGGTGACTGAAGCTGTAGCTGCTCCGGCAACTGAGACCGCTGCGCCTGCTACCACTGATGACCGCCGTGGTGGCGCTCGTCGTGGCGAGCGTGGCGACCGCGGCCAGGGCCGTGGCGACCGTGGTGGCCGTGGTGGCCGCGACGGTGGCCGCGAAGCCGAAAAGAGCCAGTTCGTAGAGCGCGTCGTAACCATCAACCGCGTTTCCAAGGTCGTCAAGGGTGGTCGTCGCTTCAGCTTCACCGCCCTCGTCGTCGTCGGTGACGGCAACGGCATGGTCGGCGTTGGCTACGGCAAGGCTAAGGAAGTTCCTGCCGCCATCGCGAAGGGCGTAGAAGAGGCCAAGAAGTCCTTCTTCCGCGTTCCCCGCATCGGCAGCACCATCCCGCACCGTGTTCAGGGTGAAGCCGCCGCAGGCGTCGTCATGCTGCGCCCGGCGTCCGCCGGTACCGGTGTTATCGCCGGTGGTCCGGTCCGTGCAGTGCTGGAGTGCGTGGGCATCCACGACATCCTCTCCAAGTCGCTCGGTTCTTCCAACGCCATCAACATCGTGCACGCGACCGTTGACGCGCTGAAGCGCCTCGAAGAGCCGGCAGCAGTGGCAGCACGCCGCGGCCTCGCGCTCGACGAAGTTGCCCCGCCGGCAATGGTCAAGCAGCTCCTGAACCAGAAGGCAGGTGTCTGAGTCATGGCTAAGAACGTGCTTGTCTCCGACGCAAAGTTGGAGATCACTCAGATCAAGTCCGCCATTGGCGGCAAGCAGAACCAGCGCGACACCCTGCGGTCCCTCGGCCTGAAGCGGATCGGACACACCGTTGTCCGCACCGCCGACGCCGTGACCGTTGGAATGCTCAACACGGTTCCGCACCTGGTAAAGGTAGAGGAGGCGAAGTAAATGGCAGAGAAGAAAACCGCCGAAAAGGCACAGAGCGCCACTGCTGAGAAGCAGAACGCACTGAAGGTTCACCACCTGCGTCCCGCCCCGGGTGCCAAGACCACCAAGACCCGTGTTGGTCGTGGTGAAGGTTCCAAGGGTAAGACCGCCGGTCGCGGTACCAAGGGTACGAAGGCCCGCTACCAGATCAAGGCTGGCTTTGCCGGCGGCCAGCTGCCGCTGCACATGCGCCTGCCGAAGCTGCGCGGCTTCAAGAACCCGTTCCGGGTTGAGTTCCAGGTTGTAAACCTGGACAAGCTCAACGAGCTGTTCCCGGAAGGTGGCGCAGTCACCGTGGAGAACCTGGTCGAAAAGGGTGCCGTTCGCAAGAACCAGCCCGTCAAGGTGCTGGGCACCGGCGACATCACCGTCAAGGTTGACGTCACCGCCCACGCATTCTCGGCCAGCGCCGCAGAAAAGATTGCTGCAGCAGGCGGAAGCACCACCGCCCTCTAACGAGGCGGCGGGGCAAATGCCCGTTGTGGAAACTCCCGGTACCCGGGGCTCAGGCCCCCGGTGCCGGGAGTTTTTCTGTTTTCAGGGCCCTGCGATTGTTCGCAGGGCGCATGAACCCGCTAGACTCGGTTGTTGGGTTTATTTGACCTATCTCACACGACTTTACTTATTACTCAGGAGGACGCTTGCTTAGCGCATTCGGCCGGGCCTTTCGCACGCCTGATCTGCGACGCAAGTTGTTGTTCACGCTGGGAATCATCACAATCTTCCGCTTGGGTGCCTTCATCCCCTCGCCTGGTGTGAGCTACCAGAATGTCCAGCAATGCTTGCAGAGCGGTCAGACCTCGGGCGGTATCTACCAGCTCGTCAACCTGTTCAGTGGCGGTGCGCTGCTGCAGGTGTCCGTCTTTGCCCTGGGCATCATGCCCTACATCACGGCGAGCATCATCGTCCAGCTGCTCCGCGTGGTCATTCCCCGCTTCCAGCAGCTCTACGAGGAAGGCTCCGCGGGCCAGTCCAAGCTGACCCAGTACACGCGGTACCTCACCATCGCCCTCGGCCTGCTGAATGCCACGACGCTGGTGTCGCTGGCGCGCTCCGGCCAGCTGCTGCCGAACTGCCAGCTGCCCATCATTCCGGACGACAGCATCGTCACCACGATCCTCATCATCATCACGCTGACGGCCGGTACCGGCCTCATCATGTGGATGGGCGAGCTCGTGACGGAAAAGGGCGTCGGCAACGGCATGTCCCTGCTGATCTTCACCTCGATCGTTTCCAGCTTCCCCGGCTCGCTCGGCGCCATCTGGACCTCGCAGGGCCCGGGCACGTTCTTTATGGTCCTGGCCATCGGTCTCCTGACGGTGGCCGCGGTGGTCTTCGTGGAGCAGTCCCAGCGCCGCATCCCGGTGCAGTACGCCAAGCGCATGATCGGCCGCCGCACCGTGGGCGGCACCAGCACGTACATCCCCATCAAGGTGAACATGGCCGGCGTCGTGCCCGTCATCTTCGCGTCCTCGATGCTGTACCTGCCGGGCCTGATCTCGCAGTTCAACCAGCCCGCCCCCGGCGAGCCGATCGCCCCTTGGGTGGAGTGGATCAACAACCACCTGGTGCGCGGTGACCAGCCGATCTACATGGCGCTCTACTTCGCCATGATTGTGTTCTTCACGTACTTCTATGTTGCGGTCACTTTCAACCCTGAAGAAGTTTCTGACAACATGAAGAAGTACGGCGGCTTCATCCCGGGTATCCGTGCCGGCAAGCCGACGGCGGACTACCTGCAGTATGTGCTTTCCAGGATCACCCTCCCGGGTGCCATCTACCTGGGCTTTGTGGCACTGATCCCGCTCGTCGCACTGGTCCTGATCAACGCCAACCAGAACTTCCCGTTCGGTGGCACCTCGATCCTGATCATGGTCGGCGTCGGTTTGGAGACCGTCAAGCAGATTGATGCGCAGCTACAGCAGCGTCACTACGAAGGGCTTTTGCGATGACGAGAATGTTGATTATCGGACCTCCCGGTTCCGGCAAGGGGACGCAGGCGGAGCGCATTTCCGAACGCCTCGGCGTCGTTGCGATCTCCACGGGGGACATCTTCCGCGCCAACGTCAAGGGTGAGACGCCGCTGGGCATCGAAGCCAAGAAGTACATGGATGCCGGCGACTTCGTCCCGGACAGCGTGACCAACAAGATGGTCCGCGACCGCCTCGGCGAGGACGACGTCGAGAACGGCTTCCTCCTGGACGGCTACCCGCGCACCACTGCGCAGGTGGACTACCTCGACGGGATCCTCGCAGACGGCGACCAGAAGCTGGACGTCGTCCTGCAGCTCACGGCCGACGACGAGGAACTGGTCACCCGCCTGCTGGGCCGGGCCAAGGAAACGGGCCGCACTGACGACAACGAAGCCGTCATCAGGCACCGCCTCGACCTGTACCACGGCCAGACGGAGGCTGTGGTGGCGAAGTATGCTGACCGCGGCATTCTGACCCGCGTTGATGGCATCGGCGGCATCGACGAGGTTACCGACCGCGTCATGCAGGCCATCAAAGAGGCCCAGTCGGCCTGATCGGCCCCTGCACTTCGAGGCTCCTCCCGGTATCCCGGGAGGGGCCTCAGCCGTTTGGCCGTCCCTGCAGCTGGGCGGCATTTTTCACTGACTCAGTTCCACTGACAAGCATTTCCATCGAAAGGAAGTTGCGGATGGCATTCGGCCAGCCACGCATCGAATACAAGACCAACGCGCAGATGCGCTCCATGCACCAGGCCGGGCTGGTTCTCAGCCGTGCCCTCGACGCTGCCGTTGCGGCCGCGGCACCGGGCAAGACCACGGCAGAGCTCGACGCCGTGTTCGCTGCGGTGCTCAAGGACGCCGGCGCCACGTCCAACTTCCTCGGCTACCACGGCTTCCCGGCCACCATCTGCACGTCGGTGAACGAGGAAGTGGTGCACGGGATCCCCGGCGGCCGTGTCCTGCAGGACGGGGACATCCTCTCGATCGACGGCGGCGCCATCCTGGACGGCTGGCACTCGGACTCCGCCCGCACCGTCATCGTGGGGACCGCCGACCCCGAGGACCAGCGCCTCTCCGACGTCACCGAGGCTGCGATGTGGCACGGGATCGCGGCCCTGGCGACGGGGAAATTCGTCGGTGACATCGGCAACGCCGTTGACGACTACGTGTCCTCCGTGCCGGGCAAGCCCCTGGGCATCCTCGAGGACTATGTGGGCCACGGAATCGGTTCCGAGATGCACATGGCACCGGACGTGCCGAACTACCGCACCAACCACCGCGGTCCCAAGATCCGGCCGGGACTGTGCCTGGCCATCGAACCGATGCTGGTGCGCGGCAGCATCGACACCGCGGTGCTGGAGGATGACTGGACCGTGGTGACCACGGACGGCAAGCGGTCCTGCCAGTGGGAGCACTCCGTCGCAGTCCACGAGAAGGGCATCTGGGTGCTCTCCGCCCCGGACGGGGGAGCCGCCAAACTGGCCCCGCTCGGCGTCGTCCCCGTCCCGATCCCTTAGACGCGCCCGCCGACATCGACACGCGACGTTGTGCGCCCTGCGTGGGCGACACGCTTCGGTCCAGGCGACACGCGGTATTGCTGGCGACGCTGAGAAACGCTGACGACACGGGAGTACTGCAGCGTCAGGTATTTGGCGCGTCGAGGGAGAATTGCAGCCGCGGGAGCTGCGCCGGCAGGCGCCCGACGACGGCGAGCGACATACCCCGTGACACGAGAAATCCCTGGCGATGCTGGAAAAACCAGCGTCGCCAGGGATTTGTCGTCACGCCACCGGGTGTGCGGGTGCGTCAGCTCTTGAGCTTCGGCTTCACGTCCTTGGTGTAGATCCCCTCCAGGGTGGCCTTGAGCGCCGTCATGGTGGCCTTGACGTCACCCTGCTGGGTGAGGATCGCGGCGGCGGCCTTGGCCATCTCCTGGTCCGCGCCCGGGAGGAACACACGCGCGTTGTCCTGGACGCGGGTCACGGCCAGCTGGTCCATGGCCGTCTTGATCTGCGGGGTGGCAGCCAGGACGGCGGTCATGTCGGCCGAGGTACGGGTTGGCATGTAGCCCGTGGCGGCGGAGAACTGCGCGGTGTTCTCCGGTTCCGTCATGAACTTCAGGAACGTGGCGGCGGCGAGCTGCACCTCCTTGCTGACACCGCTGGGGATGCCCAGGCCCGCGCCGCCGGTGGGGCACACCGGGCTTTCGCTCTTCGGGCCGCCGGGCAGGTAGCCGACGCCCACGTTGAACTTCGCGGACTTCAGGACGCCCAGCAGGGATCCCGTGGAGGAAATCGTCGCGGACGTGATGCCCGCGGCGAAGTCATCGGCAGCTTCCTTGGAGGAAACGCCCGCCCACTTGTCCTTGAAAATGGAATCCTGGGCCCACTGCAGGGCCTCCACCGACTCCGCCGAGTCGCAGTTGAACGTCCACTCGTTGGACCAGCTGCCGCCCCAGCCCCACAGGTTGTTCTGCAGCGTCCAGCCCGCGTAGCCGGCCAGCGCCGGGTAGATGTACGCGTACTGCGCGCCGGAGCTGGCCTGCAGTTTGGGCGCCCACTCGCCGAATTCCTGCCACGTCTTCGGGGCACGGTCCGGGAGCCCGGCGGCTTTGAAGTGGTCCTTGTTGTAGTAGAACAGCGGCGTGGACCGTCCGTAGGGGAGCGCCCATTGCTTGTCCTCGTACTTGTAGTCGGCAACGAGGGACTTCTGGAAGTCATCCACCTTAATGTCCAGCTGCTTGATCAGGCTGTCCAGGGCGATGATGTTGCCGTTGGAGTAGTACCGGAACCACCAGACGTCGGAGAGGACCACCAGGCCCGGCAGGCCCGACTTCGCAGCCTGCGAGGTCTGGAACTTCTGGGCGATTTCCTCGTAGTTCGCCCCGGCGGTGACCAGGTTGACCTTGATGTCCGGGAACTTGGCGTGGAACTTCTCAATGATGGCCTTCTCCACGTCCTGGGACTTGCCCGGGTGGTTGGACCAGAAATCGATCGAGGCTGCGGGCTTGACCCCGCTGAAGTCGATGTCCGCCGCCGCGGTCGCGGCTGCGGGGGCTCCGGTGGACGGGCCTCCGCAGGCACTGATGGCGGCCGCGCCGGCGCCGGCCCCCGCCAGTCCCAGGAAATGCCTTCGGTCAAGATTCAATGCCATGGTGGATCCTCTCGATGGTGCTGACTCGTTGAATGGTGGTGAAAGAAAGCATGGGCGGGCGGGTCACCCGGTGACGCTGCCCTGGGTCAGGCCGGCCACGATGTAGCGCTGAAGGGCTGCGAACACCAGCAGGATGGGGACGATCACCAGCACCGCGCCGGCCATCAGGATGCCCCAGCCGGATCCGTTGCCCTCGGAGTTCTGCAGCAGCGTCAGGCCCACCGGCAGCGTCATGGTCTCGGGCCGGTCCGTGATGATCAGCGGCCAGATGTAGTCGTTCCATTCGCTCACGACGACGACCAGCGCCACCGTCGCGATCGACGGGCCGGAGACCGGCACCACGATCTGCCACAGACGGCGCCAGTGGCCGGCGCCGTCGATCTCCGCCGATTCCAGGATGGAGCCGGGAAGGGTCATAAAGTGCTGGCGCAGAAGGAACGTGCCGAACGCCGTGCCCAGGCCGGGGAGGATGATGCCCCACAGGGTGTTCTTGCCGCCCATGCCCGCGATCAGGATGTAGTTGGGCAGGATGGACACCTGCGGCGGGACCATCAGGGCCACAAGGATCAGCACGAAGATGACGTTCTTGTAGGGGAACCGGACGAACACCAGGGCGTACGCCGTCAGGATGGCCAGCAGGACCTTGATGGTGGCGCCCACACCGGTGACGATCAGGCTGTTCAGGAAGAACTGGGCGAACGGCACCGTGGTCATGGCGATGTTGTAGTTCTCGAAGTTCAGGCTCTCCGGCAGGATCTTCAGGTCCATGGTGATGATCTCGCCGGGCTGTTTGAAGGAGCTCAGCACCATCCACAGCAGGGGCAGGAACACCACAAGGGTGGCAACGATCAGCGGGAGGTAACCGCCGGCGAGCGTCTGCACCAGGTTGGCCCGGGAGAAGGGCCGGTGGCGCTGCGGCGGAATCCCGGGATCGGCGTCGAAAGCGTCCGAGGCGGGCCCGGTGTGGGCGGCGGGGTCGGGGCTGACGGGCGAGAGCAGGCTCACGAGTAGTGCACCTTCCGTTCGACGAACCGCAACTGCAGCACGGTGATGATGAGGAGGATGGCGAACAGGATCACGGAGATCGCGGCCGAGTAGCCGGCCCGGTTGAACGCTCCGAAGGCCTGGAGGTAGGCCTCGTAGATCAGGGTGGACGTCCCGTTGCCGAGCGGCGTCATGATCCGGATCAGGTCGAAGGCCTGCAGCGAGCTCAGCATGGTGGTGATGAGCAGGAAGAACGTGGTGGGGGAGAGCAGCGGCAGGGCCATGCTCACAAAGCGCCGGAAGCCGTTGGCGCCATCCAGCGACGCCGCCTCCATCACATCCTGCGGCAGCGACTGCAGCCCGGCGAGGTAGACGACGGCGCAGTAGCCCAGGTTCTTCCAGACGTAGACGATGATGACCATCACCAGCGACAGCTGCGGGTCATTGATCCACTGCGGGCTCTGCTGGCCGATGCCGCGCAGCAGCCAGGCGAGCACCCCGTAGCCGGGATCGAAGATGAAAAGCCAGACCAGCCCGACGCCGACGCCGCTGAGGACGTACGGGGCGAACACGGCTGAGCGCGCAAATGTGGTGCCGCGGATCTTCGAGTTCAGCGCGAGGGCCACCAGCAGGCCCAGCACCATGGAGCCGCCCACGGTGATCAGTGTGAAGACGGCGGTGGTGCCGAGGACCTTGGTGGCGTCGGAACTGGTGAAGAAGGTGACGTAGTTGTCGAAGCCCACCACCGTGGCCGAGGCTGAGCCCAGGGTCCAGTTCAGGGTGGAGTAGTAGATGTTGTTGAAGAGCGGAAGGTACGTGAACACCCCGATGAGGAGCAGATTGGGGAGGGCAAGGGCCAGGAAGACAAAGAAATCCCGGCGCGTTCGGGCGGACCAGCGGGCGCGTGGCGTCGGGGCCGGTTGAGGCTCGACGGCGGCGCGGGGCCGGTCGGTCAATTGTCGCGTCATTCAGGTCTCTAACGGGTCCGAGCCTGCCGTAGGCAGGCGGATGGGCGGGGATACCTAGCTATCACTTCACCACATGGCTGGTGGGCAGAATCCCGCACAAGACCCCAGTAGAGCGTTGTTGTCCAAGGCTTCGTTGCCCGTTAACTCTGTGTTGCATGAAGTATTACATAACGCCTGTTTGGGCCGAAGACATCGGCGCGCGATTCGTCAAGTCGGTGGAGCCGGGCGCTTCCGCCGTGGCGCACAATGGAGCCATGACAGCGATTACCGATGTGCCGGGACTGCGGGTGGGCCAGGCCGGCCGGGCAGGGGGAGGGTGGCTGAGCGGAGTGACAGTGGTGCTGCCGCCCGCCGGGACCGTGGGCTCCGTTGATGTCCGGGGCGGCGGCCCCGGAACGCATGAGACCGACGCGCTGGACCCGACGACCCTGACCCGTCTGGTGGACGCGGTGGTGCTCACCGGCGGTAGCGCCTACGGCCTGGCCGCAGCCCACGGCGCCCAGCGCTGGTGCGAGGAGAACGGCCGCGGCTTCCCCGTCACCGGCGGCGTGGTCCCGATTGTGCCGGCGGCGGCGATCTTCGACCTGGGCCGCGGCGGCGACTTCGCCGCCCGCCCCGACGAGGCCATGGGCTACGCCGCCACCGCGGACGCAGCAGCCCGCCAGGAAGGCCACGACGTCGAACGCGGCAACACAGGAGCCGGCACCGGAGCACTCATCGGCAGAGGGCAGTACAAAGGGGGCCTAGGTACCGCCTCCATCACCCTCAACAACATCTCCCCGCACGGCCCGGTCGTCGTCGGCGCACTAGCGGTAGTCAACGCGCTGGGCCTGCCCTTTGGCGCATCGGCGGCGGGTGCCCCGATGGGTACCGACGAGGAGCGGGCGGCACAGCCGGAACCCGGCAGCGTGCGTCTAAGCTGGGGCCACGACGGCGGGGTTCCCTGGCCGAGCTTGCGAGGCGAGGGCGCCGGTGGGGACGAAGGAGCGAGCACGCGGAGGGTTGCGGATGCGCCGCCCGCGCTAAACACCACGCTGGTGGTCGTCGCAACGAATGCCGTGCTGGACAAGGCCGAATGCAACCGCACGGCGTCGGCAGCCCACGCCGGCCTGGCCCGTGCACTGAACCCCAGCCACACCCTGGCCGACGGCGACACGGTCTTCTGCCTCGCGACCGGGGGAGTTGCGCTGGACCGGAGCAGTGAGGCCGCGCGGCAGGGAAGCCTCATCGCCCTGCAGAGTGCGGCAGCCGACGTCGTGCGCTTGGCCATCCTGGACGGGATCGCGTGCGCGGAGCCGGTGAGCACGCCTGCGGGCGATTTTGGTGCGTACGGGCGCTGAGTACGCTACGATGGCTGGATTTAACATTCGGGCCGTAATGGCGTAGTGTTGTCTGTTGGTTGTCTGCCCTGTTGTGCCCTTTTGTGGGCCGGGAGGCTACAGCCAATCAATCAAAAAACGTCCGCGGTGATTTCCGGTGCAAACCGGAGGGCTGCGGCAAACGACAGTTAGCGGAGGGTATGGCCAAGAAGGACGGGGTCATTGAGATCGAGGGCGTTGTGACTGAGGCGCTGCCCAACGCGATGTTTCGCGTTGAGCTGACCAACAAGCACATCGTTCTGGCACACATCTCTGGAAAGATGCGCCAGCACTACATCAGGATTCTCCCTGAGGACCGGGTAGTGGTGGAGCTGAGCCCGTACGACCTGACACGTGGTCGTATCGTCTACCGCTACAAATAAACACTGGCCGGCCAGGGCAACAGCTGAAGGCCGGTCCAGCTGACCAACTGCAACACGCAAAGGAATGCCATGAAGGTCAAGCCGAGCGTCAAGCAGATCTGCGAAAAGTGCAAAGTGATCCGCCGTAATGGCCGGGTCATGGTGATCTGCGAGAACCCGCGCCACAAGCAGCGCCAGGGCTAATTTCCCGTTTGGGAAATCCTGGGTTGCTAACCCACGCAAGTAAATAAAGGCAGCACAAGCTGATCTGGGACACTGAGCATCAACGAGTCCGGACAGCTAACCCCCGGTCGGAGGCTGGGGCCGTACGGAATGTGCGGGTGTACTGCCTACGACCTCCGGTTTATTCAAGGAGCACTGCCACTATGGCTCGTCTCGCTGGCGTAGACATTCCCCGCGAAAAGCGGTTGGAAATTGCGCTTACTTACATCTACGGCGTGGGCAAGACCCGTGCACACGAAACCCTGGCTGCCACCGGCATCAGCGCGGACGTTCGGGTCAAGGACCTGTCCGACGCCGAGCTCGTCCAGCTGCGTGACTACATTGAAGGCAACTACAAGGTTGAGGGTGACCTTCGCCGCGAAGTAGCAGCAGATATCCGCCGCAAGGTTGAAATCGGCAGCTACGAAGGTATTCGCCACCGTAAGGGCCTGCCCGTACGCGGACAGCGCACGAAGACCAACGCTCGTACCCGCAAGGGCCCGAAGCGCACCGTCGCAGGCAAGAAGAAGACCCGCTAAAAGCGGTCTTCCCCCGATAACTTTCTGTAGGAGAAATAATGCCCCCGAAGACTCGTGGCGCGGTTCGCAAGCCGCGTAAGAAGGACAAGAAGAATATCGCGCTGGGCCAGGCGCACATCAAGAGCACCTTTAACAACACCATCGTGTCCATCACGGACCCGAGCGGTGCTGTCATCTCCTGGGCTTCGTCCGGTGAGGTTGGGTTCAAGGGCTCACGTAAGTCCACCCCGTTCGCAGCCCAGATGGCCGCCGAAGCCGCCGCAAAGCGTGCGCAGGAGCACGGCATGCGCAAGGTTGACGTATTCGTCAAGGGCCCGGGTTCGGGACGCGAAACGGCCATCCGTTCGCTGCAGGCCGCTGGCCTCGAGGTTGGCTCCATCCAGGACGTCACCCCCAGCGCCCACAACGGCTGCCGTCCGCCGAAGCGCCGCCGCGTCTAAGGCTTTCCACGCACCGGTGCTTGCCCGGACCCTCACCGGTCCGGGCAAGCCCAGCCGCGTTAAGTCCTCAGACCGATCTTTCCACCACCTGTGTTGCGTCATATAGCGGATGCTCGCCGAAAGGAAACCTAAGTGCTCATTGCACAGCGCCCCACCCTCTCCGAAGAGGTAGTCTCCGACAACCGTTCGCGTTTCATCATTGAACCGCTGGAACCCGGTTTCGGTTACACCCTCGGAAACTCCCTCCGCCGTACCCTGCTCTCCTCCATCCCCGGTGCCTCTGTCACGAGCATCCGGATCGATGGCGTGCTGCACGAGTTCACCACGGTTCCGGGTGTCAAGGAAGATGTCACTGAGATCATCCTGAACATCAAGAACCTGTCGGTTTCCTCCGAGCACGACGAGCCGGTTGTTGCTTACCTGCGCAAGCAGGGCCCGGGAGTCGTCACCGCCGCGGACATCGCTCCGCCGGCCGGCGTCGAATTCCACAACCCGGATCTGCACATTGCCACGCTGAACTCGAAGGGCAAGTTCGAACTCGAACTGACCATCGAGCGCGGCCGCGGCTACGTTTCGGCAGCTCAGAACAAGTCCGGCGATTCCGAGATCGGCCGCATCCCGGTCGACTCGATCTACTCGCCGGTCCTGAAGGTTACTTTCCGCGTGGAAGCTACCCGTGTTGAGCAGCGCACCGACTTCGACAAGCTCATTGTCGACGTCGAGACCAAGCAGGCCATCGCCCCGCGCGATGCCGTTGCTTCGGCAGGTACCACCCTGGTGGAACTGTTCGGTCTGGCCCGCGAGCTGAACACCGCAGCTGAAGGTATCGAGATTGGCCCGTCGCCGACGGATGCTGCCCTGGCAGCAGACATGGCCCTGCCGATCGAGGATCTGGACCTCACCGTCCGTTCCTACAACTGCCTCAAGCGTGAGGGCATCCACACCGTGGGTGAACTCGTGGCCCGCTCCGAGGCCGACCTCATGGACATCCGTAACTTCGGTGCGAAGTCCATCGATGAGGTCAAGGCAAAGCTGGTTGAACTGGGCCTGTCCCTCAAGGACTCGCCTCCCGGTTTTGACCTCGCAGCACGCGCCGCAGCAATTGAAGAGGACGACGCCGCGTTCAGCGACGACGAGCTCTAACAAACAGATCTTGGCCCGCGGGCTGACGCACCATGGTGTGCGCGGCCCAACGGCTTCCATATGAGGAGAAACTATTATGCCTACCCCCGCTAAGGGTCCGCGCCTCGGAGGCGGAGCGGCTCACGAGCGTCTTATGCTCGCGAACCTGTCCGCAGCACTGTTCGAGCACAAGCGGATCACCACCACGGTGACCAAGGCCAAGCGACTGAAGCCCTACGCCGAGCGTCTGGTGACCTTCGCGAAGCGTGGCGACCTGGCTTCCCGCCGCCGTGTACTCGGCCTGATCAGCAACAAGGGCGTCGTCCACGAGCTGTTCACCGACATTGCACAGGCAGTGGAGAACCGCGACGGCGGCTACACCCGCATCACCAAGATCGGCAACCGCAAGGGCGACAACGCTCCCATGGCTGTCATCGAACTGGTCCTCGAGCCGGTTTCCGCCAAGCAGGCCGTGGTAGCCGAGGCTACCTCCGCTGCCCAGCGCGATGCTGAGAAGAAGGATGCCGAGAAGGCTGAAGCCGCTCCGGTCGCCGAGACCGAAGCTGCCGAAACCGAAGAGGCTCCGGCCGCTGAGGCTGCTGAGACCGAAGCTGCAACCGAAGAGGCTCCGGCCGCTGAGGAAGCTGCCAAGTCCGAGAAGGACGAGAAGTAATCAGCTGATTCCTTCGCATAGACTTAAGTCTATGAACCTCCAGAAACCCGCGGCCCCCGTTGAAGGGGGCGGCGGGTTTCTGCGTATCCGGCTTGATCTGGCGTACGACGGCGGCCCCTTCAGCGGGTGGGCCGTCCAGCCGGGCCTTCGCACGGTGCAGGGTGTCCTGGAGGAGGCGCTGGAGCTGCTCATCCGGCGTCCGGTCCGGGTGACGGTCGCCGGGCGGACCGACGCCGGCGTCCACGCCCGCGGCCAGGTGGTCCACCTGGACCTGGCTGAGGCCGAGTGGTTCGGCCTGAACCGCGGTGCCGGGCTGGATCCCGCGGTGGCGCTGCTCCGCCGCCTCCGGGGCGCCCTCAGCCGGGGGCTGGGCGACCTGGCCGGCGCGATCCAGGTCCACCGGGTGTCCGTGGCCCCCGAAGGTTTCGACGCCCGCTTCTCCGCCCTCTGGCGCCGGTACAGCTACCGGATCGCGGACGGCCCCGCCCTCTGGGACCCGCTTGGCCGGTCCACCACGCTGTGGCACAAGGAGCCGCTGGACACCGGGCTGCTCAACGCCGGCGCCGGGCTGCTGCTGGGGCTCCAGGACTTCCGCTCGTACTGCAAGCCGCGGGAAGGCTCCACCACCATCCGGGACCTGCAGCGCTTCGAGTTTTCCCGCGGTGCGGACGGGGTCATTGTGACCACCGTCCAGGCGGACGCGTTCTGCCACAACATGGTGCGGTCCCTGGTGGGCTCGGCCCTGTACGTGGGCGCCGGCCGCGAAGCGCCGGAATGGCTGCACGAGCGGCTGCTCGCCCGCCAGCGCGATGCCCGGTCTGTTTTGGCCGCGCCGCACCCGCTGGTGCTGGAGGAAGTGGCCTACCCCTCGGGCACCGGCCTGCTGGCCAGGGCCGAACTGACCCGCGCCCGCCGGGCCTGAAGCAGTACACCTGGCCCTTCGTGCCAACTCGCCGCCGTCGGCTAGTTCGAGTGCGGTGGCTCCGCGGCGGGTAGCTCCACGGTGAACGTGCTCCCGCGGCCGGGCTGCGTCCGGCAGGAGATGCTGCCGCCGTGCCGTTCCACAATCGCCTTGGTGATGGACAGGCCAAGCCCGACGCCGGGAATGGCCCCTTCGCGCGCGGCAGGGCTGCGGAAAAAGCGGGTGAAGACCTGGCCGGCGTCGTCGGCTGTCATGCCCATGCCGTTATCCGCGATGTGCAGCAGGACCCGGCCGTCCTCGCAGCCGGCTGAGACGCGGACGGTGCCGCCGGGGGAGTACTTGATGGCATTGGAGACCAGGTTGTCCAGGGCCTGGCTGATCCGGAGCGGATCGGCGTGGGCCCAGAGGGGGCCTGGGACGTCCGTGGCGAGCGTGACCCGGGAGGCCTCCGCGTGGGCCTGGGCCGAGCCGAGGCTGGCTTCGACCAGCCCGGCCAGATCGGTCCGGCGCGGGTGGACGTCCAGGGCGGAGTCGGCGGACACCAGCAGGTCTGAGACGAGGGCCAGCAGCCGTTCGGCGTTCCGCTGGGCGACCTCGATGCGGCGCTCGGCGGCAGGCGAGAGGTCCTCCGCCTCGGCCAGGACAAGGTCCAGGTTGCCGATGATGGAGGTCAGGGGTGTGCGGAACTCATGTGAGACGGTGGAGACCAGGCTGTCCTTGGCAGCCAGGGCCGTGGCCAGCCCCGCCAGCTCTTCGCTGGCTGCCCGTTCCCGTTCCAGGCTGCCCTGGAGCAGGGCCTGAAGCTTGCGTTCCCTGCTGTCGCCCAGCCCCAGCCAGGCCAGCCGCGAACGCCCCGGAAGTCCCGCCGGGGAACCCGCCGCATTCCGGATCAGTTGCTGTTTACCCAATGAAGCCGCTCCCCTTCCTCGCTGCTCCAATTTAACAGCATTCGTCACGCTAGATTGACACAGTCTGAATATTTGTGGTTGACGCTGTGCCTAAACAGTTATTAGCTCGGTAGCGTGGGTATTCTGACAATACCGGTGCACAAGGAATGCGCTGCAATGCCGACGCGGCCGCTTTGGGGATCGAGACCGCAGGATCAGATGGGATGGGGGCCATGACTGACTTGGGAGTCGCAGTCGTAGTCGAAGATGACGAGGATGTTCGCCATCTGGTTGAAGCGGTGTTGAGCCAGGCGGGGTTTGACGTCCACGGAGCGGCCAGCGGACGCGAGGGCGTGGACCTCGCGCGGAGCCAAAAGGCCAGCGTTGTAACCCTGGATATCGGGCTGGCCGATATTGACGGCTTTGAAGTCCTGCGCCGGATCCGGCAATTCAGTGACGCGTACGTGGTGATGCTGACCGCCCGGGCGGACGAGCTGGACACCCTGACGGCACTGCATACCGGGGCCGACGATTTTATGACCAAACCTTTCCGCCCGCGCGAGCTCCGCGCCCGGGTAGCCGCAATGATGCGCAGGCCCCGGCTGGACGGCGGTGACGGCAGGGCGACGGAGGCGGGCACTGCTGCGCCGGCCGTCCTGGCCATGTCCCGGGCGCCCGGATTCCGGCACAACGGCCTCACGCTGGATCCGGACACCCGCACGGTCACCCTGGACGGCGCCGCAACCAGCCTGACCCGCAGTGAATTCGATCTGCTGCAGGCGTTGCTGAAGGGGGCCGGCGCTGTCCGGACCAAGGCGGACCTGGTGCGGGTGGTGCGAGGCGATTACTACGGCGCCGATGCGTACATCAGTGAATCGGACGAGCGCGCCGTCGAGGTCCACATCGGCAACCTGCGGCGCAAGCTAAGGGAGGACCCGCTGCAGCCGCGCTGGATCCAGACGGTGCGCGGGGTGGGGTACCGGCTGGCGCCGGCCCGGAACTAGCTTTCCCCGAGCTCGTAACTGTGCTGGAGCTCGTCCACGGTGTCGTTGCCGCTCTCGGCGACGGCACTCAGGAGCGTCTGGGCCCGGTGGGTGTCGCGGATGCGGATGGCGTTTTCCAGCTCCCCGGCCAGCTCGGCCAGGCGCACACCGCCCACCATTGCCGACGACGTCTTCAGGCTCAGTACGGCATCCAGTGCCGCGTCGTGGTCCCCGTTGTCGAGGGACACGGCAAGCGCGTGGTAGCGGTGGTCCCACATGTTGGCGTAGTCCCGGGCGAAAACCTGGGCCACTGCGGGACTGTCCAGCTGGGACCCGAGTTCCTCGAGGGCGGCGGGGTCCACCAGCGGGAGTGCTACGCCGTCGGCTGCGGCCGGGACGGCGTTCCCGCCGCACAGGCAGGCGCCTGCGTTCGGGCTGTTGTTGGGGTCGCCGTCGCCCGGAATTCCGTGAAAGGCCATGTGTCCACGCTACTGTGTGCCGCCGGCCATTCCCGGACTTTTTGCCGTGGCTCCGGGTGATCCTGCGCATATCTTTCGGCTATCCCGTCGGCTTCCTGCGGGTTTCCTGAACGGGCGCGGACAGCAGGCTGGACGGGCAGCTACTGGCCGCTAAACGTCTCAATCGTGTTGATCACGGCAGGCCCCAGAATGGCGATAAAAAGGACCGGAAAAATGAAGAAGAGCAGCGGAAAAAGGATCATCACCGGGAGCTTCATGGCTTTCTCCTCGGCCCGCTGCCGGCGCTTGACGCGCATCACCTTGGCCTGCACCCGGAGGACCCGGCTGATGGCAATGCCGTAGGTGTCCGCCTGCACCACGGCCTGCACGAAGCTCCGCAGCTCCGGGAGGTTGGTACGCTCGGCGAGGGCGAGGTAGGACTCGCGGCGGCTGCGCCCCACCTGCATGTCCTGCAGGGTGCGGATCAGCTCCTCTGCCAGCGGGCCTTTGCCGTTCTCTCCGGCGCGGGCCATGGCCCCCTCGAAGCCCAGGCCGGCTTCGACGGAGATCAGCATCTGGTCCAGCGTGTTGGCGAGTTCCAGCTGCATGGCCTTCTGCCGCTCCTGGCCCTTGCTGTAGAGCATCAGGTCCGGGATGAAGTAGCCCAGCAGTGTTATAAAGATCCCCACCAGCTTGATGATGGGCGTCGAACCGACGGAGCTGAGGAACAACCCGAGCAATGCACCCACCAGCCCCAACGCAGGCTTGGCGGCCAGCACGCGCCCAAGTGGCATGTTCGCGGGGCGGCCGGCGAGGGACAGCAGGTGGTCGAGCTTGAGCACGTACGCGGCCGGCGTGAGCCGGTACCCGATCTTCTCGATGAAGCCGGTGCTGGTCTTCTTCTCCTCCTCCGCGCGGTGGGCTCCGCGGGCCAGCAATTCCTGCGCCACGGCCTGGCCCTTTTTGTCGGCGGACAGCAGGGTCCACGCCAGGTAGGCCACGGGCAGGCAGATCAGAAGGAGTGCGAGGACTATCAAGGGATCCATGGCCGGCTCAGAACTTCAGGTCGATGATCTTGCGCATCCACAGACCGCCGATGGTCATCAGGACGGCCGACGCCACCATCAGAATTCCGCCGAGCAATGTCGTGAACAGCTTGTCCATGTAGCCGGGGCTAATCACCATCAGCATCGCGACGATGCCTACCGGCAAGGCCATGAGGATGTAGGCCGAGAACTTGCCCTCCGCGGCCAGGGCCTTGATGTGGCCCTTGATCTCGCTGCGTTCGCGGATGGTTTCGTTGACCTGGTCCATCACCTCGGCCAGGTTGCCGCCCACCTCGCGGTTGATCTGGATGGCCTGGGAGATCCAGACGAAGTCCTCGTTTTTCATCCGCTCAGCGGTGTCGTTGAGCGAGACCAGCAGGTCGCGCCCCAGGCTGGTTTCCGAGACCACCCGGCGCATCTCCTCGGATGTGGGAGCCTGCGATTCGGTCGCGGCCGCGTCGATGGCGCGGAGGATGCTGTGCCCGGCACGGAGGCTGCCGGAGAGCAGCTGAAGGGTGTCGCCCAGCTGCTCGTCGAACTTGGCGCGCCGCTTGCCGGACAGGAAACCGAGGACCAGGTGTGCTGCAAACGGCGCCGCGAGGACCAGGAGCAGTGCCAGCAGGGGCCCGGCCACCACCAGCCCGATGAGGCCTCCGACGAACGCGCCGATGAGGATGAGGAACAGGAAATCGGCCTGGCTCAGGCGCAGGCCCGCATTCTCCAGTGTGTCCCGGTTGAAGAACCGGACGTTCCGCGTGGCCAGGATGCCTTCGATCCCCTGCACGGCGGACCCGGCGAAGCGGGTCAGCTGCGACTCCGATTCGGTCCGGTACGGCCGGCGCCGGTCCAGCGGGATAGCGGGAGTGCCGGGAATGAGGGCCGCCACCCCGCCCAAAACGGCGGCAGCGACCACCAGAATGACGCCAATCGTGAGGACCATCAGTGCCTTCCCCCGGAGCCCACGGGCGCCCCGAAGACGCCCGCCGACACGTGGATCCCCAGGTCTTCGAACCGGTCAATGAACCGCGGGCGGATCCCGGTGGGGACCGGAGTCCCCAGGAATCGTCCGTGCTGGTCGACCCCTGCGGAATAATTAAAGACGAAGGCGTCCTGCAAGGTGACGATGTCCCCTTCCATGCCCTGGACCTCGGTGACGTGCGTGATGCGGCGGGTGCCGTCCCGGAGCCGCGAGATCTGGATGATGAGGTTGACGGCGGAGGCGATCTGCTCCCGGATGGCCCGCAGCGGCAGGTCCATGCCGGCCATCAGCACCAGCGTTTCCAGACGGGCGACGGCGTCGCGCGGGGAGTTGGAGTGCACGGTGGAGAGCGAGCCGTCATGGCCGGTGTTCATGGCCTGGAGCATGTCCAGCGATTCGCCGCCGCGGACCTCACCCACCACAATGCGGTCCGGGCGCATACGCAGGGAGTTGCGCAGCAGCTCGCGGATGGTCACCTCGCCCTTGCCCTCGGTGTTGGGCGGGCGGCTTTCCAGCCGCACTACGTGCGCCTGCTGGATCTGGAGCTCGACGGCGTCCTCGATGGTCACGATGCGCTCGTCGGCGGGAAGGAACGAGGACAGCACATTCAGCAGTGTGGTCTTGCCCGTGCCGGTGCCGCCGGAGACGATGATGTTGAGCTTGGCCTTGACACAGGCGTTGAGCAGTTCGGCCATTTCCGGGGTGAGCGTGCCGAAGCTGATCAGGTTCTGGACGGTCAGCGGCACCTTGCTGAATTTACGGATGGTCAGCGACGAACCGCCGACGGCGAGCGGCGGGATCACGGCGTTGACACGGGAGCCGTCCTCCAGCCGGGCGTCCACCAAGGGCGAGGACTCGTCAATGCGGCGGCCCACCTTGGACACGATGCGCTCGATGACCTTGCGCAGGTGGTCCTCGGAGCTGAACGTCGACTCGGTGAGCGTGAGCTGGCCCTTGCGCTCCACGTAGATCTGGTCCATCCGGTTCACCATGATTTCGGTGACGTCCGGGTCGTCGAGGAGCCGCTGCAGCGGGCCGTAGCCCAGCACGTCGTCGGCCACGTCCCGGACCAGCCGGGAACGCTCCTCCGCGGTCAGCGGGACCTGCTCCGCATCGATGATGCGGATGAGCTCCTCCCGGGCCGAGCCGCGCAGCTCACCCTCGGTGATGGCGGAATCGTTGAAGCGGGCGCCCATCTTCTCGAACAGGGCGGTCGCGGCGCGCTGCTTGATCGCGGCGAAGGCATCCACGGGCTGGTGCGAGTTGGGGTTGAAGCCGTCAGTGGGGACGGTTGCGCCCGGGGACGCTACCGGCTTAACGGCAGCGGCCGGCCGTTCCCGGCGGATCCGGGGTGTCGACGCCGGGGCCGGCGGCCGCGGAACCGCGGAAGCCGCCGTCGTAGTTGCAACGGAAGCTGCGGCCATGGCCGGCGCGGCGGCAGGCTGGGTCTTGTCCTGGGCGGCCTGGAGGCGTTCTGAGAGTTTCACTTACACCACAACCCGCCGGTGGGTTTTCCGCTGGGGCTTGGTCCGCCCGTCGGGGCTGAAGCGCTCCACCAGTCGGTTGAGGCCCTTGACGGCTGGGTCTTTCCGGGACTCCTGCAGGACGGGCACTCCGCGGTTGGTGGAGAAGGCGACGGCGCGGGAGCGCGGGACGCTGACGTCCACGGGTGCGCCGAGGGTGGATTCGACGTCCTGGACCGAGAGGCCGCACTTGGGGTCGGCCATGTTGAGCACCACGTGCCTGCCGTCCGGCATGATGTCCAGCTGGCGGAGGATGTCCAGGCCGGAGCGGAGGCCGCGGACGCTGGGGATGTCCATGGCGCTGACCCAGACCACGTCGGTGCAGGCCTCCATGGCGGCCAAACCGATCTCTGGCAACCCGGGGGCGGTGTCCACCACCACGTACTGGAACTCGTCCGCCAGCTGGTCCAGGAGCCGGGTGACCTGCTCGGGGGTGATGAAGTCGGCCTCAACGGGGTTTACCGGGGCGCAGAGGGCGTAGATGCTGGAGGGGTGGACGGTGAGGAACGCCTTAAGGACCAGGGTGTCCTGGCTGGCGGCGGGGGAGACGGCGTCCGTGACCGTGTGCTCCGGGTTGAGGTAGAGGCCGGAGGCCACGTCGCCGAACTGCAGGTCCAGGTCCACGATCACCACGCTCATGGGCGCGATCTTCCCCAGGCCCACGGCCACGTTGGTGGCGATGGTGGTTTTTCCGACGCCGCCCTTCGGGGAGAAGACGCCGATCACGGTGCCCCGGCCGGACTCCATCTGCTGGGGCTGGTCCATCCGGTGCCGGTTGGCGAAGGACTGGCAGGCCCGCTCCAGGAGCACCCGCATCTGGGCCGGATCGGCCGAGGGGCTGAGGATGTCCCGGACGCCGGCCCGCATGGCCTGCAGGATGAAGGCGGGGTCCGGCTCGCTGACCAGCAGGACGGTGAGATCAGGAGCCTGGACATCCAGCACGGTGGCGAGGCGCAGAGCCTCGTCGACGGGCACGTCGGGGCCCAGAACCAGGACCTCGGGCCGTTCCTGGTTCAGCTGCGCGAAGAGGTCGTAGGGGCCGGCGGGCAGGACGTTGGTCAGGAAGGTCTGCACACCGCCCTGCAGCCCGCCCGCCACGGCCTGCCGCAGGCGGCTGTCGAAGTCCGCGTTTGGCGTGATCAGGACGAAGCGGCTCACTTGTAGACCTCGGGCTTCGTCATGATCCCGGGCTTGCCACTCTCGGTGGCATCAAGCGGTTCCTTGCTCAGCCAGATGCTCGCAAATTCTGAGGCGTAGACGATCTTTGTCGCATCAACGTCGTTGACGGCAACAGTCAGGATGAGTGTTCCGGTAGGGAGCGAAGTATCCTCCGAGGGGGCTGAGCCGTCAGCCGTCGGCTGCGGTGAGGGCGTGGCCACAGGCGCACGCTGTACCGCAGTCACCAGGACTTTGTGAAGGGAGAGTTGGGTTGTCTCTTTTTCCGGCTTGGCCTCGAGTCCGCCTGCCTTCAGACTGATGAAGATTCCGACATGGTCGCCCCGAGCGATGCGGCCGCCCACAACGCGATGTGGCTCTATCTGGAACGAGACCTCCTGCAGTCCGGCCGGGATGTCCACGGACCCTTGAAGCTTGAGGTTTCCGGGTTCCACCAGCCGCTCCTTCAGGAGTTGCTCGCCGGGAAGAAGGTCGACGCCGGCCACCTTGCCGGTGGAGTCACTCAGCGTGTCAAGGGAGGACTCGGTGACGGCCGAGCCGGGCAGTTGTTCCGTGGCCAGGGACGCACTCATGGCTTCCACCGGTGTGCCAGCGGGAATCGCCTTTGTCACCACCAAGACACTCACGGGTTCAAGGTTCTCGACGGCCCGTTGGTCCGCCCCGTGGGCATAGGTCATCACCAGCATGGCCCCAATAATGGCGAGGACTACTGCCGCCGCTCCTGCCACTAACCGAGACTTCACGTACTGCTCCTGAGGGTATTGAATCGCTGAACTTCATGGATCTAACTGGTCAATTCGACAACTGTGGCGCCGTACGGGCTGACCGGGCCCAGCTTGTAGCCGTCGGACAAAGAAACGTAGTTGACGAACTTGCCAATAATCCCCCGGCAGTTGCCTTTGCAATCCAACTTGTTGTCGGTGGAGGTGTTGCGAAAGACCATCGGCAGTTTGTCGGCTCCGCTGAAGGCCCAGCCCTGAACACTGAACGATGCGAAAGCGATCAGGTCGTAGGAGGCACCGGACCCTGTTCCGGTCACATCCTCATACACCGGAAGCAGCACAGTGACAGCCCGGCCGGCGGTCAATTCGTCGGACCACTCTTTCAGGATCGCGTCGCAGTTTGACGGTCCGTCGTTGCCTGTGGCACTGCCGCTCTGGTTGATGGCGAGGTTCACAAACCCGCCGCATTGCCCAGTGTTCTGGACAATCCAGCCAAAGCCGCCCTCCACCGTCTTGCCGGCAGGCCCCAAGGCACAGTCGGTGTTGGCGTTCGCGGAATGGTTCTGGAGGAGCTGCGTTGCGCCGTCCACCATTCCCGACACCTGGCAGATGGAGAAGGCCAGGGGGAACGGGGTAGTGCCCTCTAGCGGGCTTCCCCAGCGCACGGATGAGCTGGTGTTCACTTCGGTGCTGGCGAATCCCAATGCTCTGGCGAAGAAGAGGGACACCGTGTTGGCAGCGCCTCCGGTTTCCTGCGCGCCGGTTGTGACGGTGACTGTACGGGCGGCCTTATCGAGAGCGATAGATTTGATGCCGCTTTTTCCGTCCAGGGCGTTGCCGCTGGCCAGGCCCGGTGCAAGGGGAGCTGCCGTGGAGCAGTTTTCGTCGGCGGGATTTTTGGCGCATTTCTGGGCCACCATCAGTGCGGTTGCATCCGAGCCATTCTGCAGCTGGGCTCGCTCCGAGTAGAGCATTCCGACGTCGACGGCGATGGCGGCGAAGCCGAGCAGTACCACCATCAGGAGGGCAACGATGACCGCGATGCCTCCGCGTTCGGCGCCGGCCGGTGGTGTTATCCGCCGCATTGCATCGTCCCTACGCCTTTCATGGCAAATGGACCGGCGATTCCCGTCACGGTGGAGAGCGAGTAATCAATTGTCACAGTGACCTGGCGCCCTGCTGCGCATGCAGTGGGAGCTGGCGTGCTTACTGGTGTCGTTTGGTACTTGAAGTAAATCTTTTCGTCTTTGATTGCCGGAGCGAGCGCAGAAGCGGCACCCTTGGCCGCAGCTTTGGCGGTGGATTCGCTGTTGTTGATAGCCATTACCCTCACACCCTCACGGGCAGCGTTAGAGAGTGTAACCTGCGTGTTGTAAGCGCGGCCGAATTCTATGATGCCGAGCAAGAGCATAATGAGGACGGGCGCCAGAAGCGCGAACTCAACGGCCACGGCACCGCGCTCAGATGCCCTCGACATGGTTGCCTCTCATGGGTCCTAATGCGTAAGTTCGGCGGCGGTTCTGCAACCGCCGCCGAACTGAGGACTAGCGATTAGGCTATTAAGCCGAGCACGCGCCGGACACAAACTTGGGCTTGGTCGGATCAATGATGCTGCACCTGACGTTCTCAAACATCGTGTTCAGCTGACCACCGAGAAGACTCACGGCAACGATAATGACAACGGCAATGAGGCCAACCATGATGCCGTATTCAACGGCGGTTGCGCCTTTCTCATCGCGGCGGAGGCGGACGGACAGGTTGGTGTAAAGAGCAAGCATGTGGACTCCTGAGCGAGCGAAGGGAAGCTGGCCAGATACCAGCTCTGCCAGAAAGTTAGCAACGCGAGCCGCCCGAGGTTACGCTACTTGCCACATCCTGCGTCAACACTGCTCAAGCTGTGCGTTTCCTGAGTATTCCTTGCGCGTAATCTGTACCTGACCTGCGCGGGGACCTCACGGAAGGGCGCATGGAAGGACCCCCTTAGCTCTGGGGTCTAAGGGGGTCCGGTTCAAGGCGGCGGGGCGTGAGCCCGCGCCGGTACGTGCGGCTGCGGTCGCCTACGAGAACGCAGCGATGATGCCCATCACCGCGGGGCCCATGAGGATGATGAAGAGCGTGGGGAAGATGCAGAAAATCAGCGGGAAGAGGATCTTCACCGGAATCTTCATGGCGTGCTCCTCAGCGGCCTGGCGGCGCTTGGTTCGCAGTTCCTGGGCCTGGGCTTTGAGGACTTTGGCGATCGCGATGCCGTAGGTGTCCGCCTGGACCACCGCGCGGATGAAGCTGCGGAGGTCCGGCGAATCCACGCGGCCGGCGAATGCCAGGTAGGCGTCCTTGCGGCTGCGCCCCACCTGCATGTCCTGCAGGGTGCGGGTGAATTCGTAGGCGAGCGGGCCGGTGCCGTTCTGCGCGCTCCGGGCCATGGCCGCTTCAAAGCCGAGCCCCGCCTGGACGGAAATCAGCATCTGGTCCAGGGCGTTCGGCAGCTCGAGGCGGATCGCTTCGCGCCGCTTCTCCGCCTTGGTCCGGATCAAGAGGTCGGGGACGAAGTAGAGGAACACCACGAAGCCCAGGCCGATCAGGATCCGCTGCGGAGAAGGATCAATCAGGAAACCGGCCGTGCCCAGCCCTACGCCGCCCAGTGCCAGCAGCGGCTTGATCATGAGGACCCGCCCCAGAGGCCAGTCCGTGGGCCGCCCCGCTCCGGCCAGCTGCTTGTCCAGCCACGCCACATAGCCCACCGGGGCCATCTTCTTGCTGAGCGCAGCCAGCTGCTCGCCGGTCAGGGAACGCCCGACGGCGGCGCTCCCCGCAGCTTTGCTACCGAGGTTGGTGCGGATGTTCCGCAGCCCGGCACGGTCTCCGGTGAAAGCCAGCCAGACCATGCCGGAGAGAGGTGCAATGATGGCCAACACCGCGGCCATGGCGATGGGTTGCATGGTTCCTCCTTAGAACTTCGGCTTGATGAGTCGGCTGAGCCAGAACGACCCCAGGGCCAACATGACGGCGGCGACGGCAATCATGATGTAGCCGGGAACCGTCGACGAGAAGGTCTTGGCATAGATGGGATTGACGAACTGCAAAGCGATGAATAACAGGATGGGCAGGGCCACCAGAACCATGGCCGACACCCGTCCTTCGGCGCTGAGGGCCTTCACCTGACGCCGGACCTGGTTGCGGTCCCGGATGGTTTCACCCACATGGTCAAGAACCTCCGCCAGGTCACCACCCACTTCCCGGTGGATTTCGATGGCCTGGGCGATCCAGGCGAAGTCCTCGTTCTTGGTTCGGTCCGCGACATCGAGGAGGGATTCGCCTAGGTCGCGGCCGATGCGGGTCTCGTTGACGATGCGGCTCAGCTCGTCCGCCATGGGGGCTTCGCTTTCCTGGCCAGCGGCGTCCAGCGACCGCAGCAGGCTGTGCCCGGCCCGCATGCCGCCGGAGAGCATCCGCAGCGTGTCCGGGACCTGATCGTCAAACTTCGACTGCCGGCGGGAGATAAGCAGGTTCAAGCCCAGTGCCAGCCCCACCGGCGCGGCCAGGGTCAGCAGAACCGCGGCAAACAGACCGCCCAGGAGAAATCCGGAGGCTCCGGCCAGCACGGTGATGATGCCCGCCAGCAGCAGGTAGTCCGCCGGCTGCTTCTTGAGCCCGGCGCTGTCCAGCCGGCGCCGGGACAGAATTCCCGATGACTGTGGTTTGAACCGGGCATCGATCACACCCAGCGTGGCGTCCGTCATCTTCGTCAGGGCGGAAGCGCTTGCGGCGCCGCCCGGCCGGCGCCGGTCAGCCGAGATGACGCTGCCCTGCCTCCAGACCCAGAACACGATGATGAGCGCCAGGTAGACCAAGGCCAGGCCCAGCACCATGACCATGGGGGAGGCGTCGTCGGGAATCACCGCACACCGCCCAGATGCGCACCGAAGACGGCGGGGGAGATGGAAATACCCAACTCCGCGAACCTGTCGGTGAACCGCGGGCGGACGCCGGTGGGCACCGGCTTGCCCAGGAACCTGCCGTTGGCGTCCACACCGGCTGCGTAGTCGAAGACGAAGGCGTCCTGGAGGGTGACGATGTCCCCTTCCATGCCTTGTACCTCGGTGATGTGCGTGACCCGGCGGCTGCCGTCACGGAGCCTGGTGATGTGGACGATGAGGTTGACGGCGGAGGCCACTTGTTCGCGGATAGCCCGCAGGGGCAGGTCCATGCCGGCCATCAGCACCAGCGTCTCCAGCCGGGCCACCGCATCCCGGGGGGAGTTGGCGTGCACGGTGGAGATGGAACCGTCGTGGCCGGTGTTCATGGCCTGGAGCATGTCAAGGGACTCGCCGCCGCGGACCTCGCCCACCACGATCCGGTCCGGCCGCATGCGCAAGGAGTTGCGGACAAGGTCGCGAATGGAGACCTCGCCGCGGCCCTCGATGTTGGCCGGCCGGCTCTCCAGCCGGACCACATGCTCCTGTTGCAGTTGAAGCTCCACCGCATCCTCGATGGTCACAATGCGGTCTGTCTCCGGGATGAAGGAGGACAGCACGTTGAGAAGGGTGGTTTTGCCGGTGCCCGTTCCGCCCGAGACGATGATGTTCATGCGTGCCAGGACGCAGGCCTGCAGGAGTTCGGCCATCTCCGGGGAGAGGCTGCCGAACTCGATGAGCTTGTTCACGGTGAGTGCTTCGCGGGCGAACTTTCGGATGGTCAGCGACGGGCCGTTGACGGCCAGGGGCGGGATGATGGCGTTGACACGCGACCCGTCAGCAAGCCGCGCATCCACCAACGGCGACGATTCGTCGATCCGCCGGCCCACCCTGGAGACGATCCGCTCGATGACCCGGCGCAGCGCGTCGTCGGAACTGAACTTTGCATCCGTCTTCTGCAGGTGCCCGTACTTTTCCACGTAGATGCTGTCATAGCGGTTGACCATGACTTCCGTGATCTCCGGATCATCGAGGAACCGCTGGATGGGGCCGTGGCCCAGGACGTCGTCGATGATTTCGCGGGTGAGGCGCAGCCGTTCGGCGGACGTCAGCGGAACCTGTTCCGCGTCCACCACCTCCCTGAGTTCATCCTTGACGTGCTGGTGCAGCTCGGCTTCATCCATCGACGTGTCCGAGATCTTGGACCCGAGGCGCTCGTAGAGTGCCTGGCTGGCCCGTTCCTTGAGGCCGCGGAGGGCCTCGCTGGCCATGCCGGCGTTGGGGCCGACTTCCTCCACCACGAGGGCCGCGCTGGCCGCATCGGCGGCTTTGGCTTCTTGGATGCGGCCAAGGGTGGATGGAGCGCTCGGCGGGGCCTGGGGTGCCGGTGGCAGCGCCGTTTCGCCCGGCTGGCCGCCGTTCCTCAGCTGCTCAAATCTTTTGGTGAGACTCACTGGACTACCGCCCTTCGGTGAAGCTTGCGATGCGTTCGTTCCTGCCAGTTGGGCTGGAAACGTTCCACGAGTTGACGAAGGCCCTTGGCTGCCACGTCCCGGCGCCCGTCCTGGAGGAGCGGAACGCCCTTGTTGGTCGAGAACGGCAGCGTGCGGGAACGGGGAATGGCAACGTCAACCGGCACGCCGATGGTTGCCTCCACATCGGGGACTGACAGGCCGCTTCTGCCGTCTGCCATGTTCAACACCACATGCCGGCTCTCCGGCATCAGGCCCAGCTCGTTGAGGATGTGGAATCCGGTGCGGAGCCCCCGGATACTCGGCACGTCCATGCCGCACACCCACACGGCATCCGTCGCCTGTTCCAGCGCGGCCAGCACGTGCTCGCCGAGACCCGGCGCGGTGTCGATCACCACGTACTGGAACTCGTGCCGCAGCTGCTTGAGCAGGTTGGTGACGTGAGCGGACGTAATGCTCTCACTGTCCACGGGGTTCTTCGGCCCGCAGAGCGCGTACACACCGGCCGAGTGCAGCGTCAGGTACGTCTTGAGCACCATGGAGTCCTGGCTGGCCGCACCAGTCACAGCCTCCGTGATGGTGTGTTCCGGGTCCAGCAGCAGGCCGCTTGCGACGTCCCCGAACTGCAGGTCCAGGTCCACGATGACAACGCCCATCGGAGCCACCTTGCCCAGCCCGACGGCGATGTTCGTCGCGATGGTGGTCTTCCCGACGCCGCCCTTCGGCGACATCACGGCGATGACCCTGCCGCCGGCGCCGCCAACCGGGGACTCGGCAGCCGGGTTCAGACCCCGACGGCGGCCGGCCGCGGCCAGGGCCGAACGTTCCACCATGGCCCGGATGCCGTTGGTGTCCGCCGCGGGGGAGAGGATGTCCCGCACCCCCGAGCGCATGGCGGCGAGCACCAGTTCCGGCGTCTGCTCGGCAGCGAGCAGGACGCTGATCTCCGGGTACTGCAGGTCCAGGACGGCGGCGTGCTTCAGCGTCTCGTCCAGATCCAGGCCGGGGCCCAGGATGAGGACTTCCGGCGGCTCTCCCAGCAGCTTGCTGAGGAATTCGTCGGGGCCGTCCGGGAGGTGGTCTGCCTGGAACCATTGCAGGCTGCCGCTCATGCCGGCCGTGGCGGAGCGGACGCGTCGTTCGAACTCGACGTTCGGCGTGATCAGTACGAAGCGGCTCATTGGAAGACCCTGACGCGTTCCATGACGCCGTTGTTGTCCGCCGGCGAACTTTCCGTTTCCTTGCTCAGGTACACCTTGCCGAACTCGATCGCGTGGACGATTTTCTCCACATCTATCGCGGGCCGGGCCAGGGTGACCAGGTAGCCGCCAGTCGCCTCCGCGGCGCTGGATTTGGAGCCGAGGCTGCCGTCGGCCGTTTCAGTCGTGGTCGCCGCCGGTTCCTTGGCCACGGCGCCCGTGGAGTTCTGGACCGCCGTCACCAGCACCTTGTGAAGCAGGAGCTGGGTCTGGTCGGGAACATTCAGCTTCTCGTTCTCCGCGTAGGACAAAACCACTCCGACGGTATCGCCGGCTTTCAGGCTGCCGCCGACGATCCGGTCGATGCTGAGCTTGACGGTGACTTCCTGCAGTCCGCTGGGGACCGGCGCCCGGCCCGGGCCAAGCAACTGCGCCGGTTCCACCATCCGGGTGGCCAGGAGCTGTTCGCCGGGAACCAGCCCGACGGCGGAGACCTTCTGCCCAAGCTCAGCCAGCGTGGTGACGCTGCCGCTGGCCACGGTTGACTTTGGCACCGTTTTCTTGACTACCGCATCGCCGAAGTTGGCGGCTGAGGTTCCGGCTGCGATCTCCTTTTGGACCACGTAGACCTCAGCGGTCTCAGTGTTTGCCAGGGCGCGCCTGTCGGCGCCCTGGACGTAGGACACGAGTAGAACTGTCCCGATAATGGCCACAACGAGTGCGGCGATGCCCCCCAGTAGGCGTGCTTTCACTTTTGTCCACCCCTTTAGAAATGAATCAGTATTATTTGATGAGACCGAGAATCTTGACGTTTCCGGTAGGGGTGGGAGATCCACCCGTGAATACGCCGGGATCGGCGAAATAGCCGACAAAGGTTCCGTAGAGCCCTTTTTCGCTGGTGGTAAAAACATTGGTTGGATCGTAGGAATTGCCCGGGAAACTCCAGCCCTGGACTTCGAATCCGGCCCACTTTTCGATCATGTACTTCACGTTGCTGCCGGTGCACGGCGAGAACATGTCCTTGCAGGTGTACTTGTAGACCGGAATGGCGACGGTCTGCCCAACGAGGGAAGTGTTGAAGATGGCGTCGCAGCCGGCAGGCATGGATGCGCCCGCGCTGGTGATGCTCCACTGGCCAATTTCCGCGGTCACCTGGCAGCCTGTCCCTGCATCCGGCTTCAGCCAGGCGAAGCCGCCCGGGATGATTTGGTTGGACGGGTTCAAGCCGGTGCAGTCCACGGCTCCCGCTCCGCCGCCCTGAGTCAGGATCTTGTGCGGGAGTCCGTCGTCGATGAACTCGCACGGCGCAAAGGTCAGCGGAAGGATGCTGCGGCCCCGGGTGGGGTATTCCCACTTGGCGGTGGCAGTGGCGCCGACGCCGACGTCAGTGGTGTTGAGGGCGTTGGCAAACAGTTTGCTCAGGAAGCCCGATCCATTGGCGGCATTCACGGTGGCCGTACTTACTGTCACCTGGGAGGGAACGCTGAGGTCAACGAACCGGACCCGGGAGACGCCGTCCTTGGAGTTCTGGTTGGTCAGGACTCCGGCGAGGGCTTCGGCATCGGCTTGAGTGCAGGGCACGGTTTCAGAGCAGATCTGCGCGCCGGCCAGGGCCGCGGAGTCGGCGGCGTTCTGCAGTTCACCGCGCTCCGCGTACATCTGGCCGACGTCAACGGCAATAGCACCGGCACCGATGAGGACGAGCATCATCACGGCCACCAGCACCCCGGCGGCGCCACGTTCCGTGTCAGGGGCCTGACCGGTTCTGCGGGATCTCATCAGCGTTCGCATCGCATGGCCCCCTGTCCGGTGACGGTGACCGTTGGACCGAAGAAGCCAGTGAGGGCCGGACGGCTGAAATTTACCGTCGCTGTAACGGTGGCACCGGGACTGCAGGCGCCCGAGAAGGCGAAGTTGCCAGGTGCAAGGGCAACGCCTGGAGCGCCTGCTACGCCCTTGGCTGCAGCCAGGCCGGCGTCGTCGGTGACTGCCATCTCGCGGGCGGCTTCACGCGCTGCCTGAGTGACTGAGATCTGGAGATTGTAGAAGCTTGAAAACTCCACAATCGATACGACGAGGCCCATGAGGATGGGTGCCACGAGTGCGAACTCGACGGCTACGGCGCCCCGCTCCCGCCGTGCCCTGACTTTGTTGCGTTTCACAGGTTCCCCCCGAGGAATGTGACGCTGTTTTTAATGGAAAGTGCCGCGTCCGCGCTTCGCGGACGCGGCACTTCGTGATGTGGAGACCTGGTTCAACGAGCGGACTACCAGCCGTTGACGGTGGTACCGAGATCGTTGAAGAAGTTGTTCAGGGATCGGCCGAAGAAGCCGACGCCGACCACGATGATGAGGGCGATAAGGCCAACGAGCAGACCATATTCGGTGGCGGTGGCGCCCTTTTCCGATTCCAGCTTGTCCTTGACGCCGGCTACAAAAGCGAGCATTGAGACCATGAGACCAGTCATTGTGAATTCCTTTTCCAGAGTGGCGAATATGTAACGAAATTCCGGCAAATCCCCTTTTGCTTATTTGCGGGAACTTCGTTGGCTCAACATTTGCACGGCGCTTCGAGGCGCGGCAATGCATCGGGATACTCGACTTTTTGGAAGGAAAATCAGGCCATCACCTAGGCCCATTTGCGGGTGTACTCAGTTTGGCTGGGACGCGTGGGGCCAATTACTTGTTTTGATACGCAGGCTTACTAGTGATCACAGAAGTTGCGGCTGTGACAGGTGTTATGGGAAGAGCAGGATGACGGCCAGACCGGCGGCCAGCATGGAGGGGCCATAGGCCACTTCCCGCGGCTTGTTTCCGCGGCTTTTCAGCACCAGAACAACGGACGCGAGGCCGCCCGCGACGAAGGCAAGTGCCCCGCCGTAGAACAGCTGCTGCCAGCCTAGGTAGCCTAAGTACAGTCCCACTGGCGCTGCCAGCTTCACATCGCCCATTCCGAGCCCGTTTCCGCTGGTCAAGGCCAAGATTAAGTAGAAAACGAACAAGATGACGGATCCCACGGCTCCGCGAAGCAGGCTGCCGGCGGCTTCCTGGGCCACGGCCGCGACGGCCAGGAGGGCCAGTCCGGCCACCAACAGGGGCCCCACCAGCCGGTTAGGCAGCAAATGGTGCTCAATATCGATCCGGGCCAGCGGTATAGCGAATATGCCGAGCAATAGGTAGGCGGGAAGTTCGGCCGTGGCGCCGAAGCGCCACGCGAGCAGGGCGGAGAGCGCAAAGCCAGCTGCCGCCGTCGTCATCCACTGGCGCCGGGAAGTGTCTCCAGCGAGCTGGGGGAGTGCCCGTCGGACAAGGATGTCCGCCAGCAGCCCCAGGCACATGCCAACCAGCCCCATCCCGGCGATAAACAGCGGCGTTGCGGAGCCAGCGGCGGCGGTGTCGAGCACGGTTCCTCCAGGGATGCGGCGGGCCGGGGGCGGGCAGGATGCATCCGGACACCCCATTTTGACCCAGTGATGCGTCTTCCGCTATTCTTGGTAGTCGTTGTGCGTGTCCTTCTCGATGGTGCGTGCCCGCTTGGGAATCCGGTTGCAGGATGACTACCCAGCGTGCACATTCGAGACCTCAGGACAACTGGTTACATAGAGCCCTCACCTCTGTTCCGGTAGCGCATAGATAGTAGGTGCACCTTCGTGTGACGCCTAAAACAAGAACGCCAGAACAAGAACGAGGCAAACACCGTGCGTACGTACACCCCGAAGCCCGGCGATATCAACCGCCAGTGGCACGTCATTGACGCCACCGACGTTGTCCTTGGTCGTCTTGCCAGCCAGACCGCAATCCTGCTGCGCGGCAAGCACAAGGCCACCTTTGCGTCCCACATGGACATGGGCGACTTCGTCATCATCATCAACGCTGAAAAGGTTGCCCTCACCGGCGCCAAGCTGGAGCAGAAGCGCGCATACCGCCACTCCGGCTACCCGGGCGGCCTGACCTCCGTCAACTACGCGGAGCTGCTGGAATCCAACCCGGTCCGCGCCGTGGAGAAGGCCATCAAGGGCATGCTCCCGAAGAACTCCCTCGCTGCACAGCAGCTGGGCAAGCTGAAGGTTTACAAGGGTGCCGAGCACCCCCACGCAGCCCAGCAGCCCAAGACTTTCGAAATCACCCAGGTCGCCCAGTAGTCCTGGCCACCAACCAACTTTTTATCAAGGAGAATCGTGGCTCAGAACGAAGAACTGACCACCGAAGCCGTTGAGGCTGAGGAAAACCTGACCAGCTACACCTCGGAAAGCGGTGCTGCAGAAGCAGCTGCGCCGAAGAAGGAACGCCCGGCCCTGACCGTCGCCGGCGCCGCAGTTGGCCGTCGCAAGGAAGCTGTTGCACGCGTCCGCGTTGTACCGGGCTCCGGCAAGTGGACCATCAACGGCCGCGAACTGGCCAACTACTTCCCGAACAAGCTGCACCAGCAGGACGTCAACGAGCCCTTCAAGATCCTCGATCTCGAAGGCGCCTACGACGTTATCGCCCGCATCCACGGTGGTGGCATCTCCGGCCAGGCCGGTGCCCTGCGCCTCGGCATCGCCCGTTCGCTGAACGAGATCGACGTCGACAACAACCGCGCCACCCTGAAGAAGGCCGGTTACCTGCGTCGTGACGCCCGCGTCATCGAGCGCAAGAAGGCCGGTCTCAAGAAGGCCCGCAAGGCCCAGCAGTACTCCAAGCGCTAAAAAGCGCCTACAAGCAGAAACTTTGCTTGCACGAAAGCCCGTTCCGCCCTTTGTGGCGGGACGGGCTTTCGCCGTTTAACCCTGTTGCCGGGCCCGCCCTCGGACCCCAAGAGCGGAAGCATCCGCCTCATCGTCTAAACTTGACCCGATGTCTAGATTATTTGGAACAGATGGTGTCCGGGGTTTGGCGAACGGCCTGCTGACGGCCGAGCTGGCGTTGCAGCTGGCCCAGGCCGCCGCCGTCGTACTTGGCCATGACCGCAATACCAACGGGACGCGGCCGCGCGCCGTCGTTGCCCGGGACCCCCGCGCCAGCGGCGAGTTCCTCGCGGCCGCGGTGGAGGCCGGGCTCTCCAGCTCCGGGATCGACGTCTACGACGCCGGTGTGCTCCCGACGCCGGCCGCCGCCTATCTGGTGGCCGACCTGGACGCGGACTTCGGCGTGATGATCTCCGCCTCCCACAACCCCGCGCCGGACAACGGCATCAAGTTCTTTGCCCGCGGCGGCCAGAAGCTGCCGGACGACGTCGAGGATGCCATCGAGGCGCAGCTGGGCCAGGAGCCCGTCCGCCCGGTGGGGGGCGAGGTGGGCCGGATCCAGCGCTTCTCCGACGCCGAGGACCGCTACATCGTGCACCTGCTGGGCACCCTCCCGCACCGCCTGGACGGACTCAAGGTGGTCCTGGACTGCGCCCACGGCGCAGCGAGCGGCTGTTCCCCGCAGGTCTTCAAGGACGCCGGCGCCGACGTGATTGTCATCGGGGCCGAGCCGGACGGGCTTAACATCAACGACGGCGTGGGGTCCACCCACCTGGGTCCGCTGCAGCAGGCCGTCCTGGCCTACGGCGCGGACCTTGGCATTGCGCACGACGGCGACGCGGACCGCTGCCTCGCAGTGGACCACGAAGGCACCGAAGTGGACGGCGACGAGATCATGGCCATCCTCGCCGTGGCGCTGAAAGCCTCCGGCAAGCTCAAGGACGACGTCCTGGTCGCCACGGTGATGAGCAACCTCGGACTCAAGATCGCACTGCGCCAGGCCGGCATCAGCCTGCGCGAGACCGGCGTCGGTGACCGCTACGTCCTGGAAGGCATGCGCGAAGGCGGCTACAACCTCGGCGGCGAGCAGTCCGGCCACGTCATTTTCGCCGACCACGCCACCACCGGCGACGGCGTCCTCACCGGCCTGCAGATCGCCGCGCAGGTGGCCCTCACCGGCCGCCCGCTGAAGGACCTGGCCGCGGTGATGACCAAACTTCCGCAGGTCCTGATCAACGTCAAGGGTGTGGACCGCACCCGGGTCAAGGGCGATGCGGCCGTGGCGGAAGCCGTGGCCCGCGCCGAGGCCGAACTCGGCGACACAGGCCGTGTGCTCCTGCGCCCCTCCGGCACCGAGCCCGTGGTGCGCGTCATGGTGGAGGCCGCGTCCCAGGAAACCGCCCAGACCGTCGCGGAACGCCTGGCGCAGGTGGTCCGGACCGAACTGGCGCTGGAACTCGTGGCCGACTGAGCGGTCCCCGGCAGTTGGCACAGCTGCAGCTTTCCAGCAATGGCGCGTCCCGCGGGACGCGCCATTGTTGTTTTCGTTCTAGAGCGTCCGGTCCGTGCGCAGGGCGTCGCGGATTTCGGTCAGCAGGGCGATCTGGGGATCCTCGGCCGCCTCGTCCTTGACGTCCGGGGTGATGCCCAGGCGGCGGTTGCGGCGCTCGATCATGTGGTTCATGGGTGCCACCACCACGAAGTAAATCGCGGCCGCGATCAGGAGGAAATTCACGATCGCGGTCAGCAGCACCCCAAACTTGATGTCATTGCCGTTGAACGTCACCACGGCAAAGCTGTCGAAGTTGGGCGCACCCACCAGGCCCGCAATGAAGGGCATCAGGACGCTCTGGACAAGTGCCGTGACCACGGCGCCAAAAGCGGCGCCGATGACGACTGCGACGGCAAGGTCCACGACGTTGCCTTTGAGAATGAAGTTCTTGAATCCGGTCAGCATGGACCCCAAGCTACCGGTAGCCCGGTGCCGCTTCCAGCCCGAAGTATTCCTCGAGGGTCGCGATGCCTTTTGTCTTCATCTCGCCCGCCCCTTCGACGCCCACGTAGCGCAGGTGCCAGGGCTCGTAGTAGTAGCCGGTGATGTCATGGAGCATCCACGGGTACCGCACCACAAAACCGAACTGATGGGCGTTCGCCTTGACCCAGATGGCCGCCGGCTGGTTCGCGAAGGCCGGGGTAAAGCTGTCCCTGCCGCTGCCGTCACCGATGTCGAAGGACCAGCCGGTCTGGTGTTCCGAGTAGCCGGGCCGCGCCGAGGCAGTGTCCGCCGCCGCCTGCCCCTCGGCGCTGACCCACCTGTTGTAGGTGGTGATCTGGGTGTTGAACGAGCGGTATCCGCTGGCGAGGGTGATGACGACGCCGGCTGCCGCGGCTGCTGCGAACATCTTCTCCGCGGCAGCCGCCGTGGTGCTGTTCAGGAGCGCCGCCTCACCGGAGGTGGCCAGGCGCACGCGGGGCGCGACCAGATCCGCCGGCACATAGCCTGCGGGCGTGAGCGGGCGGTGTTTGTTCACCACCACCCACGGGCTGGCAGGGTCCGTGAGCGAGTGCCGTGGCGGGGCCGCGGCGGGTGCCGGGGGAGCGGTGGTGGCGGTCTCGGTCGCGGTTGGGCTTCCCGGCACGGGCTCAGCAGACGGCGTGGCCGGAGAAGCGGGGGACGGATCCGCGGTGACAGGCGCCGTCGCGGACGGCATCGCCGCAGCCGCTGACGGCGTGGGCCGGGCACCTCCGGGGGCGCAGGCGCTCAGGGCGGCAAGGCCGGAGCCTGCGAGCAGCAGGCGGCTGAAGGCCCGCCGGCCGGGCATGTGTCCGGCAGGTTCCGGCGCTTCCGGACGCTCCGCGGAGCCTTCGTGGCACACCTGTGCTAGACCTTGCGCAGCAGCATGCGGCGGATGGAATGGTCGGCGTCCTTGGTGAGGACCAGCTGCGCACGGCCGCGGGTGGGCAGCACGTTTTCCACCAGGTTGGGCTCGTTGATGCGCTTCCAGATTTCCCGGGCGGTCTCCTCCGCCTCGGCATCCGAGAGCGTGGCGTAGCGGTGGAAGTAGGACTCCGGCTGGGCGAATGCGGTGGTCCGCAGTTTGCGGAATCGGTCCACGTACCACTCCTCAATGTAGGAGGTTTTGGCATCAACATAGATCGAAAAATCGAAGAAGTCACTCAGCGCCAGGCCCTGCCGGCCGTCATGCCGCGGCCGGGCCGGCGCCAGGACGTTCAGCCCCTCGACGATCAGGACGTCGGGCCGGCGCACCACCACTTCCTTGCCCGGGACGATGTCGTAGGTCACGTGTGAGTACCAGGGCGCCCGGACTTCCTCGGCGCCGCCTTTGATTTCGCTCACAAAGCGCAGGAGCGCGCGGCGGTCGTAGGACTCGGGGAAACCCTTGCGTTCCAGCAGCTGGCGGCGCTTGAGTTCGGCCAGCGGGTACAGGAAGCCGTCGGTGGTGATGAGCTCAACATTCGGGGTGCCCGGCCAGCGGCGGAGCATCTCGCGGAGCACGCGGGCGATGGTGGACTTGCCCACCGCCACCGAGCCTGCGACGCCGATGACGAAAGGGGTGCGCTGGGTCTGTTCGCCCAGGAAGGTGGTGGTGGCCGAATGGAGCTGGCCTGCGGCTTCGACGTATAAATGGAGCAGGCGGGACAGTGGAAGGTAGACCTCGCGGACCTCCTTCATGTCGAGGGGGTCGCCCAGGCCGCGGAGACGGAGTACGTCCTCCTCGTTGAGGGGCTGCTCCATCTGGGCAGCGAGCCGGGACCAGGTCTGCCGGTCCAGCTCCACGAACGGGGAGCCGCCGTCGCCGTTCGCTTCATTGCGTTGCAAAGTCACCCTAGAGATTCTGCCCTCCGCCGGGCCGAGAGCGAAATGGACGGCGCTGTCCCCGCGACAGGAACAGCGACAGGAACACTTTTCCGGACCCCGTGCACGCGTCACGGGCCGCTGGTCCTACGTCCGCCGTCCGGGAAACCCGCTAGGCTTGAGACCATGTGTGGAATCGTTGGATATGTGGGCCACTCCGCTGGCCGGGTAAATACTGGACATAACGCCCTGGACGTTGTCCTTGAAGGACTGCGGCGCCTGGAGTACCGGGGCTACGACTCTGCCGGCATCGCCGTTGTAGCTGACGGTGCAATTTCGTCCCGCAAGAAGTCGGGCAAACTGAGCAACCTGGTGGCCGAACTCGAGGCCAGCCCGCTGCCGGACTCGATGACCGGCATCGGCCACACCCGCTGGGCCACCCACGGCGGCCCCACGGACCAGAACGCGCACCCGCACCTTTCCGACGGGGACCGCCTGGCCGTGATCCACAACGGCATCATCGAAAACTTCGCCGAGCTCAAGCAGGAACTGCTGCGCAAGGGCGTCACGTTCCGGTCCGAGACCGACACGGAAGTAGCCGCCGCGCTCCTGGGCGACATCTACCGGAACCAGCTCGGCGGCGACGTCTCCAACGGCGGCCTCACCAAGGCCATGCAGCTGGCCTGCCAGCGCCTCGAAGGCGCCTTCACCCTTCTCGCCGTCCACGCGGACCAGCCCGACGTCGTCGTGGCCGCCCGCCGCAACTCCCCGCTGGTGGTGGGCCTGGGCGACGGCGAGAACTTCCTGGGCTCCGACGTCTCCGGCTTCATCGACTACACGCGCCGCGCCGTGGAACTTGGCCAGGACCAGATCGTCACCATCACGGCGGACACCGTGGAGATCACCGACTTCTACGGCGCCCCGGCCGAAGGCAAGGAATACCACGTCAACTGGGATCCGGCGTCGGCGGAAAAGGGCGGCTTCCCGTCCTTTATGGAAAAGGAAATCCACGACCAGCCGGACGCCGTGCTGCAGACCCTGCTGGGCCGCTCGGACATCAACGGCAAACTCACCCTGGACGAGCTCCGGATTGATCCGGAACTGCTCAAGAGCGTGGACAAGATCATCGTCCTCGCCTGCGGCACGTCCGCGTACGCCGGCCAGGTCGCCAAGTACGCGATCGAGCACTGGTGCCGGATCCCCACCGAGGTGGAGCTCTCGCACGAATTCCGCTACCGCGACCCGATCGTGGACCAGAACACGCTGATCGTCTCGATCTCCCAGTCCGGCGAGACCATGGACACGCTGATGGCCGTCCGCTACGCCAAGGAACAGGGCGCCAAGACCGTCTCGATCTGTAACACCAACGGCTCCACCATCCCGCGTGAATCCGACGCCGTGCTCTACACCCACGCCGGCCCGGAAATCGCCGTCGCCTCCACCAAGGCCTTCCTGGCGCAGATCACCGCCGCCTACCTCCTGGGCCTCTACCTCGCCCAGCTCCGCGGCAACAAGTTCCAGGGCGAGATCAAGGACGTCCTCGCGGACCTCAACAAGATCCCCGCCAAGATCCAGCAGATCCTCGACAACGAAGCGCAGATCAAGGAACTCGGCCAGTCCATGGCCGACGCCAAGTCCGTCCTGTTCCTGGGCCGCCACGTCGGCTTCCCGGTGGCCATGGAAGGTGCCCTCAAACTCAAAGAGCTGGCTTACATCCACGCCGAGGGCTTCGCCGCCGGCGAGCTCAAGCACGGCCCGATCGCGCTGATCGAAGAGGGCCAGCCCGTCTTCGTGGTGGTCCCCTCGCCGCGCGGCCGCGACTCGCTGCACTCCAAGGTGGTCTCCAACATCCAGGAAGTCCGGGCCCGCGGCGCCAAGACGATCGTGATCGCCGAGGAAGGGGACGAAGCCGTCAAGGCCTACGCCGAGCACGTCTTCTACATCCCGGAGACCCCCACCCTGCTGGCCCCGCTGCTCAGCACCGTCCCGCTGCAGATCTTTGCCCTCGCCCTGGCCTCCGCCAAGGGCTACGACGTGGACCAGCCTCGCAACCTGGCCAAGAGCGTGACCGTAGAATAGCGCCATGATCGTTGGCATTGGCGTAGACGTCGTAGACATTGAACGGTTCGGCCGGCAGCTGGAGCGCACCCCCGGGCTGCGCGACCGGCTGTTCGTCCCCGCGGAACGCGAACTGAACACGCGGTCCCTGGCTGCCCGGTTCGCCGCCAAGGAGGCCGTGGCCAAGGTCCTGGGCGCTCCGGCCGGCATGAACTGGCAGGACTGCTGGATCGGGCTGGACCAGAACGGTCCCACCGTCCAGGTCAAGGGCACCGTGCTGGCCGTGGCGGAGTCGAAAGGCGTCAAACGCTGGCACGTCTCGATGAGCCACGACGGCGGCATTGCCACGGCGACGGTGATCGCCGAAGGCTAGGCCCGTCCGGCCCGGCCCTCGCCGGGCTTCCCGCAGCGACTGCACCGAGAACGGACCGCACCCATGATCAGCGCCTATACCGGAACCCAGATACGCGAGGCTGAGCGGCCTCTCCTGGACACCGGTATGGGCGCTGTTCTGATGCAGCGGGCAGCCTACGGGCTGGCCAACGCCGTGATCCGGGAACTCCGGTCCCGCGGCCACCGCCTCTACGGCGCCAGCGTCACCGTGCTGGCCGGCAAGGGCAACAACGGCGGGGACGGCCTGTTCGCCGCCGCCATGCTGGCCGGCCGCGGCATGCGGACGACGGCGGTTCTCACCGCGGGGGAGGCCCACCCGGAGGGGCTCGCGGCTTTTGAGAAGGCCGGCGGCCGGGTGCTCCGGCTGGACGAGGAGAACACGGGCGAGGCGGCCGCGGCCGCCTCGCGCACCGGCGTCGTCATCGACGCGGTGCTGGGCACGGGCGCGCAGGGCGGCCTCCGCGGGCCCGCCGCCGCGCTGATGGAGGCGCTGGAACGCTCCCGGCCCGGTCTCGTGCTGGCGTGCGACATTCCCAGCGGCGTGGACGCCGGCACCGGAGAGGCCCACCTGCCGGTACTCCCCGCGGACCTGACCGTCACCTTCGGCGCCGCCAAGGCCGGACTGCTGGCCGATCCCGGCGCGGACTTCGCAGGCAGAGTCCAGGTCATCCCGATCGGAATCGAGGCCGGCTTGACCCGGCCCGCCCTGCGCCGCCTCGAGGCAGCGGACCTGTCCGCACTGCTGCCGCATCCCGGCCGGCGCTCCCACAAGTACTCCCGCGGCGTCCTGGGCGTAGTGGCCGGTTCCTCGCGCTACCCCGGAGCGGCCGTGCTGGCCTGCCGCGGCGCGCTGGCGGCCGGTGTGGGCATGGTGCGCTACCTGGGTCCGCCGGACGTGGCCGACCTGGTCCGCCAGTCCTGCCCTGAGGTGGTGTGCGGAACCGGCAGCCCCGCCGACGCACACGTTCAGGCCTGGCTCCTCGGCCCGGGGCTGGACGAGGAAGCCCACCAGCAGCTGGACCGCGTCCGCGCCGCCGCGGCCACCGGACTGCCGGTGGTGGCCGACGCCGGTGCGCTTCCCGCCCTGCCGCAACGGCTTGACCCCGGCACCGTGCTGACCCCGCACGCCGGCGAACTGGCTGCGCTGCTGGGCCGTTATGGCGCGGACCCGGAGCGCGGCAGCGTGGAGGACGCCACCCTGGCCGCGGCCCGGCAAGCCAGCGACCTGACCGGCGCCACGGTGCTGCTCAAGGGCGCCACCACCCTTGTGGCCGCACCTTCCGGCGCCGTGTTCAGCCAGGCCGAGGCCAGCCCCTGGATGGCCAGCGCCGGCAGCGGCGACGTCCTGGCCGGCGTGCTGGGATCCCTGCTCGCCCAGCTGGCCGAGACCACCGGGACCTTCAGCGCCCGCGGCATCACACGCCCGGACCGGTGGGCCGCCGTCGCCGCGATGGCAGCCAGCCTGCACGGCCGCGCAGGCTCCCTGGCCTCCGGCGGCGGCCCGCTCACGGCGTCGGCCATCGCGGAATCCCTGCCGGAGGTGATGGCACGGCTGTAACAATCGCGCGCGCACTGCACCCGCTGTCAATTAGTAACATTACTTACAAGTAGTCTGTCTAGAGATTGTCCGCATCAGCACGAGGAGAACACATGGAAGTCTGGCCCGGAACGGCGTACCCGCTGGGAGCCACCTTTGACGGAACCGGCACCAACTTTGCCCTGTTCAGCGAACGAGCGGAACGGGTGGAACTTTGCCTCCTCGCCGATGACCTGACTGAGACGCGGATCGAGCTCACCGAAGTGGACGGCTACGTGTGGCACTGCTACCTGCCGCAGATCCAGCCGGGGCAGAAGTACGGCTACCGCGTGCACGGCCCGTACGAACCGGAAAACGGCAACCGCTTCAACCCGAACAAGCTGCTGATGGACCCTTACGCCAAGGCCGTCCAGGGCCAGATCGACTGGGACCCCGCGCTCTTCACTTACGAATTCGGTGACCCCGACTCCCGCAACGACGCCGACTCGGCGCCCCACACCATGCACGGCGTGGTCATCAACCCGTTCTTCGAGTGGGACGGCGACCGTCAGCTGCGCATCCCGTACCACCAGTCGGTCATCTACGAGGCGCACGTCAAGGGCCTCACCGAGCTCCACCCGGAGGTCCCCGAGGAACAGCGCGGCACCTACGCCGGCGTCGCGCACCCGGCGGTCATTGAGCACATGAAGAAGCTCGGCGTCACCGCCATCGAGCTCATGCCCGTCCACCAGTTCGTCAATGACGGCACGCTCCAGGAGAAGGGCCTCAACAACTACTGGGGCTACAACACCATCGGCTTCTTCGCCCCGCAGAACACCTACAGCTCCACCGGCGACGTCGGGCACCAGGTGCAGGAGTTCAAGGCCATGGTCCGCGACCTGCACCGTGCCGGCATCGAAGTGATCCTGGACGTGGTCTACAACCACACCGCCGAAGGCAACCACCTGGGCCCCACCCTGTCCTTCAAGGGCATCGACAACCAGGCCTACTACCGCCTGGTGGACGACGACATGAAGCACTACATGGACTACACCGGCACCGGCAACTCCCTCAACGTCCGGCACCCGCACTCCCTTCAACTCCTCATGGACTCCCTGCGCTACTGGGTGACGGAAATGCACGTCGACGGCTTCCGCTTCGACCTCGCCTCCACGCTGGCCCGCGAGTTCTACGACGTCGACAAGCTCTCCACCTTCTTCGAACTCATCCAGCAGGACCCGATCGTTTCCCAGGTCAAGCTGATCGCCGAGCCCTGGGACATCGGTCCCGGCGGCTACCAGGTGGGCAACTTCCCGCCGCAGTGGACCGAATGGAACGGCAAGTACCGCGACACGGTCCGCGACTTCTGGCGCGGCGAACCCTCCACGCTGGGTGAATTCGCCTCCCGCCTGACCGGCTCTGCGGACCTGTACGAAAGCTCGGCGCGGCGCCCCGTGGCCTCGATCAACTTCGTCACCGCCCACGACGGCTTCACCATGCGCGACCTCGTGTCCTACAACGAGAAGCACAACGACGCCAACGGTGAAGGCAACAACGACGGCGAATCCCACAACCGCTCCTGGAACTGCGGTGAGGAGGGGGACACGGACAACGACGAGGTCCTGACGCTCCGCGCCCGCCAGCAGCGCAACTTCATCGCCACCCTGCTGCTCTCCCAGGGCGTTCCGATGCTGCTGCACGGTGACGAGCTGGGCCGCACCCAGGCCGGCAACAACAACACCTACTGCCAGGACTCCGAGCTGAGCTGGATCCACTGGGAAGCCATGGACCAGCCGCTGGTGGAGTTCACCGCCTTCGTCAACAAGATCCGCCACGACCACCCGACGTTCCGGCGCAGCCGCTTCTTCGACGGCCGCCCGGTGCGCCGCGGCGAGGGCGAGAAGCTGCCGGACATCGTGTGGCTGAAGACTGACGGCACCGAAATGCTGCCGGAGGACTGGGGCAGCGGCTTCGGCCGGACCATCGGCGTGTTCTACAACGGGCACGGGATCCAGGAACAGGATTCCCGCGGCCGCCGGATCACCGACGACAACTTCCTGATGGCGTTCAACGCCCATGACGGCGACGTGGACTTTGTCCTGCCCACCGAGGAGTACTCAAAGCTCTGGGACGTGCTGGTGGACACCTCGGACCAGACCGGTACCGAGGAACCGCTCCGCGCCGGTTCGGTGCTGAAGCTCGCCGCCAAGTCCATGGTGGTGCTCCGGGCGCACTCCGGCCCCGAGGTGGAAGTTGACTACTCCGCAGCCGCGTCGCTGGCCTCCATGGCCGAGCACGAGGAAGCCTTCGAGGAAATGGCGGAGGCCCAGGACGAGGCCGCCGACAAGGTTTCCGACGCGGCTTCCGGGAAGGCTGCCGCCGAATGAGGACCCCCGTCTCCACCTACCGGCTGCAGATCCGTCCCGGTTTCACCCTCCAGGACGCAGCCCAGACCGTGCCCTACCTGAAGGCACTCGGCGTGGACTGGCTCTACCTCTCGCCGATCCTGACAGCGGAGGAGGGCTCCGACCACGGCTACGACGTCACCGACCCCGCCGCGATCGACTCCGACCGCGGCGGGCCGGAAGGCCTGGCCGCCGCGTCGGCTGCCGCCCGGGAAGCGGGAATGGGGGTGCTCGTCGACATTGTGCCGAACCATGTCGGCGTCGCCACCCCCGCCCAGAACCCGTGGTGGTGGTCCCTGCTGAAGGAGGGGCAGCAGTCCCGCTACGCCCAGGCGTTCGACGTCGACTGGGACTTCGGCGGCGGCCGCATCCGCATCCCCGTGCTGGGATCGGACGCGGACGTTGACGCCCTCGAGGTCAAGGACGGGGAACTCCGCTACTACGACCACCGCTTCCCGCTGGCTGAGGGCAGCTACACCGAGGGGGATGACCCCCGCGAGGTCCACAACCGCCAGCACTACGAGCTGGTGGGCTGGCGCCGGGCGGACAACGACCTGAACTACCGCCGGTTCTTCGCCGTCAACAGCCTGGCCGGCATCCGGGTGGAGCTTCCGGAGGTCTTCGACGAAGCGCACGCCGAGATTGTCCGCTGGTTCCGCGAGGGCCTGGTGGACGGTCTCCGGATCGACCACCCGGACGGTCTGGCCGATCCAGCGGGGTACCTGCACCGGCTCCGGGAGGCCACGGGCGGCAGCTACCTGCTGATCGAGAAGATCCTGGAGCCGGGCGAGGTGCTTCCGGCCGGCTTCGACTGCGAGGGGACCACGGGTTACGACGCCCTCGCGGACGTGGACCGGCTCTTCGTCGATCCCGCCGGGCAGGAGGCCCTCGACGCGCTCGACGCCGACCTGCGCGGCGGCGAGGTGCCGGACTACGAGGAGATGATCCGGGGCACCAAGCGCCGGATCACGGACGGCATCCTGCACTCGGAGATGCTCCGGCTGGCGCGGCTGGTGCCGCCCGCGGCCGGGCTCAGCAGCGAACTCGCCGCGGACGCCCTCTCGGAAATCATTGCCGCCTTCCCGGTGTACCGCAGCTACCTGCCCGACGGCGCCGACGTCCTGAAGGAGGCGTGCGCCCTCGCGGCCCGCCGCCGCCCCGATCTGGACGACGCCGTCGGCCGCCTGCTCCCGCTGCTCCTGGAGGCCGGCCCGGAGGACAGCACCGAGCTGGGGCGCCGCTTCCAGCAGACCTCGGGCATGGTCATGGCCAAGGGCGTGGAGGACACCGCGTTCTTCCGCTACACCCGGCTGGGCACCCTGACGGAGGTGGGCGCCGATCCCACCGAGTTCGCTGTGGCACCGGAGGAGTTCCACCGCCGCATGGCCCGCCGCCAGGCCGAGATTCCGCTGTCCATGACCACGCTCAGCACGCACGACACCAAACGCAGCGAGGACACCCGCGCCCGGATTTCCGTGCTCGCCGAGGCGGCCCCGGAATGGCGGGCCGCCCTGGCCCGGCTGCAGGAACTGGCGCCGCTGCCCGACGGGCCGCTGGCCAACCTGCTGTGGCAGGCCATCGCCGGCGCCTGGCCCGCGGACCGGGACCGGCTGCAGTCCTACGCGCAGAAGGCCGCCCGCGAGGCCGGCAACTCCACCGACTGGCTGGACCCGAACGAGGACTTCGAGAAGAAGCTTGCCGCCGCCGTCGACGCGGCCTTCGACAACGACGCCGTCCGGGCGGAACTGGAATCCCTCGTGGAGCTGGTGGCACCCTACGGGGCCATCAACTCGCTCGGCGCCAAGCTGGTGCAGCTGACCATGCCGGGCGTTCCGGACGTCTACCAGGGCACCGAGTTCTGGGACCGCTCGCTGACCGACCCGGACAACCGGCGGCCGTTCGACTACGGCGCCCGGCGCGCGGCCCTGGCCGCGCTCGACGCCGGCGACCGCCCGGCGTCGTACACCGACGACGCCGCCAAGCTCCTGGTCACCTCGCGCGCCCTGCGCCTGCGCCGGGACCGTCCCGAGCTCTTCACCGGATACCTCCCCGTGAAGGCAACCGGGCCGGCGGCCGGGCACCTGGTCGCGTTCGAACGCGGCACCGACGCGGGCGCCGGGGCCCTCACCCTCGCCACCCGGCTGCCCCGCGGACTGGAACAGCGCGGCGGCTGGCAGGACACCGCCGTCGAACTGTCCGCCGAAATGACCGACCAGCTGACGGGGACGGCCTTCGGCCCGGGACCCGTGCCGGTGGCGGACATCCTGCGCCACTACCCGGTGGCGCTGCTGGTGCCCGGCGCCTGACGCACGCACTGACAACCTGATATTGGGGAACGGAAGAATGCCATGACCTTGCCTGCACACGGATCCGAACGCTTCAACGTCTGGGCCCCGGACGCGCAGACCATCACGCTGCTCGCCGGCGGCCGGGAGTACCCGATGAGCCGGGTCCCCGGCGCCGCGGACGGCGCTCTGTCCAACGCGGACGGCTCCGGCGGCTGGTGGACCGCGCCGGACGCCCCCGCTGCCGGGGACGTGGACTACGGCTACCTGATCGACGGGGACACCACACCGCTGCCGGACCCCCGGTCCCGGCGGCAGCCCGACGGCGTCCATGCCCTGTCTCGGACGTTCGACGCCGGCAGCCACGACTGGGCGGACGGGCAGTGGCAGGGCCGGGACCTGCAGGGCGCGGTGATCTACGAGCTGCACGTGGGCACCTTCACCCCCGAGGGGACGCTGGACGCCGCCGCCGGAAAGCTCGGCTACCTGGCGGAGCTCGGCATCGACTTTGTGGAGCTGCTGCCGGTGAACGGCTTCAACGGCACCCACAACTGGGGCTACGACGGTGTCCTCTGGTACGCGGTCCACGAAGGCTACGGCGGGCCCGCCGCGTACCAGCGCTTCGTCGATGCCGCCCACGCCGCCGGGCTGGGCGTCATCCAGGACGTGGTCTACAACCACCTCGGGCCCAGCGGGAACTACCTTCCCCGGTTCGGCCCGTACCTGAAGTCGGGGGAGGGGAACACGTGGGGCGACTCCGTGAACCTCGACGGCCCCGGCTCCGACGTGGTGCGCCGCTACATCCTGGACAACGCCGCGATGTGGCTGCGGGACTACCACGTGGACGGGTTGCGGCTCGATGCCGTGCACGCCTTCAAGGACGAGCGGGCGGTCCACCTGCTGGAGGACTTCGGTGCGCTCGCGGACGAGGTGGCCACGGAAACGGGGCGGCCGGCGACGATGATCGCCGAGTCGGACCTCAACGACCCGCGGCTGCTCTACCCGCGGAACGTCAACGGGTACGGCCTGGCCGGGCAGTGGAGCGATGACTTCCACCACGCCGTCCACGTCAACGTCAGCGGCGAGACCACGGGCTACTACGCCGACTTCGACTCCATGGAGGCCCTGGCCAAGGTCCTGGTGGACGGGTTCTTCCACGACGGCAGCTACTCCAGCTTCCGCGGGCGGCACCACGGCCGGCCCATCAACGCCCGCTTGGTCCACCCGGCCGCGCTGGTGGTCTGCAGCCAGAACCACGACCAGATCGGCAACCGGGCCACCGGCGACCGGCTGTCCCAGACCCTGGGCTACGGGCAGCTGGCGCTCGCCGCCGTCGCGACCCTCACCTCGCCGTACACGCCGATGCTGTTCATGGGCGAGGAATACGGCGCCACCACGCCGTGGCAGTTCTTCACCTCGCACCCGGAACCGGAACTCGGGAAGGCCACGGCGGAGGGCCGGATCCGGGAGTTCGAGCGGATGGGGTGGGACCCCGCCGTCGTGCCCGACCCGCAGGACCCCGAAACCTTCACCCGCTCCCGGCTCAACTGGGACGAAGCCGCGCAGGGCCACCACGCCCGCCTGCTGGAGCTGTACCGCCAGCTCATCGCGCTGCGGCGCGCCACGCCGGAGCTGTCCGGTCTCGGCTTCGAGGACACCGCCGTGGCGTTCGACGAGGCCGAGCGCTGGCTCCGCCTGCGCCGCGGCAGCGTGGAGGTGGCGATGAACTTCTCTGCCGAAGCGCGCAGCCTCGCCGTGGCCGGCGCCTCGGTGGCGCTCGCCACCGACGACGGCGTGCGGCTCGCCGCCGGCCAGCTGGACCTGCCGGGCCACAGCGCCGCCATCATCTCCGAATAGGACAGGACTTCCCATGACTTACGTTGCAGCAGAGACCCGCTATGACTCCATGCCGTACCGCCGTGTGGGCCGCAGCGGGCTGAAGCTTCCCGCCGTTTCCCTCGGCCTGTGGCACAACTTCGGCGACGACAAGGCCTTCGAGGTCCAGCGCGCCATCCTGCGCCGCGCCTTCGACCTCGGCGTCAACCACTTCGACCTCGCCAACAACTACGGGCCGCCCGCCGGATCCGCCGAAACGAACTTCGGCCGGCACCTGCGGGACGACTTCGCCCCGTACCGCGACGAGCTCATCATCTCCACCAAGGCCGGCTACAACATGTGGCCGGGCCCGTTCGGCGAATGGGGCTCCCGCAAATACCTGCTCGCCAGCCTCGACCAGTCCCTGACCCGGATGGGCCTGGACTACGTGGACATCTTCTACAGCCACCGCCCGGACCCGGAGACACCCCTGGAGGAGACCATGGGGGCGCTGGACCACGCGGTCCGTTCCGGCAAGGCCCTGTACGCGGGCATCTCCTCCTACACCCCGGAGCAGACCCTCGAGGCGGCCCGCATCCTGAAGGAGCTGGGCACCCCGCTGCTGATCCACCAGCCCAGCTACTCGATGCTGAACCGCTGGACCGAGAACGGCAGCCCCAACCTGTACGAAGCCCTGGACCAGGTGGGTGCCGGGTCCATCGCGTTCTCGCCGCTGGCCCAGGGCATGCTCACCGACCGGTACCTGCACGGGATCCCCGCCGATTCCCGCGCCGCGCAGGACAAGTCCCTGGACGAGGACAGCATCACCGAGGACAAGCTGGCCCGCGTCCGGGGGCTCAACCGGATCGCTGAAGGCCGCGGGCAGTCGCTCGCGCAGATGGCCATCGCCTGGATCCTGCGCGAACAGGGCAAGGGCTCCGCGGTGACGTCCGCCCTGGTGGGGGCATCCAGCGTCCGGCAGCTCGAGGACAACCTGGCCGCCATCAACAACCTGGACTTCACCGCCGCGGAGCTGACGGCGATCGATGAGTTCGCCGTCGAGTCCGACATCAATCTGTGGGCCCAGAAGTAACAGGCCGCACCTCCCTGTAAGACAGGCTGCGCGGCGGGCGGGAACAATCCGGGCCGCCGCGCAGTTGATTAGAATGCTAAAGGCGCCGTTGGGCGCCGTGCCCGCTGCCGCCGTCGTGCATCAGAGTACTTCCGCCGGGCACATGACGTTGTCCCTTAAAGGAGTTCCGTGTCTTCACATCCGATTCGTGTTGCAATCGTCGGCGTAGGTAACTGCGCCGCCTCGCTGGTCCAGGGCGTTGAGTACTACAAGGACGCCGACCCCAAGGCCACGATCCCCGGCCTGATGCACGTGGAGTTCGGCCAGTACCACGTGGGCGACGTGAAGTTCGTCGCCGCGTTCGACGTCGACGGCAAGAAGGTGGGCCAGGACCTGTCCGACGCCATCCTGGCCAGCGAGAACAACACCATCAAGATCGCCGACGTGCCGCCGTCCGGCGTGACCGTGCAGCGCGGGCCCACCCTCGACGGGCTCGGCAAGTACTACCTCGAGACCATCGAGCAGTCCCCGGAGGAGCCGGTCGACGTCGTCCAGGCCCTCAAGGACGCCGAGGTTGACGTGATGGTGTGCTACCTGCCGGTCGGGTCGCAGGAAGCCGCAGAGTTCTACGCCCAGTGCGCCATCGACGCCGGCGTGGCGTTCGTCAACGCCCTGCCGGTCTTCATCGCCGGCACCAAGGCGTGGGCGGACAAGTTCACCGCGGCCGGCGTCCCGATTGTGGGCGACGACATCAAGAGCCAGATCGGCGCCACCATCACGCACCGCGTCATGGCGAAGCTGTTCGAGGACCGCGGCGTCACCCTGGACCGCACGTACCAGCTGAACGTCGGCGGCAACATGGACTTCAAGAACATGCTGGAGCGCGACCGCCTCGAGTCCAAGAAGATCTCCAAGACCCAGGCCGTCACGTCCAACGTGGAAGCCGACCTGGCCGCCAAGGACGTGCACATCGGCCCGTCGGACTACGTCCAGTGGCTCGATGACCGCAAGTGGGCCTTCGTCCGCCTGGAAGGCCGCAACTTCGGCGACGCCCCGGTGTCCCTGGAGTACAAGCTGGAGGTCTGGGATTCGCCCAACTCCGCCGGCGTGATCATTGACGCCATCCGTGCCGCCAAGATCGGCCTGGACCGCGGCATCGGCGGCCCGCTGCTCTCGGCGTCGAGCTACTTCATGAAGTCCCCGCCGGAGCAGTTCAACGACGACCTCGCCCGTGAAAAGGTCGAGGCCTTCATCCGCGGCGACCTGGAGCGCTAACCCCCTTTTCCGTGTTGCCCTATCACTTGTGGTGGTCAAACCCCTGGTTTGGACCCGATAAGTGATAGGGCAACCGGCGCTTAACGGGGGGCAAGGCTGCCCGGACACGCCGCGCGGCTCCGCGGAAGTCATCGGCCAGATCGTTGGCGTTGAATTTGAAGTAGCGCCAGCCTGCTGCGTTGAACGCCTCGTCCCGTTGGTTGTCGCGGGACTGCTGTTCGCGGGTGAGGTGGTGGCCGCCGTCGTACTGCATAGCGACTCTCTGCCTGCGGTAGCCGAGGTCCGCAGGAGGGGAGTAGGGGTCATCCGGCAGGATCCTGACCTGGAGCTCAGGCTCCGGGAGCCCGGCCGCAGTCAACGCCAGGCGAAGGAACGTTTCCGGTGCCGAGTCGGAGCCCGGCCGGACCAGTTCCAGCGCCTGGCGTGCTTTCACGATTCCCTTGAGTTTCGGGTGCCTCCCGAGCAGCGCCGCGAGGCGGAGACGTGTGGTCCAGGGCTCCGTGCGGTACTCCAGCCCGGGATGCGGCTGCCGCACCAACTGGTCTCCGATCGCCACGAGGTCCTTCAGCGGCAGCGTGTGGGCCAGGTCCAGCCAGGTGCGGGCAGGCGTCGAAATCCGGATCCCGTCCCAGTCCATGAGTTCGTCGTCGAACACCAGCACTGTATGCCCCACCACGCCGTGACGGCGCACCTGCGGCAGGGCTCTGGGCTTGCTGAGATGAAGTTCCCGGCACCCGCTGTACCAAGGCGGGAGCCACAGCCCCAGCAGGACCGCGGCCGTGAGGTGGGAAATCCAGGCGCCCGGGGTCGCAGCAGACAAGGCACGGGCCAGCCCGCGGAGTTCGAACTCCCAGCCGGCCGGCAAGTACAGCAACCGGCCGGCGGTGGCGAGATCGGAGGAACGGAGCCGGTTGTTGCCGATCGTGGCGGCCCGGGCTTCGTAGACGGTGAAAGGGGCCGACGCGAGGTGGGCCGGCAGGGCAGCTGGTGGGCGCATGCCGACCATTCTGATCCGAAGTCCGCATCCCCGCTTTGGTTATCCACAGAAGCCTGTTGCGCTATCACTTGTAGGGGCCATTCGGCGGGAATGGCCCCCAAAAGTGATGGATCAAGCGGGAGGGTCAGAAGAGGCCGACGGGGTTGCCCTCGGCGTCGACGTCCATGCGCATGGCGGCCGGGACTTTCGGCAGCCCCGGCATGGTCATGACGGCGCCGGTGAGGGCCACGATGAAGCCCGCGCCGGTCTTGGGGATGAGGTCGCGGACGTGCACGGTGAACCCCTTCGGGGCACCGAGCTTGGTGGCGTCGTCGCTGAAGGAATACTGGGTCTTCGCCATGCACACCGGGAAGCCGGACCAGCCGTTCTTCTCGATCTCCGCGAGCCGCTTGAGCGCCGGGACGGAGAAGTCCACCCCGTCAGCGCCGTAGACCTCCTGCACGATGGTGCGGATCTTGTCCTCCACCGACATTTCGAGCGGGTACAGGTGCCGGAACGTGTGCGGCGCCTCGATCGCTGCGGCCACCTTCGCCGCGAGCTCGTCCCCGCCGTCGCCCCCGCCTCCGCGGCCCCAGACGTCGGCCACCGCCGCCTGGACGCCCTCCGCGGCGCACCAGTCCAGCAGCCAGTCCAGCTCTTCCTTCGTGTCCGTGCCAAACCGGTTGATCGCCACCACCGGGGTGATGCCGAACTTCTCCACGTTCCGCACGTGGCGCTGCAGATTGACGACGCCGGCCGCCAGCGCCTCCACGTTGGGCTCCTTGAGCTGGTCCTTGGGGACTCCGCCGTGCATCTTCAGCGCCCGGACGGTCGCCACCACCACGACGGCGGACGGGGCGACGTCGGCGACGCGCGACTTGATGTCCATGTACTTCTCCGCGCCCAGGTCGGCGCCGAAGCCCGCCTCGGTGACCACGATGTCCGCCAGGCTGTGGGCCGTCTGGGTGGCGATCAGCGAGTTGCAGCCGTGGGCGATGTTGGCGAACGGCCCGCCGTGGACCAGCGCCGGGGTCCCGGCGATGGTCTGCACCAGGTTCGGTTTGATGGCGTCCTTGAGCAGCATGGCCAGGGCCCCCTGCACACCCAGCTGGGCCACCGTGACCGGCTGCCGGTCGTGGGTGTAGCCGAAGGTGATGCGGCCCAGCCGCTCCCGGAGGTCGGCGAGGTCCGTGGCCAGGCAGAACACCGCCATGATTTCCGAGGCCACGGTGATGTCGAAGCCGTCCTGCCGGGGGATGCCCTGCGTCGGGCCGCCGAGGCCGATCACCACCTCCCGCAGCGACCGGTCGTTCATGTCCAGCACCCGTTTGAAGGTCATCCGGCGCGGATCGATGTTCAGCTCGTTGCCCTGGTAGATGTGGTTGTCCACGAGGGCCATGAGGGCGTTGTTCGCCGACGTGACGGCGTGGAAGTCGCCGGTGAAGTGCAGGTTGATCTCGTCCATCGGCAGTACCTGGGAGTAGCCGCCGCCGGTGGCTCCGCCCTTCATGCCCAGGATCGGGCCGAGGGAGGGTTCCCGCAGGGCGATCATCACCTTGTGCCCGGCCCGGGCGAGGGAGTCCGCCAGCCCCACGGTGGTGGTGGACTTGCCTTCGCCGGCGGGGGTGGGGGACATGGCCGAGACCAGCACCACCTTGCCGGGGGCGCGCCGCGTGCCGCCCGCCGTCGGACCCGTGAGCTTTGCCGGATCGATTTTCGCCTTGTACCGGCCGTGGAAGTCCAGGGCTTCGGCGTTGATCCCGGCCGCCGCGGCGATCTCCTCGATCGGCCGCATCGTGGCGCGCTGGGCGATCTCCAGGTCGCTCAGGGCAGACGCCGCAGGCGCAACCGCGCTCCGGGCAGCGGATCCGGAATTCGTGGGTTCAGACATCGTTGTCCTTTGGCTCGTGGCGCCGGCGGGTGGTCCGGCCCAGTGATTTCAGGCCGCTGTTACCGGCCCAGGGTTCCGGTGACGGGCGTGTGGCCCACCGGAATGGTCAGGTTTCCAAAATACTGGCTCAATGCCGTGTGGTAGCTCTCCAGCGTGATGGCGGCGGTCCGCTGCCAGCCGAACTCCTGCGCGTGCAGCGCGGCGGCGCGGCCCATGTCCTCACGGGTGGCGGGGTCGTCGTGCAGGGCCTCCAGGGCGTCGGCCCAGTCGGCGGCCTTGTGCCCCTCCACGAGCATCCCGGTGCGGCCGTCAAAGACGGCACGGGACAGCCCGCCCACCTTGGTGGCCACCACGGGCGTTCCGCAGGCCTGCGCCTCGAGCGCCACCAGGCCGAAGGACTCACTGTAGGAGGGCATCACCACGACGTCGGCGGACCGGTACCAGCCCGCCAGCTCCGGTGCGCTGACCGGCGGGTGGTGCGTGACGACGTCGTCCATTCCGGCAGCTTTGATCAGCGCTTTCAGGTCGAAGTCCTTGGACCCGCTGATGGCGCCGACAATGGTCAGCTGCAGGTCGATGTCCGGGCGCCGGGCGCGCAGCAGGGCGGCGGCCTTGACCAGGATCTGCGGGCCCTTGAGGCGCTGGATCCGGCCGGCGAAGAGCAGGTGGAACCGGCCCGGCGGGATCCCGTGGGCGGCCCGGGCGCGGCTGCGGAAGGACGGCGTGAACGTGGTCAGGTCCACGCCCGGGGGCGCCACGTCGATGCGGTCGTTGTCCGCGTTGTAGTGGGAGACCAGTTCCGCCGCCTCGGTGCCGGTGTTGGCGATCAGCCGGGTGGCGCCGTCGACAATGCGATGCTCGCCGTCCTCGCGCCGGCGCGGTTCGGGCTGCTCGCCGGCTGCCAGCAGCAGGTTCTTCACCTTCGCCATGGTGTGCATGGTGTGCACCAGCGGCAGTCCCCACAGGGTTGCGAGCTCAAGTCCGGCCACGCCGGACACCCAGTAGTGCGAATGGATCACGTCGTAGCGGCCGTGCGGCTGGCTCTGCCGGATCCGGTCGATTTCTGCCACCATGCTGTGCAGCAGCTCGGGCAGTTCCTCCTTGGGGAGCTTCCGGGGCGGCCCGGCCATGACATTGTGCACACAGACGCCGGGGGAGGGATGTTCGACGGCGGCCTGGCCGGCGGACGTGGAGCGGGTGAAGATTTCCACCTCGACGCCGGTCTCGGCGAGGGCCGCGGCGAGCGCGCGGATGTAGACGTTCATGCCCCCGGCGTCGCCGGACCCGGGCTGCTCCATCGGGGAGGTGTGCAGGGAGAGGAACGCTACCCGGCGGATCAGCGACATTGTTCTCTCCCTCCCTCGGACAGGTCCCGGGGGACATGTCCGTTCTTACACTGCCGGAACTGCATTCGATCAAACACTACTCCTGAACGCCGCGCCGGTTCAGAGGCGGGCGGGCGGCGCCGGTCACAGGCCCGGGCCGGTGCTTCCTGAGCGGGCCCCGTCAGTCCCGGAAAAGCTCCTGCAGTTCCGGGAACGCCGCCTCGTACCCGGCCAGCAGCTGCCGCGCGAGGTCCCCGGGGCCGGCCAGGGGGTGCCCGGCGAACGCCGCCAGGGCCGCTGCCCGGCGGTCCGGTCCCGTGGTGCCGGGCCTGCGGCTTGCGGCTGTCACGACGAGCCGCTCGACGTCCTTGACCTGCCGGAGCAGGGCCAGCTGCGCCGGCGCCGGGCGGTCCTGCCGCAGGGGCTCGACACCGCCGGAGGTCACCCGGCAGGGAACCTCGACGACGGCATCCGCGGGCAGTCCCGGGATGGCCGCCGCGGCGCCCGGGCCGGGGCCGCCGTCGTCGGGACCCGCGACGCCGGTGCCGGGGCCGCCGTCGGCTGCGGTGTTGCGGGTGTTCAGGATCAGCTCGGCCGGGCCGCCGCCGGAGAGCGCCCGCATGGCCGCGAGGGCCACACGCTCGTAGCCGCCGCCGGCCAGGTCCGTCTCATCCCGGCGCTCGCCGGCCTGCCGGGCCTCGGCGAGATAGCCCTCCTCGCGGGAGCGGCGCGCCGCGTCCCACAGCGGGTAGGCCTGCCGCCCGGCGGCCGCGAGCCGCGGATAGAGTTCGGCCTGCTGCCGGTCGATCGATTCGCCGCGCGTGGTGGGGGAGGACCGGATACCTGCCAGGGCCTGCCCCGTCTCGTAGTAGTAATAGAGGTACTCGTTGGGCAGGCACCCCAGGTCCGCGAGGAAGCGCTGCGGGAACAGCCGCCCCTCCTCGAAGCCCGCCAGCGCCTCGGCGTCTGCAAGCAGCCCGGGCAGCACGTCCCTGCCGCCGGACTCCAGGCGGTACAGCCAGCCCAGGTGGTTCAGGCCGTAGTACCCGACGCCGTCGAGCCGGTTGGCGGGCAGCTCAACGCCGGCCGCGGCCGCCGCCCGGTACACCAGCCCGCCGGCCGAATCACAGATGCCGACGACCTTGTGCCCCAGCACCGGAATAAGGGCTTCGGTGACCATGCCGGCCGGGTTGGTGAAATTCAGCAGCCATGCGTCGGGGCAGCGGCGCCGCATCTGGGCTGCGAGGTCCAGCATGCGGGGGATGGACCGGAGCGCGTAGGAGATCCCGCCCGCCCCCGTGGTCTCCTGGCCCAGGAGCCCCCGGTCCAGGGCCACCCGCTCATCGGCCGTCCGGCCGGCGGTCCCGCCCGGGCGGATCGCGGCGAATACCATGTCGGTGCCGTCCAGTGCCTCGGCCAGGGACGTGGTGGCACGCACCGCGGGGGCGGTGCCGGGGGTCGCGTCCTGCCGCGCGTAGGAGTCCAGGACGGCGGTGATGGCGGCGAGGCGGCCGGGATCGACGTCGTACAGCACCAGCTCCCGGACCAGCCCGGCGAAGGGTCCTGAACAGAGTGCCCGGAAGACCAGCGGAACGCGGAACCCGCCGCCGCCGGCAATCATCAGCCGCATGCCGACAGTCTATGCACTGTGCTGGGCCGGGCCCGGGGAATGCCTTTGCAGCGCTACCCGGACGGCGTAATGTGCGGGGTATGGACGCGATTCCGACGCGGCGTTTTGACCCGCTTTCCGCCGTCCGGACTCCGGCGGCGGAGGGCTTCGACCTGCTGCTGACCGGGACTGTTTTCCAGGACATCATCTTCACCGGCCTGCCCCACGCGCCCGTCGCCGGGACCGAAATCTGGAGCGACGGGATGGGCAGCTGCCCGGGCGGCGTGGCGAACCAGGCGATCGCCGCGGCCCGGCTGGGCCTGCGGACCGGGCTGGCGGCCGCGTTCGGCGATGATGGCTACGGCGACTACAACTGGAAGATCCTGGCGGTGCAGGAGCACGTGGACCTGTCCCTGTCCCGGCGGGTGGCGGGCTGGCATTCCCCGGTGACGGTGTCCCTCAGCGTGGACCACGACCGGTCCATGGTGACCCACGGGCACGCGGCCCCGGTAACGTCCAGCGAGCTGATCGGCTGCCCGCCGTCGGCCCTCGCCGCGGTGGCCGAGCTTGGCGAGGAAGTGGAACCGTGGGCGCTCGATGCGCACAAGGCGGGGGTGCGGCTGTTCGGTGACGTCGGCTGGGATCCGACCGGTGCGTGGTCCTCGGCCCGGCTGGATAACCTGCGGTACTTCCACGCCTTCATGCCGAACCAGCACGAGGCGATGGCCTTCACCGGTCACGACAATCCGTGGGCGGCCCTCTACGCACTGGCGGACCGGGTGCCGGTGGCCGTGGTGACCCTGGGGGCCCAGGGGGCGATGGCCGTGGACTCCGAGACCGGCGAAGAGGAGTGGGTGCCGTCGCTGCCGGTGTCCGCGTACGATCCGACGGGCGCCGGGGACTGCTTCGGGGCCGCGTTCATCGTCGGGTGCCTGGCCGGGTGGCCGCTCGGCGACCGGCTGCGGTTCGCCAACCTGTGCGCGGCGCTCGCCGTGCAGGAGGTGGGCGGTTCGCTGGCGGCCCCGGGCTGGGGCGACATCGCCGACTGGTGGCAGCGCGCCAACGCCCGGAAGGAACGGCAGGGCAGCCAGTGGCTCCGGCGCTACCGTTTCCTCGAGGACATCATCCGCGACGTGCCGCAGGAAGCGCAGCGCCGGGCGACGGCGACCATCGCGCACCTTTCCGACGCGTAGCCCCCCACTGGACATGCCCTCCCTGTGAGTCAGAGAGCGGACATGATGCCACTATGCCCGGTGCTGGTCGCGAAGAATGGGCATGTCCCGTGGAGGGGTTGTGCCGTGGTGCGGGTGGCCAGGGGGCATGCCCTGTCTGCGGGGCGGGGAGCGGACATGATGCCACTATGCCCGTTGGTGGCCGCGAAGATTGGGCATGTCCCGTGGCGGCGGGCAGGCTGCGCCCGGGCCGAATTAAGCCCCGCGCCATGCCACCCCTAGAATCGTTGAGTGACTTACCCAGCAGCAACAGGTGACCTCCCGACCGTCCCCGAGGCTCCGGCAGCCTACGCCGAAGAACGCTCCGCGGTCATCGACCTCGCGGCCATCCGGCACAACGTCCGCCGCCTCGCTGCGGTGGCGTCGCCGGCGCAGGTGATGGCGGTGGTCAAGGCCGACGCCTACGGCCACGGCGCCGTTCCGGTGGCCCGCGCAGCGCTCAGCGCCGGAGCCAACTGGCTGGGAACCGCCCACATTTCCGAGGCACTGGCCCTGCGCGCCGCGGGCATCGACGCCCCGCTCCTGGCCTGGCTGCACACCCCGGAGAGCAACTTCGCCGCCGCAGTGGCCGCCGGGATCGACATCGGCTGCTCGGGCTGGGAACTGCGGAACATCGTCGCGGCCGCCCGCGAACAGGAACGGCCGGCCCGGGTGCACCTCAAGGTGGACACCGGTCTGGGCCGCAACGGGGCCACCATGGACGCCTGGGACAGCCTGGTGGGCGAGGCCATGGAATACCAGGACCAGGGCCTGCTGCGGGTGGTGGGGGTCTTCTCGCACCTTGCCGTCGCCGACGAACCCGACCGCCCGGAAACCGACGAGCAGCTCGCGGCCTTCCGGGAGGCCCTCGCGATCGCCCAGGACGCCGGCGTGGACCCGGAAGTGCGGCACCTCGCCAACACCCCGGCCACCCTGTCCCGGCCGGACACACATTTTGACCTGGTCCGCACCGGGCTGGGCCTCTACGGCCTGTCGCCGTTTGAGGGGCAGAGCCCGGACGAGCTGGGCCTCCGCCCCGCCATGACGATCCGCACCGTGGTGTCGCACTGCAAGGACGTCCCGGCCGGGCAGGGCGTCTCCTACGGCCTGAACTACCGCACCGGCAGCACCAGCACCCTGGGCCTTATCCCGCTGGGCTATGCCGACGGCGTCCCCCGGATCGCCACCGGAGGCCCGGTCCGCGTGGACGGCGTGACCTACCCCGTGGTGGGCCGCATCGCGATGGACCAGATGGTGATCGACCTCGGCCCGCTCAACGTTTCCGCCGGCGGGCGCAGCGTGCTCGGTGCCGAAGCAGTGCTGTTTGGCGACGGCGCCGACGGCGGGCCCACCGCAGACGACTGGGCCCGCGCGGCCGGCACCAACAACTACGAGATCGTCACCCGGATCAGCCCCCGCGTACCGCGGCGCTACATCAACGAAGACCCCGCCAGCGACGGGCCGCGCCCGTGAGCCAGGCAGCCTGGGAACGGACCCTGCACGTCCGGACCGCGGACCAGACGCACGCCCTGGCGGCGGCACTCGGCGGCCAGCTGCAGGCGGGGGACCTGCTGGTCCTCACCGGTGAGCTGGGGGCAGGGAAGACCACCTTCACCCAGGGCCTGGGGGAGGGCCTGGGGGTCCGCGCCGGCATCATTTCGCCCACTTTTGTGCTGGTCCGCATCCACCCGAACCTGCCCGACGGTCCCCGGCCGGGCGGCCCGGACTTGGTGCACGTGGACGCGTACCGGCTTGGCTCGGCGTCGGAAATCGATGACATCGACCTGGAAAACACCATGGACAGCGCCGTGACCGTGGTGGAGTGGGGCCGGGGCCGCGTGGAACACCTCAGCGAGAGCCGGCTGGAAGTGGACCTGCTCCGGAGCCTCGGCGGCAGCAGTCCTGAGGTCAGCGACGCCGGCGGACCCGGCGGGGAGGCGCCCGCCGACGGCACGGCCGTGCTGGACTTTGACACCGAGGACGACGACGAACCCCGCACCATTGTGATCCGCGGCTTCGGCCCCCGCTGGGTGCAGCCGCCGGCGGCGCTGCCTCCCGAGCCGGCACCCGCAGCCGACCCCCGGCACCACCGTATGGAAGGGCACTGATGCTGATCCTCGCCATTGACACCTCGGCCGTGGCCAGCGCCGCGCTGGTCTCCGACGACACCCCGGAATCCCTGGTGGGCAGCTTCGCCACCGAGGACACCCGGAGCCACGCCGAGGTGCTGGCGCCCGGCATCGAGGAGCTCCTCGCGGAGGCCGGCCTCACCGGCGACGACGTCGATGCCCTGGTCACCGGGGTGGGCCCGGGACCGTTCACCGGGCTGCGTTCGGGCATCGTGACCGCACGCACCCTGGCGTTCGTCTGGGGCAAACCGCTCTACGGCGTCATGAGCCTGGATGCCATCGCCCTGGAGGTGGCGGAGTCCACCGACGCCGCACCGGAGTTCATCGTGGCCACGGATGCCCGCCGGAAAGAGGTCTACTGGGCCCGGTATGCCCTTACCGCCGGGCAGCTGCCGCGGCTGGTGGACGGCCCGCACGTCGGCTTCGCGGCGGACCTTCCGGACCTTCCCGTCTACGGTGCCGGCGCCGGTCTCTACGCCGACGTCGTCAAGGCAGTCCCTGAATTCAGCGCCAGCCAGCCGGAGGCCCTGTCGCTGGGCCAGTTTGCCCTCGCCCGGCTCGCTGCGGGGGAGCAGCTGCTCGAGTCCACACCGCTGTACCTGCGCGAGTCCGACGCCCAGGTGCCCGGTCCGCGGAAGCGTGCCCTGTGACCGCCGCCGGAACGGCCCGGCTGCCCGCCGGGGTGGCGCTGCGCGGGATGACCGCGGCGGACATCCCCGCCGTGCACGAACTCGAGTGCCGGCTGTTCCCGGTGGACGCGTGGCCGCTGCAGATGTTCGTGGCCGAGCTCGCACAGGCAGAAACCCGGCACTACGTCGTGGCCGAACGGTCCGGGCAGATCGTGGGCTACGCGGGGCTGATGTGCATCCGCCCCATCGCGGACGTCCAGACCATCGCCGTCGTGCCCGAAGAGGAAGGCCGGGGCATCGGCTCAGCACTGCTCACCGAACTCATCGGGGAAAGCAGGCTGCGCCGGGCCGAGGACGTGCTGCTGGAAGTCCGGGCCGACAATCCGCGTGCCCAGCAGCTCTACCACCGCTACGGCTTTGAACAGATCCATGTCCGGCCCCGCTACTACCGCGACGGCGTCGACGCGCTGATCATGCGGCTGCGCCTTGGCGCCCCTGAAACAGCCGCCCCCGAACCAGGCGCCCCGGAAACAGGAGCCTCCGAACCCGACACGACGCCGAGGGAAGCAGACCGCCCATGACCCACTCCCAGCCAGGCCAGCCGCTGGTCCTCGGCATCGAATCCTCCTGCGACGAGACCGGCGTCGGGATTGTCCGCGGGACGGAGCTGCTGACCAATACGGTCTCCTCCTCCATGGAGGAACACGTCCGGTTCGGCGGCGTGATCCCGGAAATCGCCTCCCGCGCACACCTGGACGCGTTCGTCCCCACGCTCCGCGAGGCGCTGGCGGAGGCCGGCGTGACCCTGGAGGACATCGACGCGATTGCCGTCACCTCCGGACCGGGCCTGGCGGGTGCCCTGATGGTGGGCGTCTGCGCCGCCAAGGCTCTCGCCGTCGCCACCGGCAAACCGCTCTACGCCATCAACCACCTCGTCGCGCACGTCGGCGTCGGGCTGCTTGAGACGGACGACGGCGGCCGGCCGGCGTCCGCCGCCCTGCCGGAGAATCTGGGCGCCCTGCTGGTCTCCGGCGGCCACACCGAAATCCTGCGGGTCCGGAACATCACCGGGGACGTTGAGCTGCTCGGGTCCACCATCGATGACGCCGCCGGCGAAGCGTACGACAAGGTGGCCCGGCTCCTGGGCCTGGGCTACCCGGGCGGCCCCGCGATCGACAAGCTGGCACGCACCGGCAACGCCAAGGCCATCCGCTTCCCGCGGGGCCTCAGCCAGCCCAAGTACATGGGGACCGCGGAGGAACCCGGCCCGCACCGCTACGACTGGTCGTTCAGCGGACTCAAGACCGCCGTCGCGCGCTGCGTGGAGCAGTTCGAGGCCCGCGGCGAGGAGGTGCCGGTGGCCGACATCGCCGCCGCGTTCCAGGAGGCCGTGGTGGACATCATCACGTCCAAGGCGGTGCTGGCGTGCCGGGAGAACGGCATCACCGAGCTGCTGCTGGGCGGCGGGGTGGCGGCGAATTCGCGGCTGCGCCAGCTCACGGAACAGCGCTGCACCGCCGCCGGGATCCGGCTGACCGTCCCGCCGCTGGCCCTCTGCACCGACAACGGCGCCATGGTCGCGGCGCTCGGCGCGCAGCTGGTGATGGCGGGGGTTGCCCCGAGCGGCATCGGCTTCGCCCCGGATTCCTCGCTGCCGGTCACCACCGTCTCGGCCTGAGGCAGGCGGGGCCGGACGCCGGATTCAGGCGGCAGATTCAGGCCTGGGGGCCTTTGCGCATCTGCTCCACCAGGTCCAGTACGACGGCGCGCAGGTCGCCGCCGTGCTCCGCCGCAACGCGCCGCTGCCGCTGGTACCCGGCGCCGCGCTCGATGATCTTCAGGACGTCGGCCAGCTCCGCGGTGCAGCCCAGCTTCGCCGCGACCGGCTCCAGCCGCGCCACCGTCTCGCGGATATGGTCGGTGACCAGCTGCTCATTGCCGGCGGCGTCGAGGATGATGATGGCGTCCAGCCCGTAGCGGGCCGCGCGCCACTTGTTCTCCTGCACATGCCACGGCGGCATGGTGGGGATGGTGCCGCCATTGTCCAGGGTGGTGGAGAACTCGTCCACCAGGCACTGCGTCAGGGCGGCGATGGCGCCCACTTCCTCCAGCGTGGACAGGCCGTCGCAGATGCGCATCTCGATGGTGCCCAGGTTCGGGACCGGGCGGATGTCCCAGCGGATCTCGGAGAGCGCGTCGATCACGCCGGTGGTGAACATGTCCTGGGCGTACGCCTCGAAGTCTTCCCAGCGGGCGAACTGGAACGGCAGCCCGGCGGTGGGCAGCTGCTGGAACATCAGCGCGCGCTGCGAGGCGTAGCCGGTGTCCTCCCCGCCCCAGAACGGGCTGGAGGCGGACAGTGCCTGGAACTGCGGGAAGTAGTTGACCAGGCCGTCCAGTACCGGAAGGACCTTGTCCCGGCTGTCCAGGCCCACATGGACGTGGACGCCGTAGATCACCATCTGGCGGCCCCACCACTGCGTGCGATCAATGAGCTTGGCGTAGCGCTCCTTGTCCGTCACAGGCTGCAGCTGCGGCGGGCTGAAGGGGTGGCTGCCGGCGCAGAACACCTCCACGCCCATGGGGTCGGTGACGTCCCGCACCGCCTGGAGCGAACTGAGCAGGTCAGCTTTCGCTTCCGCAACCGTGGTGCAGATGCCGGTGACGAGTTCCACGGTGTTCAGCAGCAGTTCCTGCTTGATGTGGGGGTGCTCGTCATCCTCATTGAGTTCGGGATGCGCGGCGGCCACGCCGCGGAGCACTTCCTGCGCCACGGAGGCCAGCTCGCCCGTTTCCGCGTCGACGAGGGCCAGTTCCCATTCCACACCAAGAGTTGATTGCCTGGATGAAGCGAAATCAATCTTCATGTGGTCCCTTCATTGTTCAGCTGTCGATGTCCGTGCCTGAGCCGGCTGCGCCATGGGGGGATCCGCCGGACAACCGGCGGGGCAACGGTGGTCCAAGTCTAGTGCAGGGGTAGCATCGAACCGGTGGCCAGATTGCAGCGAACCCGTGACAGTGTTCACAAAAGACTCCGGATAGGGGCGGCCCTGACGGCGGTTCTGGGACTCGTCATCGGAACCGCCTCCTGCTCCGGGCCTCCGACGGCGGATCCCGGGGGAAGTGCCAACGACCCCGCCCGAACAGCCCCGACGGCCCCGCCAGCCCCGGCAGCCCCTTCCGGGCACCCGCCCGAAGCCCCCGGGGGAGCTGACACCCCCGACATCCCCGACGGCCTGCCCCGCGCCGGAACCCGTCCGCTCGGCTGGGGCCCGCAGCAGCGGGACGCGAACGCCGCGGCGCGGGCGGTGGCAGCGATGTCCCCCGAGCAGCAGGCGGGGCAGGTTCTGATGCCGTTCTACCGCGGGCGGGACCACAGGGCGCAGGCGGACGTCATCGAGCGCCTGCAGCTGGCCGGGTCCATCATCATGGGGGACAACGTCCCGGGAACACCGGATGGCACGGTGGACACCGCGGCGATGCACGGCGTCACCAGCCGGCTCCAGGCCGCGGCGCGGTCCGGCGGGCGCTGGTGGCCCGGCCTGGTGGGCGTCGACCAGGAAGGCGGCGTGGTGGCCCGGCTGCGGGCGCCGCTGACCGAGTGGCCAGCCCCGATGAGCTACGGCGCGGCCGGCAGCGGACCCCTCGCGGGTGCCGGCGGCCAGGCAATGGCCGCCGAACTGGCGGGCCTCGGCTTCAACACGAACTTCGCCCCGGCCTCCGACGTCACCATGGGCCCGGCCGACCCCACCATCGGCGCCCGGTCCATGTCCGGCGACGCCGGCGCGGCGTCAGGCTTCGGCGTTGCCTTCTCGCAGGGGATGCTGGCCGCCGGGCTCCTGCCCGCCGCGAAGCACTTTCCCGGCCACGGCTCGGTCACCGTGGATTCCCACGCCGGGCTGCCCGTCCAGGGCGCAAGCCTGGACCAGCTCCGGGCCCGGGACCTGGTGCCCTTCCAGGCCGCCATCGACGCCGGCCTGCCGATGGTCATGGCCGGGCACATCGATGTCCCCGCGCTGCAGGCCGGAGTGCCCGCCTCGGTGTCCCCGGCGGCCTACGCGGAACTGCGGAGGATGGGGTTCCAGGGCGTCGCCGTCACCGACGCCCTCAACATGGCCGCGGTCAAGGACCGGTACCCCAATGACTCTGCCGCGCCGCTGGCCCTGGCCGCCGGCGCCGACCTGCTCCTGATGCCCGTGAACGTGGAATCGGCCCACGCCGCGATCATCGGCGCGCTGCACAGCGGTGCCCTGCCGCCGGAACGGCTTGCCGAGGCGGCCCAGCGCGTCGTCACCATGATGATCTGGCGCGGCCGCACCGGCGCCGGGGCGGGGACACCCCCGGGCAGCGGCGCCGAAACCTCACGCGACGTCTCCGAAGCGGCCATCACCGTGCTGGCCGGCCCGTGCCGCGGGCCGATCGTGCCCGCCAGCGTCCGCGTCACCGGCGGCACGGCCGAGGACCGGGCCCGCTTTGCCGCCGCCGCGCGGACGGCCGGCATCCGTGTCGGGGCGGGACCACTGGTCTCCCTGATCGGGCGCGGCGCCACGGCGGCAGCGGAGGACGGCGCTGCCGTGGCGGTGGCGCTGGATGCGCCGTGGCCGCTGGCGGAGTCGGACGCGCCGGCCAGGATCGCCCTGTACGGCCGCAGCCAGGGGGCCTTCGACGCGCTGGCCGCCGTGCTGGCCGGTCATGCCACAGCCCCCGGAAACCTGCCGGTCGCCGTCGGGCCGCAGCCGCCGGGAACCGGCTGCGGCTGAAACGCCGGGCCCGGCAAACCGCCCTTGACCTGCCGGCCTGGCGTTTAATGGGGTGGTGCCCATCCTGAATAAAGACATGACCCTCTGCATCTCGCTCTCGGCCCGGCCGAGCAACAACGGGACGCGTTTCCACAACCACCTGTACGAACAGCTGGGCCTGAACTGGATTTACAAGGCCTTCGCCCCCACGGACCTCGTCCAGGCGATCGCCGGCGTGCGCGGCCTCGGAATCCGCGGCTGCGCCGTGTCCATGCCGTACAAGGAAGATGTCATCGCCCTCGTGGACGTGATGGACCCCTCCGCGAAGGCCATCGACTCGGTCAACACGATTGTCAACGACGGCGGCCGGCTCACCGCCTACAACACCGACTACACCGCGATCGAACAGCTGCTGCAGCGCAACGCTGTCCCGGCGTCGCACTCGGTGCTGCTGCGGGGCGCCGGCGGCATGGCCAAGGCCACCGCGGCAGCGCTGCGCGATGCCGGGTTCCGCGACGTCACCATCGTGGCGCGCAACGAGGAAGCCGGCCGGGCGCTCGCCGGGCTCTACGGTTTCGCCTGGCGCGCCGACGTCGAACCCTCCGCCACAGCCGACATGATCATCAACGTCACCCCCATCGGCATGGCGGGCGGCCCGGAGTCCGGCTCGCTGTCCTTCCCGCAGGAGGTGATCGACGCCGCGAAGGTGGTGTTCGACGTCGTGGCGCTGCCGGCCGAAACCCCGCTGGTCCAGGCCGGCCGGGCGGCTGGCAAAACCGTGATCACCGGGGCGGAAGTGGCCACCATCCAGGCGCTGGAACAGTTTGTCCTGTACACGGGGATACGCCCCAGCGACGCCCAGGTCCGGGCGGCCGAGGACTTCATGCGGGCCCAGTAGCCCGCCGGTTCCTGAAATCTAAAGACCGGGTGCCGGTCCTAGACCGGCTCCACCACAACGGCCACCCGCTCCTCGCCTATCCTGGTCAGGACCAGGGTGGCCGTTTTCTTGCCGCTTTTCCCCGACGCCTTCCCTGCTGTGTTTTTCCCTGCTGTGTTCTTCCCTGAGGGGAGGAGCTGTTTGCGCAGCTCCTCCGGCGTGACCGACGTGCCGCGCTTCTTGATGTCCAGGACGCCGATGCCCTGGTCCTTCACCCAGGCCTTGAGGGCCTTGACGTTGTAGGGCATCACCTCGAGCACCTTGTAGGCCCGGGCGAACGGCGAGTCGTGCAGTTCCGGGGCGCAGATGTAGGCGATGTGTTCGTCCACCAGGTGCCCGCCCAGCTGGAGGGCGACGTCGGCCACCAGCCCCGCGCGGATGACGGCGCCGTCAGGCTCGTAGAGGTACCCCTCCACCGGCCCCACCGGGGCAACCGGGCCGCCGTCGAAGTCCTCGGAACTGGTGAGCTCCGCTGCCCCCGCGGGGCCCAGGACCAGGGCCGCCCGCCGGATGCCCGGCCGCCGGACTGCGTTGAACCACAACGCCACTTCGGTCACGTCCCCGCCCACCGAGACCCACTGGGCTTCACAGTCCACGGGCACGGAATCGTGCGGCATGCCAGGGCCCATCTTCACGCCCACGGCCAGGCCCGCGGCGGCCAGGGATTCGACGAAGGACAGCGGCGGGGAGAAATCCTCCGGGTCCCAGATCCGCTTCGTGCCAGATGTGGACGTGGTCCGGCGGGCCGGGTCCAGCCATACGCCGTCCATCCCGTCCAGGTCCACCGCCGTCGCGTCCGCGTGGACCACGGTGGCGTTCCGGAAGGGGATCAAGTTCATCGTGGCGCAGGCCGCCGTCGTCTCATCCATTTCCACCGCCGTGACCCGGAGGTCCAGGGACGCGAGTGCCATGGCATCGGCGCCGAGTCCGCAGCCCAGGTCGGCCACGTGCTGCACGCCGGCTTCCGCGAAACGCTGCGCATGCCGGGCCGCCACCGTGAGCCGGGTGGCCTGCTCAAGGCCCGCCTGGGTGAAGATCATCTGCCGGGCGAACTCGCCGAACTTGGCCTCGGCCTTGGTCCGCAGCCGCGACTGGGTGAGCACGGCGGAGACGAGTTCGGGGGAGTGTCCGGCCTTCCGGAGGGACGCGTTGAGGCGGAACGCCTCGTCCTCCCGGTACGGGCCCAGCGACGCCAGCAGCTCCCAGCCCTCGGGGTTGAGAAGGGGCGCGATCTGGTCCTGGGGTGCGTCAGCCATGGGATCAAGCCTAGTTCAGGGCGCGGCCGGTCCGTTCCGACCGATAGGCTTGACGGCATGGATTACAGCGGCACGGCAAACAATGGCACGGACGAGAACTACCGGCCGGACGCCGACGCTCCCCAGGACGGCGACGGCGGCGGCCGCCCCGCCCGCCGGGGGCTCGCCCGCTACGCCCGGCCGGCGCTGATCGCCGGAATCGCGATCGCGGGGATCTGCGCCGCGCTGCTGGTCATCATCTTCTTCCTGGACTCCTTCAACGCCACCGTCTATTCGGTGGGCGGCAAGGACATTGCGGACGCCACCGATGAGGCGAAGGACATCCGCGACAACTACGCCGCTGTCCGCGCCGGCGGCATTGCCTTCCTGGCCGCCGGGACCGCACTGGCCGCGGCGGGCGCCCTGGTGATCTACCGGCACCGGAACGAACGGGCCGCCGAGGACGGCGAGGACGTGGACTTCGAGGACCTGGGCGGGCGGGCGTAAACCTCCTCCCCGGCGTTCACCGGGAACGAACTTCTGGCACTCGCCTTGACCGAGTGCTAACTCCTTACATAGAGTCGTCATTAGCACTCTCCCTAGGAGGGTGCTAACACCTGAAGCTTTGCAGCCAGGCTGCTGCCGGCACCGCGACGACGGTCTGCATGCCTTGGCGCCACCGCTTTAAAGTCCACGAATTTGCTGACGAAAAGGAGAGGTCCTTGTCGGTCTCTATTAAGCCTCTTGAGGATCGTATTGTTGTCCGCCCGCTCGAAGCCGAGCAGACCACGGCTTCCGGCCTGGTTATCCCGGACTCCGCACAGGAGAAGCCGCAGGAAGGCGAAGTTGTCGCAGTAGGCCCCGGCCGCTTCGACGACAACGGCAACCGCGTTCCGGTCGACGTCACGGTCGGCGACGTTGTCATCTACTCCAAGTACGGCGGAACTGAAGTCAAGACCGGCGGCACCGAGTACCTCGTGCTGTCCGCCCGCGACGTCCTGGCGATCGTCGTAAAGTAACTCTCTTGGACCCCGCGCCGCCGATCCTTCTTTGACGGGTCAGTTGCGCGGGGTTCTGTCTTGAAAGGACAAAACCATGGCAAAGCAGCTTGCGTTTGACGACGCTGCCCGCCGGTCGCTTGAAGCCGGCATCGATAAGCTCGCCAACACGGTCAAGGTGACGCTCGGCCCGCGCGGCCGCAACGTCGTGCTGGACAAGAAGTGGGGCGCCCCCACGATCACCAACGACGGCGTCACCATCGCCCGTGAAGTCGAACTGGACGACCCGTACGAGAACCTTGGCGCGCAGCTTGCCAAGGAGGTCGCCACCAAGACCAACGATGTTGCCGGCGACGGCACCACCACCGCCACGGTGCTGGCCCAGGCTCTGGTCAAGGAAGGCCTCCGCAACGTTGCGGCCGGCGCAGCTCCCGGCCAGATCAAGCGCGGCATCGAGGTCTCGGTTGAGGCCGTGGCTGCCCGCCTGCTGGAGAACGCCCGCCCGGTCGAAGGCACCCAGGTCGCCAACGTCGCGTCCATCTCCGCCCAGAGCGACGAGGTCGGCGAGCTGCTGGCCGAGGCGTTCGGCAAGGTCGGCAAGGATGGTGTGATCACCATCGAGGAGTCCTCCACCACGCAGACCGAACTGGTCCTCACCGAGGGCATGCAGTTCGACAAGGGCTACCTGTCCCCGTACTTCGTCACCGACGCGGAACGCCAGGAAGCCGTCCTCGAAGACGCCCTGATCCTGATCAACCAGGGCAAGATCTCCTCGGTCCAGGACTTCCTGCCGCTGCTGGAAAAGGCGCTGCAGAGCTCCAAGCCGCTGTTCATCATCGCCGAGGACGTCGAGGGCGAGGCCCTCTCCACGCTGATCGTCAACCGCATCCGCGGCACCCTGAACGTTGTTGCCGTCAAGGCCCCGGGCTTCGGCGACCGCCGCAAGGCCATGCTGCAGGACATCGCCACCCTCACCGGTGCGCAGGTTGTCTCCCCGGAGCTGGGCCTGAGCCTGGACACGGTGGGCCTCGGGGTGCTGGGTACCGCCCGGCGCATCACGGTCACCAAGGACAACACCACCATCGTTGACGGCGCCGGATCGGCCGAGGACGTCGCAGCCCGGGTTTCCCAGCTGCGCGCCGAGCTGACCCGCACCGACTCCGACTGGGACAAGGAAAAGCTGCAGGAACGCCTGGCCAAGCTGGCCGGCGGCATCGGCGTCATCAAGGTCGGCGCCGCCACCGAGGTGGAGCTCAAGGAAAAGAAGCACCGCATCGAAGACGCTGTGTCCTCGACCCGCGCCGCCCTCGAAGAGGGCATCGTGGCCGGCGGCGGCTCCGCCCTCATCCACGCCCTCAAGGCGCTCGATGAGGATCCGGCCGTCCAGGCCCTCGAAGGTGACGCGGCTGCCGCCGTCGGCATCGTCCGCCGGGCCCTGACCCAGCCGCTGCGCTGGATCGCCCAGAATGCCGGCTTCGACGGCTACGTCGTCGTCGCCAAGGTGGCCGACGCGGCCATCAACCAGGGCTTCAACGCCAAGACCGGCGAGTACGAGGACCTGATCAGCGCCGGCGTCATCGACCCGGTCAAGGTCACCCGTGCGGCTCTCCGCAACGCGGCGTCCATCGCGGCACTGGTGCTCACCACGGAAACCCTCGTGGTCGAGAAGCCGGCCGAAGAGGACGAGCACGCAGGCCACAGCCACTGACCTTCGCGTCAACGGCACACCGCCGCAACAAAAAACCGGTCCAGCAATGCTGGGCCGGTTTTTTGTGTGCCATGGATGGTTCCGGGCCAGGCCGGCCCGGGCCGTCAGGCCGTCATTTCCTGCGTTTTTACGCCGCCCGCAGGCTCGTAGACCAGCGAGACGGCACCCGCGGGGAAGCTGCGCGCCGGCTCGGCGAGGCGGAACGTGGCGGGCACCGCTCCGCCGTCGAAGAGACGTCTGCCCTGCCCGAGGACCACCGGGTACAGCCAGAGGTGGAGGCGGTCCAGGACCCCTGCCGCCAGCAGCGAGCGGATGAGGACCCCGCTGCCGAACATGTGCACCTGCCGGTACTGGTCCCGGAGCCCGCCCGCTGCCGCGGCATCCGGAAGGACCATGGTGCCCGCCCACGCGGGGTCCTGCAGGGAAGATGACACAACGAACTTGGGCACCCGGTTGAGTGCCCCGGCGATCGCATCCGCTTGGTGGGGCCAGTAAGCCGCGAAGATGTCGTAGGTTCTCCGGCCGAGGAGGAGGGCATCCATCGTCGCGATGTCGGCCGCGATGGCAGCGCCGGATCCTTCATCGGACACGGGCGCCTGCCAACCGCCGAAAACGAAGCCGCCTTCGGGGTCTTCTTCACGGCCGCCCGGCGCCTGGTAGACGCCGTCGAGGGTGATGAACAGGTTCGCCACGATGATCCCCACGCGCCCATTGTGGAAGCAGCACGCGGACGATGTCCAGTGCCATGGCAGGATTGGTGCCATGCTGCTCCTTGAGCTCGTGGAAACCACAACAGCCGTCGCATCAACTCGGTCCCGGCTGGCCAAGGTGGATGCCCTGGCCCAGCTTCTGGGCCGGCTTGAGCCGGCGGAGATCCCGACGGCGGTGGGACTGCTTAGTGCCAAGCCCCGCCAGGGCCGTGTGGGCGTGGGCTGGAGCGGCATGGCGGCGGCCAAGGAAGAACCGGCCGCGGAGCCCAGCCTCACCGTGGCCGATTTTGATGCCGCGCTGGACCGGCTCCTGGCAACCGCCGGTACCGGTTCGGGCGGGGAGCGGGCCGCCATCCTCCGGACGCTGATGGCGGCGGCCACCGCGTCCGAGCAGTCCTTCATCGCCGGCGTGCTGCTCGGGGAACTGCGCACCGGCGCCCTGGAGGGAGTGCTGACGGATGCCGTGGCCCGCGCCGCTGGCAGGCCCGTAGAGGCGGTGCGCCGTGCGGCCATGCTGTCCGGCGACCTCGGGGGTGCCGCCCTCCTGGCGCTCACCGGCACCCCGGCCGAGCTGGACGCCGTCGGCCTGGTGGTGGGCCGTCCGGTACAACCCATGCTCGCCGCGACCGCCGGGAGTGCCCGTGCAGCCCTGGAAGCCACGGGGGAGGCCTCGGTGGAATACAAGCTCGACGGCGCCCGCATCCAGGTGCACCGCTCCGGCAACGACGTGCGCATCTACACCCGGAACCTCGCGGAGGTGACACACCGGCTGCCCGAGGTGGCGGACCTGGTCCGCGGGCTGCCGGTGCAGGACGTGATCCTGGACGGCGAAACCCTCGCCCTGGACGAGGACGGCGCGCCGCGGCCCTTCCAGGAAACCATGTCCCGCTTCGGTGCCGACGCAGTCCGGGAAACGCTGCTGCACCCCTGGTTTTTCGACGTGCTGCACATCGACGGACGCGACCTGCTGGACGAACCGCTGGCCACCCGCATTGAGGTCCTGGAGCGCGTGGCACCCGCGCACCGGATTCCGGGGGAAATCACCGCCGATCCTGAGGTTGCCGAGCGGGTGTCGCGGGATGCACTCGCCGCGGGCCACGAGGGCGTGGTGGTGAAAGCCATCGGATCGGCCTACGCTGCCGGACGGCGCGGATCCAACTGGGTGAAGGTCAAACCGGTGCACACCTATGACCTGGTGGTGCTCGCGTGCGAATGGGGCTCGGGCCGCCGCACCGGCATGCTCTCCAACCTGCACCTTGGCGCCCTGGACCCCGGCGGCGAGTTCGGCGAACCCGGCGGCTACGTCATGGTGGGCAAAACCTTCAAGGGCCTCACTGACGAACTGCTGCGCTGGCAGACCGGGAGGTTCCAGGAGCTCGAGGTGCGGCGCACGGCCGGCACCGTCTGGGTTGAGCCGGTCACCGTCGTCGAAATAGCGATCGACGGCGTGCAGCAGTCGCCGCGTTACCCGGGCGGGATCGCCCTGAGGTTTGCGCGCGTCAAGCGCTACCGGGAGGACAAGGCCCCGGCGGACGCGGACACAATCCAGACCCTGCGCGGCCTGCTGCGGCCGTAGCGAAGACCTCGCCAGCGCGCCACAGGAGGGCCGCCCGGCCCGTGGAAGACCGGCGCGGCGGCGGTTTCCCGGCCGCCTGAATTCGCCAGAGAAATTACGGATCGGTAACATTGATGCTTTGGAAACCGGCCTGAAGGGGCTCTCTGTGTCGAATCAGCGAACCATCACCAGCCCGAAGGAAGCTGCGGCGGGTTCGCCGGCGCGCGCAAAAACAGGCTACCGGCCCGAAGTCCAGGGGCTGCGTGCCCTCGCGGTGCTGATGGTGGTCACCTACCACGTGTGGCTGGGGCGCGTCTCCGGCGGCGTGGACATTTTCCTTTTGATCTCGGCATTCCTGATGACCCTCAGCTTTGCCCGCAAGGTCGAGGCCGGCAAGCCCCTGCGCCTGGCGAGCCACTGGCTCCACCTGCTCAAGCGGCTGCTGCCCGCCGTTGTGGTGGTGGTCCTCGGCGTCCTGGCCGGCACCCGCGTGGTCCTGCCCCAGAGCCGCTGGCCGGATGTGCTGGACCAGGCATGGGCCTCCTTGCTGTACCGCCAGAACTGGCTTCTGGCGGACACCGCCGTCGACTACTACGCCCAAGACCACGCCGGGGCCAGCCCGCTGCAGCACTTCTGGTCGCTGTCGATCCAGGGCCAGGTGTTCGTGCTCTGGCCGCTGGTGTTCGCCGGGGCGGCCCTGCTGCTGCGGTTCCTGCACCGGACCCCGGTGGGGGAGAGGGTGAGCTACCCGGCGCTCCTGGCTGCGGCCTTCGGCGCCATCTTCGTGGTGTCGCTGGTGTTCTCCATCGAGCAGACCGCCACCAACCAGGCCTACGCCTACTTCGACACCCGCACCCGGCTGTGGGAGTTCGCCCTCGGCTCTCTCCTGGCCCTCGCCCTGCCGCACCTCAAACCCGGCAAGGTGCTCCGGGTCGTCCTGGGCTGGACCGGCCTCGCCGCCATGCTCTCCTGCGGGCTGCTGCTGACCGTGGACCGCTCCTTCCCCGGCTTCATCGCGCTGTGGCCCACGCTGGCCGCGGCGGCCATCATCGTCGCCGGGCGGAGCGGCAGCCGCTTCGGCGTGGACCGTTTCCTGACCTGGAAACCGCTCGTGGCGCTGGGGGACAACTCCTACGCCCTGTACCTGTGGCACTGGCCGCTGCTGGTGCTGTCCCTCGCCGCCACGGGCATCGCAGCGCCCAACCTCCTCCAGGGCCTGCTGATCGTCGCCGCATCCATCGTGCTGGCCGTGCTGACCACCCGGTTCGTGGAGAAGCCGCTGCGCGAATGGCACTGGCCCCAGCGCCGCGTCTGGCGCACCGCCGTCGTAATCGCGGCCTGCGGCGCCCTGCTCGCGGGACCGGTCTCCGTGTGGCAGAGCAAAATGATGGCGGACGAGGCCGTCGCGGCCGCGCAGCCGAAGGAGCTGACCCCCGGCGCCGCCGCCCTTGCCCCCGAAAACGCGGGCAAGCCGACGCCGGAGGCCAAGATCATTCCGGCGCCCGTGGCCATGAAGAACGAGTGGGCCGACATCGACGGGCTGTGCACGGACGGGAACGTCCCCGCGGACCCGCTACTGGCAGGCTGCCTGCAGAACAGCCGCCCGGACACCGTCACCAAACGCATCGTGGTGCTCGGCGACTCCCACGCCCAGCAGTACATGGCGGCGCTGGGACCCATCGCCCGTGCCCACGGCTGGGAAGTGGTCACCCTCCTGAAGGGCAACTGCCGCTTCGGCGGTGAATCCCCGGAACGGGACGCCGAATGCAACGCCTTCAACAAGGCCAGCGCGCAGTACGTCCTGGACCACAAGCCCGACGCCGTCTTCACCGTCGCGTCGCTGACGCACAAGGAAGCGCCCTTCGAAACAGAGGTGCCGCAGTACCTCGAGGGGATCAGGCCCTTCACCGAGGCCGGCATGGAAGTGGTGGGCATCCGCGACAACCCCCGGTTCGCCACGAACATGCCCGAATGCGTCCAGAAAAAGGGTCCTGACGCCGCCGACTGCAACGTGCCGCTCGGGGAGTCCCTCGCCGCGTCCTCACCGCTGGACGCGTACCGCGGGCAGGTGCCGGGGCTGTACCTGATGGACCTCAGCGACTTCATCTGCGCCGGCGGAACCTGCCCGGCCGTCGTCGGGAACGTGTACGTGTACAAGGACGACAACCACCTGACCAAGACGTACGTCCAGACCATGATCCCCATGTTTGAGCAGCGACTGCTGGCGGCCACCGGCTGGACGTAACGGGCCGCCGTCACCCGGCCGGTGCCGTTGCTCACATTACTGCCCCGGAATATGGGGATCGGCGCCAAGGTTCTACTATTTATTCAACACTTCTGCACAGGCCATGCCCGTAATGACGGGCTGGTCATCTGTTGCAACCCCTACCCGTGAACCCGCAACCAAGGTAAGAGGCGCACTCATGACCCAGCCCGAACACGACCCCTTCGGCTTCATTGGACTGACCTACGACGACGTCCTCCTGCTGCCCGGCCACACGGACGTGATCCCGTCCGAAGCCGACACCTCGTCCCGGATCTCCAAGCGCATCTCGGTGCAGACCCCGCTGCTGTCCGCCGCGATGGACACCGTCACCGAGTCGCGCATGGCCATCGCCATGGCCCGCCAGGGCGGCCTCGGCGTCGTCCACCGCAACCTCTCCATCGCCGACCAGGCCGACCAGGTGGACCGGGTCAAGCGCAGCGAGTCCGGCATGATCACCAACCCCCTCACCATCGGCCCGGAAGCCACGCTGGCCGAGCTCGACGAGATCTGCTCGCACTACCGGGTCTCCGGCCTGCCAGTCGTCGACGAGGGCATGCGCCTGCTGGGCATCGTCACCAACCGCGACACCCGCTTTGTGCCGGAGGCCGACTTCGCGATCCGGCTGGTCAGCGACGTTATGACCAAGATGCCGCTGGTCACGGGTCACGTCGGGATCAGCCGCGAGGAAGCCTCCCACAAGCTGGCCACCAACAAGATCGAAAAGCTCCCGCTCGTGGACGAGCAGGGCCGGCTCAAGGGCCTCATCACCACCAAGGACTTCACCAAGGCCGAGCAGTACCCGCTGGCCACCAAGGACGACGAGGGCCGCCTGCGCGTCGGCGCGGCCATCGGGTTCTTCGGCGACGGCTGGGAGCGGGCCATGGCCCTGATCGACGCCGGCGTGGACGCCCTCTTCGTCGACACGGCCAACGGCCACTCCCAGGGTGTGCTGGACATGATCAGCCGCCTGAAGTCCGATCCGGTGGCGGCGCACGTGGACGTCATCGGCGGCCAGGCCGCCACCCGCGAAGGCGCCCAGGCGCTGATCGACGCCGGTGCAGACGGCATCAAGGTGGGGGTTGGTCCCGGCTCGATCTGCACCACGCGTGTGGTCGCCGGCGTCGGCGTCCCGCAGATCACCGCCATCTATGAGTCCGCCAAGGCCGCCATTCCTGCGGGCGTGCCGCTGATCGCCGACGGCGGGCTGCAGTACTCGGGCGACATCGGCAAGGCGCTGGTCGCCGGCGCGGACACCGTGATGCTCGGCTCCCTGCTGGCCGGCTGCGACGAGTCCCCGGGCGACCTGATCTTCGTCAACGGCAAGCAGTTCAAGCTCTACCGCGGCATGGGCTCGCTCGGGGCGATGCAGACCCGCGGCAAGAACACCTCCTACTCCAAGGACCGCTACTTCCAGGCCGACGTCTCCGGCGATGACAAGCTCATCCCCGAAGGCATCGAGGGCCGGGTGGCCTACCGCGGCCCGCTGGCCTCGGTGGCGTACCAGCTGGTGGGCGGCCTCCGCCAGACCATGTTCTACACCGGCGCCCCGACCGTCCCGGAGCTCAAGGCCCGCGGCAAGTTCGTCCGGATCACCGCGGCCGGGCTGAAGGAATCCCACCCGCACGACATCCAGATGACGGTGGAGGCACCGAACTACGGTTCGCGCTGACCCGCGCTGACTCCGCGAAATGCAGGCCATGGGGATCCCACCCCATGGCCTGCTGGTGTCTGCGGCCGTCATGGCGGCGGCCCCAACTAGGCTGGAGCCATGTCCGAACTCCTGCCCGCGCGTGAGCCCAAGCGGAAACTCGCGCTGAGGCCCTACGCCCGGGCCGTGGCCCAGGTGCTCCGCGTCAGCTTCCGGGCCTCGCCCGCCGCCGTCGTGATGAAGGTGCTGGGGTCGCTGATCTCGGCGCTGCTGCCGCTGGTCACCACCTACTTCGCGGCGCTGACGACGACGGCCCTCGCGGCGGCCTACGCGGGCGACGCCGAGGCCGGGCAGCAGGCGATCGTCTACGTCATCATCACCGCGGCGCTGGGACTGTTCTGGGGCGCGTTCAGCAGCGTGGACCGCTACATCCAACAGCTCATGAGCTTCAAGGTGGGCGCGATCGTGGGCGACCTCATGTATGAGCGCTTCCTGGCCCTCGACTTCTGGCGCTACGACGACAAGGAAACGGTGGACCTGTACGACCGGGCCAAGCGTTTCTCCGACTCCTACGCCCGGGTCCTGGACCGGATCGCCGCCATCTTCACCCAGCTCGTCTCGGTGATTCTCGCCATCGGCGCGCTGCTGCTGGTCAGCTGGTGGATCGCGGTGATCGTCCTGGTCGCGATTGTGCCCAGCGTGTACCTGCAGTTCAAGCTCTCCCGCGAGCAGATCGCGCACTGGAACACCCAGGTCGACTCGCGCAGGCAGCGGCGGATGATCGAAACCAACCTCCTGCGGCCCCAGCACATCGCCGAGATGCGCCTCTACGGGATCGTCGGGTACCTGATGGGGCTGCGGTCGCGGCTGCGCGACGCGGACGAGCGGCGGCGGCTGGATTTCCAGAAGCGCTACATCCCCAAACAGCTCGCCGCGGACGCCCTGCAGTACGGCGCCGAAGTGGTGTCGCTGATCTGGGTGGTGGGGCAGATCATCGCCCGGGCCCAGCCGGTAGGGCAGTTCCTCTACGTCCAGCAGATCGTCAGCCGGGCCCTGTCCACCGCCAACAGCCTGGTCTCCTCGCTCAGCTCGATCGACGAGGACCTCGCGAACCTCAAGGACTACGAGCTCTTCATGGCGATGCCCGTGCACTCCGACTCGGCCCCGCCGCTGCTGCAGGCGCCCAGGACCGTGGAGCTGCGGGACATCCGGTTCACCTACACCGGCAGCGAACTGGAGGTCATCAAGGGCATCTCGCTGACCATCCATGAGGGCCAGCACATCGCGATCGTGGGGGAGAACGGGGCAGGCAAGTCCACCCTCATCCGGATCCTCGCCGGGCTCTACCGCCCCGACTCCGGGCAGGTGCTGCTCGACGGCGTCGACCTCGCCGCCGTCGACGTCAAGTCCTGGCACCGCCATCTGGCGGTCCTCAGCCAGGAGTTCCTGAAGTACGAGTTCGCCACCGCCGCGGAGAACATCCTGTTCGGCGACGTCGAGTCCCCGCGCGACGACGACCGGATCCGCCGCGCCGCCGCCGACGCCGAGGCCCTGGAGTTCATCAACAAACTGCCGAACGGCCTGGACAACCACGTCAGCAACTGGATGGAGGATCCGCGCGGACGGAAGGGGAGCGGGCTGTCCGGCGGCCAGTGGCAGCGGCTCGCGATGGCACGGAACTTCTACCGGAACGCTTCCTTTATGGTGATGGACGAGCCCACCTCGGCCATCGACGCCCTCGCCGAACACCGGATCTTCACCCGGCTCTTCGCCGACCGCAGCAGCACCATCATCGCCATCAGCCACCGCCTCGCCACGATCGAGAAGGCCGACGTCGTCTACATGCTCGAGGACGGCCGGATCGTGGAACAGGGGACCCACAAGGAGCTGGTGGCCCTGCGCGGCCGCTACTTCCGGATGTTTGAATCCCAGCTCTCCGTAGACGAGGCCGAGGGGACCTGACCCGCCGGGGGCACAAGAATGAGCATGCCCTCCGCCGGCGGCGTCCGGTGGACATAGTGGCCATATGCCCACTCCGGGGCACAAGGAATGGGCATGCCCTCCCTGCGGGGAGGACATGCCCATTGTTGGAGGCGCCCGGTGGTACTACGAGGTGGTCACCGAGGTGTCGTCCACGAAGAAGTAGGTCTTGAGCGAGGAGTCCTCCACGCCGAGGAAGCGCAGGGTGACGCTCTTTCCCTTGAACGAGGACAGGTCCAGGGTCTTCAGCACGTAGCCGGTGGACTTGTTCAGGTTGGAGTAAGTGGCCAGGGTGCTGGTGACGCCGCCGCTGATGGCCTGGACCTTCAGCGTGTCGTAGGCGGTGCCGGTGGTGGTCTCGTCCGTCAGGGTCTTGAGGTAGAAGGACAAGGTGGAGCCGGAGACGGAGGCCGGGACGGTGATGGTCTGGTCGAGCGTGTACGTCGTCGCCGACCCCCAGCCGTTCAGGCCCGCGAAGCCGCTGCCGGTGCGGGCGCTGGTTCCGGTTTCAAAGGTGTCCGCGCGGTTGGAGGTCCAGGACGCCGCGCCGCTCTCGAAGCCCGGGTTCAGCAGCAGGTTGCCCGACGGCGGCGGGGTGGTGCCGCCGAGCAGGGCCATGGTGGCCGTGGCATCGGAGAGGCCGGCGCCGCAACCCTTGGTGCAGCCGCCCGGCATGGCCCGGGTGCCCTGCCGGAGCGTGGACTCCACCTGGGCCGGAGTGAGGGCGGGGGACTTGGACTTCATGAGGGCGACGAGGCCCGCCACGTGCGGGGTGGCCATCGAGGTGCCCTGGTAGCCGGCGTAGCCGGCGCCGCCCGGCGTCGTGGTTCCGGTGTTGATCGTGGAGAGGATGCCGCCGCCGCTGACCCGGGTGTCGCCGCCGGGAGCCGTGAGGTCCACGGTGGCGCCGTAGTTCGAGTAGTAGGACAGGGCGCCGCTCGGGTTGCTGGCCGCGACGGTGACTACTGAGTTGCAGTTGGACGGGCGGAAGCCGGATGCGTCCTGGTTGCTGTTGCCTGCCGCCACCACCACGGTGGTTCCCCGGGACACGGCGGCGTCGATGGCGGCCTGGTATGTGGTGCCGCACGCGCCGGAGCCGCCCAGGCTCATGTTGATCACCTTCGCCGGGTTGGCGTTGGCGGGCACGCCGGAGACGGTGCCGCCGGCGGCCCAGATGATGGCGTCGGCAATGTCTGAAAGTGAACCGCCGCACTTGGCCAGGACCCGGACCGGGACCACCTTCGCGTTGGGCGCGACGCCGGCGACACCGGCGGCGTTGCCCGTGACGGCGGCGACGGTGCCGGCCACGTGCGTGCCGTGCCACGAGGAATTAGAGGCGGCGGACTGCCCGCATTCGCCGGCGGCGTACCAGTCGCCCTGGTCCTGGGCGTTGGCGTCCCGGCCGTTCCCGTCCCGGGCCGCCGTGGCGTCCGAGACGAAGTCATAGCCGGCCAGCACGTTGCTGTCCAGGTCCGCGTGCGCGGTGATGCCGGTGTCGATCACGGCGACGGTGGACCCGGTGCCGGTGGAGACGTCCCACGCACCCGGGATGCGCATGCCGTTCGCCGCGGTGAAGTCCCACTGCTCGGGGTAGCGCTGGTCGTTGGGCGTCAGCACCGCCGTCATGCGGGCATCGGGCTCGACGGCATCGACCTGGCCGGAGGCGGCGATCTCGTTCATGAAGTCCCGGGCGGCCTGGTCGGAGAGGGCCTTGTCGGAGGCGATCAGGGTTGCCCCGGTGGCCAGGGCTCGCAGCTCCTTGACACTGACCCCCTGCTGCCGGGCGGCCTGGCCCCAGGCGTTGGCGCGGCCGCTGGGGGTGGCGTTCCCGGGGGTCTTCTTGAAGCTCACAATGAACTGCGTGTACGCCTCGCCGGCGTTGACGTCCGGCGCCGGGACGTTCTCCGAGGCGACAGGTCCGGTGCCGGGGGCGGCAAACGCCGGACTGACGGCGAGGGTCATGGTGCCGACGACGGCGGCCAGCGACAGGGCCAGGACGCGGGACTTCCTGAGTGATGCACTTCCCATGGGTTCTGCTTTCTACGGCCGGGCACAGCGGATCGCCCGGAACTGGGTGTGGAGGCCGGCGGGCGAGATCCCCGGCCGGCCGAAAGCAAACGTAAAGGGATTTTCAGGATTTGTAAATAGTTGACAATTCCTGTCAAGTCGATGTGGGCTATCGATTATTTCCGTGGGTCCGAACCACTGTCGTCCGGACCCGTGCCAGGCTGGGATCCGGGGGAACGCTGCTGAACCCGAACGTGACGGCGGGCCGGATGGCGGCCAGCGCCCCGGCGTCGCCGCCGTCCCATTGCACGCTCGCCGAGTCGATGCGGTGCAGGTCAGTCACGCCGTAAAACTCCTGCCGCCCGCCGCGGGCTGCGCCCGCGGTGCGGACCCCGGCGCTGAGCCGGGCTGCGAGCGGGCTGATGGCCCGCAGCCACCGCGGATGCACGGCCACCGGCCGGGGGACCAGCCGGGCAAGGGCGCCGAGGCTTGTCCGGGCCCCGACGGCGGCGCGGATCCGGAGCGGGCCGGCGTCCACCCTGAGCCGGTGCCCGCTGCGGGAGGCGGCGACGTCGACCACCCGGACCTCATCGAAGTTGTAGACCTCGGCGATGAACCCGCCCACCTCAGCGGACGGGGCGAGGAGGATCCGGTGGCCGGACGGCAGTTGCACCATGGCGTCGGCGAAGGCCCCGAAAGGGGACTGCTGCCAGAAACCCACCACCACGCGCAGGCCGGACTCCGTGCCGATCCCGGCGATATGCCCGTCGAAGACCCAGCGATTCGTCATCCCGCCAGACTACTGGCCGCGGTTCCGCTCCTCCTCTACAGGGGGCCGTAAGCCGCGTTCCCGTGCGGGTCCCGCCAGACCGCCAGATCACCTTCCACTGCTGCGCGGAGCCCCGGGTCCGTCTGGACCCTGCGCCGGAAGGACCGCCGGGCCCGTCCCAGGACAACGGACGGGACAAGGATGAGGGCTGCCAGGAGGGCCAGGAACAGCACGTACGCGCCGCCCAGGGCGAGCAGCGCCGCAGTTCCCCGGGAAGCGGTCCCCGGCAACGCTGTGGCCAGAATGCCGGCCAAAATGAGAGCCAGCACGGACACCATCGTGACGCCGCCGCGCGCCGACCCCGGGCCGCGGGCGATGAGGATCCTGTCCGTGTTCGGCAGTGTGGAACGGACGCGTTTCCAGGAGACCAGGCCCAGCGCCGTCAGCGCAGCGCCCAGCAGGCCGAGGATCAACACCCATGCGGGGTCGCCTGACAGGGCCGAGCCGAACCCGCCGGCCAGGAGCAGGAGGGGCCCGGATCCGATGGCGCTGCTCCAGGCGGCGGCGAGGGTGCCCTGAGCATCAGCCAGCTGCCGCAAGCGGGATGGCGCGGTGGGCGGACTGACCCGTGCCAGCTCCGGGGAGATCCAGTAGTCAAGGGGATGCTCGGCCCGGACCGCGGGGAAGGAAGTTGGGTCGCTCATGTAGTCATCAGTAGTCATTGCAGCCTTTCGGGCGGGCGGTCTCGGACCAGTCTAGGGATGTCACGTCCGTCCGCTGGGATAACCTAGACCAGTGACTTACGAGATTGAGATTGGCCGAGGCAAGCGTGGGCGTCGTGCCTACTCCCTGGATGACATTGCGATCGTCCCCAACCGACGGACGCGCGATCCCAAGGATGTGTCCGTCGCGTGGCAGATCGACGCCTACAAGTTCGATATGCCGGTCATCGCGGCGCCAATGGATTCGGCCATGTCACCGGAGACCGTCATCGCCCTGGGCCGCCTCGGCGGGCTCGGCGTCCTGGACCTGGAGGGCCTCTGGACCCGTTACGAGGACCCGCAGGCCGTCCTTGACCAGATCGCCGTGCTCGAGGACGAGACCAACAGCCCGGCCGTCACCCGCCGGATGCAGGAGCTCTACCAGGCACCGATCCAGCCGGAGCTGATCACGTCCCGGCTCGCGGAGATCCGCGCCGCCGGTGTCACCGTGGCAGGCTCCCTTACCCCGCAGCGCACCCAGGAACACTACAAAACCGTGGTGGCCGCAGGCGTCGACATCTTCGTGATCCGCGGCACCACCGTCTCCGCCGAGCACGTCTCGAAGGACCATGAGCCGCTCAACCTCAAGCAGTTCATCTACGAACTCGACGTTCCCGTCATCGTCGGCGGGGCCGCCGGGTACACCCCGGCGCTGCACCTCATGCGGACCGGTGCCGCAGGTGTCCTGGTGGGCTTCGGCGGCGGCGCCACAAGCACCACCCGCCGCGCCCTCGGCATCCACTCGCCCATGGCGTCCGCCATCTCCGACGTCGCCGCAGCCCGCCGCGACTACATGGACGAGTCCGGCGGCCGCTACGTCCACGTGATCGCCGACGGCGGCATGGGGGCCTCCGGTGACATCGTCAAGGCCATCGCCATGGGCGCCGACGCCGTGATGCTGGGCAGCGCTCTCGCCCGCGCCCAGGAAGCCCCGGGCAAGGGCTGGCACTGGGGCCAGGAAGCGCACCACCTTGAACTGCCCCGCGGAGACAGGGTCAACGTCGGCACCGTCGGGCCCCTCGAGGAGGTCCTCTTCGGGCCGGGCCACCACACGTCCGGAACGTCCAACCTGATCGGGGCACTGCGCCGTTCCATGGCGACCACCGGCTATTCGGACCTGAAGGAATTCCAGCGCGTCGACGTCGTCGTCTCGCCCTACGCCGGCAACTGACGCCCCCTGCCCATCCGGGGAACTTGGAAGTAGTGTGGTGCACTACCAGCTCTGATCCGGATGGAGGCGTGACATGAACAGTTTTCCCGGCGGTTCTCCCAAGGCCGGTGGTGCCCTTGGGCCTGCGGAACGCGAGGCATCACTCGCGGTACTCAGGGGCACCACGGACCCGGGCAAGGAACTCGACATCCTGATTGTCGGCGGCGGAATCGTCGGGACCGGCGCTGCGCTGGATGCTGTCACCCGCGGCCTGAGCGTCGGGATCGTCGAGGCCAATGACTGGGCCGCGGGCACCTCCTCGCGGTCCTCGAAGCTGATCCACGGCGGCCTGCGCTACCTGGAGATGCTCGACTTCGCCCTCGTCAAGGAGGCGCTGCACGAGCGCGGACTGATCCTCTCCGCACTCGCGCCGCATCTGGCCCGCCCTGTCCCGTTCCTCTACCCACTGACCAAGCCGTTCATGGAACGGCCCTACGTGGGCGCCGGCATCGCCCTGTACGACGCCATGTCCATCTCCACCGGCCAGCGCCGCGGCGTGCCATTCCACAAGCACCTGAGCCGCCGGGGGACCCTCCGCGCGGCGCCGAGCCTCAAGGACGATGCGTTCGTCGGCTCCATCCGGTACTACGACGGCCAGGTGGACGACGCCAAGTACTGTGCCAACCTGGTCCGCACCGCCGCCTACTACGGCGCGCATGCGGTGAACCAGATGTCCGTGGTCGACTTCCTCCGGGAAGGCGAACGCGTGGTCGGCGCGAAGGTGGTGAACCATGAGGACGGCACCTCCTTCAATATCAAGGCCAAGCAGGTCATTAACGCGACGGGCGTCTGGACGGACGAAACGCAGGCCATGGTCACCGACCGCGGGCAGCTCAAGGTGCGGGCGTCCAAGGGCATCCACCTCGTGGTGCCGCGGGACCGTTTCCAGTCGACCGTGGGGCTGATCCTGCGGACCGAGAAATCCGTTCTGTTCGTCATCCCCTGGGGCCGGCACTGGATCATCGGCACCACGGACACCGACTGGCACCTCGACAAGGCCCACCCCGCCGCGTCGAGCAAGGACATCGACTACATCCTGGAGCACGTGAACCAGGTGCTGAAACGTCCGCTCACCCGTGAGGACGTCGAGGGGGTTTACGCCGGGCTCCGCCCGCTGCTGGCCGGCGAGAACGATTCCACCGCCAAACTGTCCCGCGAGCACGTGGTGGCGCACCCGGTTCCCGGGCTGGTTGTGGTGGCCGGCGGCAAATGGACCACCTACCGGGTCATGGCCAAGGACGCCGTCGACGAGGCGACCCGCAGCATGGACGAACGCGTCCCGCCCAGCTGCACGGAATCCATTCCGCTGCTGGGCGCGAGCGGCTTCAAAGCCGCGTGGAACAAGCGGAACCGGATGGCCGAAGAGACCGGCGTCCATGTGGCGCGGATCGAGCACCTGCTGAACCGGTACGGTTCGATGGCGCCCGAAGTGCTGGCCCTCATTGAGGAAAAGCCTGAACTCGCGGAGCCCCTGCCGGGTGCCGACGATTACCTCGCCGCTGAAGCCGTGTACGCGGTGACGCACGAGGGTGCCCGCCATGTACAGGACGTGCTGACCCGGCGGACCCGGATTTCCATCGAGGCGTGGGACCGCGGTGTGTCCGCCGCGCCGGTAGTCGCTAAACTGATGGGAGATGTCCTCGGCTGGAGCGATGCCCAGCGCGAGGGTGAAATTAAGCATTACCTGGCCAGAGTCGACGCCGAACGGCTCAGCCAGGAGCAGCCGGACGACGAATCCGCTGACGCCGCACGGATGGGCGTCGAGGACATCGTTCCGCTGCGCTGACCGGCAGCGTCCGCCGGCAGCCCCAACCCGGGGCTGCCGGCGCATTGACGCCATTTTGAAGGGATACCTCTTGGCGGAACCACTGGACCGGTACGACGCCGAGCTCACCACCCCGGACATGGTGATCCTCGAGATGGACGCCACGGACAAGTTCGACGCCGCCAGCCAATTGGCCGGGCGCATGCATGCCGCGGGACGGATCTCGGACCTTGAGGGATTCCTTAAGCACGTCAATGCCCGGGAACACCAGATGGCGACCGGGCTGCCCGGTGGCGTGGGCCTGCCGCACGCCCGCAGTGAGTTCGTCTCCCGGACCTCCATCGCCGTGGGCGTCACCAAGTACGGCAAAGCACTGGACTTCGGCGCGGCCGACGGGCCCGCCACCGTGGTCCTGCTGATCGCGACCCCGGCCAGTTCCTTCTCCGAGCACCTCGATGTGCTGGCGACCATTGCCCGGTCATTGTCGAAGGAATCCTTCCGCGAATCCCTCCGCCGCGCCTACGACCCCGAAGTCATCGCCGAACTCATCAACTCCAGCCTGGTCTTCTTCGACCACTGACGGTCCCATCTGCCGTTTCGTTGTTCTACACGCGGACGAAGTACGGTTAAGGGGTGCTGAAAACTGCCCTCAAACCCCGCTGGATCGCAGGACTGGTGTTCGCGATCGTCGTTTCAGGGGTGTTTGTGCTGCTCAGCCAGTGGCAGTTCGGCCGGTCGACCACCCCGGAGGCCCCGGTGGCTACCACCACCGAGGACCCCAAACCGCTGACAGCGGTGCTCCAGCCCGGGGAGTTCTTCCCGGGGTCCGTTGCCGACCAGATGGTCACCGTCACCGGCAGCTACGATCCCCAGAAGCAGGTCCTGGTCCCGGGCCGCCTGAACGGCGGCGCCACCGGGTACTGGATTGTCTCCGCCCTGGCCGTGACGGACGCCCCCGTGCTGTCCGGAGCCGGCGCCTCGCCGCAGATGTGGATCCCCGTGGCCCGTGGCTGGGTTGCCGCCCCCGCGGACGCGCCAGCACCGCCGTCGGGCACCATTGAACTGACCGGGCGGCTGTTGCCGTCCGAGGCGCCGCTGCCCGCGACCGACGCCGGGCCCGGGCAGGCCAGCGCCGTGTCCGTCGCGGAACTCATCAATGTCTGGGAAGTCAGCAGCTACCCCGGATTCGTCACCGCGAACGCCGAGCTTGCCGGCGGTACCGACGTCAGCGCCGCCGCGTCCGGCGGCATCGTCAGGCCGCTGAACGTCGGGCCGCAGCCGCCCGCCGGAAAGATCAACTGGCTGAACCTTTTCTACGCCGCCGAATGGGTGGTGTTCGCAGGCTTCGCGCTGTTCATCTGGTGGCGGCTGGTGAAGGACGACTACCGCCGCGACCTCGAAGACGCCCATGACGCGGAGCAGGAAGCCGCCGCCCAGGAAGCCGCCGGGGACCCCGAACCGCATTCTCCGGCACCTCATCCCACCGAACCGCATCCCACCGAACCGAAAGTGCAATCATGATCGAGCCCCAGCCGGCCGTCCAGCCGCAGCAGTCCAACGCACCGGGAAGCGCGCGCGGCAAAAAGCGCCGCTTCGGCGGAACTGAGGCCCAGATCCGTTCGGCGCTGAAGTTCTACAAGGTGCTCGCCTACATGACCGGCACCATGCTGCTGCTGCTCTGCGCCGAGCTGATCGCCCGGTACGCGTTCGGCCAGTACCTCTACCTAGGCGGAACCAACGCCGTCACCGGGGAGCCGTTCGGCTTCGGATTCGCCGACGCCGAGCCGCCGGGCGTCATCGGCGGGGTGAACCTCTCCGTCGCGGTGCTGATCGTGCACGGCTGGATGTACGTGGTGTACCTGATGTCCAACTTCCGGCTGTGGTCACTGATGCGCTGGCCGTTCCTGAAGATGATCGTGCTGGCCCTTGGCGGCGTGGTGCCGTTCCTGTCCTTCTACGTCGAGAAGAAGTTCCACGCCGAAGTGGAGGCCGAACTGGCCGCCAACCCGCAGGCCCCGCAGCGCTACTGAACCCGCGGCAGGCCGCCGTCGGGCCCCGTGTGAGTTCGCTTACCCGGGCCGTTGTTTCGGGGCCGGGACGGGCTTCTCAATGTGCGGGCGGGCGGCGCCGCAAAGTACTCTAGGACGGTGACTACTCCCACTGCATCCCAGACGTCCCACAAGCCCGTGCTGGTTGTTGACTACGGTGCCCAGTACGCGCAGCTGATCGCCCGCCGCGTCCGGGAAGCCAACGTGTATTCGGAAGTGGTTCCGCATACCTACAGCACCGAGCAGCTCCTGGCCAAGAACCCCGCCGCGATCATCCTCTCCGGCGGCCCCTCCAGCGTCTATGCCGAAGGCGCGCCGAGTGTCGGCGCGGACCTCTTTGAAGCCGGGATCCCCGTCTTCGGCATCTGCTACGGCTTCCAGGCCATGGCGAACGCCCTCGGCGGCAAGGTCGCCCGCACCGGGCTTCGCGAGTACGGCGCCACCGAGACCACGACGGTCGGTGAAGGCCGCTCCATCCTGGCCGGCATGCCCCAGCACCAGAGCACCTGGATGAGCCACGGCGACTCCGTGCACGAGGCTCCCGAGGGCTTTGAAGTCCTCGCGACGACGGCAGGCGCCGACGTCGCCGCCTTCGCCAACGAGGAGAAGTGCCTCTACGGCGTGCAGTGGCACCCCGAAGTGAAGCACTCGGCCTACGGCCAGCAGGTGCTGGAAAACTTCCTCTTCAAGGGCGCCAAGCTGGAACCGAACTGGACCACGGGCAACATCCTGGAGGAGCAGGTCGACCGGATCCGCAAACAGATCGGCGACGCCCGGGTCATTTGCGGCCTGTCCGGCGGCGTCGACTCCGCCGTCGCCGCCGCCCTGGTGCAGCGCGCCGTGGGCGACCAGCTGACCTGTGTGTTCGTGGACCACGGACTGCTGCGCGAGGGCGAAGCCGAGCAGGTGGAACGCGACTTCGTGGCGGCCACCGGCGTCAAGCTCTACGTTGCCAACGAGCAGGAGCGCTTCCAGTCGGCCCTGGCCGGCGTCAGTGACCCGGAAACCAAGCGCAAGATCATCGGCCGCGAGTTCATCCGCGCCTTTGAGGAAGCCGAACTGGCCATCATCGCCGAGGCGGCCGCACACGGCGAGAAGATCAAGTTCCTCGTCCAGGGCACCCTGTACCCCGACGTCGTCGAATCCGGCGGCGGAGAAGGTGCCGCAAACATCAAGAGCCACCACAACGTGGGCGGCCTCCCGGAAGACCTGCAGTTCGAACTGGTGGAACCGCTCCGCGCCCTGTTCAAGGACGAGGTCCGCGCCGTCGGTGCCCAGCTGGGCCTGCCGCAGGAAATCGTGGGGCGCCAGCCGTTCCCCGGACCGGGCCTCGGCATCCGGATTGTTGGCGAAGTCACCAAGGAACGTCTGGACCTGCTGCGCAAGGCGGACGCCATCGCGCGCGCCGAACTCACTGCCGCCGGCCTGGACAACGAGGTCTGGCAGATGCCGGTGGTGCTGCTGGCGGACGTCCGCAGCGTGGGCGTCCAGGGCGACGGCCGCACGTACGGCCACCCGATCGTGCTGCGCCCTGTGTCCTCCGAGGACGCCATGACAGCGGACTGGTCACGGCTGCCCTACGACCTGCTGGCCAGGATCTCCAACCGCATCACCAACGAGGTGGACGGCGTCAACCGCGTGGTGCTCGACGTGACCAGCAAGCCGCCGGGAACCATCGAGTGGGAGTAGCCCCCGCAGCGGGCTGATGAAATGGCCGGGACCCTCTGGGGACCGGCCATTTCCGTTTGGCGGCGGCCGCTCGGCCATCGTGCAAATTCGAGCCGAATTTGGGTCCCGCCAGTGTTGCGAACCCTCACCGGCAACGGATTCGGGCTACCCTCGAAGGCATGCCGGTATGGTCCAGGACGTCCCGCGCGAGCACGGATCACGTGGGCAAAGTTAACGCGAGCACAGAAAAGAAGGCAGCAGTGTCAGTTGGTCAAGGCCACCCCGAGGGCTCCGAGGAGCTCAGGAAATGGCTGTCGGGGCTCAAACCCGTCACCGGAGCGGACACCATGCTGCGCTTCACCAAAACGCCTGAGGGCTCCATCGATCTGACCCATGCCCACCCCTCCGGCCTGGCGCAGCTGATGGCCGGCCGGCGCACCCGGCTCTCCACCCTGATCCGGGACCACCAGCAGTACGTGGTGGCGGCCAGGGCGTCCCGCAACCTGCGGTCGAAGATCTTCGAACTCGCCAACGACCGCGGAATCGACGCCGGGTACTTCTCCGCAGGCACAGTCGTGTGGACCTCCGCCGTGGGCGGCAAGCCGCAGCGCATCTCGGCTCCCGTGATGCTGGCCGCCATCTCCCTCACGGTCCGGCAGGGCGAGGACGACTACGAACTGCAGCTCACCGAACAGGCCAAAATCAACCCGGCGCTGATCCGGCACCTGAAGACCATCCACGGGATCGTCTTCGACGTCAACGCCGTCACCCGCATGGCGTACAGCACCGCCCGGTTCGACCCGCTGCCGGTCCTGGACCGCCTCGGCACACTCATCCAGCCCATCCCCGGCGCCGAGGTCGAACACAACCTCCTGGTCTCCACCTTCGCCGACCTCTCCGGCAGCCTGGACGACCCGTGGATCAACGCGAACCACCCGCTCGTGACGGCGCTGGGACGCGCCGCCGCCGGCGAGGCCGTCGACATTCCCCGGCTCGAACCCGGGCGCTTTCCCAGCACCGACGAGCGGGATCCCGCCGATGAACTGCTGCTGCTCGACGCCGACACGGACCAGCAGTACGTCGTCGACTCCGTCCGCGCGGGGGACTCGCTGGTGGTCAGCAGCCCGCCCGGCACGGGGCAGACCCAGACGGCCATCAACACCATCGGCGCCCTGGTCGACCAGGGCAAGACTGTCCTTGTGGTGGGGGACCGGCGGGCCAGCCTGGGTGAGATCTCCGCCGAACTGGAAACCCTCGGACTGGACTCCACCCTGTTCCAGCTCGCCGGCAACACCACACCGCTGCAGCTCAAAGGCCAGCTGGTCAGGGCAATCGTGCGCAACGAGAAGTCCCTCGAGCCGCAGCTGAGCAACCTGCACGCCACCCTGACCGAGCACCGGCACGCCCTGCGCGACCACGTCGCCTCGCTGCACAACGTCCGCCAGCGCTGGGGCTGCTCGCCGTACGAGGCCATGCAGTCGCTGGCGGAACTGACGTCCATCCAGCCGGCGCCCGCCACCACTGTCCGGCTCAAGCGCAGCGTCCTGGACAACATCCGGGACCGCGAGGAACTGGCCGGGCGGCTGCGCCGGGCCGCTGAACTGGGAAGCTTCAGCCGCGCGTCGACCACCAGCCCGTGGCATGGCGCCCGCCTGCTGACCCGCAAGGAAACCCAGGAGGCCCAGCAGGTGGCCCGGTCCGTGGCCGGCAAACTTCCGCAGCTGCGGGACCTGATGAACGGCGTCGCCGAACACGCCGAGATCCGCCTGGGCCGCACGTTCGCCGAGTGGGGCGACCAGGTGGGGCTCCTTGTGGCGGTGCGCGAAAGCCTGGACAAATTCACCCCGGATATTTTCGACCGCCCGGTCCACGACCTGATTTCGGCCACGGCGGCCTCCTCCTGGCGGCGCGAACGGAACATTGAGATGCCGTCCATGCAGCGTTCGCGGCTGCGGCGGGTGGCGAAGGAATACGTCCGCCCCGGCGTCCACATTGCCGATTTGCACAGCTCACTGGTCCTGGTCCAGGAGCAGCGGGCCGCGTGGGCCGACTACGCCACCACACAGCGCCACCCGGCGGTTCCGTCCGGCCTGGGGGAGATCATTTCCCTGTACCGGGAGCTTGAAGCGGAGCTCGCCGAACTGGGCCAGGCCGTCCGGCACACCCCGGCCGGCGGGGAACTGCGCAGCACACCCTACGAGGAGCTCATGGAGCGCCTCGAACGGCTGGTGGCCGACACCGGGACGCTCGAAACCCTGCCGGAGCGGACGCTCTTGGTGGAGAACATGCGCGAGCACGGGCTCGGCGAACTCCTCGCCGACCTGGCCGAGCGCGAGGTGCCGGCCGAGTCGGTCGCCGCGGAACTGGAACTCGCCTGGTGGCAGTCCGCGCTGGAAGCCATGATCAGCGGGGACGATTACCTGGCCATGTCCGACGGCGACGCCCTCCGTCAGCTCGAGGCCGAGTACCGCCTCGCGGACAACGCCCACATCGCCAGCGGCGCGGCCCGCCTGCGTTGGACGCTCGCCGAACGGTGGCGGGCCGCCATCGCGGAGCACCCGCGCCAGGCCGAGCTGCTGCGCAGCCTGCTTAAGGACGGCCGGGTCACCCTGTCGGCTTTGACCGGCCAGGCGCCGGACCTGCTGCCCATGCTGGTGCCCGTCTGGTCGGTCAGCCCCTACCTCCTGACGGCGGTCCTGCCCGTGGAGCAGCGGTTCGACGCGGTTGTCATCCTCGACGCCGAGGCCACGTCCCTGCAGGCGGTCCTGCCCGCCGTCGCCCGGGCCAAGCAGGTCATCGCATTTGGCGACGACCGGATTGCCAGCCCGCGGACCTTCACCGTCAGCGTGGAGCGGCTCGCCGCCGGCGAGAGCTCCCATCAGGGGGTGGAAAGCGCCTACAAGGCCCTGTCCGCCGTGCTGCCCGTCTGGAACCTGCGGACCCTGTACCGGGCCGTCGACGAAGACCTGGTGCGGCAACTGAGCAAGGGCTTCTACGACGGCGGGCTGCGCCGGCTGCCGGAAGGCCAGTCCGCTACCGGGCTGGACCGTGCCCTCACGGTGGAGTACCTGCCCGACGGCACCGGGCTGCCCAGCGCCGACCATGACGGCGTGGAGTCGGTGGTGGCCGAGGTCAACCGCGCGGTGGAGCTGGTGTTTGAACACGCGCGGCTGCGGCCGCGGACGTCCTTGGCCGTTGTCACCGGCAGCCTCCGGCACGCGGCACGGATCGGTGAATCGATCCGCCTGCAGCTGCCCAACTATCCGCTGCTGGCCAGCTTCTTCACGGCCGGGGAGGAATCCTTCCGGGTGGTGGACCTGGAACGCGCCCAGGGTCTGGTCCGCGACCACGTGATTTTCTCACCGGGCTACGGACGCACCCCGCACGGGCGGGCGCTGCACAGCCTGGGCCCGCTGTCAGCGGAAGGCGGCCGGGCCAAGTTCGCCCTCGCCATGACCAGGGCACGCCGGTCCCTGCACGTGCTGAGCTGCTTCCGGCCCGAGGACCTCGACGTCACCCGGCTGAACCACGGCGCGGTGGACTTCTACGAGCTGCTGGACCGTGAAATCGCGGGCAACTCCGACCTGGGCAGCCCGGCATCGCGCGCGGCCGCCAGCGAACAGGCCCTGGGGGCCGACCCCCTGGTGGCGGATCTCGGCGACCGGCTCCGGGCCCGCGGCGCCCGGGTCTGGCACCAGTACGACGGCGCGCTGAACATGGTGGCTGCAGCCGATCCGCTGAGCACCCTCGGACAGGACGACGCCGAAATTCCCCGGCCCGTGGCCATTGAATCCGACGGCACCGAGCAGTACCGCCGTCTGACGGTCCGCGAACGCAGCAGGCTCCGTCCGCAGCTTCTGGAGCGACTCGGCTGGCGTTACATGCCACTATGGACCATAGAGGTTTTCACCGATCCGTCGGCCTGCGCTGACCGCATCGGCGGCTACCTGGGCCTTGAAAAGCCAGCCGCCACCCACCGGAAGCAGGCCTCGCCGGGCTTCTTTGACGACGACGTCGAAAACCTCGCCGTCAACGAAGCGCAGGGGTCGGAAAGCCGGACCACGTCCGGATGGCCCGCCGCCCCGCGGGACAATGGCCGGGAGCAGGCCACCGGTGAGCAGGAGTCCGGTGAACAGGCCGGCGGTGAGCAGAGCTCCGGTGAACAGGCCGGCGGCCCGCACGACAGAACAGAACAGGGCAGTACAGCCCAGAGCAGTAAGGAGGCCGACGGCATGAGTGCAGACGGCGCCAACCAGAACAGCGGCGGCACCGCCGACAGCGGTGACGCGCGGGACCGCGACGAAGTCCGCGGCCGCGACAACGCGCCGCAGCCGGCCGTTCCCGTCGTGGTCCCAGCAGGGGTGCTCCCGAACAAGGCGGCAGAGGATGATCCGCGCGGCTGGGGCGATGAGCGCGGCGGTAATGACCACGACTCCTGGCTCCGGGAGCAGAAGCCGCCGCACTGGGGCTGAGAGCGGACTGCCCGTCCTCAGCCGGGCGCGACGGCCGCGCTGGTGCGCTAACCGGGCGCGGCTGTGACCAGGACGAAGAACAGCTTCCCTTGGGTGGAAGCGCCGGCGAGTCTGCGGGCCTGGTCGGCATCGGCCGCCACGACCACCAGGCCGTCCGCCTCACCGGACGCCGGCCAGGGGCCGGCCTGGCTGCCGTGCTGTGACGTCCAGAGGACGGGCACGGCGGCCGCCAGCAGCTGCGACGCTGCCGGCTGGTCTAAGCTGTCGCCGGTGGTCATCACCACGTTGACGAGCTGGCCGGGGGAGAGCAGCTGGATGGAGGCGGGATCGGCCATCCGCAGCGGTACTGCGGCGGAGCCGGGCGGGCTGCCGGCGAGCATGCCGGGCCCCAGGATCTGGGAATCGGACAGCAGCTGGCCTTTGCGGAGTGCCGCGGCAAGCTGCTTGCCGGCGGGCGGGTCCGTGCCGCCGTAACTGCCGTCCGGCAGGAGGGTGCGCGGGACGTTAAGGACGGCGACGTCGTCCGCGCCGAGGACCGCACCCGCGGGCAGGTCCCGGGCAGCAGCGAACGCGGCCACGGTGGAGGCCGGCGCGGGCGTCAGCTGGTGGACGGCGAGTCCCGCCGCCAGACACAGCAGCAGCGCGACAACCAGCCTCCGATTGCGGTCCAGCCAGCGCACCAGCCGGCGGTCAGGTGGACCCTGAGGGTTGCTCCTCCGCGGCGGGCTCCCAGGTTTTGAAGGCGCACGTTTCGAAGACGTACGGGTTGAAGACGCGCGGGCGGGTCGCGGAAGGGTGGCCATAACCCGAGCCTAGGAGCCGGGAACCACCCCGGGCAGGCACCGGTCGGGCTATGTGGATAAAGGAAGCGGACGCAGGGCCGCGGCTACTAAGGCGGGCCTAGCTTGCCGACGCGGCGGCGGGAGCCGGAGCCGCTGCGGGGGCCGGAGCCGGGGAAACAGTGCTGCCCTTGGAGTCGCGGGAGTCCGTCCGGTAGAAACCGGAGCCCTTGAAGACCACGCCGACGCTGTTGAACTTCTTGCGCAGGGTCCCCTGGCATTCGGGGCAGGACGTGAGGGAGCTGTCGCTGAACGACTGCACGATCTCGAAGGCGTGGCTGCAGTCCTTGCAGGCATATGCATACGTGGGCACTTGAAATCCTCCTTGGGGCAAACGAGCAGGTCCCGTGCTGTCCGGTCCGGGTCAGCGCCGGGATGTCTCCCGGCCCAATCCGTCCCTTAGCAGTCGCAGGGCCTGAGTGCCAATTCTATCACCCCGGCAGTGCGCCCTTTGATAAGCCACTGATGGGCTATCCGAGCTGCAGCCGCACCAGCCCGCCCGGGGTCAGGGCGGCCGCCACCTTCCGGTCGAACGACTCTGCCGGGATGCTCCCGCCGGGCAGGACCTCGCCGTCGTACACGACGGCGGCGGTGGGCAGCGGAGGCAACGTGCCGCCCTCGGGCGCCTGGGAGGGCAGGAGGGCGGACAGCGCCGCCAGGAACTTGTCGTAGTACCCGCCGCCCTGGCCGATCCGGTTTCCGGACAGGTCGACGGCGGTGGCGGGCAGGAAGATGCCGTCGGCGCCCCGCATGACGGCTGTCCCGTGGCGCGGCCCCTCCGGCTCCTGGATGGGTGCGTAGCGGCTCCGGACAAACCCTGACTCCGGTGTCCAGTACACCCAGCTCAGCGCCAGCTCCGGCTCGCAGACCGGAAGCAGGATCCGGTGACCGGCGTCATGCAGCGCCGCAAGCAGGGGAAGAGTGGGCGGCTCGGAACCCACGCCGAGGTAGGCGGCGAAGGTGCCCGGGTTCCCGCCCGTCAGCCCGGTTGCCCATGCCAGGCCATGCCGTGCGATACCAGCCCCGGCGCTGTCCAGCCCGGCACGGGTCAATGCCGCGCGCCCCGCCCGGTGCCCGGAACGGATCTCTTCCTTGGACGCCATGATGCCTGGTCCTTCCCCGAGACGCGGCCCGGAAAAGGGGCCGTTCCCGCGGCTCGAATACTCCTCAAGTACATAATGTCTTGTCCCTCCGTTAGATTAGTCGAGTGACTACACCCAACGCTCCCGTCCGCAAGGCCGTCATTCCCGCAGCCGGCCTCGGCACCAGGTTCCTGCCGGCCACCAAGGCCATGCCCAAGGAAATGCTTCCCGTCGTCGACAAGCCCGCCATCCAGTACGTGGTGGAGGAAGCCGTCAACGTCGGACTGAATGACATCCTGATGATCACCGGGCGCAACAAGCGCGCGCTGGAGGACCACTTCGACCGCGTTCCCACGCTGGAAGCCACCCTTGAGGGCAAGGGGGACACGGCCAAGCTCGAGTCCATCCAGGCCGCCAGCAACCTGGGCGACATCCACTACGTGCGCCAGGGCGACCCCATGGGCCTGGGCCACGCCGTCCTCCGCGCCAAGCAGCACGTGGGCCACGAGCCGTTTGCCGTCCTCCTCGGCGATGACCTCATTGACGCCCGCGACGAGCTGCTGAGCACCATGATCGAGGTCCAGGCGAAGACCGGCGGATCCGTCGTTGCCCTCATCGAGGTGGACCCGTCCCAGATCAGCGCCTACGGCTGCGCCGCCGTCAAGGACGTCGAAGGTGAGGACTACGTCCGCATCGACCACCTGGTGGAGAAGCCCGACGCCAAGGACGCCCCGTCCAACCTTGCCGTGATCGGCCGCTACGTCCTGCACCCCGCCGTCTTCGACGTCCTGGAACGCACCGCCCCCGGCCGTGGCGGCGAAATCCAGCTGACGGACGCCCTGCAGGAACTCGCGGCAGGGGACGGCGATGGTTATGGCGTGTACGGCGTGGTCTTCCGCGGCCGCCGCTACGACACCGGCGACAAGCTGAGCTACCTCAAGGCCTGCGTGCAGCTCGCCTGCGACAGCGAAGACCTTGGCCCCGGCCTTCGCGAATGGCTGCCCGAGTTCGCTGCCAGCCTCACCCCCAGCCTGACCAAGTAGCTCCCGTGGGGGGCAGCTTCAACTGGCCGGTGACGCTGGAATGCGGTGACATCGTGCTGCGCCCCATCCGGTACCGGGACCGCAAGGAATGGACCGCCGTCCGCTCCCGCAACAGCGAGTGGCTGGCCCCCTGGGAGGCGTCCAACCCGGCTCCCGGGGGCGGGCTGCCCGATTACCGCCAGATGGTGCGCTCCCTTAAAGCCCAGGCCGCCCAGGCCACGGCCCTGCCGTTTCTGATCACCGCCTGGACCCCGGGGTTCCGCGACCCGTTGATCGTGGGCCAGCTGACGGTGTCCTCCATTGTCTGGGGCTCCGCGATGACGGCCACGCTCGGGTACTGGGTGGACAAGGACCGGGCAGGCCAGGGCATCGCCCCGACCGCCGTCGCGCTGGCAACCGACCACTGCTTCCAGAGCCTCGGGCTGCACCGGATGGAGATCAACATCCGCCCCGAAAACGGTCCCAGCCTCCGGGTGGTGGAAAAACTGGGTTTCCGGGACGAGGGATACCGGCCCCGGTACCTGCACATCAACGGCCAGTGGGCCGACCACAGGAGCTTCGCCCTGACCTCCGAGGAGGTACCCGGCGGGCTGCTGGCACGCTGGCTCAAGGACCGCCCGGCGTAGCCGGTCATACCCCGCCTGACCTGCCGTTTCGTCCCCAATCCAGCCAAATGGCAGATCTCCCGCGACACACCGGGGACAATGCGGCCCCGGACCCTTCATTGCTCATACGGTTTTGATGTGGACTTCCCTCTTAGCAGCTCTGTGATCCTTGTCATTGCTGTTGCGCTCTGGATTGTGTGGGTTGCCCCCTACATGCTCCGGAACGGGCGTCACCAGCTGCAGCCTGCGGGCGACTTTGCGGCGGACGCCATCGATCGTGAAACAGCCCCGCAAGCCGGGAACGTCATGCAGATGGCGGCCCAGCAGGAGAAACCCATGACCAGCACCCAGCACACAGTGTCCTCCCCGGCGACCGCAGGGCACGACGGCGGCCCCAAAACCGTCGCGTCCGGCCCGGCGTTCAAGATCCGCTACGGCCGCTTGGCGCTGGCGCTGGCAGGCCTGGTCTCGCTGCTCACCGGAATCGTCTCGGCAGTACTGCTCATCTTCGGCCTCGGCACAGGGTGGCTGCCCGCCGTCGCGCTGCTGGGGGCCGTTGCCGCTGTCTTCACGCTCCGCTGGCTTGCAGTCAGGGACCGACGCCGCAAAATGAACGCCGCGTTCCGCGCCGCCATGGGCGCACCGGCCCGGCAGGACCGGTCCACGCCGGAGCGGCCGTTCCGGGAGCCGGCTGTGGAGCCCCGTGAGCAGGCCGACGTTCCGCTTTTTGACGCCCAGGCCGCCACCGCCGATCGGGAGCCGGCGCCCAAGCCGCTTACCGTCCAGGAACTCCGCCAGGCGGCCCTGGCCGAAGCTGCTGCCTCGGGCGACACATCCGTCCGCCGAGACGTCGCTTCCCCGGCCTCCGAAGGCGCCAGCTGGGAGCCCGTGGAGGTCCCCAAGCCCACCTACGTGGAGGCCCCCAAGGCCGAGCGGGCGGCGCCCGAGCCTCTCGACCTGCCCGAGGCACCCAAGGCCGTCGGAAAGCCGTCCCTCAAGCAGGGCCTGCCGCAGGCCGGCGGCCCCGGGGCTGAGGAAGCTAAACCCCTGGGCAAGGCGCAGAGCGCCCTGAGCAACCTGGACGACGTCCTGCAGCGACGCCGGGCCTAACCCTCTTGCGCAAACCCCCGGACAGCCAGAAACGGCTGTCCGGGGGTTTGCTGTTTCTGTGGGCCGGGAGCGCCGGAACCGGGCGCGGCCCGGTAGCCTCGGGGCATGACACGAATTTGCGTTGCCGGGGGCACCGGCCAGACGGGGCGTGAAGTGGTCCGCCAGGCCATCGCGGCCGGCCACGGCGTGGCGGCCTTCAGCCGGAATCCGCCCGGCCCCGGCTCCACGGCGCGGGTGGATGGTGCGGAGTACTTCGCGGCGGACGTCACCACCGGCGAGGGGCTGGCCGCTGCCCTGTCCGGGGCCGACGTCGTGATCGACTGCCTGGAAGGGCGCTCCGGGCGGGCGCTGAAGAACTACGCCGACGGCGGCGCCCGGCTGCTCGCCGCGGCCCGGGACGCAGGGGTGGCCAGGGCTGTGATGCTGTCCATCGTCAATTGCGACCGGAGCAGCCTGGGCTACTACGCCGCCAAAGCGGCCAAGGAACAGGCCTATGGCCGGTCCGGGCTTGAAACGGTGACGCTCCGGGCGACGCAGTTCCATTCGCTGCTGGCGGCGGTGTTTGCGGCCGGGTCCAGGCTGCGGGTGGTTCCGGTGGTCAAAGGCGCCCGGTTCCAGCCGATCGCACCCGCCGACGCAGCCCGGGCCCTGCTGGAGGAGGCGCTGGCCCCCGCCGGCACGGGCCAGGGGCACAGGACCAGGACCATCGGCGGTCCGGAGATCCGGGACATGGAGGACTTCGCCCGGCAGTGGAAGGCGGCGACAGGCTCCCGCGGCGTCCTTGTGCGCCTGCCGCTGCCCGGCGCGATGGGCAGGTACCTGCGCGCGGGGCTGAACCTGGTTCCGGAGGACCGCCACGCCGGAGAGACATTCAGCGGCTGGCTGGCAAAGAGCGCTGATAGTTTGTAGCCTAGGGAAACCGGCAACGCCGTTACCTTCGGGAGCGGCGTTGTTTCGGGGCTATAGCTCAGTTGGTAGAGCGCTTCGTTCGCATCGAAGAGGTCAGGAGTTCGAATCTCCTTAGCTCCACAATTTTTCCAGGGTCCCGGATCTACTGCCAGGCCCTGACGTAGTCCACCTTGACGGTGGACGCCTTCCCGTAAACGGTGCTGGGGCCGCCCTTGCCGATGTTCAGCACGAGGTACTGCGGGGCGTTCCCGTCGTCGGTCCGGAACGACTTGACCATCACGCCGTCCACATAGACCTCGGAGCGGTCGGTTTTGCGCCACAAGCCGTAGGTGTGAAACTTATCGCCCCAGTAGCCCGGAATCGGTCCGTGGTTACGGGATCCGGAGCTTGAATGGTAGTTGGACGTCAGCTTCCCCCCGAGAACTTCAGCAATGTCGTTCTCGCCCGTCGCCGGCCAGGTCTGCCCGGTGGTCCACCACGCGGGGAAGTTGTGCAGCAGCTTGCCGTTGCCGGGGAAGGAGATGCGGGCCTCGACGTATCCGGTGCGGAACTCGTAGCCCGTCTTGGCGGTGTCCTTCGGGTTTGACGACACCAGGGCGCCGGTGCCGGCCTTGGCGAGCTTCAGGGAGAGGTGTCCGGACCCGATGGTGACGTTCGCGGGGTCGGTCTTGACGTTGTTCACCCGGCCGCCGCCGAACCAGGAACGGGACCACTTGTTCGTGTCGAGCGTGGTTCCGTCGAACTCATCGCCGAAGGTCAGGGTCCACGCGCCGGGGACCCCCACGGGCATCGGTGCGGACTGGGTTGCAGCAAGTGGCGCGGCAGCCGCCGGGACTGCCGGCGGTATTGCTGCCAAGGAAGACGTGCAGCTGCCGCTGAGGGCGAGGGTGCATCCCGGGGTGCTGACCCGGGCGGCGGGCGTGTCCGGTGATGCCGCCTGTGCAGCGCCGGCGCCGAGGGACGCGGCGACCGACAGCACGGCCCCCACCGCCGTACCGGAAACCAACGTGGTGAGTTTCTTCATGACTGCTCCTGGAGCTCACGTTCGGTCGGGGGCGCCACCCGCGGAGCTGGACGAACGGGGCGGCGGGAAAACACCGTGATTCCATAGTGGCACCGAACCCGTGGGTACGCCGGAAAAATTTGGCCGTACGGCTAATTCGACCCTCTTGGTTTATGGGATTTCGGAAGTATCGTTAACTATCGCTGTATATCGTTCGCGACTAGCCCGAGGAGAGCATCATGCGCAATTCATACCCGGCCGGCGGATTTCGAGGCAACAACGTCGACAGCATGTGGCAGGCCGTCGAGGAGCTGCGTTCCAGGTTCGAGAAGCGCGCGGGTTCCCGTGCGGGCCGGGGCGAAGTACGCTCGGCCGTGCTGGCACTGCTCGCGGAGCGGCCGATGCACGGCTACCAGATCATTCGGGAAATTGAGGAGCGCAGCGGCGGCAGCTGGAAGCCCAGCGCGGGCTCCGTCTATCCCACGCTCCAGCTCCTGGCCGATGAGGGCCTGATCCGTGCCGAGGAATCCAACGGCCGCAAGATCTACTCCCTGACGGATGCGGGCAGGGAGGAAACGGCGCATGCGGGCGCCGATGCGTCAGCGCCCTGGGACCCCACGGCACCGGCGTCGGGCACGGGGTTCGCGGCGCTGCCCAAGGCAGGCCTCGAGCTCGCCCAGGCCGCATCCCAGGTCGGCCGGACGGGCACCCCGGAACAGGTGCAGGAAGCCGTCGCAGTGCTTGACGACGCACGGCGCCGGCTGTACGCGATCCTCGCCCAGGGCTGACGGGGGTGCCCTCGGTTCGCCGGGACCGCGCAGATCCGATGCCCGGCGGCGGGCCCCACCGCGCCCGCTACCGGCGCATCCTGCGCTTCGCCGCATGGCACCTCGCGCAGACCTGGTGGTTTGAGCTGTTCCTCCCTCGGCTCGGCCTCGCCTGGGTTGCCGATCGCACCAGGGTGGGACGGATGCGGCGTTTTGCGCAGCGCTTCCGCGTGCTGGCCCTGGACCTTGGCGGCCTCATGATCAAAGTGGGCCAGTTCCTGTCCACCAGGCTCGACGTGCTGCCGCCTGAGCTCACCAAGGAACTGGAAGGGCTGCAGGACGAGGTGCCCCCGGTGCCGTTCGCTGCCATCCGCGCCCTCGCCGAGGCTGAGCTGGGCGCGCCGCTGGCGGACGTGTTTGCTTCGGTTGAGGAGACGCCGATCGCGGCGGCCTCCCTTGGGCAGGCGCACCGGGCGACGCTCCGCCCGGGCGACGCCGCCGCCACCGGGCTTGCGGGGGTGGTGCTGAAGGTGCAGCGGCCGGGCATCGGCGCGATCGTCGACGTCGACCTGGCGGCACTGCGTAAAGTGGGCGGCTGGCTCAGCCGGTTCCGGCTGGTGTCCGATCGTGCCGACATGCCCGCCCTCGTCGAGGAGTTTGCCCAGACCAGCCTGGAGGAAATCGACTACCTGAACGAGGGGGCAAATGCGGACCGGTTCGCGGGTGATTTCGCCGCTGACGGCCGGGTGGATGTGCCCGCCGTCGTCTGGGAGCGGAGCACCCGCCGGGTCCTCACCCTCGAGGACGTCACCGCCATCAAGATCACGGACTCGGCGGCGCTGCTGGCGGCGGGCATCGACCCGGCGGAGGTGGCACCGGTCTTCGCCTCGGTCATGTTCGAGCAGCTGTTCACGACCGGTTTCTTCCATGCCGACCCCCATCCGGGCAACATCTTCGTGACACCGGTGGCCGGTCCGTCCGCAGCGCGTCCCTGGAAGCTGACGTTCATCGACTTCGGCATGATGGGCGAGGTTCCGCCCCGCACCCGCAGCGGGTTGAGAAAACTGCTCATCGCGGCCGCCGCGCGTGACGGCGAGGGGCTGGTGGCCGCCATCAGGAACGTGGGGGTGTTGATGCCCTCTGCCGACACGGCGGAGCTTGAGCGGGCGATGACGCACCTCTTCGCCCGCTTTGGCGGGATGGGCTTCGCCGAGCTCCGCGAGGTGGACCCCCGGGAGTTCCGGGACTTCGCCGTGGAATTCGGGGACGTGGTCCGCTCGCTGCCGTTCCAGCTGCCGGAAAACTTCCTCCTCATCATCCGGGCCATGTCACTGACGTCCGGGGTGTGCAGCTCGCTGGATGAGCGGTTCAATCTCTGGGATTCGGTCGAACCCTACGCGGCACAGCTGCTGCGCGACGAGCGCGGCAACATTGTCCAGGACGCTGCCCAGCAGGCGCTCGACGCCGCCGGGCTGGCCCTTGGCCTGCCGAAACGCCTGAACGGGGTCCTCACCCGGCTGGAGGAAGGTTCGCTGGCGGTTGCCAGTCCGCGCCTGGAGCAGCAGGTAAAGCGGCTTGACCGCACGGTGCGGCGCTCGGCGTCGGCCCTGGTCTTCGGTGCCCTGCTGATTGCGGGGTCTGTGGTCCGCGCGGATGACACGGTGCTCGGCAACGTCCTCATGATCGCATCGGTGGTTCCGCTGCTGCACGGACTGTGGGCGGGACGCAGCGGTCTCTGACAGCCCGATATCCTGTCCAGTGAGACGAGGAGAACTATGACCACCCTGAAAGAACGCCTGCACGCCGACGTCGTCAGCCACATGAAGGACCGGAACAAGGTCGCACTCACCACGGTCCGCAACGTCCTGGGCGAGATCGAAACCCGGGAAAAGTCCGGCAAGACGCCGGTGGTCCTGGACGACGCCCAGGTGACGTCCCTGCTGCAGAAAGAAGCGGCCAAACGCCGCGACACCGCCCGCATCTACGCCGAGGCCGGGGAACCGGACCGGGCCGCTGCGGAGATCGCCGAGGCCGAAATCATCGAGGCGTACCTCCCGAAGGCCCTGACCGCTGCCGAAGTGGAGGCGATCGTCGACGCGGTGATCGGCGAGCTCACGGCCGACGGCACCGAACTGACCATGCGCCAGCTGGGCGCCGTCATGAAGCCGGTGACCGCCAAGGTGGTCGGCCGCTTCGACGGCAAGGCCGTCAGCGACATCGTCCGCAGCCGCATCGCGCAGACCTCCCCATGAGCCTGATCCGGCTGCACGACGTCAGCGTGCGCTTCGACAACACCCAGATCCTCCGGGAAGCGTTCTTCCGCCTTGAGGCGGGGGACCGCGTGGGCCTGATCGGCAAGAACGGCACCGGCAAGACCACCATCCTCAAGCTGGTCCTCGACCAGGTGGCCCCCGACGCCGGCACCGTCACCGTGGAACCCGGGACCAAAATCGGCTACTTCTCCCAGTTCTCCGAACTCAACGGGGAAGCCACGATTTCCGACGTGCTGAACGAACTATTCTCCGGGATCCAGGCGGTCGAAGCCGAACTGGCCGCGATCGACGCCGCCATCGCGGCGGGGCCGGGCGACGCCGAACTCGACCGGCACATCAGCCGCCAGGCCGAGCTGTTCGAGGACATGGAACGGCTCGACGGCTGGGACTACCCCCGCCGCATCGACACCGTCCTCACCACCCTGGGGTTCGACGACGCGCACCGCACCTGCCCGATCGACGACTTGTCCGGCGGCTGGCGCAACCGCGCGGCCCTGGCCAAGATCCTCCTCGAAGGCCCCGACGTCCTGCTGCTCGACGAGCCCACCAACTTCCTGGACGTAGCGGGCGTGGAATGGCTTGAGAACTGGTTCAGGGACTTCAAGGGTGCCGCGGTCATCGTGTCCCACGACCGGAAGTTCCTCGACGCCGTCGTCACCCGGATCATCGAGGTGGAAAACTTCCACCTGCACGAATACCCCGGCAATTTTGGCGAATACGTCGTGCAAAAGCAGTTCCGGCTCAAAACCCTCGAACAGCAGTTTGTGCACGAATCCGAGCTGCTGGCCTTTGAAGCCGAAGGAATCGCCGACCGCCGCGAGGCCGCCAAGGCAGCCAGCCGCGGGCTGGGGAACCAGCTCGCAAAGATCAAGAAGTCCCGCACACCACGCCCCGTCGACCAGATCGTCACCGAAATTTACGGCGGCCTGCACGTCAAGGACGTCCTCTGCCGGGTGGAGGGGCTGGGGAAGTCCTACGGCGGCAAGCGATTGTTTGAGGACCTGAGTTTCGAGATCCGCAAGGGCAACCGGATTGTGGTGCTCGGCGCCAACGGCAGCGGCAAGTCCACGCTCCTGAGGGTGCTGACCGGCGAGGAGCAGGCCGATTCCGGCGAGGTGGCCTGGGCCAAGGGTCCCGGGTTCGTCTCCTACAACCAGATGCTCACCGACCTCGACGACGCCGACACTGTGTCCCACGCAGTCAACGCCCTGCCGGGCAGCCTGGCGTTCAGCGCCACCAGGAAATCCGTCAACCGGTTCCTTTCGATGTTCCAGTTCTCCGAGGCGGACCTCAAGCAGAAGATCGGGAACCTTTCCGGCGGGCAAAAGGCGCGTGTCGCCATGGCACAGTGCCTCCTCTCCGGCGCCTCGGTCCTGCTGCTGGACGAGCCCACCAACCACCTCGACATGTCCAGCACCCAGGTCATGGAACGCGCGCTGGTGCACTTCCCCGGAGCCGTGGTGGCCGTCAGCCACGACCGGTTCTTCAGCGAAAAAATCGCCAACCGCCACCTGGTGTTCGGGGCCGACGGCGCGGCGCCGGGCGAAATCGACGTCCGCGCCGCCTAGGGGCAGTCATGCCAGCGCCGACGCCCCGGAGAACCGTTCCGGCGTAATGAACAGCGGGATAATGGGAGCATGACGGAACAGGACCAGGGCCTCGACCCGTGGGAGGAGTTCGACAGGCACCAGCCGGCGGCGCCGGACCGCGTCGGGGGCTACCCCGGGGGTGAACCCGTGGGCTTCGGCTTCCGCACGGGAGTGCGCAGCGCGAAGGTGGCCATCGGTTTCGCCGTCTACGCCCTGGTCCTGGGAACCACGCTGGTGGTGGTCGGCGCGGTGTGGTTCATCGGCGCGGGCCAGTGGCTGCTGCTGGGGCTTATGGTCCTGGTGGAGGCCGTCTTTGTCCTGGCCTTCAGCCGGCTGGTGTCGCAGGCCCGGCGGCGCCGCTGAGCTGTGCAGCCAAGCCGTGCGGCGGCGGGCAGTCCCGGGCACCCCAAGGGCCGCGCCGGGCACCGGAAGGGCCGTTACCGCCGGTGCCGGGACGTTACGGCCAGGTAGGCGCCCAGGGCGCCCACCCCGCCGAGGCCGGCGGCAAAGAGGGTCTTGGGCCAGTTCCGCCAGCGGTCGGGCTGCACGGAGACCAGGTCCCCGACGGCGTTGATCAGGGCGGCGGTGATGAGCCCCGCGACGATCCGGTTTCCGGTCTTTTCCGCCTTGTCCATCAGCCGGTCCAGTTCGTCGGCCCGGAAGCGGATGTCGATTCCGCCGCGTTCCAGGACGTCCACCATCCGGCGGATGATGTCCGGCGCGTCCGTTCCCAGGCGCAGGGCTTCCCGGCCGAGTTTCCTCAGGCGTTCCGCCAGGGCCTCGGGGGAGAGCGACGCGAGGATGACCCGCTCCGTGAAGGGCCCCAGCTGGGTGGTCAGCTCGAACCCCGGATCCAGCTGTTTGCCCAGCCCGTCCGCCATCACCAGCATCTTGAGCATGAGGGCCGTCTCCCGCGGCAGCCGCAGCCGGTACTCGCGAAGCAGCGCCGCCAGGTCCGCCAGGACCGCCACGATCGGTACGTCCGCGAGCGGCCGGCCGGCGTAGCGGTCCACGAGCCGTCCCAGCTCCGCCTGGAGCCCGCCGAATCCGCCGTCGGTCTGCGCCCCGCACATGCGGACCAGGGCCGTGGTCAGCCGGGCCGCGTCCTGCTCCACGATGGCCAGGAGCATCCTGACCAGCTGGTCGCGTGTCGCGTCGCTGATGGTACCCACCATGCCGAAGTCGATGATGCCGAGGCGCCCGTCCGCCTCGACGAAGAAGTTCCCGGGGTGCGGGTCGGCGTGGAAGAACCCGTCCTCGAACACCATTTTCAGCAGGACACTGCACGCCTCCCTGGCCAGGGCGCCGGCGTCGATCCCCGCCTCCCGCAGCGCGGCGGCATCGTTGACCTTGATCCCGCGGATGCGTTCCAGCGTCAGGACCCGGGAGGTGGTGGTGTCCCAGAAAACCCGCGGGATGTGGACGCGGGCGTCGCCTGCGAAGTTCGCTGCGAAACGTTCCGCGTTCCGGGCCTCCTGCAGGTAATCCAGCTCGGCCCGCAGGGTCTGGGAGAACTCGTCCACCAGCGCGGCCAGGTGGATGCCGGCGGCCCGCGCCGAAGCCCGCTCCGCCCGCCTGGCCAGCTCAGCCATGATCTCCAGGTCCTCGTTGATCTGCGCCACAACACCGGGCCGGCGGACTTTCACCACGACGTCGACGGCCCGCCCGCTGCCCGCGGCAGCTGCCTCGCCGCCGCCCGGAACGATCCGGCCGCAGTGGACCTGCCCAATCGAGCCGGTGGCGAGCGGGGCGTCGTCCAGCGAATCGAGCAGCACGTCCGCCGCCGTGCCGAGTTCCTCGGCGATGACGGCGCGCACCTCAGCCGCGGAGATGGGCGGGGTCGCGTCCTGGAGCTTCGCGAGCTCGGTGGCGAACTCGGGCGGGAGCACGTCGGTGCGCGTGGAAACGATCTGGCCGAACTTGACGTATACGGCGCCCAGATCCTCCAGGGCAAGACGGACGCGCACCGGCAGGCCCCCGCGGGGCGGCAGCGCCTGCCCCGGAATTCCGGCGGCGGGCCGGAGCCGGTCCAGCCCGAGGCCCCCCAGCGCGAAGCCCAGTCCGTGCCTTGTCAGGGTCTCAACGATGTGCCGGAACCGGTCCCGCCGCGCGCTCATGACGCCAGACTACAGCCAGCCCTTCTGTTTGAAGATGACGTACATCAGCGCCGCGGTGGCAGCCATCATCCCGATGGCCATCGGGTAGCCGAAGCTCCACTGCAGTTCGGGCATCCGCTCAAAGTTCATGCCGTACACCCCGGCTACAAACGACGGGGCGAAGAAGATGGCGGCCCAGGACGAGATTTTCTTGACCTGCTCGTTCTGTTCGGCGCTGGCCTCGTTCTGCCGGTTGGCCGTCAGGGTTCCGTCCAAGGTGAGGGCGTTTTGCAGGAGGTCCCGGAAGGAATCGGCGCGGGAGATCAGCCGCTCCACGTGGTCCTCGACGTCCCGGAGGTTGTGCTGGAGTTCGGAATCGACCTGGTACTTTTCGAAGCCGCGGCGGAGCAGCTGGATCATGGCCGGGAGCGGATGGATGGCGCGCTGGAACTGGATCACCTCACGGGCCAGTTCGTAGATCCGCCGGGAGACTGTGGCGTCGCCGCTGAACAGCTGGTCCTCGATCTCGTCGATGTCGTTTTCCAGTCCCGCAACCACCGGCACGTAGTCGTCCACCACCTGGTCCATCAGCGCATAGAGCACCGCCTCCGGGCCGTGGCACAGCAGATCGGGGCGTCGCTCCAGCTTCCGGCGGACCTGGGCCACCCCGCCGGTCTCGGCATGCCGGACGGTGACCACAAAATTCTCGCCGGTGAACACGTGGAGCTCGCCGAATTCCACGGTTTCGGTCGCATCCAGGTACCGGGCGGGCCGCAGCACGGTGAAGAGGTTGTCGTCGTAGCGTTCCAGCTTGGGGCGCTGGTGGGCTGAAATCGCGTCCTCGACGGCGAGCCGGTGCAGCCCGAACTCCGCCGCGACGGCGGCCATCTCGTCTTCAGTCGGCCGGTAGAGGCCGATCCAGGCCATCCCGCCGTGCCGTTCCAGGGTCTCAAAGGTCTGTTCGAGGCTTTGCGGCTCGGCGCTGCGGACACCGTCAACGTAGACGGCGTTATCGATGATAGTCACCGGCCCATTATCCTGCCTGGGCCAGCCGGCTGATCAACGGTTCAGTGCGGTACTGGATGTGGGTGTGGAGGGCCAGGACGGTCTCGGTCCGGATGACGCCCTTGATCCGCAGGATGGACCGCAGGGACGCCTGCAGGTTATGCGTATCGGTGGCCACCACGCGGCACCACACGTCGCCGCGGCCGGAGATCTCGTGGACTTCCAGCACCTGGGGTATCAGGCGGAGGGCGCCCACCACACCGTCAAGTTCCCGGTGGTTGACCTCGATCGTCACGAAGGCGACCACGTCGTACCCCACGGCTTCGAGGTCGATCTCGCGGCCGCCGTCGTGCAGCAGGCCGGAACGCTGCATCCGCCGGACCCGGGTCTGCGCGGTGTTGCGGGCTATGCCCAGGGTGTCACTGAGTTCGCCGATCGGGATCCGCGGATCCCGGATCAGCTCCAGCAGGATCTTCAGGTCAGTGGGGTCCAGACTGTTCAAATCATCACTCCAGTTCATTCTCGCTGCGCGTGATTGACGGTTTTGATCAATTTTGTCATGAATTTCAGCCGTGAGGATCAGTGGTGCCGCATTCTGGAGGTACCGACTTTTCCGCGGGCCAGCGCTTCCCCCACAAGCAGGGAGCGCGCGGCCCGCTTTGACGCAAGGGCACAGACATGACCGTCTTCAGCGAACTCCGCATGCGCCCGGCCACGGCAGAGCGCTGGGGCTGGGACGCCTCCACCTCGGCGCGGCTGGTGATGGCCGGCGTCGTGATTTTCACGCTGCTGGTCGGCGCCAACCTGGCCACCCCGCTGTACCCGCTGCTGCAGGCCAAACTCGGCATCACCTCCCTGGACGTCACTGTGGCCTTCTCCGCCTACGTCCTGGCCCTCGTGGCCACGCTGATCCTGGCCGGCCACTGGTCCGACCACATCGGCCGCCGGGCCGCCCTGGTGCTCGCGGTGCTCGTTGGCCTCGCCGGAGGCTCCGTCTTCGCCATGGCAGACAGCCTGCTGGCGCTGTGTGCCGGCCGGGCCCTGCAGGGCATCGCGGTGGCCCTCGCCACCGGCGCCAGTTCCGCCGCCCTGCGCGAGCTGCTGCCCAGCCGGCCCGAGTGGGCCTCGCGGTTTACGCTGCTGGCGTCCGCCGGCGGCGTGGCAGCCGGGCCCGCCATCGGGGGAGTGCTCTCGCTACTGCCCGGGCCCACCACCACACCGTATTTCCTGCATTCCGTGGTGCTGGCAGCCCTGCTGGTTCCGCTGTACCTGCTGAAGGCCCGGCCGGCCATCACCCTGGCCGCGGGCCCGCAGCCCCTGCGTGTTCTGGCGCCCCGCCGGCCCTCCGTCTCCCGGTCCGCCCGCGGCGCCTTCTGGCTGGCGTCATCGGTGGGATTCCTCAGCTTCACCGTCTTCGGCTTCTGCCTCTCCCTGGCCCCGGGCTATTTTGCCCAGATTGTGCACGCTGACTCGCGGCCCCTGATCGGCCTGCTGGCCGGGCTGACCCTGGGGTCCTCGGCGCTGAGCCAGCTGATGGCCGTGCGGGGGAAGTTTGTGGTGCCGGCCGGCCTTACCCTGCTGGCCGCGTCGGTGCTGCTGATCGCGGCGGCCGCGGCCTGGAGCAGCCCCTGGCTGCTGATTCTCGCCAGCATCACCGCCGGCATCGGGCAGGGCGTGTCGTTCCGGACGGTCTTTAACGACGTCGCCGGCAAGGTCGAGGCCTCTCGCCATGCGCAGATCATCAGTACCGTCTATGTCATCACCTACCTCGGCAGCGCCTTCCCGGTGATCGGGCTGGGGCTTGCCGTCGGCGTCGTCGGCCTGCAGGCGGCGGTTGCGGGTTTTGTGGCGCTGTGCGCCGCCGCGGCAGTCGTCCTCGCGGCGGTCGCCCTGCGGGCCTCCCTGCGCCAGGCAGGCTAGTCCGGGAGCGGGCCGTGGTTGCCCTGGATGTGGTCGAACACCAGGGTGGTCTCTGTGTGGCCCACCACCGGATCGGTGGCCAGGTTGTCCAGCACCCAGTCCCGGAGGTCCTCGGTGGTGGCGACGGCGATGTGCAGCAGGTAGTCCACTGACCCGGAGGTGTGGAAGGTGGAAAGCACTGCGGGGAGCCGGGGCACCCGGGACGTGAACCGGTCGATCTGTTCGCGGTCGTGGGCGCGGAGCCGGACGGCGATGAGGGCCTGGACGGAGCGGCCGATCGCGGAGAGGTTCAGTTTCGCCTCGAAGCCCTCGATGATGCCGCGCTCCGACAGGGCGCGGGTGCGCATCAGGGCCGTGGACGGCGCAATGCCGACCAGCTCGGCCAGCTGCTTGTTGGAGATCCGGGCATCGGCCACGAGGGCAGCTAGCAGGCGCTCATCAATGGCGTCCAGCGGCTCTCCGGCGGCGGGTCCCGGCCGAAGATTCTTCGCACTGCTACTCACGGATCCTCCTTGAAGTGTTGTCAGTTCATCATAAACGGCAATATCCGCCGGTTCCATTCACGTCCTCTGTAAAACTCCGAATTATTGCCAGATACTTGCCGGATTCAATGGCGAATATTCATAAGGAGCAAGGTGCTTTCTCAAGACTCGCTGGCGGTCCACGCCGGCCGGAACGGGCTCACGGAGCTGGGCCTCCACGCAGTGCCCATCGACCTGTCCACCACGGCGCCCCTTCCCTCCGTGCACGACGGCGGCCTGGCCTATGAGCACATGGCCACGGGCGGCGCCCACGTCGAGGGGCAGAGCACTGTCTACCAGCGGCTCTGGAACCCCACCGTGGCACGCTTCGAGGAGGGGGTCGCCGTCCTGGAAGGAACCCCGGAGGCCGTCGCCTTTGCCACAGGCATGGCGGCACTGAGCGCGGTGCTGCTCGCCGTCGTCGCCACCGGAAAGAAGCATGTGGTCGCGGTCCGGCCGCTGTACGGCGGAAGCGACCACCTGCTGGCCTCCGGGATGCTCGGCACCGAGGTCACCTTCACCACCCCCGACGGCGTCCACGCCGCACTCCGCCCCGACACCGGCCTGGTGATCCTCGAGACGCCGGCCAACCCGAGCCTGGAACTGGTCGACATCGCCACAATGGCCGCGGCCGCTGACGGCGTGCCCCTGCTGGTCGACAACACCTTCGCCAGTCCGATCCTCCAGCAGCCCTTCGCGCACGGTGCCGCCATGGTGCTGCACAGTGCCACCAAGTTCCTGGGCGGACACGGCGACGCCATGGGCGGGGTGGTGGCGGCCGCTCCCGAGTGGACCACCCGGCTGCGGCAGATCCGGGCCGTCACGGGCGGCATCCTCACACCCTGGCCCGCCTACCTGCTTCACCGCGGGCTGGCTACCCTGCCGGTCCGGGTGCGCGCCCAGCAGGCCGGCGCGCAGAAAGTCGCCGTCGCCCTGGCCGGCCACGGCCTGGTCCGGCGGGTGTTTTATCCGGGGCTGCCTGAATGCGATCCGCAGGGGCTCGTTGGAACCCAGATGGCCGGTCCCGGCTCGCTGCTGGCCTTCGAGGTGGGCAGTGCGGAGCACGCCGAACGGATTCCCTCCGCCGTCGGCATGATCACGCACGCGGTCTCACTGGGCGGGATCGACACCCTGATCCAGCATCCTGCCGGGCTGACCCACCGGCCGGTGGCCGCCGACGCCAAGCCGCACGCCACCCTGCTGCGGGTGTCCGTGGGCCTGGAGGACCCCGCCGACGTGGTGGCCGACCTGGTGCAGGCCATCGAAGCGACGCGCTAGCACGCTCCGGCGGGGGCGGCGGGCGTGCCGCCGGCGGTTCCGGCGGGATGCACGACGGCGGTGATCACCGCCGTCGTGCAGGCGAGCCCGATGACGGTCAGGGCCAGGGCCTGCCAGCCCAGGGACTGAAAGACCAGCCCGCCGGCCCAGCCGATGACGCTGGAGCCGAGGTAATACGCGAGGTTGTAGAGCGAGGCGGCCTGGGCCCGCCCGGTTGCGGCGATGGCGCCGGTCCAGCCCGCGCCGATGCTGTGCGCCGCGAAGAAGCCGCCGGTGAACAGCAGCAGTCCCGCCAGAATGAGCGGCAGCATGGTGGTCAGTGTCAGGGCCAGGCCCGCCGCCATCAGCACCGTTCCCGAGATCAGCACCGTGCGCCGCCCGAACCGGGCCGCCAGCCCGCCGGCCCAGCGGGAGGAGACCGTCCCGGAGAGGTAGGCCAGGAAGATCAGGCTGATGATGCCGGCCGGGAGGCTGAAGGGCTCCCCGGAGAGCCGGAATCCCAGGTAGTTGTAGACCGCTACGAAACCGCCCATCAGCAGGAACGCCTGGACGTAGAGCGCCAGCAGCCGCGGGTTCCGGCTGTGGCCTGCCAGCGTCCTGAGGGCGCCACGGAATCCGCCCGCCGCGGCCGCGGTGAATCCTTGCGCCCGCGGCACGAGGGCCAGGAACAGGACGGCCGCCACGGCCGCCAGGACCGAGACCGACAGCGCAGCGGCTCGCCAGCCCCAGAGCTCGCCGGTGACGCCGGCCAGCAGCCGCCCGGCCAGCCCGCCCAGCGTGGTGCCTGCGACGTACGTTCCGGCCGCCAGCGCGGCATGGGCCTTGTTGACCTCCTCATTGAGGTAGGCGATGGCGATTGCGGGAATGCCGCCCAGTGCCATTCCTTCGAGCATCCGCAGGCCCAGCAGCATGGGGAAGGTGGTGGCCAGCGGGACCAGCAGGCCCAGGACCGTGGCGGCCAGGATGCCCCACGTCATGGCCCGGACCCGGCCGATCCGGTCGGCAAGGAAAGACCACGGGAGCACCGTTACGGCCAGCCCCACGGTGGCCAGGGAGATGGTCAGTGCCGCCTCGGCGGCCGTCACCTGCAGCTCCGCCGCCATCAGGGGCAGCACCGCCTGGGTGGAATAGAGCTGGGCGAACGTGGCGACGCCGGCGAACGCCAGCGCCGCGAGGATCTTCCGGTAGGCCGCGGACCCCTTCGCATGCCCGGCAGCATGACCCGCCAAGGCGGGCTGGCTGTCGGCCGGGACGGCGGTGCGGCGGAGCAGCGGAAGATGGGGCATGTCCCCAGCGTAGGCTTCCCCGGAACATGCCTCCAATGCATGATTCTCATAGGATACATAGCAAAAGTGGATCAAAATGGAGGAAGCCGCCATGGACGTCGAGCACAGGCAGCTGGTCCAGCTGCTGCCGCTGCTGCCCCTGCTGGCAGAACTGGGCCGCACGGAACACATCACGGAAACGGCCGAGGTGCTGGGCCTGCCGCAGTCGACGGTCAGCCGGGGCATTGCCCGGGCCAGCAGCATCATCGGGACCGAGCTCCTGATCCGCGACGGCCGCGGCGTGCGGCTGACGGCGGCCGCCAAAGCCCTGCTGCCACACATCGAGGCGGCGCTGGGCGAGTTCCAGGCCGGGCTGGACCTGGTGCGGCATGACGCGGAGGTGGTCCGTGGCCGGATCGCGGTGTCCTTCCAGCACACGTTCGGGGAGGCGATGCTGCCGCTGCTGATCAGTGCCTTCCGGAGCCGGTATCCCCAGCCGGCCTTTGAGCTCAGCCAAGGTGCCCGGGACGGCTGCCTGGCGGAGCTGGCCGCCGGGGACGCCGACCTGGCCCTGACGGCCCCGGTGGCGCCGCCGAGCCGGCTGATCTCCTCGGCGGCCCTGTACCGGGAACCGCTGCGCCTGGTGGTCCACCACCGCCACCCGCTCGCCAAACGCCGGCGCGCCCGGCTCGAGGAGATCCGGCATGAGCCGTTCGTGGCCATGGGGCCCGGCTACGGCATGCGCTCGCTGACCGATGCGCTCTTCCGCGAGGCCGGCTTCCGGCCGCGGATCGCCTTCGAGAGCCAGGACTCCCACACGGCCCGTGGCCTCGTCTCGGCAGGTCTCGGAGTGAGCATCCTGCCGCCGGGCGGGATGGCCCCCGGGCGGCATGTCGCGGCGCAGTCGGGGGACCTGGGCTGGGTGGAGCTGGCCCTCGACTCAGGCCTGGCCTTCCGGGAAATCGGGCTGGCCTGGCGGGAGCGGCGCGGGGGAGCGGACGCCGAGCCGGACCCGGTGCGGCTGTTCCGGGAGCTGGTGCTCAGCGACGGCCCCGCGCTGCTCGTTGCCTTCGTCCGCGGGCGCTCCGGCGTCTGAGCGGGCCCGGGCCGGCGCCAAGTACCTGAGCCGGCTCCGGGTGCCTCAACCGGCCCGTGGCGTCCAGTTCGCCGGAAGCCTGCGAGATCGCGGGAACGTTCCGGCGAACCCGCAAGGCTCCGGCGAACTGGACGACCTCGGGGGTGCGCGGCGGCGGGGGCGGGCCGTGCCGGGGCGCGGTGTGGCTTCCCGTCAGTCCAGCAGCCCCGCCAGAACCTCTGCCACGGACCCGGTCCCGGCCTGCCGCCAGCCGGTTCCGGCCCAGAGGTTCAGCCGCTCCGGATCCCCGGCCGCCGCGGCCGCCGCGCGCAGGGGAGCGGTGAGGTGGTGCACCGCCGGGTAGGATTCCGGCGCAACGGGGTGGTCCCGGACGAACTCGTTGACCAGGGCCCGGGCCGGCCGGCCGGTGAAAGCGCTGGTCATTCCGGTCCGGGTGAAGTGCGGGCTGGCGAGGGCGTCCTTGTGCAGCTGCCGGGCGCCGCTCTCGCCGGTGCGCAGGAACGCTGTGCCCAGCTGGGCCGCCTGCGCACCCGCGGCCAGGACCGCGTCGACTCCCGCCCGGTCCGTCACGCCGCCGGCGGCAACCAGCGGGAGCCCGACGGCGGCCCGCACCCGGGTGACCAGCCCCGCCGTCGAACCCGGGACCCCCTCACCACCGGCATTGTCACCACCGGCATTGTCACCACCTCCGGTGGGTTGCGGCTGGAACGCCGCACTGTGCCCGCCCGCGCAAGGGTGCTGCACCACCAGCGCGTCCACGCCCTGTCCGGCGGCTTCAAGCGCCTCGTCAACCGTGGTGACGGTGGCGAGCACCGTGGAGCCGGCCCGCTGCAGCGCCTGCACAATGCCGGCCCCGGGCAGGCCGAAGGTGAAACTGACCCACTCCACGGGGTCGTCCAGCAGAGCCTGCACCTTCCCGTCCCAGTAGTCATCGTCGTCGAGCCGCAGCGGTGGCACGACCACGCCGTAGCGCAGGGCATCAGGCTCCAGCTGCGCCCGGTAGTCCTCCAGCCGGGACCGGACGGCCGGGGACGGCGGAAGCTGCGCGGGGTCGGGAACGAACAGGTTCATGCCGAACCGGGCGCCCGCGGAGCGGACGGCGGCGATCTCGGCCTGCATGGCTGCCACGGTCTTGTAGCCTGCGGCCAGGAAACCCAGCCCGCCGGCGCCATGGACGGCCGTCACGAACCCGGGGGTGGACGTCCCGCCGGCCATGGGCGCGGCGATGATCCGGGTGCCGAAGATACCGTGCGACATTGCTCACTCCTGTGCGTGATTCAGTAGGCTGTTCCGGTGACCCATTCTGACATCCCGCCGTCGGCGGACCCCGTTGCCCCGACCGTACCCGGCGCCGTGATCGGCCTCGACATCGGCGGGACCAAGACCCGCGGCGTCCGCTTCGAGGACGGGGCCGCGGTCGGCGATGCGTCTGTGGGCAGCTCCAACGTCCAGAACGTCAGCCGCGAGGAAGCCGCCCTGCACCTCGCGGAACTCTTCGGCCGGATCGGCGGCGGGACGGTGGCCCAGGTGTATGCGGGGGCCGGCGGCATTGATACCGAGGCCGACGCCGAGGCGCTCGCCGCGCTGATCGCGCCGCACGTCCCCGGCGCCCGGATCACGGTGGTCCATGATTCGAGGCTGCTGCTGGCCGCCGGTGGGGCGAGCACCGGCGTCGCAGTCATCGGCGGAACGGGTTCAGCGGCCTGGGGCCGGAACAGCCTGGGCGCGGAGGCCCGCGCCGGCGGCTGGGGGTACCTGCTGGGCGACGAGGGCAGCGGGTACTGGCTGGGCCGCGAGGCCGTCCGCCACAGCCTGCGCCGGATGAACCAGGGGCAGCAGCCGGACCAGCTGACCACGGCCCTGCTCGCCTCCTGCGGCGTGGACGAGCCCAACAAACTGATCGCGCTCTTCCACGCCCCGGACACCGGGCGCCGGTACTGGGCCGAGAGGGCCCGGCTGGTGGTCGAGGCTGCCGCCGCCGGCCACGCCGCGAGCCAAGAGCTTGTGGACCAGGCCGGGGACGACCTCGCCGCGCTCGCCGAACAGACGGTCCGGCAGCTGGGCATCGACGGCCCGGTGATCCTCGGCGGGGGACTGGGCATGAACGTTCCGCGACTGCAGGAGTCCTTCCGTGCAGCGCTCGCAGCTGCAGGCATCACCGACGTCCGGATCCTCGAGCAGGATCCCGTCTTCGGGGTGCTCCAGCTCGTGGCCGAGCAGGGCTGAACGGATGAGCCTGAACTTCGACACCCGGCCCGCTGCCTACGCGGTCATCATCCGCGACGGCGCCATCCTGCTGGCGTACTGGAAGCAGGGCGGCAAGGAAGGCTGGACGCTCCCGGGGGGCGGCCTGGACCTGGGCGAGCATCCGGTGGACGGATGCCGACGCGAGGTCTATGAGGAGACCGGATACTCCGCCAGGGTCGGCACCATGCTGGGGATCGACGTCGGGCACTGGCCCGCGGAAATCCGGATCGACGGCGGCGAACGCGACTTCCAGTCCCTCCGGCTCATTTACGAAGCGGAGGTGACCGGCGGGGAGCTGCGGCACGAGGTAAACGGCAGCACCACCCACGCGGCGTGGATCCCGCTGGGGGATGTCGGGGAGCTGAACAAGGTCTCGCTGGTTGAGGTGGCCCTCCGGCTCTACCGGGAGCGGCCGCTGGACGGCAAACTTTCCGCGGAAATTCCCTAGCCAGCGCGGCCGGGCCCGGCTACCCTGAAGGAACCGCCGGGCAGGACCCGGCCGCGCTGAAGGAACACGCTGAATAAACCGCCCGGATCCCGGGTGGAGCGAGAGGGAACGGGGAGGTGGAGACGATGACTGCAACAGTCCGGTGCGCGCTGCGCGCCAACCCCAACCACGTCATTATTCCTGCCCCGGCCACCAGCACCCGCTAGCAGCTGCGAGGTTCCCACCACCGCCAGTTTTGCCGCGGCGGCACACCACCCGGGGCCCATCAAAGGGTTTTTCGTTGACTACTTCTTCTCTCGCACAACCAGGCGCAGCCGGAGCCACCCCCGGCAACACCAACACCTTCCCCGGCCCGGCCGGCTACGGCTTCACGCCCGCCGTCGCCGAACGTTTTGCCGCCCACCCCGTACCGGGCGGCACCGGGGCGGGCCGGGTCATCCGCGTGGACCGCAACCGGGTCCTGGTCGCGGCGCATAATGCCACCCTCCACCTGGCCTACCCCGGCGGCGGGGAGCTGCCCGCCACCGGGGACTGGGTCTGGCTGGGAGCCAACACCGCGGGGGAGCCCGCCATCACCGGGATCCTGCCGCGCCATTCGGAACTCAGCCGCAAGCGCGCGTTTGAATCCTCGTCGGACTCGCAGGTGCTCGGCGCCAACATCGACATTGTTGGCGTCGTGGTGCCCGTGGACCGGCCGCTCACCCACAACCGGCTGGAACGCACCCTGGTCGCGGCGTGGGACTCGGGGGCCACCCCGCTGGTGATTATCACCAAGGCGGACCTTGCCGACATCGCGGACGACGTCGTCGGGAAAGTGGTCCTCCAGGCCGCCGGTGTCGCGGTGGTGACCACCTCCGCGGAACAGGGCGACGGCCTCGACGAACTGCTGGGCCACCTGCCGGCCGGCGGCACCCTGGTGCTGCTGGGCCCCTCGGGGGCCGGCAAGTCCACGCTCATCAACGCCCTGGCCGGCGTCGACATCCAGGAAACCGGGACTGTCCGGGCCGGCGACGGCAAAGGCCGGCACACCACCACCTCGCGGGAGCTGGTGCCCCTGCCGGGCGGCGCCGTCCTGATGGATACCCCCGGGGTGCGCGGGTACGGGCTGTTCGACGCCGAGACCGGGATGGAGGAGATGTTCGGCGACCTCGACGAGCTATTCAGGCAGTGCCGGTTTTCGGACTGCGCACACGGCCGCGAGCCCGGGTGCGCCGTGCAGTCCGCGATCGCGGACGGGGCCCTGGATGAGCGCCGCTGGGCCAGCTACCTGAAACTCCAGCGCGAACTCGCGGCCCTGGCCCGGCGGCATGACGCGGCCGCGCGGCGCGCGTACGCGCGGGAGTGGCAGCAGAAAATCTCCGCCGGCGGCAAGAGCCAGCGCTCCGCGGAAAGGGACAGCCATGAGGCGGCCGAACGGCAGCGCGAACGGTCCGGCGGCAAGGGCCGGCGCGGCACCGCCCGGCGGGGCCGCTGACCGGGCGGCGCGGTATGAAGCAACGCGGGGTCACGTGCGGCCCATTCCGACCGCCGGGATGGGCGCGGTGTGACCCCGCGTTGACCGCCACCCATCCGCGGGCAGGCCGGCACCGAATTGCAACGTCGGCCACGGCGCAATTTGATAAGGTCCCTGACTTTGTCGGCTGCGCTGGCTAGGCTGAGTTCCACGTGCTTTACAGCCAAAAATCGGCGTGCCTATGATCAGTTGGCTGGTCCGATGTTGCTTCGAACAGTTAGGTAAGCCCGGAAATGGCTGAAGCCATGATCGAGTTCCAGAGCGTCACCAAGCAATACCAGAGCGGGCAGCCTGCCGTCGATGAGCTGACCATGTCCATCGACAAGGGTGCCATCACGGTGTTTGTCGGGCCATCGGGGTGCGGCAAGACCACGTCACTGCGGATGATTAACCGCATGGTCGAGCCAACTTCCGGCACCATCACCGTCGGCGGCGAGGACGTCACCGCTGTGCCGGCGGCGAAGCTGCGCCGCTCCATGGGCTACGTGATGCAGTCCTCCGGGCTGATGCCGCACCGCTCCGTGCTGGACAACATCGCCACCGTGCCCCGGCTCAACGGCGTGGGCAAGGCCGAGGCGCGGAAACGCGCGCAGGAACTGCTCGACGTCGTCGGGCTGGCGTCCGCACTGGGCAAGCGGTACCCGGCGCAGCTCTCCGGCGGCCAGCAGCAGCGCGTCGGAGTGGCCCGGGCCCTCGCCGCGGACCCGCCCGTGCTGCTGATGGATGAACCCTTCAGCGCCGTGGACCCCGTGGTGCGCGACGAGCTCCAGCAGGAACTCCTCCGGCTCCAGCGGGACCTGGCCAAGACCATCGTCTTCGTCACCCACGACATTGACGAGGCCACCGTCCTCGGCGACAAGGTGGCGGTCTTCGGCCTCGGCGGAAAACTCGCCCAGTACGCCACCCCGGAGGAAATCCTCCGGGCACCGGCCAATGACTTCGTGGCGTCCTTCGTGGGCCGGGACCGCGGCTTCCGGCACCTGGCGTTCAGCCCGTCCGACGGCGTCACAGTGCACCGCGCCGCAACGGTTACCCCCGCCGAACTGGAGCGCGCCGGGAACCCTTCGGAGGAGTGGCAGCTGGTGGTCGACGACGCCCTGCGACCCCTCGGCTGGTCGGGCCCGGGCAAGGGCTCCGCGACCGTGCCCGGCGGCTCCCTCTTCCGGAAGGGTGACACGCTCCGCCGCGCCCTCGACGCCGCGCTGTCCTCACCGTCCGGCCTCGGCGTCGCCGTGGACGCCGACGGGCGGGTGGCGGGCGTCATCACCGCCGCGGAAGTCCTCGCCGTGATCGAATCGGACCGGACCGTCCGCCAGGGTGCGCTCTGATGGAGTGGTTCCTGGCCAACAGCGCACAGGTCTACAGCCTCGCCGGCCAGCACCTTGTCCTGGCCATCCTGCCGATGGTGTTCGGGGTGCTCATCGCCGTCCCGCTGGCCCAGCTCGCCCGGCAGAGCCGCGGGCTCCGGTCCGTGGTGCTGACCGCGTCGTCGCTGCTCTACACCATCCCGTCCCTGGCGCTGTTCATCATCCTGCCCACCGTCCTCGGCACCCGCATCCTGGACCCCGTCAACGTTGTGGTGGCCCTGACCATCTACGCCGTCGCCCTGCTGGTGCGCGCCACGCTGGACGCGTTCGACTCAGTGGACGAGGACCTCCGGCAAGCCGCCGTCGCCATGGGATTCAAACCGTTCGCCCGCTTCCTGCAGATCGACCTGCCGCTGTCCCTGCCGGTGCTCTTCGCCGGGCTGCGCGTCGTCTCCGTCAGCAACATCTCGCTGGTGAGCGTCGCGGCCCTGCTGGGCATCGGCAACCTAGGGATGCTCTTCACCTCCGGCCTGCAGCGGGACTTTGTGACCGAAGTGGTGGTGGGGATCATCGCCATCCTTATCCTCGCGCTTGTGATGGACGCCGTCCTGGTCCTCCTTGAACGGCTCCTGACCCCCTGGACCCGTGCCGCCGCCGGGGGCAGCGCCGACACAGCGTCCAGCGGTGACAAAGCAGGCACAGCTGCCGGTGGGGACAAAGCAGGCACAGCTGCCGGTGCGCTGCGGTTCGCGCGTCCCAAGACCGGAGGGGGGAACGCATGAGCAACGTGGTCACCGACACCTTCGCCTGGCTCAGCGACCCGGCGAACTGGTCCGGCAGCGCCGGAATCCCGGCGCGGGTGGCCGAGCACCTGTTTTACACCAGCCTGGTGATGGTGATCGCCACGGCCATTGCGGTGCCCATCGGGCTCTACGTCGGGCACACCGGCCGGGGGCGGGTCGCCGCCGTCGCCGTGGCCGGCGCACTCCGGGCCCTGCCCACCCTGGGCCTGCTCACGCTCTTCGTCCTGCTGGCCGGCATCGGGCTTATGCCGCCGATCTGGGCGCTGGTGATCCTGACGGTCCCGCCGCTGCTGGCCGGAACGTACGCCGGCATCGCCAGCGTGGACCGGAACGTGGTCGACGCCGCCCGGGCCATGGGAATGACAGAGCTCCAGGTGCTGTTCCGCGCCGAGTTCCCCAACGCCCTGCCCGTGATGTACGGCGGGTTCCGGACCGGCGTGCTGCAGGCCATCGCCACCGTCTCCGTGGTGGCGTACATCAACCTCGGCGGACTCGGCCGGTATCTCTTCGACGGCCTGGTCCTGTCCGATTTCCCCCAGATGCTGGGCGGGTCCCTGCTGATCGCTGGCCTGGCGATCGCCGTCGACCTTGTCCTCGCACTCATCCAGAGGCTGTTCCTGTCCCGGGGCGCCTCCCACCAGCCAGACCGGAGCCAGCAGGCTGCGGTTGATCTCACGGACCCCGTTCCCGCGGGGACTGTTGTTCAAGGAGGTACGTCATGAAGGAAACCCGCCCACTGGGCCTCGGCCGGCGCGCATTCGGCGGTCTGGCCGCCGGCGTAGGCCTGGCCCTCGCACTGTCCGCCTGCGGAGGCTCATCCGATCCGCTCTCCACAGCCCCCGCCACCGGCGGAGCCACGTCCGGCGCGGGAGCGCCCCTGGTGATCGGGTCCGCCGACTTCACCGAGAGCCAGATCATCGCCGAGGTCTATGCCGGGGCGCTGAACGGAGCCGGCGTCACCGCCAGCACCAAACCGAACATCGGCTCCCGCGAGGTCTACTTCAAGGCCGTCCAGGATGGCTCGGTGGACGTGATTCCGGACTACAGCGGCAACCTGCTCCTGCACGTGAGCAAGGACGCCACGGAGGTGTCGGCCGAGGACATCTACAAGGCGCTGCCGGGCAAGCTCCCGGAGGGTCTGGCCGTGCTGGAGCCGGCCAAGGCCGAGGACAAGGACGCCATGGTGGTCACGAAGGCCACCGCGGAGAAGTACCAGCTGAAGTCGATTGAGGACCTCGCCAAGGTCTGCAGCGAAATCGTCGTGGGCGCCCCGGCCACCTTCGCCGAGCGGGCGTACGGGCTCCCGGGCCTGGAGAAGAACTACAACTGCGTGCCCAAGAAGCTGGAACCGTTCAGCGACGGCGGCGGAGCGGTCACGCTCAAGGCCCTGCTGTCGGATCAGGTGCAGGTGGCCGACATCTACACCACCACCCCGTCCATCGCCGACAACGACCTGGTGGTGCTGGAGGACCCGAAGAACAACTTCATCGCCCAGCAGGTCCTGCCGCTCTACAACACGGCGAAGATGACGGACAAGGCGAAGGAAACCCTGAACGCCGTCTCCAAGGTCCTCACCACCGAGGATCTGATCAACCTCAACCGCGCGGTCAGCGGCAGCCAGAAGCAGAACCCCAAGGACGCTGCTGCGGCGTGGCTCAAGGAGAAGGGCCTGGTCCAGTAACTGCTCCCGCCGCGCTGGACTGGCGCCCTTGTTCTGACGCCCTGTTCTGAAGCATGGCGTTGACGCACGACGGCGGCTGCCGGACACCCCGTTCCCGGGGCCCGGCAGCCGCCGTCGTCCGTTTCTGTTCATATTCCTGCCCGCGTCCGCGGGGTGGCCCTGTGAGGCAAGTCTCAGCGGAAGTACATCCGCCATATGGCATATTTGATAAATGGCAGATTTCAAGCAGTCCACCAAGCTTCACAATGTCCTCTACGACATCCGTGGACCGATTCTTCAGGCCGCCCAGCAGATGGAGGCTGAGGGCCACCGCATCCTCAAACTGAACATCGGAAACCCTGCCCCGTTCGGGTTTGAAGCGCCGGACGCCATCCTGGTGGACATGATCCGCCACTTGCCGCACGCCCAGGGCTACAGCGACTCCCGCGGCATCTTCTCCGCCCGCACGGCCGTTTCGCAGTACTACCAGACCCGCGGCATCCAGAACATCCACGTCGACGACATCTACCTGGGCAACGGCGTCAGCGAACTCATTACGATGTCGCTGATGGCGCTGCTCGACGACGGCGACGAGGTGCTGATCCCCACCCCGGACTACCCGCTGTGGACCGCGTCGGTGGCCCTGGCCGGCGGCCGGCCCGTGCACTACCTCTGCGACGAGGAAGCCGGCTGGCAGCCGGACCTGGAGGACCTCGAGGCGAAGATCACCCCCCGCACCAAGGGCATTGTGGTGATCAACCCGAACAACCCCACCGGTGCCGTGTATCCGGAGGACACCCTCAAGAAGATCGTGGCCCTCGCCGAAAAGCACGGCCTGGTCCTCTTCGCCGACGAAATTTACGAAAAGATCCTCTACGAGGACGCCGTGCACGTGAACATGGCCAGCCTCACCGGCGACGACGTCCTGTGCCTGACCTTCAGCGGGCTCTCCAAGGCCTATCGAGTGTGCGGCTACCGGGCCGGCTGGATGGCCATTTCGGGTCCGAAGAAGGCCGCCGCGGACTACCTTGAGGGCATCAGCCTGCTCGCGAACATGCGCCTGTGCGCCAACGTCCCGGCCCAGCACGCCATCCAGACCGCACTGGGCGGATACCAGAGCATCAACGATCTGATCCTGCCCGGCGGGCGCCTGCTGGAGCAGCGGAACAAGGCCTACGACATGCTCAACGCCATTCCCGGGGTCAGCACCCAGCAGGCACGGGGAGCCATGTACCTCTTCCCAAAGCTTGACCCCGAGGTCTACCACATCCGCGACGACGAGAAGTTCGTCCTGGACCTGCTGCGTGAGCAGAAGATCCTGGTCTCCCATGGCCGGGCGTTCAACTGGGTGCGCCCGGACCACTTCCGGATGGTCACCCTGCCGCTGGTGAAAGACCTGGAAGAAGCGATCGGCCGCATGGGGGACTTCCTGAGCCGGTACAAGGGGAACTAGCCTAGGGCTCAGCAGCGCGGCACGGGCGGTGGTTGGCCGGTCCGGCCAGAGGCTGCCCGAAACGGAATGAGGCAACGGATGTCAGACGTCGTGTACTTCAACGAGAGCCCTTCAGTTACCCTCAAAGTGGGCGAGGGCTTCAACCTGAAAGACACGGATCCGGACGCCACGCCCGGCTACAGCGGGGACAAAAGCGACGGCGAAGCGCTGCTCGACCACCTCGACGACGACCTCGCCGACCTGCAGGAGCGGCTTTTCGCCGAGTCCCGGTTTGGGGGGACCAAACGGGTCCTGCTGATCCTGCAGGCCATGGACACGGCCGGCAAAGGCGGGATCGTCACGCACGTGATGGGGGCCATGAACCCGCAGGGCGTCCAGATGAAGTCGTTCAAGGCGCCCACCCCGGAGGAGAAGTCCTACGACTTCCTCTGGCGGATCGAGAAGGAAGTCCCGGCCGCCGGCATGATGGGCGTCTTCGACCGGTCGCACTACGAGGACGTCCTGATCCACCGGGTCCACCGCTGGGCGGACCCGAAGGAACTCGAGCGCCGGTACGTCGCGATCAACGAATTCGAAGCCAGGCAGGCGGCCGCCGGCACCAAAATCGTCAAGGTCATGCTCCACATCAGCCGCGATGAGCAGAAGGAACGCCTGCTCGCCCGGCTGGATGATCCGTCCAAACTGTGGAAGTACAGCAGCAACGACCTCAAAGAACGCGCGTTCTGGGGCGACTACATGGACGCCTACCAGAAGGCACTGGAGAAGACCGCCACCGAGTCAGCGCCGTGGTACGTCGTCCCGGCGAACAAGAAATGGTACGCCCGGATCGCCGTCCAGCAGCTGCTTCTGGAGGCGCTGGAGGGCTTGAAGCTGCAGTGGCCGGTGCCGGAGCTGGACGTCCCCACGGAACGGGAGCTCGTGGAGCGTTCCTGACCGGCGGGGCCTAGCTGTCCTGGGCGGGCTCGTCCCGCGCTGCGGCCAGCCGCTTGCGGGCCCCCTCGAGCCACGATTCGCAGCGTTTGGCCAGAGCCTCGCCCCGCTCCCAGAGCGCCAGTGACTCTTCGAGGCTGGCGCCGCCGGCCTCAAGCCGGCTGACGACGCCGACGAGCTGCTCGCGGGCCTCCTCGTAGCTCAGGGCCTCAATGTCGGTGTTCGGCGCTGTTTCTGCTGCCATGCTGTGCTGCTCCTTGCTGTGTCGCGGGGTACTGCCGCGGGGGCGGTTCGGTTCGGGCGGGCTGGGGGGTGGCCGGTCACTCTTCGGCGGTTTCCTGGCCGCCGGTCGACTCCGCGGTGAACCGGCCTGCTGCGACGCGGACGGCCAGCGGCGTGCCCGGCGGAGCCTGGTCAGGATGCCGCACCACGTCCCCGCGGATCCCGGCGGCGGGCCCGGTTCCGGCGAGCTGCACCACGGCGTAGCCCCGGTCCAGGGTCTTCTGCGGCGACAGGGCGCGGACCTGGGCCTTGAGGTGCACCAGCTGGTCCGTGGCCCGGACGACGGCGGTGGTCATTGCCGCCTGCGAGCGGCCCTTGAGCCGCTCGACGTCGTCGTGCCGGTGGCTGACCATCACCTCGGGGGACGCGAGCACGGGGCGGGAGCGCAGCGAGGCGAGACGGTCAGCTTCGCGTTCCACCAGGCGGGTGACGCCGCGCCGCAGTTGGTCCCTGGCCTGGCGGACGCGCGCAAGCTCTTCCGCAACGTCCGGGACGATCCGTTTGGCGGCGTCCGTCGGAGTGGACGCGCGCAGGTCCGCGACGTCGTCGAGGATGGGCCGGTCCGCCTCATGGCCGATCGCGCTCACCACCGGGGTGGCAGCGGCTGACACGGCCCGGATGAGCTCCTCGTTGCTGAAGGGGAGCAGGTCTTCCAGGGAGCCGCCGCCGCGGGCGATGACAATCACGTCCACGGCGGGGTCCGCGTCCAGCGCCCGCAAGGCGGCGATCACCTGTGCCACGGCGGTGTTGCCCTGGACGGCCACCTCACGGATGTCGAATTCGACGGCGGGCCAGCGCAGGGCTGCGTTGCGCAGCACGTCCTTCTTGGCATCGGAATCCCGGCCCGTGATCAGGCCGATCCGGTGGGGGAGCAGCGGCAGCCGCTTCTTGCGGGAGTCGGAGAACAGTCCTTCCGCGGCCAGCGCGTGGCGCAGCCGCTCAATCCGGGCGAGCAGGTCTCCCAGCCCCACCGGACGGATGTCCTTGACGGACATGTTCAGCCGGCCCGTCTTCAGCCAGAACTCGGCTTTGATCAGCGCCACCACCCGTGAACCCCGCTCCAGCGGGATTTCCTGCCGGTCCAGGACCTTGGTCCAGGCGGAGGCGGGGAGGGAGATCTCCGCGTCGATGTCCCGGAGCGTGAGGTAGGCGTTGGTGCCGCGCCGGTTCATTTCGATGACCTGCCCCTCGATCCAGGCGGACGGGGCCCGGTCGATGTGCATCTTGAGTTTTTGCGACAGCAGCTGCAGCGGCCAGGGGTTGTCCGGGCTGGTCTCAGCCGCCGTGGCCGGCAGAGTGGTGGCTGCCGCGACGTCCTCAGACATGCCGGAAACCCGGGACGGAGATGGCCTTGTGCATACGGGTGAATGTCCTTTGCCGGGGCGGGCTGCCCGCCGGTGCTGCCCTGGCGCATACGCGTCAGCCAGCGGGACCGGCAGGCAGCTTGATGCTGTCTGTTTCAACTCTATCCATAGCTTTACCACCGGGGCCCGACTTTATCGTTCCATGAGGCGCCCCCGTAGGATGGCAGTCACCATCAACCTGCTAGGAATTTTTGTGCGCACTTTTGTCTCAGCCGTAGCGGTACTTATCGGGCTGGTCCTCGCGGCTGTTGCCGTCCCTGCCATGTGGGTGGACCGGAACATCGTCCAGGAGGACGGCTTTGTGGCGTTCACCGCACCGCTGGGCAAAGACCCGGCCTTCCAGGAGCGGCTGGCCGCCGCCGCCGTCGGCAGCCTCGGCGCGGACCGGATTCCCGAGGCGCTCAGCGGCCTGGTGGCGCCCATTCTGGAAAGCGCCGCACAGTCCCTGACCACCATGCCCGGCTACCCTGACGCCTGGACCGAAACCCTGCGCAAGAGCCACCGGCTGAATTTCGCCGACCCCGCCGACCCTGCGGGCGCCGCCGAAGCCGACGGTTCCACCTCGCTGACCCTGGACCTTGCGCCGTTGGTAGGCCTGGTGGCGAAGCAGGTCGCGGATGCCACCACCCTGCCGGTCGAGGCCCCGGAGGAACTTCTGATCACCATCGGGCAGCCCCAGCACCGGCAGGCCCTCGACCGGGTGGCGGCTTTCGCTCCCATGGGCTACGCCGTGGCCGTCGGGGCCCTGATCGCGTTTGCGCTGGCTTTTGTGGCCGCCCGGCGGCGCTGGGCGGTCCTGGCCGGCATCGGGATCGGGACCCTGGTGCTGGCCGGTGTCTGGACCCTGGCCGCCAACGCCGTCGGGGGCGCTGTGACGGCCACGAGCAGCGGCAACGAGGTCGCAGAGATCTTCAAGAGCGAATTTGTGGCAGCCGCCGGCGCAAGTTTCGGCCAGTGGACCCTGGCCGCCGCCATCGGCGGCGGTGTTCTGCTGGCGGCTGGACTCGTCCTGCGTGCCGTCGGCGGAAGCCGCCGAGCCTGACGGCAGCGGCCCGGGCAGCAGGGCCTCCGGGACCGGGCCACCACGGCGCCCCGCACAACACCGGTAGCATGGGGGAATGACCTCCACTGCTGTTTCCATCCCGATGCCAACCGTTCCGCGCCGGCGGCGTTCACCGGAAGAAGTGCTGGCGGCAGCCCCCGTCTCCGGGCCCAAAAAGGTCCTCCTCGCCGCTCCGCGCGGCTACTGCGCCGGCGTCGACCGCGCGGTCATCGCGGTGGAGAAGGCCCTGGAGCACTACGGCCCGCCGGTCTACGTCCGCAAGCAGATCGTCCATAACGTGCATGTGGTCAGCTCCCTGGAAGAAAAGGGCGCCATCTTCGTCGACGAGACCGACGAGGTCCCCGAGGGCGCCCTGGTGATCTTCTCCGCGCACGGGGTTTCGCCCGCCGTGGTCCAGTCCGCCGAGGACCGTGGCCTGCGGACCATCGACGCCACCTGCCCGCTGGTGACCAAGGTGCACAAGGAAGCGGTGCGCTTCGCGAAGGACGATTTCGACATCCTGCTGATCGGCCATGACGGCCACGAGGAAGTGGAAGGAACCGCCGGCGAGGCCCCCGAACACATCCAGATCATCAACGGCCCGCACGAAGTCGACAAGGTGACCGTCAGGGACCCCGAAAAGGTCATCTGGCTGTCCCAGACCACCCTCAGCGTGGACGAAACCATGGAGACCGTCCGCCTCCTCAAGGAACGGTTCCCCACTCTTCAGGACCCGCCCAGCGACGATATCTGCTACGCCACCACCAACCGCCAGGTGGCCATCAAGAAGATCTCGCCGCAGGCCGACCTTGTGATTGTGGTCGGATCGGCCAATTCGTCGAACTCGGTCCGTCTGGTGGAGGTGGCGCTGGAATACGGTGCGAAGGCCTCCTATCGCGTGGACTTCGCCAACGAAGTGGACGAGTCCTGGTTCGAGGGTGTGGCCACGGTCGGGGTGACCTCTGGCGCCTCGGTCCCGGAAGTCCTGGTCAAGGACGTCCTGCGCCTGCTCGCCGACTACGGGTACGGCACGGTGGAGGAAGTGGTCACGGCCGAGGAGGACCTGCTGTTCTCGCTGCCGAAGGAACTCCGGGCCACGCTGAAGCAGGCCGGCGATGTCTCCCGGGCCCTCGGCGGTCGCCAGCCGCGCCCGGCCCGAAACTAGCCGAGGCAGGGGCGGTTTCCTCCGCGCACGGAAACCCGCGCGCGGAGGAGCCCGTCAGGCGGCGGACTCCCGGCCCTCCCCGGCACGCCCGTCCAGCCCGTCCGAGTCATTCCCGGACTGCAGCTCCGGGGCGGCCAGGGAACGCGGCATCGCCTCGACGGCGGCGGGGGTGGCCAGCCCGGTTGCGTCCAAGGCATTGAGCTTGCGGGCCGTAGGCAGGATCCGGGCCTCGAGCGTGCCCACCATGGAGTTGTAGCGGTCAACAGACGTCTTGAGTGACGAGCCAAGCTTGGTGACGTTTTCGCCGAGAGTGCCCATCCGCTCGTACAGCTGGCGGGCCAGTTCGAAGAGTTCCCGCGCGCTGTCCGTCAGCACGTCCTGGCGCCAGGTGAAGGCGACGGACTTGAGGACGGCCAGCAGGGTTGACGGGGAGGCCAGCACCACGTTCCTGGACAGGGCGTGGTCCAGCAGCGCAGGATCCGCGGACAGTGCCGCCGCCAGGATCGATTCGGCCGGCAGGAAGCAAACCACAAGCTCCGGGGAGTTGCCCGGAATGTCCCAGTACTTCTTGCTGCTCAGCGCGTCCACGTGCGCTTTCAGGGCCTTGGCATGCGCGGCAAGGTGGGCCTGCTGTCCGCCCAGCGGCAAAGCCTGCTGCTGCCCGCCTGCGGACGCCCCAAGCTCCTGCGCCGCCAGATACGAGGACAGCGGCACCTTCGCGTCGACCACGAGCTGCTTGCCGCCCGGGAGCTGGACCACGAGGTCGGGCCGGAGGGTGGTTTCCGCGGCGTTGCTGTGCGGGCCGCTGTGGACTTGTTCATGGAAATCGACGTGGCGCAGCATCCCGGCGGCCTCGACCACGCGGCGCAACTGGACCTCGCCCCATTGTCCGCGGGCACTGTTGGAGCGCAGCGCGGACTCCAGGGCGTGGGTGGAGCGCAGCAGCTGTTCGTCGGACAGCCGGGCCTCCTGCAGCTGTTGGGCGAGCTGCCCGTACTGTTCCAGCCGGTCGCGCTCCAGCAGGGACACCTGCTGCTGCACGGCCGTGAGCTTCTCCGCGACGGGCGCCAGGGCCCGCAGCACACTGCCGTCCTGGTTCCGGGACTCGCCCAGCTCCCGGTTCTGGGCGGCCAGCAGCCGCCTCTCGGCGTCGGCCGCAGCGTACTGCGCGCTGACCTCGGACAGCCGGGATGACACGGCGTCGAAGTCCTGCTCCACAGCGAGGGTGCGGCGGCGGAGCATCACGTACACGGCAGCGGCACCGGCGACAGCGCCGATGAGCAGCATGAGAAGGGAAAGAATGAATCCGAAAGCGTCCATGGATTCACTCTGGCACGCCCCTCCGACAGTTTCGGGCCGACGCACTGCCGGCGCCCTTCCATGCCAGTTCCGCCGGGCGTTCCAGGGGCCCGGGCGGCAGCGGGTAGAATTAATGCTCGTGGCTCTAACTATTGGCATCGTCGGACTGCCCAACGTCGGCAAATCAACCCTTTTCAACGCACTGACCCGCAACCAGGTGCTCGCAGCGAACTATCCGTTCGCCACGATCGAACCCAACGTTGGCGTGGTCAACCTGCCGGACCCGCGGCTCGCCAAGCTGGCCGCCGTCTTCGGCTCCCAGCGCCTGCTGCCCGCCCCGGTGTCCTTCGTGGACATCGCCGGGATCGTCAAGGGCGCCTCGGAGGGTGAAGGGCTGGGCAACAAGTTCCTCGCCAATATCCGTGAGGCGGAAGCCATCGCCCAGGTGGTGCGGGTGTTTGATGACCCCGACGTGATCCACGTCGACGGCAAGGTGGATCCCCGCTCCGACATGGAGACGATCAACACCGAGCTGATCCTGGCCGATCTCCAGACGATCGAAAATGCCATCCCCCGGATCGAAAAAGAAGTCAAAATCAAGAAGCGGGAAGCCGCTGAACTGGCTGCCATCAAGGCGGCCCAGGTTGTCCTGGAACGCGGCGACACCATCTTCTCCTCGATCAAGAGCGACAAGCTGGAGATGGAGCACCTCAAGGAGCTCGGCCTCCTGACCGCCAAGCCCTTCATCTACGTCTTCAACGCGGACGAGGGCATCCTCGGCAACCCCGAGAAGCAGGAAGAGCTGCGGGCCATGGTGGCCCCCGCGGACGCCGTCTTCCTCGACGCCAAGCTCGAATCCGACCTCGTGGAACTCGACGAGGAAGAAGCCCGCGAGATGCTGGAAATGAACGGCCAGTCCGAGTCGGGTCTGGACCAGCTGGCACGCGTGGGCTTCCACACCCTGGGGCTCCAGACCTACCTGACGGCAGGACCCAAGGAAACCCGGGCCTGGACCATCCACCAGGGCGACACCGCACCGCAGGCCGCAGGCGTGATCCACTCCGATTTCCAGCGCGGCTTCATCAAGGCCGAAGTTGTTTCCTTCGACGACCTCATCGAAGCCGGCTCCATGGCAGAAGCCAAGTCCCGCGGAAAGGTCCGGATCGAAGGCAAGGAATATGTGATGGCCGACGGCGACGTGGTGGAGTTCCGCTTCAACGTCTAGGTCCTGATTCCTCGAGACCCTGCGATGGCCGCTAAGAACAAGTGTTCTTAGCGGCCATCGCTTTTTGCCACCGGACGGCTGGCTGCGAACGGGTGGAGTGCCGCCGCTTAACGGCCTGACAACCGCGTTGTCCGACGACGGCCGGTCCGTCGCTTCGATTTATCCACATAGGGCAAGATTCTGTCCGTCGCATCGTGCTGGCCCCTCAGAATCGTCCTATGGGAATCAGATACTACGCATATGCCTTCGATAGCGACCAGACGGTGCAGGCACTTGCTGATCCACTCACCGTGATCGGCGCCGACCCTTTGGCAGACGCCTGGGGCCTCGAACCTGGCTCCACGGAGGGCGTCACAGACTTCCGGCAGTCCCTGCCGGAGCGCGACCTCCTCTACCTCGACAAGGCGTGGCCATACTTGCAGCGCCTCACGGCTCCGCGCTCTTCGGATGGTGTAGCCAGAGCTGCCTACCGAATGTTCGAAGGGGAGGTGACATTCGCTGAAGACGGTTGCACTTGGCATCCGTGGGTGCGCGCCCTTGCGCCGCACGACGTCACACTGATCGCCCGGGACCTTGAGACGATCAACGACGACGACATCAAAGCCGGCCTGAGCGGGTCCTTCGCGACTGGTCAGGCGCCGGAGTCAGAGGTGGCCTATGCCGCCGCGTTCCTGGACAGGGCCAGAGGCTTCGTCCGCGCGGCGGCCCGGGACGGGCGCGGATTCGCTTACATGATTTGTTGACAGCGGTTTCGCAGATCCGTGCTCTCTCAGTTGTTTGAGGATTCCGCTGCAAGGATGTGAGCGAGGTCGGCCGGGCGGCTCCACATAGGCCAGTGGCCCGTCGGAAGGTCAACCCAGCGAACGCTCTGGAGATTGGCGACCTCGGCGAACATGGGGTGACCGGCCTTGACCAATTCCAGTACCTGCGAACTCGGCATGGAGCAGCACACGAACGTGGTGGGTGCGTTGAAACGTGCTTCATTTGTCAGTTGCACGGTCTGACGGAGGACAGTTCCGGGCTCGGACACCGCGCGTTCGCGGAACCGCTCCAGTGCATCGGCGCTCAGGCCCTCCGTGCTGGCCTGTTCCCCGAGTATCTCGAAGGGTGGCAGGGGGAGTTCCTCCCGGTCCTCCGGGAAGTCGGGGGCAAAGGCGACGCCGGGCGTCGCAGGGCCGCTGTCGACCCAGATCACGCGGCTGAACAGCTCGGGGTGCCGGTCGAGGACAAGGCTCACCGGAGCGTTGGCTCCGCTGTGCGCCACGATGACCACCGGGCCGGAGCTGCCAGCGGCGGCCTGTTCGATTGCCGCTGCCTGCTCGTCCAGCGTCCTGGCCACCCGGCCGGTGTCCGTTTCGTCGTGGCCGGGCAGGGTCAGCGGGACGGCCCGGTGGCCCAGGGATGTGAGGTGCTCCAGGACTTCGTCCCAGGCCCATGCCCCCAGCCAGTGGCCGGGGACAAGAAGGATTGTCGGATTGCTTGTCTCTGTTGTCATGCCACCATCCTCGCCCGCCTCCCGGACAACTGTGTGGCACTATTTATGGCACGGATCAGTGACGGGTGGAGAAATGAAGCGAGTGGAGCGGCTCCACGCATTGTCGGAGATGCTCCGACGCAGCGCGTCCCGTGGATGCACGGCGGACCGGCTGGCCGACGAGTTCGGCGTGTCTGTACGGACCATAAAGCGGGACATCGACGCGCTGGAAAACAGTGGGGCTCCGATCTGGTCCCGTCCGGGACCCCGCGGCGGCTATGGTCTGGCTACCCAGGCCGACCTCCCGCCTGTGCGTTTGACCCCCGCTCAAGCAGTGGCCCTTCTCGCAGCGGTTTCGGCTGCCCCCGATGCGCCTTACGCCGACCTTGCCTCGGTGGCCATCAGCAAAATCGTGGCCGTACTTGATCCGCCGACCCGGGTAAAGGTCGATGAACTGGCACGCCGCATCTGGGTCAACACGGATCAGCCTGGAACGCGGGCCGTCAGGTCGGCCCTTGAAGAAGCGATGTCCGAGCAGCGAGTGGTCCGCATCCGGTACGCCGCACAGAATGGCAGTACGACCACCAGGGACGTCGAACCCGTAATCTTCGCCTCAACGAACGGCCACTGGCATCTGATCGGCTGGTGCCGGCTTCGCGACGAAATGCGTTGGTTCCGGGTGGGCCGCATCGAACACGCCACCGCGACCAAGACGCCCTGCGGCACCCATAGCGTGGAGGAGATCGGCATCCCGCCGGCAACCTCCAAATCAGTACACCTTGACCCTGAGCGGGCGGGTCAGCCGTGACGTGACTTAGGATCTACCCATGACGATGCTTCAGGGCGCGGTTGTTCTGGTGGTCGGCGCCAGCGGCGGACTCGGTTCACGCATCGCCGCCCAGCTGGAGAGTAAGGGCGCCGTCGTCGCACGGTCCTCAAAGTCTGCCGGACACGACCTCCGCACCCCCTCTGTGGTCCGGGAGGTGCTGGCTGACACCAATGCGCGGTATGGACGTCTCGACGGGCTGGTGGTTGCCTCCGGCGTCGTCGCCTTCGGCCCCGTATCGGACCTGGAACCCGCCACGGTGGACGAACTCTTCGCCGTGAACACGACCAGTGCGATCCAGCTCATTGCCCAAAGCCAGCCCTACCTCGCGGCCTCAGCACGCGAGGGCCGGGAGCCCTTCGTGGTCACACTGAGCGGCGTCGTCGCTGAAGCGCCCGTCGCCGGGCTGGCCGCATACTCGGGGTCGAAGGCCGGGCTCGCGGCCTTCGTTGCCGCAGCGGCGCGCGAGTACCGGCGCGCGGGCATCCGAATCATGGATGCCCGGCCGGGCCACACTGGCACTGCCCTGTCCGAGCATCCGATCGCCGGCGCAGCGCCGCGCTTCGGTGCGGCGCTGGATCCAGATGTGGTTGCGGCGCGGATTGTCACCGCGATCGTCGACGGCGAGAAGGACCTGCCCAGCGCTGCCTTCTAGGCCCGACGGAGCTTCAGTCCACGTGACCGGTCGCAGGGCCAACTGCGGGGCGTCAGCCCCCGGGAATGGTGCAGGTGTGCCCGTCGGCGTCCATGGGGTAGCCGCAAAGGGGGCACGCCGGACGCCCGGCGCCCACGATCTCGCGGGTGCGCTGGGCGAAGGCGCGGGCAGTGCCGACCGGCATTCGCACCAGCAGCATTTCGGACGCGTCAGCGCCGCCCTCATCGAGCGGTTCGTCGTCGTCGTCAGGATCGACATCGGCGATGGGGTAGGCCTCGATGAGGACCTGCGCCGTGGTCGGGTCCCAGCCCAGGCTCATGGCGCCGGCGCGGAACTGCTCCTGAACGGTTTCCAGTTCGTCATTGTCGACGAGTTCGAGGGGGATGCCCGTGGGAATGCTGAAGGGATTGCCCTCGACGGTGCCGAGCTGGTCAAGAATTTCGTCGATCTTCTCCGCGAGCAGAGCCGCCTGCTGTTTTTCCAGGGCGATACTCACGATCTGCGTCCCGGCGCTCACCTGGAGGTAGAAGGTGCGCGCCCCCGGAACGCCGATGGTGCCGACGACGACCCGATCCGGCCAGGCAAACTCGTGAACGCGTGTAGGCATGTAAGTATTCTAGGCAGTTCGTGCCGGCAGCGCTTCCACGCCTGACGGTTTGATGCATTCATCAAGTAATGGCGGATTAACTCGAGAAGCCTCCATTGCAGAATCGGGGGTTTCTCCGCGGCCGGTGACACTAGCGCGGCGCGGCCCGAAGGTCAATAGACCGGACTGAATTCGGGCCTCGAATCCCGCTCCAATGTTGCAGCTCTGTAACGAACTTTACAGCTGGTCAACTTTCATCGCCCGGCACTCATTTTGGGGTTTACGCTACATGCCATGTGAGACGGGCCACACTGCCGCTGGGGGAGTGTGGACGTCTGCCCGGTGCCTACGGCCTCGGTCTCAACCACACCACAGAAACAAGGAGGCGGAATGCGCTTCGGTCGTATTTCGAAAGCAGTGGGTGTGGCAGCAGCAGCTGCCCTCGCCCTCAGCGCCTGCGCCGGCAACAGTGGCGGGACAACCCCCACCACCGCAGCGGCAGCAAGCAAAGCAGGCGGTTCTGCAACAGTCGTGGAGGTGAACGCATTCAACACGTTCAACCCCAACACGGCGGACGGCAACACCGACATCAACTCGAAGGTCAGCTACGCCACCCACTCGGGGTTCTTCTACATCGATAATAAACTGAACGTTGTCCGCAACGAGAAGTTCGGCAAGATGGAAAAGGTCTCGGACAACCCGTTGACGGTGAAGTACACCATCAACGAAGGCGTTAAGTGGTCCGACGGCACCCCCGTTACCGCAGCCGACCTCGTGCTGCAGTGGGCCGCCTTCTCCGGCTACTACGACGACGCCGATCCTGAGGCCAAGACCGGAACGTCCTACTTCTCCTACGCCGGCGACCCCACGGGCATTGCCCTGACGGACTTCCCGGAGCTCGGTGAAGACGGCCGCTCCATGACCCTGAAGTACTCGAAGCCGTTTGCCGACTGGGAGATCGCCATCGGTGGCCCCGGCATCGACATCCCGGCGCACGTCCTGGCCAAGAAGGCCGGGCTGGCGGACGCCAAGGCGTTCGTTGACCTGGTCAAGGGCATGCCCCGCGGCGACGCGAAGGCGCCGCAGCCGGCCAACGCGCAGCTGCAGGCCATGGCGGAGATGTGGAACACCGGCTTCGACTCCAAGACCCTGCCGGCCGACCCGAGCCTCTACCTCTCCAACGGCCCGTACATCGTCAAGGACGTCAACCAGGACCAGTCCCTGACCATGGTCAAGAACAAGGACTACAACTGGGGTCCGGAAGCCAACCTGGACGAAATCACCGTCCGCTACATCGGGTCGGCTCCCGCCCAGGTACAGGCGCTCAAGAACGGCGAAGCCGACATCATCGCACCGCAGGCCTCGGCCGACACGGTGGAGCAGCTGAAGGCGCTTGAGAGCCAGGGCGTCACGGTTGAGGTCGGCAACCAGCTGTCCTACGACCACATCGACCTCAACTACAGCGGCGTTTTCGCTGAGAAGAGCGTCCGCGAAGCGTTCATGAAGAGCGTCCCGCGCAAGGACATCGTCGACAAGATCGTCAAGAAGCTCGACCCGGAGGCCAAGCCGCTGGATTCGCAGCTGTTCGTTCCCGACCAGGCCCTGTACGCCGAGTCCGTCAAGGACAACGGTTCCTCGGCCTACCAGGACGTTGACATCGAAGGTGCCAAGTCGCTCCTCAACGGTGCCACCCCTGAGGTCCGCATCATGTACAACAAGGACAACCCCAACCGTGCCGACATGTTTGCCCTGATCAGCGAGTCCGCCTCCAAGGCAGGCTTCAAGATCGTCGACGGCGGCCTCGGCAAGTCCGACTGGGGCAAGGCCCTGGGTGACGGCTCCTACGACGCCACCATCTTCGGCTGGATCAACTCGGGAGTCGGCGTCTCCGGCGTTCCGCAGATCTTCAAGTCGGGCAACGACTCCAACTTCAACCAGTTCAGCGACCCGGAAGCCGACAAGCTGATGGACGAACTCATTGTCACCACCGACAAGGGCAAGCAGGATGAGCTGATCAAGCAGATCGACCAGAAGATCTGGGCTTCCGCTTACGGCCTGCCGCTGTTCCAGGCAGTTGGAGTGGACGCGTACAGCGACCGCATCACCGGCGTGAAGTACATGCCGAACCAGACGGGTGTCTGGTGGAACTTCTGGGAGTGGGCACAGAAGTAGCCGACCACAGCAAGTGACAATTGCTAGCTAAAGGCGTCGGGACCGGGCACGTTGGTCCCGACGCCTTTCTAGCGAAACCCCCGACGATGGCGGGCCCCGCCCTACCATTGCGGGACAGGCCAAACTCTGCGACCGGCCCGGGCAATCCCCGGGCACGAATACCGAGGTTCTATTCCCATGGTGACCTACATAGTCCGGCGGCTCATCACCGCCGCCTTCATACTTCTCGGCGCATCCTTTATGGTGTATCTCCTGACAGCGGCGTCAGGGGATCCCCTCGAGGAGTTCCGTGCCAGCAGCGCCCCGAACAAACAGCAGCTTATGGACGCGCGCACCGAGCTGCTGCAGCTGGACACCCCCGCGCCCATCCGGTACTTCCAGTGGCTCGGTGGCGCGGCGAAGTGCCTCGTCCCGTTCGCCGGCACCTGCGACCTGGGCAAGAACATCGCCGGCCAACCGATCACTGACGCCTTGGGGCACGCCCTGGTTCAGACCCTGACCCTGGTCACCGGAGCCACCGTCCTGGCGATCCTGATCGGCATCACGCTCGGGATCATCACCGCCCTGCGCCAGTACAGCACTCTGGACTACGGCGTGACGTTCATGGCCTTCCTGTTTTTCTCGCTCCCGATCTTCTGGGTCGCGGTGCTCCTGAAGGAGTACGGCGCCATCGGGTTCAACAACTTCCTCCGGAATCCGGAGATCCCCTTGCCGGCAGCCCTTGCCATCGGCGCCGTCGTAGGCGCCCTGACGGCGGTGACGCTCGGCGGCGAGATGAAGCGCAGGCTGCTGATCGGCGGCGTCGTCTTCCTCTTCGCCAGCGCCGTGCTGATGTACTTCTCCGCCACGGAGTGGTTCAAGAACCCCGGGCTGGGCCCGGTGGTCATCGCGATCGCCGGCGTCGGCATTGCCTTCGCCGTCACCCTGCTCTCCGCCGGCCTCAAGAACCGCAAGGCGCTGCAGTCGGCGCTGATCGCCGTCGGCGTCGGGCTGGTGCTCTACTTCGTCGTCCAGCCGCTGCTGAACGAGGCGACATTCCTGATGATCGTGATCCTGGCCGTGGCCGCCATCCTCGTCGGCATGGGCATCGGCTACCTGATGGGCGGCTACGACCGCGGCCAGTCCATGCGCGCTGCGGCGATCACCTCGTTCCTGGTCGGCGGGCTGGTCCTGCTGGACCGCTTTATGCAGGCATGGCCCACGTACTTCAACAACAGCCGTGTCCGGGGCCGTCCCATCGCCACTATCGGCGCCAGCACCCCGAACATTGAGGGCGACTTCTGGATCCTGAGCCTGGACACCTTCACCCACCTCATCCTGCCCACCATGGCACTGATCCTCATCTCCCTGGCCGGTTACACCCGCTTCACCCGGGCCTCGATGCTGGAAATCATGAACATGGACTACATCCGGACCGCGCGGGCCAAGGGCCTGTCGGAGCGGACCGTCGTCATGCGCCACGCGTTCCGCAACGCGCTGATCCCGATCGCCACCATCGTGGCGTTCGACATCGGGGCACTGATCGGCGGCGCGGTCATCACCGAAACCGTTTTCTCGGTCCGGGGGATGGGCTTCCTGTTCCTCGACGGCATCACCCACGTCGATCCCAACCCCGTCATGGGCGTCTTCCTCTGCGTGGCCATCACGGCCATGGGTTTCAACCTCATTGCGGACCTTGCATACTCCGCACTTGATCCACGCGTAAGGGTAAAAGCATGAGCCAGCCAAGTCAGCAGGACGAAATCATGGCAGAAGACGCCAGCCTCCGGCAGCCGGCTGCCGGCATCGAACCCATCCTCGAAGCCAAAGGCCTGAGCCAGGGGCAGATTGTCCGGAAACGGTTCCTGGGCCACTCCGGCGCCATCGCCGGGCTGGTTGTCTTCGCCATCATCTTCGTCATGGCCTTCACGTCCGTGGGGTACTTGGGGATCCCCGGCTGGTGGAAATACAACCACGAGGAAGTCTCGCCCCTGATCAACGACGGCGTCCCCACGGCTTCGCTGTGGCCGCTCGCCTGGGGCGAACATCCCTTCGGCCAGGACCGGATCGGGCGCGACCTCTTCGCGATGACCATGCGCGGGGCCCAGCAGTCCATCACCGTCATGGTGGTGATCGGACTCATCGCCGGCCTGATCGGCGTCGTGGTCGGGGCCCTGTCCGGCTACTTCCGCGGCTGGACCGAAGCGGTGCTGATGCGCCTCACCGATGTCATCATCATCATCCCGGGCCTGCTGCTCGCCGCCGTGATGGCACAGATGGCCAACCGGCGGGACTCCGGCGGCTGGTTTTCCGCATTCGCGGCCAACAACGGCGTCCTCGCCCTGGGCATCTTCCTTGGCCTGATCACCTGGGTGGGGCTCGCCCGCCTCATGCGCGGAGAGTTCCTTTCCCTGCGCGAACGCGAGTTCGTCGATGCGGCCCGGATCTCCGGGGCCAGTAACGCCCGGATCATCTTCAAGCACATCCTGCCGAACGCCGTGGGTGTGCTGATCGTCAACGTCACTCTGACCATGTCAGCGGCGATCCTCACCGAAACGGCCCTGAGTTACCTCGGTGTCGGCGTCAAGGCTCCGGACACGTCGCTGGGGCTGCTCATCTCGCAGAACCAGGAAGCCTTCGCCACCCGGCCGTGGCTGTTCTGGTTCCCCGGCCTGTTCATCGTGCTGATCTGCCTGAGCATCAACTTCATCGGCGACGGCCTGCGGGATGCCTTCGATCCCCGGCAGAAGAAGTTCAACGCGAAGAAGGCCAAGGACGCAGGCACGCATCCGCTTGAGGCGGCACCCGTTACCGCGTTCGACAGCACCAAGGACCGCTAGGTGCCCGCCCTTCGCAGTGCAGTACCGGCCCGGCTACTGGGCAGCCACCGACCAGACGCTCGCTGCCAGCAGGAGTACGACGGCGGCTGCCGCCACCCAGCGGTACCTCACCTTCACCGGTGTGGTGGCGGCGTCGCCGGCGGCCAGGGATCCGCTCTCCACCAGGGCCTGCCAGCGTGCGCGCACCAGCCGCGCGGCCTGGCCGGAGTCTGTGGTCTTGAGGTCGCCGGGCCGCACGGACTGCCCGGGGCCATACGTGGTGGCCGGGAGGCCCCGGAGGTCGTCCGGCTGGGCGTTGCGCCCGCCCCAGATGCCGGGCGCCGGCGCGGCCCAGGCCGCGTAGCTCTTGCGGGCCGTGACAAGGGTGAGGGCGAAGCGGGTGTCTACGTGCACCAGCGCCGCCCACGGCACCAGGACGGACCGGAACGGGTTTTCCAGGGTCACCCCGTCGTCGTGCACCACAACGGCGGGCATCCAGAACAGCTGCCAGCCCAGGAAACCGATCAGCAGCAGCGGTGCCGCTCCAGCCAGGGCCGCCGGGCCGGCGGTGACCACGGTGACCACAATGCCCAGGGCGGCAACCGACCAGGCGAGCCAGGCGAACCAGACGTTGGTTCGGGCCTTGAAGATTTCGATGGTACCGGCATGTGGCGCAGAGCTCATGCCCCCAATAATTCAGTATTCCGAGCCGCAGCACTAATTCCCGGTGGACCTGCGGCCCGGGTGGAAGGAAAGCCCCATCATGACTGACTTCATCACCCTCGACCCGGCGGTCACCCCCGCGCCGGACAAGAACGGACCTGTCCTGGAAGTCCGCGGCCTGAGCGTCGATTTCGGCGTGGACAAGAAATGGGTGCCCGCGGCCATCGGACTGAACTATGAGGTGCGGGCCGGCGAGGTGCTGGCAATCGTGGGCGAGTCCGGCTCCGGCAAGAGTGCCAGCTCCATGGCCCTGCTGGGCCTGCTGCCGAGCAACAGCCGGGTGAGCGGAAGCGTCAAACTCGGCGGGCAGGAGCTGCTGGGGGGCAACGAGGCCAACATCCGCGCGGTCCGCGGCAAGGACGTGGCGGTGATCTTCCAGGAGCCGATGACGGCCCTGAATCCGGTCTACACCGTGGGCGCCCAGATCGTGGAGACGGTCCGGCTGCACAGCGAGGTCTCTCCCGACGAGGCAAAACTGCGGGCCCTGCGCATGCTCGAGCTCGTGGAACTGCCGGACCCGGAAAAGGCGTTCCGCTCCTACCCCCACCAGCTCTCCGGCGGCCAGCGGCAGCGCGCCATGATCGCCCAGTCCCTCTCCTGCGATCCCAAGCTGCTCATCGCCGACGAGCCCACCACCGCCCTCGACGTGACCGTCCAGGCGGAGATCCTGGACCTGATGCGCAACCTGCGCAACAAGCTGGACAGCGCCATTGTGCTCATCACCCACGACATGGGCGTCGTGGCGGACCTCGCCGACCGGATCGCCGTGATGCGCCGCGGCGTCATTGTGGAAACCGGCACGGCCGCCCAGATCTTCCACAACCCGCAGCACGAGTACACCAAGGCCCTGCTGGCGGCCGTCCCGCACCTGGGCCAGGGCGGCACGGACTCCGCAGCTGAAGTGGACGTCACGGCAGCCCTCGCCGCCGCCACGCACGCGGAACTGACCTCGGTTCCGGAGGAGCAGCTGCTCCGGCGCGAGCGTGAAAACGCCGCAGCCCTGGCGGCCGCGGCGGCCGCCAGGCCCCAGGGCCAGCCGGTCCTGGAACTGACCGACGTCGCCATCGAATACCCCAAGCAGGGCCGTGTGCCCGCCTTCCGCGCCGTGGAAGGCGCCAACCTGGTGATCTACCCGGGACAGGTTGTCGGGCTGGTGGGGGAGTCCGGCTCGGGCAAGACCACCATCGGCCGGGCCGCCGTCGGGCTGCTGCCGGTCGCCGCCGGCACCATGAAGGTCGTCGGGCAGGACATTTCGGCCGCCAAGCGGAACGGCCGGCAGCTCCAGGAGATGCGCCGCCACGTGGGCATGGTCTTCCAGGACCCGTCGTCGTCCCTGAACCCGAGGCTTCCCATCGGCGAAAGCATCGGCGAGCCGATGTTCCTGTCCGGTGCCGCCAAAGGCGCCGAGTTGCAGCAGCGGATCGAGGCGCTTCTGGACCAGGTCGAGCTCCCGCGCAACTACCGCAACCGCTACCCGCACGAACTCTCCGGCGGACAGAAGCAGCGCGTGGGGATCGCCCGGGCCCTCTCGCTCAAGCCGAAACTGATGGTCGCCGACGAGCCCACCTCGGCCCTGGACGTGTCCGTTCAGGCCAAGGTGCTGGACCTGTTCCAGAACCTGCAGAAGGAGCTCGGGTTCGCGTGCCTCTTCGTCACCCATGACCTCGCGGTGGTCGACGTCCTGGCGGACCGGATCTGCGTGATGCAGCGCGGCCGCATTGTCGAGCAGGGCACCCGGGACCAGATCCTGCGCAATCCGCAGGAGCCGTACACCCAGCGTCTCCTGGCCGCAGTGCCGCTGCCGGACCCGGAAAAGCAGCGGGAACGCCGCGAACTCCGCGCACAGCTTCTGGCGGCTGAATCGAGTTAATTTGGGTTAATTGGGAGAGCGGGGCGGCCAATCCTACCAGCCAGTAGCCTGTGACTTGAAATACATTTCACTTGACGCTAACGGTCACGTCTTTGTCGGGTCACGGTTTGGCAACGGAGTTCCAATATCTGGACATTCCGGGGTTAGGCTACTCGTATATGTAGGCCACGTCACAGGGGATACCCCTGTGCCCGCTTACGGGGAAGCACAAGTTTTTCCCTCACGAACTCCCACAACTCATAGGAGGCGGAATGCGTTTTTCGCGCACTTCCAAAGCTCTGGGCATGGTGGCCATCGCCGCCCTCGCCCTGACCGGATGCGGTGCCGGAGGCGGCACCTCAAACGGTGCCAGCCAGGCTGCCGGCGACCCCAACAAGGTCATCACTGCGTACAGCAATGAACCGCAGAACCCCCTGATGCCCGCCAACACCGGCGAAGTTTACGGCGGCCGCGTCGTCGAACTGCTCTTCGAGGGCCTCACCAGCTACGACCCCAGCGGCAAGTCGGTGAACGCACTGGCCGAGTCCATCGAATCCCCGGACGGCCAGAACTACACCATCAAGGTCAAGAAGGGCACCAAGTTCACCAACGGCGAGGAAGTCACCGCCAAGAGCTTCGTTGACGCCTGGAACTTTGCCGCGCTGAGCACCAACGCGCAGGGCAACAGCAGCTTCTTTGAGTCCGTCGAGGGCTATGACGCCGTCAGCGCCACGCAGAAGCAGGCAGGTGCGGACGGCAAGGAAACCGAGGTCCCCGCACCCACCGCCGAGACGCTTTCCGGCCTGACGCTCGTGGATGATTCCACGATCACGGTCAAGCTGAGCCAGCCGGAAGCCGACTGGCCGCTGCGCCTGGGCTACTCCGCCTTCATGCCGCTGCCCGCAGAGGCCATCAAGGACCCGAAGAAGTACGGCGAGAACCCGGTCGGCAACGGTCCGTACAAGATGGAGAAGGAAGGCGCCTGGCAGCACGACAGCCAGATCGCCCTGGTCAAGAACCCGGACTACAAGGGCGCCCGCGAAGCCAAGAACGGCGGCGTGACCTTCAAGTTCTACACCGACCCGGCTCCGGCCTACACGGACATCCAGGCCAACAACCTGGACGTCACCGACGTTCTGCCGACGAACGCCCTGAAGACCTACACCATGGACTTCCCGGAGAACCACCTGAACAAGCCGTACGCCGGCAACTCCACCCTGAACATCCCGGGCTACCTGCCCGAGTTCCAGGGTGAAGCCGGCCAGCTGCGCCGCCAGGCCCTCTCCATGGCCATCAACCGCGACGAGATCACCAAGGTCATCTTCTCCGGCACCCGCATCCCGGCCAAGGACTTCACCTCCCCGGCTGTTGACGGCTACAACGAGAACGTTGCCGGTTCCGAGGTCCTGAAGTTCGACGCCGCGAAGGCCAAGGAACTCTGGACCCAGGCTGACGCGATCAGCCCGTGGCCCGCCGACAAGACCCTGGAGCTCGCCTACAACACCGACGGCGGCAACAAGGAATGGATCGACGCCGTCGCCAACAACTTCAAGAACAACCTGGGAATCAAGGCCGAAGGCCAGCCGTTCGCCAAGTTCGCTGAAATCCTGAAGCTGCGCTCCGCCAAGGAACTGCCGGGCCTGACCCGTGCCGGCTGGCAGGCAGACTACCCGTCGCTGTACAACTTCCTCGGCCCGCTCCTGAAGACCGGCGCCAGCGCCAACTACGAGGGCTACTCGAACCCCGAGTTCGACAACCTCCTCACCGAGGGCCTCGGCGCCAAGTCCACGGACGACGCCAACGCCAAGTTCACCCAGGCCCAGGAGATCCTGTTCAAGGACCTCCCCAACCTGCCGCTGTGGTACTCCGCACGCCAGGCCGTCTGGAGCCAGAATGTCAGCAACGTTGACTCCGGCTGGAACGGCGTTCTGCAGTACTGGGCCATCACGGCCAAGTAGTTCCGGAGTTCTGCGGAACTCTTTTCCACATCACTAAAGCTTGGGGGTCCGGCCTTGCCGGACCCCCATACGCTTGAAACCGGCAGGAAGCTGTCCCATGATTCCCCTTCGTTCCACCACTTCACCGGAGGAGCTGCTGTGATCCAGTTCGTCCTCCGGCGCCTGCTGCAGGTCATTCCGGTCTTCCTCGGAACCACCCTGCTCGTCTACTTCATGGTTTTCGCCCTACCCGGCGATCCCATCCGCGCGCTCTTCGGCGACCGCCCGCCGAGCGAGGCGGTCATCGCCCAGCTGCGCCAGCAGTACAACCTGGACGAGCCCTTCTGGGTCCAGTACGGGCTGTTCCTCAAGAACCTCTTTACCTTTAACCTCGGCGTCGACTTCACCGGCCAGCCCATCGCCGACACCCTGGCCCGGGTCTTCCCCGTCACGGCCATGCTTGCCATCGAGGCCCTCATCATCCAGGGCGTGTTCGGCATCGCCTTCGGCCTGGTCGCCGGTCTGCGCAAGGGCGGCTTCTTCGACAGCACGGTCCTCGTGCTCTCGCTCGTCGTCATCGCCATCCCCACCTTCGTGCTCGGCTTCGCGCTGCAGCTGCTGATCGGGGTCCAGCTGGGGTGGGCCAAACCCACGGTCGGCTCCAACGTCACGTGGGGGAGCCTGATCCTTCCGGCCGTGGTCCTCGGCCTGGTGTCCTTCGCCTACGTGCTGCGGCTGACCCGTGCGTCCGTCATCGAGAACATGAACGCCGACTACGTCCGCACCGCCACCGCCAAGGGCCTGGCCCGCCGCCAGGTGGTCATGACCCACGTCCTGCGCAACTCGCTGATCCCCGTCATCACGTACCTCGGCGCAAGCCTGGGCGCCCTGATGGGCGGCGCGATCGTCACCGAGGCCATCTTCAATGTCCCCGGCGTTGGCCAGAAGCTGTACCAGGCCATTCTCCGAAGTGAAGGCCCCACCGTCGTCGCCATTGTGAGCGTCCTGGTGCTGGTCTTCGTGCTCGCCAACCTGTTGGTCGATCTGCTGTACGCCTGGCTTGACCCGAGGATCCGCTATGAAAACTAACCGCATATCCGAGCACTACGTTGCCCCGGTGGAGGAGACCCCTCTGCTGGCAACGGATGCCGTCAAGGTCGACGACGCCCCGCTGAGCCTCTGGGCCGACGCGTGGCGCAAGCTCCGCCGTCGTCCGCTGTTCATCATCTCCGCGATCATGATCGCGCTGATCATCGTGGTGGCGGTCTTCCCCGGGCTGTTCACCCAGGTGGCCCCGGACAATGGCTGCGAGCTGGCAAACTCCAACGGCGCGCCCACGGAAGGACACCCCCTCGGGTTCACCTTCCAGGGCTGCGACATCTACTCGCGCATCATCCACGGCACGCAGGCCTCGCTCATGGTGGGTGTGTTCTCCGTAATCTCCGTGCTGATCATCGGCGTCACCCTCGGCGCCCTCGCCGGCTTCTTCGGCGGCTGGGTAGACACCGTGATCGCCCGCCTCGGCGACATCTTCTTCGCCCTGCCGATCGTCCTCGGCGCCCTGGTCCTCACCCAGCTGCCGCTCATGCGGGAAAACAGGGGCGTGGGGACAGTGGTCCTGGTGCTGGTGGTGCTCGGCTGGCCGCAGATGGCCCGCATCACCCGCGGCGCCGTTATCGAGGTGCGCAACGCCGACTTCGTGACGGCCGCGCGTTCGCTCGGTGTCTCCCGCATCGGGTCACTCGTCAGCCACGTGCTGCCGAACGCGCTGGCCCCGATCATTGTGCTCGCCACCATGGAACTCGGTGTGTTCATCGTGGCCGAAGCCACGCTCTCGTTCCTCGGAATCGGCATGCCCGGCTCCGTCATGTCGTGGGGCAATGACATCTCCGCCGCGCAGGCGTCCATCCGCACCAACCCGGCTGTCCTGCTGTACCCGGCAACAGCCCTGTCCATCACCGTGTTGAGCTTCATCATGCTGGGCGACGCCCTGCGTGATGCGCTCGACCCGAAGAGCCGTCAGCGATGAAGGAGGCAAACATGACAACTTCCGACGTCACTATTGCAGAGGCCGGAACCCCGGCCGGCCGGCCCCTGCTGGAAATCCGCGATCTTGCGATCTCCTTCAAGACCGGCAGCGGCGAGGTCCAGGCCGTGCGGAACGCACACCTGACCATCATGCCCGGCGAGACGGTCGCCATTGTGGGCGAGTCCGGGTCCGGCAAGTCGACGACGGCGCTGGCCGCCATCGGCCTGCTGCCCGGCAACGGCCGCGTGGCCGGCGGGCAGATCCTGCTCGACGGCGAAGACATCGCCCATGCGTCCGAGAAGCGCATGATCGAACTGCGCGGCAACATCATCGGCATGGTCCCGCAGGACCCCATGTCCAACCTGAACCCGGTCTGGAAGATCGGCGACCAGGTCAAGGAGACGCTGAAGGCCAACGGCCGCCCCAGCGGCCCGGACGACGTCGCCAAGGTCCTGGCGCAGGCCGGGTTGCCGGACGCCGGCCGGCGGGCCAAGCAGTACCCGCACGAGTTCTCCGGCGGCATGCGCCAGCGCGCCCTGATCGCCATCGGCCTGTCCTGCCAGCCGCGCCTGCTCATCGCCGATGAGCCGACGTCGGCCCTGGACGTCACCGTGCAGCGCCAGATTCTGGACCACCTCGAAAAGATGACCGACGAGCTGGGCACCTCGGTGCTGCTCATCACCCACGACCTCGGCCTTGCCGCCGAGCGTGCCGACAAGGTTGTGGTCATGTACCGCGGCAACGTCGTCGAAGCCGGTCCGTCGCTGGAGCTGCTGCAGAACCCGCAGCACCCCTACACGCAGCGGCTGGTGGCCTCGGCGCCGTCGCTGGCGTCACGGCGCATCCAGGTGGCCAAGGAACTCGGCGTCTCCACGGACGAGGTGCTGGCCCCCCGCGGTTCCGCCGCGGCGGAACCGGCCATGACCGAAGACGTGCTGCAGATCCAGAACCTGAGCAAGGTCTTCAAGCTCCGCGCCGGGTTCGGGAAGTCCACCGACTTCACCGCCGTCGACGACGTCTCCTTCAACGTCAAGCGCGGCACCACGACGGCGATTGTGGGCGAGTCCGGTTCCGGCAAGTCCACCGTGGCCCAGATGGTGCTGAACCTGCTGGAGCCGACCTCCGGCAAGATCATCTTCGACGGTGTGGACACCTCGGCGCTGAACACCAAGGAGATCTTCGCGTTCCGCCGCCGGGTGCAGCCGATCTTCCAGGACCCCTACGGTTCCCTGGACCCGATGTACAACATCTACCGGACCATCGAGGAGCCGCTGCGGGTCCACAAGATCGGGGACAAGGCCAGCCGCGAGAAGAAGGTCCGCGAGCTGCTGGACCAGGTGTCGCTGCCGCAGTCCACCATGCAGCGGTACCCGAATGAGCTCTCGGGCGGGCAGCGTCAGCGCGTCGCGATCGCACGCGCCCTGGCACTTGATCCCGAGGTGATCATCTGTGACGAGGCCGTGTCTGCGCTGGACGTGCTGGTGCAGGCGCAGGTGCTGAACCTCCTGGCCGAGCTGCAGTCCCGGCTGGGCCTGACCTACCTGTTCATCACCCATGACCTCGCGGTGGTCCGGCAAATTGCCGATCACGTGTGCGTTATGGAGAAGGGCAAGCTGGTGGAGACCGGTTCAACCGACGACGTCTTCGAGGCTCCGCAGCGGGACTACACCAAGGCGCTGCTCAATGCGATCCCGGGTGCACGCCTGATGCTGCCCCCGGAAGTGGCCTGACCGGCTGACGGGCTCCGCCTGATCACTGAGTGGCCAAGAGCCGGTGTCCGCCCCGCAGGGTGGACACCGGCTCTTGCCGTTTCAGGCGCCGGGGGAGCGGAAGCCGAGTTCGTCCAGCCGGCGGCCCAGCAGGGAACCCAGCGCCGCGTGGCCCCCGGGACCCATGTGGACGTCGTCGGCCATGAAGCCGGTGAGGTTGTAGCGCGTCAGCCAGTCCCCGACGCCCACGAAGGCAATGGCATGCCGGGCCGCCACCTCGCCCAGCAGCGCATCCACCTCGGTGCGGCGCCCGCCGCCGTTGGCGGCGCCGCGGGCGAGGGTCCCCACCATGGCCATCTTGGCCCCCGGGTAGCGCTGCCGGACGCTGGCAATCAGCCGTTCGGCGTTGGCCGTGATCTGCTGGTCCGTGGCGCCGCGGGAGGCGTCGTTGCCGCCGCCCGCAATAACGACAAGGGGCGGCGCGCCGTAGGGGAGCAGCCAGTCGCCGCGCTGCAGGGCGTCGATGTAATTGCCGGTGGTGCCGTTGGAGGCGACGAATCCGGTGCCGCCCCGGCCGCAGAAGTGGACGGCGTAGCCCAGGCCCGCCAAGGCGCGGCGGGGCCAGGAGTCATCCGGCTCGGACTGGGAGTCGCCGATCAGCACCGCAGTCCTGGCGATGTCCTGCACCACCACCTCCTTGCGGCCGTTGGCGGGATTCCGGATGACGGTGCCTGCCGGCATGGTCTCCGGCGCGGCCGGCAGGGGCAGTTTTCCGCTGCCTGCGGAACCGGCGGCCATGGGCTTGCCGGGGGCGCCGGCGGGCGCGGGGACAGCCTGGCCGTGGAGCCCGCCCGCCGGTGGCGCGCCGCCGTCGGCCGTGCGGGTGGTGGGGAGCTGTCCGCAGCCGCCAACCAGGATGCCTACGGCAATCATCGGTGCGGCCCAGCGGAACAGTGCCGTGGCATTGCGCATTGATGTTCTCCGTGCTGGCTTGCTGTCAGAGCCATGATGGTGCATCGGTGCCGGAAAATCCAGTGAGTTTGCTCACAATTTTGCGGCCGAACTCCCGCCCTGACGGCCCGGGCAGGTCCGCGCGGAATGCCGGTTTTAGGCCAACAAAAGCCCTAGCGTTTAGAATGGATGAAGGTGCCCTGTGCCAAAGGGGCGTATCCGTCGTGCGTTCCGGTTGGAAATGTCGCGATACAACAGCTGACTTCACCACTGAATCGAGCAATAACGCATGTCTGAAACCACCACCAACACTGCGGTAGCCACTGCATCGCGCAGTGACCTGCGCAACGTCGCGATCGTGGCCCACGTTGACCACGGCAAGACCACTCTGGTCGACGCCATGCTCAAGCAGACCAACTCCTTTGCCGAGCACAACCACCTCGAAGACCGCGTCATGGACTCCGGTGACCTCGAGCGTGAAAAGGGCATCACCATCCTGGCCAAGAACACCACCGTGGCCTACAACGGACCGTCCTCCAACGGCGAGACCATCACCATCAACGTCATCGACACCCCCGGCCACGCCGACTTCGGCGGCGAGGTGGAGCGCGGCCTGTCCATGGTCGACGGCGTTGTCCTCCTCGTTGACGCCTCTGAGGGCCCGCTGCCCCAGACCCGCTTCGTCCTCCGCAAGGCCCTCGCGGCCCACCTGCCGGTGATCCTCCTGGTCAACAAGACCGACCGTCCCGACGCCCGGATCGAAGAAGTTGTGCACGAGTCCATGGACCTGCTCCTGGGCCTGGCCTCCGACCTCGCCGACGAAGTTCCGGACCTCGACCTGGACAAGATCCTCAACGTCCCCGTCGTCTACGCCGCTGCCAAGGTCGGCCGCGCCTCCCTCGAGCAGCCCGCCGACGGCACCGCCCCGGAGAACGAGGACCTGGAGCCCCTGTTCCAGGCCATCATCGAGCACATCCCGGCGCCCACCTACAACCCGGAAGGTGTCCTGCAGGCGCACGTCACCAACCTGGACGCCTCCCCGTTCCTCGGCCGCCTGGCGCTGCTGCGCATCTACAACGGCACCCTGCGCAAGGGCCAGACCGTTGCCTGGGCACGTGCCAACGGTGAGCTGAAGAACGTCAAGATCACCGAACTGCTGGCCACCAAGGCGCTGGACCGTGTTCCGGCCGAGTCCGCCGGCCCCGGCGAGATCGTCGCCGTCGCCGGTATCGAGGAAATCACCATTGGTGAGACCCTGACCGACGCCGAGAACCCGCAGCCGCTGCCGCTGATCACCGTGGACGATCCCGCGATCTCCATGACCATCGGTATCAACACCTCGCCGCTGGCCGGCAAGGTCAAGGGCGCCAAGGTTACCGCCCGCCAGGTCAAGGACCGTCTGGACAAGGAACTGATCGGTAACGTCTCCATCAAGGTTCTCCCCACCGAGCGTCCCGACGCCTGGGAAGTCCAGGGCCGTGGCGAGCTCGCGCTGGCCATCCTGGTTGAGCAGATGCGCCGCGAAGGCTTCGAACTGACCGTCGGCAAGCCGCAGGTTGTCACCAAGACCGTCGACGGCAAGGTCCACGAGCCGATGGAGCACATGACCATCGACGTGCCGGAAGAGTACCTCGGCGCCGTCACGCAGCTCATGGCTGCCCGCAAGGGCCGCATGACCAACATGGCGAACCACGGCACCGGCTGGTGCCGCATGGAGTTCATCGTTCCGGCCCGTGGCCTGATCGGTTTCCGCACCAAGTTCCTGACCGACACCCGCGGCGCCGGCATCGCAGCCTCGATCTCCGAGGGCTACGAGCCGTGGGCCGGCCCCATCGAGTACCGCACCAACGGTTCGATGATCGCCGACCGCGCCGGTGTTGTGACGCCGTTCGCCATGATCAACCTGCAGGAACGCGGCTCCTTCTTCGTGAAGCCGACCTCCGAGGTGTACGAGGGCATGATCGTCGGCGAGAACTCCCGCGCCGACGACATGGACGTCAACATCACGAAGGAAAAGAAGCTCACCAACATGCGTGCCGCTTCCTCGGACACCTTCGAGAACCTGACGCCGCCGCGCGACCTGACCCTCGAAGAGTCCCTCGAATTCGCCCGCGAGGACGAGTGCGTTGAGGTGACCCCGGACGCCATCCGCATCCGCAAGGTCATCCTGGACACCAACGAGCGTGCCAAGGCCAACCGCGCCCGCGCGAAGGTCTAGTCTCCCGCGTTCGCTGAACCAACGGATCGTTTGTGAATAAGAGAGCTGCCGGTACGGCAGGCGGTATTGCCGCCGCCGTACCGGCAGCTCTTTTTGCTGCCCTGGCAGGCACCATGCTGCACGGGCGGGACTTCCTGGTTGCCGGCGTCGAGGTGCCCTGGGGTGCGGCCGCGGCCCTGGTGCTGCTCGGCGCTGTGGAGCTGTGGCTCGGCGCCGCGTTCCGTTCCCTGCTCCCGACGGCGGTCTGCGGCATCCTCTGCTACGCCCTGGCGGGCTGGTGGTCCGCCCTCGGGAACGGCAAGCGCCTGATTATCGGGGACCTGGCCGGGACCGTCTGGATCTACGGCATCGCAGTGGTCACACTCGTCCTCCTGGCGTGGGTTCGGCGCTACCGCCCGGCCCGCACCTAACCACCCCGGGGGACATGCCCATTCTTTGACCTCCCCCCCCGGGGGACATGCCCATTTTTGGACCGGGCGGGTGCGCATAATGGCACCATGTCCGTCCGCGGCCACAGGAGCGGGGCATGCCCAATTGCTGGCTACAGTCACCCCGGGGGACATGCCCATTTCTGGACCCTCCGAGTGCGCATCACGGCATTATGTCCGTCCGCGGCCATAGCCACAGGGCATGCCCGGTGCGCCGGCGGAGGGCCTAATTTCCCCCGGAAGGGGACATGTCCCGGATCTGCCCGCAAAACCGGGCATGCCTTTTGCACATAGCGAAGCCGGGCCCTGTGCCGGCTGCATGTGCCGCGGGCAGGATGGCCGCATGGTCAATGTCATCGAAGTGATTGCCAGGTACGACGGCGTCGCCCGCGCCAAGCATCTCGCTGCCGCGGGAGTTTCGGATTTCCAGCTCAAGTCTGCGTTGGCCCGCGGGGATGTCGCCCGCGTGGCCCGGGGTGTCTACGCGGTTCCGGATGCCGATGCCCAGCTGGTCGCCATCCGCTCTCTGCCAGCCGAGCCGGCCTGCGTCACGGCAGCACAGCTCCGGGGCCTTTGGGTGCTTCAGCCTCCGCCGCTGCCGCATGTCGCGGTCCCTCACAGCCGGCACTATCCAGGATTTGTGTGCCACCGGTCCGCCGCGCCGCCCACCCTGCTGGACACCATCGTGCAAAGCCTTCGGTGCCTGCCGGAACTAGACGCCCTCGTCATTGCCGAGTCAGCCGTCGTCGTCAAGGGCGTCACCTTCTCCGAACTGCGGCACCGGCTGGCCGGGCGCAACGATGCCCGGGAACGGCGACTGGTGCAGAGCATCGTTCCCCAGTCGCAGTCCATCATCGAGTGCATGGCCCGGTACTGGCTGCGGAGGGCGGGGTTCCATGTTGAATCCCAAGTCAACATCCCCGGAATGGGCCACCTTGATCTCATGGTTGACGGCAGGCTCGGCATTGAGACCGACGGTGCGAAATACCACATGGACCGGACGAGCTTCGAGGAAGACCGGCGCCGGTGGAACGTCACAACCCGGCTGGGCGTGCCGACGCTTGTGGTCAGTTACGGGCTGCTCCTGAACCGGCCGGACGAGTTCATCGCCATGGTCCGCGAAACACTGAACACGCTCTCTGCCGCGGCCTAAGGCTGGACATGCTCCCCGGGTGTCACGGATGGCCGGGGGAACATGTGCAGACTCCCGCGGCCACCACTGGACATGTCCCGCGGGCGGCATCCGTGACCGGGGATCATGTCCAGTGCTGGCGGTGAAGAACGGGCATAGCGGCGTTATGTCCACGCGCCGAGTGCAGGGGAGGGCATGTCCGCCGGCAGGGGTCAGGGGAGGGCATGTCCGCCGGGGCGGGGGCTGCGGCGGGGCGGGGCCGGCGGGACCTCCTTGGCGGCCACCACCAGCGGGAAGGGGATCACGACGTCGGAGCGCCGGGTGCGCACGGTGCACTCACCGGCGGTGCGGGCAACGAGCTCACCCAGGGCGTCCGTCATCCCGCCTTCGATCTTGTACCGGACCACCACGCGGGTGCCCAGCTCCGCAGCAGCCAGAAAGGCCTGGGGCGGCAGGGGCGGGAGGGGCGTTGGGGTACTCACCTGTTCATCCTAGGCGCGGCGGATCCACGAGTGCGGACCCGTGTGACGCCCGGCTAGGTTCGCGGGAACAGGCTGGGAGATAATAGGCTCAGAAGTCAGCAGCCGGCGCTCAGGCCGGGAGCAGTTATCCGGCCGAGGCCGGAACCAACGTGGAGAGGCCAGGGACGTGACGTACGTAATCGCGCAGCCGTGTGTAGATGTCAAGGACAAGGCATGTATTGAAGAGTGCCCCGTCGATTGCATCTATGAGGGTGAGCGCTCCCTGTATATCCACCCCGACGAGTGCGTGGACTGCGGTGCCTGTGAGCCGGTCTGCCCCGTGGAGGCCATCTACTACGAGGACGACACCCCGGAGGAATGGGCCGACTACTACAAGGCCAACGTTGAGTTCTTCGACGACCTGGGCTCCCCGGGCGGGGCCGCCAAGGTCGGCAACACCCACACGGACCACCCGATGATCGCCGCCCTTCCGCCGCAGAACCAGGAAAGCTAGGGCGGGCCGCCGGTGACGTCTGCGGTGCGCAGCTTCGGCCTCAGCCTGCCCGACTACCCGTGGGAAGCCATGGCGCCGTACCTGGCCAGGGCCGCCGAACACCCCGGGGGAGCAGCGAACCTGTCGATCGGGACCCCGGTGGACGACACCCCCGCTGTGGTGCAGGAGGCCCTTCGCGCGGCGGCCAACGCCCCCGGCTACCCCACGGTCCACGGCACCGCCGGGCTCCGGGAAGCCATCGCGGCGTGGTTTGACCGCCGCCGCGGCGTCCCCGGGCTGGACCCGCGGGACATCATGCCCACGGTGGGTTCCAAGGAACTGGTGGCCTGGCTGCCGTTCCTGCTCGGCCTTCAAGCGGGCGACGTCGTGGTCCGCCCCACGGTGGCGTACCCCACCTATGACATCGGCGCCACGTTCGCCGGTGCAGAGCACGTCGCCGCGGACGACCTGGATGAGCTCGACGCCGCCACCCGCGCCCGGGTGCGCCTGGTCTGGGTCAACTCCCCGGCCAACCCGACCGGCAGCGTCCGCGACGCCGCATCGCTGCGCCGGATGGTCCGGCAGGCCCGGGAACTCGGCGCCGTCGTGGCCTCGGACGAGTGCTACGCCGAACTCGGCTGGGGCGAATGGGACGTCCAGCGCGGCGGCACGCCGGTGCCCAGCATCCTGGACCCCCGGGTCGCCGAAGGCTCCCACGAGGGCCTCCTGGCCGTGTACTCGCTGAGCAAACAGTCCAACCTGGCCGGCTACCGCGCCGCCTTCGTGGCCGGGGATCCGGCCATCATGGCGAACCTCGTCAACAGCCGCAAGCACGCCGGCATGATCGTTCCGTACCCTGTCCAGGAAGCGATGCGGGTTGCCCTCGGCGACGACGCCCACGTCCAGGCGCAGAAGGACCTCTACCGCGGCCGCCGGGAACGGATCGTGCCTGCGCTGGAGCGCTTCGGGCTCGCCATCCACGAATCCCGGGCCGGGCTGTACCTCTGGGCCACCGCGGGCGAGGCGACCTGGGATACGGTGGGACGGCTCGCGGACCGCGGGATCGTGGTCGGCCCGGGCGTGTTCTACGGCGACGCCGGCAACGGATTCGTCCGCGTCGCGCTGACGGCCAGCGACGAGCGGATCGACGCCGCGGCGGACCGCCTGGCCACAGGGCCATAACAATGATGTGACCCGTACCACAACTGGCGCGTTTTGGCCGGTTCCGGAGGGCCTTGGATTAGTGCCACCCGGAAACTGCCGGTAGTTTTTAACTGACTATCAATGGTGGCTTTCCACAAGAAGGCAGCGCAGCCGTTGGAATCCGTGTCTAGAACAGGTTCCGTGGGCGGCTTCACCAGAAGTTGGACCAGCTTTCTACAGGGGCCCCGACGCCCCAGAGGAGACTCCATGACTGAGACCACCAGCGCAACCCTGCGCCATGCCGGCGGCGAGCTCGAACTCCCGCGCATCCAGGTTGTAGAAGGAAACGAAGGCTACGACGTTTCCAAGCTGCTGAAGCAGACCGGTGCCGTTGCCTTCGACCCCGGCTTCATGAACACCGCGGCAACCACCTCCGCGATCACCTACATCGACGGCGACGCCGGTATCCTGCGGTACCGCGGCTACCCGATCGAGCAGCTCGCCCAGCACTCAAGCTTCCTGGAAGTTTCCTACCTGCTGATCTACGGCAACCTGCCGAGCCCCGCGGAGCTGGAAGCCTTTGACCAGCGCATCCGCCACCACACCCTGCTGCACGAAGAGCTGAAGGGCTTCTTCAGCGGCTTCCCGCGCGACGCGCACCCGATGCCGGTCCTGTCCTCGGCCGTGTCCGCGCTGTCCACGTTCTACCAGGACTCGCTGGACCCCTTCAACGCGGAGCAGGTTGAGGTTTCCACTTACCGCCTGCTCGCCAAGATGCCGGTCATCGCGGCCTACGCCCTGAAGAAGAGCATCGGGCAGCCCATGCTGTACCCGGACAACTCCCACAACCTCGTGGAGAACTTCCTGCGCCTGAGCTTCGGCCTCCCGGCCGAGCAGTACGAGGTGGACCCGGTGGTGGCCAAGGCGCTGGACCTGCTCCTGATCCTGCACGCCGACCACGAGCAGAACTGCTCCACCTCCACGGTCCGGCTGGTGGGTTCCTCCAACGCGAACCTCTTCGCCTCTGTGTCTGCCGGTATCAACGCCCTCTTCGGCCCCGCCCACGGCGGCGCCAACGAGGCCGTGCTGAAGATGCTGCGCCAGATCCAGGCCGACGGCACCAGGCCCGAGGACTACATGGAGAAGGTCAAGAACAAGGAAGACGGCGTCCGCCTCATGGGCTTCGGGCACCGCGTCTACAAGAACTACGACCCGCGCGCCAAGATCGTCAAGGCCACGGCCCACGAGATCCTCGGCAAGCTCGGCGGCAACGACGAGCTGCTCGACATCGCCCTGCGCCTCGAAGAGAAGGCGCTCAATGATGACTACTTCATCCAGCGCAAGCTCTACCCGAACGTGGACTTCTACACCGGCCTGATCTACAAGGCCATGGGCTTCCCGGAGAAGATGTTCACCGTACTCTTCGCGATCGGCCGCCTGCCGGGCTGGATTGCCCAGTGGCGCGAGATGATCAGCGACCCCAACACCAAGATCGGCCGCCCGCGGCAGCTCTACATCGGCGAGCCGGAGCGCAACTACCCTTCGGTCTGACACCGCAGGCAGCGTAAGCACGTCCGACGCCGGCCGCTCACCCCACGGGGTGCGCGGCCGGCGTCGTTTGCGTCCTGGCCCGGACCACTGTGCGCATTTGTGCAGGTCAGGCCCCTGCCCGCCGGTGTGCCCCGGCGCCGTTCGGGCACATCCGTGCTAAAAAAGACGAATGCCCAAATTTGTCGACGCCGCCTTGCGGCGCCAGGAAGTGGTCGAGGCGGTCTTCCGGATCGTTGCAGCAGACGGACTCGAGCGGGCCTCGCTCCGCGAGGTCGCGGACGAGGCCGAACTGGCCGTCGGGTCGGTCCGGCACTACTTCGCCAGCAGTGATGAGCTCCTGGCCCACTCCTTCGGCGTCGTCGTGGACCGGATCGTGACCCGGCTGACGGCCGCCGACGACCGTCTCGCGGAGGCGGAGCCCGGCACCCCGGAGCACCACCAGGGCGTGTTAACCCTGCTGGGCGAGCTGCTACCGCTCGACGAGGAACGTGCGGTGGATGCCTGCGTCTGGATGGCCTTCAAGAACGCGGCCAGAACCAAGCCGTTCCTGGCCGCCGAAGCCGACCGGAGCCACCGCGCCGTGGCCGCGGTGGTGGGCCGCCTGGTGATGGAACTGTCGGCCGGCGCCGCAGCGGACGGCACCGGTGATCCCCAGGACCAGCAGCGGCTGGTGACCGAGGCGGAACGACTGCTGGCCACCCTCGACGGGCTCACCATGCACGCCCTGCTGCAGCCCGAATGGATGACAGCACAGATGTGCCGGGACGTGTTGGAGTCCCACCTCACCGGGCTGGCCAGCTACGCTGGCAGCCATTAACGTGCGTTAACTTCGGGAATACACTGGGAACGTACGTCTTGCCAAGGAGGCAATTGGATGCACCACACAGGCGGGCCGGGCTGGCGGATCACCATGGACACTTCGGGTCCCATGCTCATTGCACTGTACATTCGCGACGCCGCCGGCCTGGACAGTGCCGGGCACCCGGCCCTGTGCCACGCGGCTCCAAAGATCCGGCCCTCGGACCACACCCATCTCATTGCCGAGGTGGGCGGACTCGGCGCGCTCAAGACTGAGTGGGAAGCCTGGTGGGAACAGCTCCTGAAGGCACACCCCGAGATGTCGCCGGAACTGGGCCCGCCCGGCTTCCGCAGCTTCAGCAATTCACCCGCCCTCCGGCGCGTGCTGCAGGCGCACTTCGGTGCCGCCCTGTCCTGGGCGCGGGAACGGCGCGGCGAGTACCTGGCCCTGGAAGCCGAACGCGAGGCCGCCGGCGGGGTGGGGCTGCTGCAGGACATGGTGGATGACCGGCTGCTCGAGGTGGGCCGAGCCGCCAACGACTTCACGCTGACCATCATTGAACTGCCCCTCACGGAGCCCCGGGCGTGGTACCTGGAGCCGGACAAGATCATCATGAGTTCGGACCTGCTGTCCCAGCCGGAGCTGTTCCGCAGTTACGTCCAGCCCGTGGTGGACCTACTCGTCTGAACCGGCGACCGTAATCCGGACCTGCCCCGCCGGCACCCCGGAGGGCTGCCAGCCGTTGCGGTCCTCCCGCATCCAGGCACGGCCCTCCGTCTGGACTTCCGTGATGGACAGGCCCTTGGCGCTGGCAACGGCCCAGTGGGCCATGGCCCAGGCCATCTCGCCCTCGGCGTCCAGCACCAGGGTGCTGCCCTCGGTGGTGGCGGCCACGCCGCCGAACGCAGCCGACAGCTTATCCTCCACGGCGGCGGGGTCACCCGCGGTCTCGGGGGCGCGCAGCGAGCAGTCGAGGCCGGCAGGGGTGTGACCGGCCAGGGACGAGGCGAAGGCCCGGGCCATCACTTCGTGCTGTGCGTAGGCGTCGGGGTACGCGGAGCGCTGGACGCGCTGCGCGGCGACAGTGATGTCCAGGCCCTCGTAGCCGGGCACTTTCACCAGCGCGTCGTAGAAGGCGTTGCTCGCGTGGTACGGGTCCATCACCTGTTCCGTGGTGCCCCAGCCCTGCGAGGGGCGCTGCTGGAAGAGCCCGCGGGAATCCGGACCGGCCTGGTCGCCGTGGCCGATGTTCCGGATCTTCGATTCCTGCATCGCCGTGGCCAGGGCAATACTGGCGGCGCGGGCCGGGAGCCCGCGGCGGACGGCGACGGCGGTGATCAGCCCCGCGTTCGCGGCCTGGTCGGTCGCGAGTTCGGCGCTGCCGGCACCGGCCGCCGTGCAGCGTTCGGTAATGAGGACCTCCGAACGCTGCACGAAGGCCACCGCCGTGTAGACCCCGCCGGCGACCATTGCCAGGGTCAGCAGCAGCACGATCCGACGGCGCAGGCTGCCTTTGCGTGCCACGAAACTACTCCCTCAGGCCCGTCCGGGCCGGTACATTCTTCTAACGGGTCAGGCTGTCCGCCCCAACCTCAGTTGGCGTGCAGGGCCTCGTTGAGTTCCACGGTCTGGCCCTTGCGGGGGAGGACTTCCACTTCACCGGTGGAGGAGTTGCGGCGGAAGAGCAGGTTCGGCACACCGGAGAGCTCCACGGCCTTGACGATCTGGCTCGTGTCCTCCCCGTCGGCGTCCCTGGCGCCCACGACGCGGATCCGGGTGCCGGCTGTGACGTAGAGTCCGGCCTCGACCACGGAGTCGTCGCCGATGCTGATGCCCACGCCCGAGTTGGCGCCCAGCAGGACGCGTTCGCCGAGTGAGATCTTTTCCTTGCCGCCGCCGGAGAGGGTGCCCATGATGGAGGCGCCGCCGCCGACGTCGGACCCGTCACCGGCGACGACACCGGCGGAGATGCGCCCCTCCACCATGGACGTGCCCAGGGTGCCCGCGTTGAAGTTGACGAACCCTTCGTGCATGACCGTGGTGCCCTCGGCCAGGTGCGCGCCCAGGCGGACCCGGTCGGCGTCGGCGATGCGCACGCCGGTGGGGATGACGTAGTCCACCATGCGCGGGAACTTGTCCACGCCGTACACGGTGACGGCGCCGCGCCGGCGCAGCCGCGCGCGGGTCAGTTCGAAGCCTTCGACGGGCGCGGGACCGAAGTTGGTCCAGACCACATTGGGGAGCTTGCCGAAGATCCCGTCGAGGTTGATGCTGTTGGGCCGGACCAGCCGGTGCGAGAGCAGGTGCAGGCGCAGGTACGCGTCCGCCGTGTCCGCGGGGGCTTCGTCGAGGTGGATCTGGACGAACACGACCTTCTGCTCGGTGCCCCGGTCGGCGTCGTCGCCGTTCTCGGCGATGGCCAGCAGCGACTGGTCCGCGTTGGCGACGTCGCGGAGGTTTTCCGCCGCGATTCCGAGGGCCGGTGCCGGGAACCAGACATCCAGCACGGTGGCGTCCCCGTTGCCGGTGGCGATCGTGGCGACTCCGTAACCATAGGCGGAGCGGTTGTCTGCGGGCACGGCGGAAGAAGCGGTTTCAGTCATGCCCCCAAGTCTATAGACGGCGTCCGCGGTGGCTGAAACTGAAGACCGATAAAGTGTGATGGTGACTGCCCCGGACCTGAACCCGCGCCCCACCGCCCGCCCCGCCGCCGCACGCCTGGACCTGCGCCAGGACGTTGCCCTGCTGACCGCCCGGCTCATCGACATCTACAGCGTCTCCGGGGCGGAGGGGGAGCTGGCCGACGCCGTGGAACATGCCCTCCGCGCCATCCCGCAGCTGGAGCTGGTCCGCGACGGCGACTCCATCATCGCCCGCACCAACCTGGGCCGTGCCGAGCGTGTGATCCTCGCCGGGCACCTGGACACTGTGCCGCTGCCCACCACTGAAGGGTCCCTGGGGGCCGTCCCGTCCTACTGGCCGTCCGGGGTGCCCGGTGAGGGGGCCCTCTACGGCCGCGGCGCCACCGACATGAAGGGCGGGGTCGCCGTGCAGCTGGCCCTGGCCGCCGGCCTGTTCGACGGCGGGGCGGAGCCGGACCGGGACGTCACGTTCGTCTTCTACGACCACGAGGAAGTCGAAGCGGTCAAGAGCGGGCTCGGCCGGCTGGTCCGCAACCACGGCAGCCTGCTCGGCGGGGACTTCGCGATCCTCCTGGAACCCACCCACGGGACGGTGGAAGGCGGGTGCAACGGCACCATCCGGTTCGAGGCGACCACCTCAGGCGAGGCCGCGCATTCCGCACGGGCGTGGATGGGCAGCAACGCAATCCACGCAGCCGCCCCCATCCTGGCCCGGCTGGCAACCTACGAGCCGCAGACCGTCACCGTGGACGGCCTGGACTACCGGGAAAGCCTCAACGCCGTGAGGATCAACGGCGGGACCGCCGGCAACGTCATCCCGGACCGGTGCGTCGTGGAGATCAACTACCGCTTCGCCCCGGACAAGACCCCGGATGAGGCGGAGCAGCACGTGCAGGAACTGCTGGCAGGGTTCGACGTCGTCCGGACCGACAGTGCCGCCGGCGCCCGGCCGGGACTCAGCCATCCCGCCGCGGCGTCCTTTGTGGCCGCCGTCGGTGCCGCGCCGAAACCCAAGTACGGCTGGACCGACGTCGCGCGTTTCAGTGAGCTGGGCATCCCGGCGGTGAACTTCGGGCCCGGCGACCCGCTGCTGGCGCACAAGGACAACGAGCACGTCGAGGCCGACGCGGTCCGCGAATGCCTGCGCGCGCTGCGGAGCTGGCTCGCCGCCTGAGCCCGCCGGGCCGCCGCGCGGACGCGCCGCCGGTACAACAGGGCCGCCAACGCAAAAGGTCCGGAACCCCGTGCGGGGTTCCGGACCATTTGTGTGAGCGGGGGCCTACTTGGCCGGGATCCCCGCGACGGGGACATGCACCATGCCGCCGGCGGCCTTCCGGGATCCGCGCTTCTCGATCCAGATCGCAAGCCGGGAGACGGAGAAGTTGATGGCGATGTAGATCGCCGCCGCCACGAAGAACACCGGGAACAGGTAGTCCGGGCCGAGGAAGTCGGCCATGATCTGCACTTTGCGGAGCAGTTCCTCGTAGGACACGATGTAGCCCAGCGAGGTGTCCTTCAGGAGCACCACGAGCTGCGCCACGAGCGACGGCAGCATACGCCGGATCGCCTGGGGCAGTTCGATGCTCCGGCGGGACGCGAAGCTGGTCAGGCCGATCGCGAGGCCGGCTTCGCGCTGGCCCTTGGGCAGGGACTGGATGCCGGCGCGGATGATCTCGGCAAAGATCGCCGAGTTGTAGAGCACCAGGCCGGCGACGACGGCGACGAACGAACCGGTGGCGAACACCAGCAGCACAAAGAACATCATCAGGACCACGGGCATGCCGCGCAGGAATTCCAGCACGATCCGGGTGGGGATCCGGATCCAGGCGACGTCGGAGATGCGCATCAGGCACAGCACCAGGCCCAGCGGGAACGCAATGACGGCGGCGACCGCCGCGGCGGTCAGGGTGGCGACGATCCCGTTGCCGATCAGCACCCAAACCTCGGGAATCTGGAAAACGGCCCACCGTTCGGGCTCGAAGATACCCTGCTGGGCGAGGATGGAGACCGCCCACCAGAGAAGCCCGGCGATCGCGACCGCGCCGACGATGGAGCCGATCAGGGAGACACGGCGGGCTTTGGGGCCGGGGACGTCGTAAAGGACCGAGCTCATCGGGCGATCGCCACCTTTCGTTCAACCACGTTGGCGAGGTAGCCAAGCGGGACGGTTATCAGCAGGTAGAAGAAGGCGACACCCACGAGGACCCACAGCACGGCGTCGCCGTTGGCGTTGGCGAGCTGACGGCCATAGCCGAAGAGTTCCAGGACGTAGAAGGCACCGGCCACCGAGGAGTTTTTCACTAGGGCGATGAGGATGTTGATCATGGGCGGGATTACCGTGCGCAGGGCCTGCGGCAGGATGATCAGGTTGAGGACCTGGCTGAACTTCATGCCGATGCTGCGGGCGGCCTCGGCCTGGCCCACCGGGACGCTGTTGACGCCGGAGCGCACCGCTTCGGCGATGAAAGCCGAGGTGTAGGCGCTCAGGGCGATGATGGCGGCGACCTCGAACTGCTGGAACGTCACCCCAAGCCGGGGGAGGACCACGGCGGCGAAGAAGAACGCGATGGTCAGCGGGGTGTTCCGGACGATCTCCACGTAGGTCATGCTGAAGCCGCGCAGGGCGGCGATGGGCGAGACCCGGGCCGCCGCGAGCAGCGTGCCGAAAATCAGTGCGAAGATCCCCGAGACCACGGACAGGAAGAGGGTTCTGAGAAAACCGTCCACATATGCGGGAAGGTTATCAATGATGACGTCCATAGGTTCCTTAGGCTGCCTTGAGGGAAGTGGAGCGGGAGACGGGAATGGCGGTTGCCGGAGCCGCGTCGGGCGCGAACCCCGGCAACCGCCACACCAGGCTAGTAACGGTCGATCGTGGGCAGGGCGGGAGCGGTCTTGATGACCTCTCCGGCGGTGTCTTCCCAGGCCTTCTTGTAGGAACCGTCCTTGTCGAAGGCTTCCAGCTGGTCGTTGATCCACATGCGGAACGCGGTGTCGTCCTTCTTCAGGCCGATGCCGTAGGGCTCCTTCGTGAACGTCTCATCCGATGCCAGCTTGAAGGCATCCGGTTCCTTGGCCACAAAACCGGCCAGGATGACGTTGTCAGTGGTGATCGCTTCAACCTGCTTGTTGCGCAGCGGCTCGAGGCAGGCGGAGTAGGTCGCGGCCGGAACCAGGACTGCACCGTACTTCTCGACGATCGTGGCGGCCGGCGTGGAACCGGTCACGGAGCAGACGTTCTTGCCCTTGACGTCTTCGGGCTTGGTGATGGACGTGTTGTCCTTGTTCACCATCAGCGCCTGGCCGGCCTCGTAGTACGGTCCGGCGAAGTCCACTTCGGTCTTGCGCTTGTCATTGATCGTGTAGGTGGCGACGATCAGGTCCACCTTGCCCTGCTTGATGAACTGCTCGCGGTTGGCCGAAACCGTCTCGACCCATTCGATCTTGTCCGCGGCGATGCCCAGCTTGGCGGCGATCAGCTTGCCGATTTCCACGTCGAAACCGACCGGCTTGCCGTCGAGGCCCTTCTGGCCGAACAGGGGCTGGTCGAACTTGGTGCCGATGACAATCTTGTCGGCGGATGAAAGCTTTGCCATGGTGGAGTCGGCGGCGAAGCTCGGCTTCTCCGCGACAGGCGGGTTGGACGTGGTGCTGCTGCCGCCGCAGGCGCTCAGGCTGAGTGCCAGGGCTGCGGAGGCGGCCACCAGAAGGGATTTCCTCCGGGTCAAAAATGCCTTCATGACATTCCTTTCATTGGTCGGCCGCCTCGCGGCGGCCAGGGTGCGAACTCGTAGCGGAAATCAGTGGGTCAGCAGCTTTGAAAGGAAATCCTTGGCGCGGCTGCTCTTGGGGTTGGTGAAGAACTCCTCGGGAGTGGCGTCCTCCACGATCTGGCCGTCGGCCATAAACACGACGCGGTCCGCGGCCTTGCGGGCAAACCCCATCTCGTGGGTGACCACGATCATGGTCATACCCTCCTTGGCCAGCTGGATCATGACGTCGAGGACCTCGTTGATCATTTCCGGGTCCAGGGCGGAGGTGGGCTCGTCGAAAAGCATCACCTTCGGCTTCATGGCCAGGGCGCGGGCAATGGCCACACGCTGCTGCTGGCCGCCGGAGAGCTGCGCCGGCAGCTTGGGCGCCTGGTGCCCGACGCCGACGCGTTCCAGCAGCGCCATGGCCTCCTTGTCGGCCTCGGCCTTGGAGATGCCCTTGACCTTGATCGGCCCGAGGGTGACGTTCTCGAGGATCGTTTTGTGGGCGAAGAGGTTGAACGACTGGAACACCATGCCGACGTCGGCCCGCAGCTTGGCGAGTTCCTTGCCCTCGGCGGGAAGCTCCCTGCCGTCGATCTTGATGACGCCGTCGTCGATGGTCTCGAGACGGTTGATGGCCCGGCAAAGTGTCGACTTGCCGGAACCCGACGGTCCGATGACAACAACAACCTCGCCCTTGCGGACATTGAGGTTGATGTCCTTCAGGACGTGCAGCTGGCCGTAATGCTTATTGACGGCGTTCAGGGAGACGAGCGCGTCGCCGGGCACTTGAGTAGTCATAAGAAGAATCTAGCGAACATTACGGCGTTATGACCGCAATCACTCCGACTTCCTATAGATCGTGATTCAAGAGATACCTGCAGGTCAGGCACCGCCGGGCAGGTCCGGCCGGGCTGTGGGGCCGCCCGCGGGATCCGGCACGGGGACCGCGCGCCGGTGCCTCCCGGGACGGGCGCGGCCGGACATCCGCGTTACCCTGTGGGCATGAGTACCGATCCGCAGGACCAGAAAATCCCGGCGCCAGCCGGAAAGAGCGCCGGAAACCGGGCAGGAAAGGCCGACAGGCAGGAAAGTGGGCAGGCCGGCACGCAGGCCGCCGGTCCCGCCGGTGAAACCCGGGACACGCCGCCCGCGGCCGGCATACGGCATAAGGGGCCGCTGGAACTGCGCCGCAAAGCCGCCAAGGTCACCATGTCGGACCGGACGCTGCTGGACACCAAAGGCCCGGGGCAGTTTGTCCACACGGACCCGTGGCGCGTGCTGAGGATCCAGAGCGAGTTCGTGGAAGGGTTCGGCGCCCTGGCGGACCTGGGCCCGGCCGTCAGTGTCTTCGGATCGGCCCGGACCGTTCCCGGCAGCCTGAACTATGAACTCGCCGTCGAGGTGGGCCGCCAGCTGGCCGAAGCCGGGCTGGCGGTCATCACCGGCGGAGGCCCAGGTTCGATGGAGGCCGCCAACAAGGGTGCTGTGCAGGGCAACGGGGTGTCCGTGGGCCTCGGCATCGAACTGCCGTTCGAGCAGGGGATGAACCAGTGGGTGGACCTGGGCATCAACTTCCGCTACTTCTTCGCCCGCAAAACCATGTTCGTGAAGTACGCCCAGGGGTTCATTGTGCTGCCGGGTGGCCTGGGAACGCTGGACGAACTGTTCGAGGCGATGGTCCTCGTCCAGACCCGCAAGGTGACCTCCTTCCCGATCGTCCTGGTCGGCACAGCGTTCTGGAGCCCGATGGTGGAGTGGATCCAGACCACGCTGGTGGCCGAGGGCATGATGTCCGAGGAGGACCTGGACCTGCTGCAGGTGGTGGACGATCCTGCGCTCGCCGTGGAGCTGGTGGTCGAGGGCGCCGCCCGGCACCGGAATCCCAACGGCAGCACCACCGGCAACGGGACAGGGCCCGCCGGCGGCACGCGGGGCTGACGCGCCACCTGCCGGACCCGCCGCCGTCTGGCACCATGGGGGAGTGAGTTTCTTCCTGGTGTTCCTGGCGATCGCGCTGGTCGGCGCCGCGTTCCTCCTCGGCGCCGGCAGGGCGTCCGGTCTCTTCCGCGGCCGCCGTCCCAGGGACGACGGCGGCCAGCGTGCCCTCGATGACGGCTTCGACCAGCCGGTGGCCAACCTCCCGCCCGTCCTGCTGCCGGCTGACGTGGAACCGTCCGACGTCGACCGCCTCCGTTTCGCCGTGGGCCTGCGGGGATACCGCATGGACCAGGTGGACCAGGTGCTGGACGAACTGCGGGACCAGCTGGCCGCCAGAGACCGTAAGATCGCAGACCTCGGCACCGAACTGGGCCGCCTGCGCCACGAGCCGGGGCGCTCCCATGGGCGGTGACCACCCGGCCGGAACCCGGCACAACCCTGCGCCGGAGGCCGCACCCCGGCACCACCCTGCGCCGGAGGCGGCGGAGAGCCCCGGCACCCGGGAACCCCGTTCCGCAGCCTGGTCCTGGGCCGCACGGGCAGGCGACCGGGCGGCCCGCTGGCCCTGGTGGGTCCAGGTCAGCGTCCTCTACATCGCCGCCCGCCTGGTCAGCGCCTGCATTTTTATGGCCGCAGCCCTGCACCAGGGCGTCAACCCGTGGTTTCCGGCCAAGCCGGACTACTGGTCCTTCGTCAACATCTGGGACGCCCGCTGGTACGGCGAGATCCTCCAGAACGGCTACCCCGAGGTCCTCCCGACCGACGGCGCGGGCACGGTGCAGGAGAACGCCTGGGCGTTCTACGCGCTGTTTCCGTTCCTGGGGCGGGCGCTCGCCGGTCTGACCGGAATGCACCCGGCGTTCAGCATGACGCTCATCGCCATGGTGGCGGGGCTCGGCGCGGCGCTGGCCATCTACAGCCTCTTCCGGCGGCGGGCCCGGCACGGCACTGCGCTCTGGGCAACCGTGTTCGTCGCCACCTTCCCGGTCTCGCCGGTGCTGCAGGTGCCCTACGCCGAATCTCTGAACCTTCTCCTGCTGGCCGCCGCCCTGCTGCTGGTGGTGGAACGCCGGTACCTGTGGGCCATGCCCGTGGTGGTCCTGATGTGCCTGTCCCGGCCCACCGGCGTTCCCTTCGCGGCCATGGTGGGGCTGCTGCTCCTCTACCGCCTGTGGCAGGGCCGTCCCGCCGCCCTGCCAACCCCTTCAGGAACGGAACCGTCGGGGACGCAGCCGGCAGGGACGGAGCCGGCAGGGACGGAACCAGGAGAGCCAGGGCACGCAGCAGCAGCGCCCCACACCCGTTCGCAGCTGTGGTCGCTGGCCGGGCTGACGGCGGTCAGCGGCCTGGCCGCCCTCATGTGGCCGGCAATCGCGTGGGCCGTCACCGGGGACATCCGCGCGTACACCAAGACCGAAACCGTGTGGCGCGGCCACGACCTGGTGCCGTTCAAACCGTGGTTCGACACCGGCATCCTGCTCTTCGGCCCGGTGCTGGGCGTCGTGGCGCCCTTCGTGTTCGCTGCGCTGTTCGCCCTGTTCATGATGTGCCGTCCCGTGCGGGCGCTGGGCACGGAACTCCGCCTGTGGTGCGTCTGCTACATGGGCTACCTGCTGCTCTTCCTGCACCCCCAGACAAGCACGTTCCGCATGCTGCTGCCGCTCTTCCCGCTGGCCCTCAGCGCCGCCCTGATCTCGCGCTCCCGCGCGTACCGCGGCACGGTGGTGGTGATGTTCGTGCTTCTGCAGATCGTCTGGATCGTCTGGCTCTGGGCCTGGGCTCCGTTGCCCGGCGGAGGCGACTATCCGCCGTGACGCACAGCACCTTTTCCGCCTCCCGGATCAGCACCGGCGGGGTCATGAGGCGGCGCGTCGAAAAGTCCAACGATTAGCTACCGCCGCGTTGTTACGCGATAATAGGAGCTAAGCAAGGACAAGAAGCAAACTGAGTATAAGGCCCTGATGGCTTCCATCACGGCCGCCGGGCGGCTTGATTGGCTTAGCGGACCAGCCCGGCCGGGCTGGTGTGTCACTGGACTAATGGAGGGGATATTCCTTATGGCGGCTATGAAACCACGCACCGGCGACGGCCCGATGGAAGTGACCAAGGAGGGGCGCAGCCTGATCATGCGTGTCCCGCTCGAAGGCGGCGGGCGGCTCGTGGTCGAACTCAACTCTGCCGAAGCTTCCAACTTGAAGGAATGCCTCGTCGGCGCCACTGAATAGCTTTACTGCACTCTTTGACGAAGAGGGGGTCCGCAGCCGGATGGCTGCGGACCCCCTCTTTGCGTTTCAGGCCCCCTCTTTGCGTGTCAGGACCGCTGAGTGCGGGGTGCTACTTCTTCACGGCCACCAGCAGGCCGTCGCCGGTGGGCAGCATGGCCGAGGCCAGGCGGTCGTCTTCGCGGATGGCCTTGCCCACCTGGCGAAGGACCACCGTGGTGGCGGCACGGGCGGCCGGATTGGCGACCCGGTCCTGGTCCAGGGCGTCATTGACGATCAGCAGGCCGCCGGACTTGAGCAGGCGGATGGCCTGTTCCACGTAGCCGGGGTAGTTGGGCTTGTCGGCGTCGATGAAGACCAGGTCATAGGCGCCGTCCGTCAGCCGGGGAAGGACGTCCCGGGCGCGGCCGGAGATGGTCCGCGTGCGGTTCGCCGGGCTGCCGGCTTCCTGGTAGGCCTCGCGTGCGGCCTTCAGGTGCTCGACGTCGACGTCGATGGTGGTCAATACGGCCTGCGGTCCCAGGCCGCGCAGGATGCAGACGCCGGAGACCCCCGCGCCCGTCCCGATCTCCACCGCGGTCTGCGCCTTGGACGCCGCGGCCAGCACGGTCAGGACCGCACCGACGCCGGGGCCCACGGGGGTAACGCCCAGTTCGAAGGACCGTTCGCGCGCGTGCAGCAGGACCTCATCCTCGGCAGGCAGATCTTCTGCGTAGGACCAGCTCGTGGACTTATCGGCGCTCATGGACTTCGCTTTCTGGGCGGCAGGGGGATTGTTCCTCCCAGCGTACTGTGTCCGGTGCAGCCCGGCCGGGAGGCGCCCCTGCCGCGGACGTGATGGCCCTCACTCCTGCGTGAGCCGGGCCGGGCCCCGCCCCGCCCCGCGGCCGGGCCGGGCCGCGGCGCCGGGCACCGGTTCCGCCGTGGGCGGAAGGGCCCGGGACGTCAGCAAATTCCCAGCTTGTTTTGAAATGATGGATATCCGCTCATCCGCGTGGTGATCGGCGTCGAATAAAGGATGCAGGCGCTTGCAGCCGCAAGCACCGTCCACGGCGTAGGCACCATCCACGAGGGGAGCGGACAATGTCGGTACTGGCAGATGTCCCTGTAACTGAAGAGACCCGGCCCGCGGCAGATGCCGAATGGGTCCGTCCCACCTGGGAGGAAGTGGTCACCAACCACTCCGCGAAGGTGTACCGCCTCGCGTACCGGCTCACCGGCAACAAGTACGACGCCGAAGACCTCACCCAGGAAGTGTTCGTCCGCGTCTTCCGTTCGCTCGATAACTTCAAGCCCGGCACGCTCGACGGGTGGCTGCACCGGATCACCACCAACCTCTTCCTCGACCAGGCCCGGCGCAAGAACCGGATCCGCTTTGACGCCCTCGCCGAGGACGCCGAATCCCGCCTGCCCGGCCGCGAGCCGGGACCGGAGCAAAGCTTCGAGTTCAACAACCTGGATGTCGACGTGCAAGCCGCTCTCGAGGAGCTTCCCCCGGACTTCCGCGCCGCCGTGGTGCTCTGCGACCTCGAAGGCCTGTCCTACGACGAGGTGGCCGTCGCCCTGGGCATCAAGCTGGGCACCGTGCGCTCCAGGATCCACCGCGGCCGGACCATGCTGCGGGAGAAACTGGCCCACCGCGACCCGCGGCCGCAGGAGTCCGCCAAGTCGTCGCTGAAACCGCGCCTGAAGATGCCGCGCATCGCCGGCCTGCTCTGACCCCAGAGATACCCCACCACATCATGGGTTTTCTGCAACGGCTGGTCCGGGGCCCCCACGACGGGCAGCCCCGGCACGTGGAGTCCTGCGCGCAGTGCCGGCTGCGGCAGCACCGGGCGCGCCAGTACCTGGAGCGGCTCCGCCGCGCCGAGGTTCCCCGCGCCAGCGATGACCTGACGGCGCGCCTGCTGGCCCGCACGGAAGAACTGGCCCGCACGGAAGATCTGGCTGGTGCCGGGCAGCCGTCGCCGTACCGTCCCGTGTCCGTTCCGGCCGCACGCCGGCGCCGCCCGGCGCTGCGGGCCGCGGCGCTGGCGGCGGGCGGTGCGGCCGCAGCTACCGCCCTGCTGGGCGGGTCCGCCTACCTGATGGGCGGGGATCCCGCACCGCAGGCCGGCGGCGCTGGGTCCCCGGTGTTTCTGCAACGCGACCTGTCGGCCTCGTCCCCGGCGGCCGTCGACGCTGGCCCCGGCGCGCCGGCGGGCTGGAGCCTCACCGGCGAACCGGACTTCACCCCGGAGGGTGCACTGACCGCGGCGCAGCTCGCCACCTTGCGCTCCGAGGGGTGGACGTGCCCCGAGTTCCGCGAACTCGGCTACCATCTGGTCTGGGCCCGCGGCGGAGTGCTGTCCGGTGCCGACATCGTGGAGCTCCGCCTCACCGACGGACGGAATTTCGCCACCATCGTCGAACAGCACCCCGACGAACGGCAAAATGGTGCCCAGCAGCTGGCTCCCGTGAACGTGCTCACGGGCCGCTCCGCGGCTGCGGACGGCTTCACCGCCGCGCCGGCCGGGACGGGTCCCCGCGGCGGGACCCTGTGGGTGAACCACCGGGCCCCCTTCGCCGCCATCTACCAGGCCGACGGCGCCACCTTCACCTTAGTCTCGGACCAGCCCGTGGAGCTGGCCGACGACGGTGTGGCCGCGCTGGTGCGGGCCGGCGGCGGACCCTCTCCTGGCACAGCCGCCCCGGCCGACGGAGCCGGAGCAGCCGCGGACGGCTCCAGTACCGGCGCGGATTTCACCGTGCGGCTGGAGCGCGGGCTGGGCAGGATTCTGGAGCTGCTGGCGCCTTGAGCGGGAGGTCCTTCCCACGGCGCGCGTCGTGCGCCGCGGCCGAATCGTCCCAGTCCCGGTTGAGAGGGTAATCTTCCTACAGTGCTTGGAATCAATGGACCGGAGTTTTTACTTCTGCTGATCATCGGCCTTCTGGTGATTGGTCCCAGCAGGCTGCCCGAATACACCCAGAAACTGGCCAACATCGTCAAGGAAGTCCGGCGGATGGCGTCGGGGGCGCGGGAACAGATCAAGGAAGAAGTCGGCATCGACATCGATGACGTCGACTGGAAGAAGTACGATCCGCGGCAGTACGATCCGCGCAGGATCATCAAGGAAGCGCTGCTGGAGGACGACACCAAGCCCGTCAGCGCCGGCGCCCCGGCCGCTGCGGCCACCGTGGTCGCGGCCTCCGCTGCGGCAGCCGACCGCCGGCCGGTCCGGGTGGCGGAGCGGCTCCCCGAAGGCGAAGATGCTCCCTTCGACTCCGAGGCCACCTAAAGGGCCCGCATCACGCCTTAGCGCGGCTGCAGGCCCAGCGGCTTTCCGCTGAGCCCGCGCGGGACCGCCGCGAGCTTGCCGGCAACTTCCAGGAGGGCGGCCGCTGACGGCGTGTCCGGACGCCCCAGCACCAGGGGCACCCCGGTGTCCCCGCCTTCGCGGAGCAGGATGTCCAGCGGGATCTGGCCCAGCAGAGGCACGTCGGTACCCACTGTTGCGGACAGCCGTTCGGCGAGCACGGCGCCGCCGCCGCTGCCGAACAGCTCCATCCGGCCGCCGTCGGGCATCTCCAGGTACGACATGTTTTCCACGACGCCTGCGACGCTCTGGCCGGTCTGGGTGGCGATGGCGCCCGCTCGCTCGGCAACGTCGGCGGCGGCGGCCTGGGGCGTGGTCACTACGAGGATCTGCGCCTGCGGCAGGAGCTGCGCCACGGAAATCGCGATGTCCCCGGTACCGGGCGGGAGATCCAGGAAGAGGGCGTCGAGGTCCCCGAAGTACACGTCGGTGAGGAACTGCTCCAGGGCGCGGTGCAGCATGGGGCCGCGCCAGGCGACCGGCTGGTTGCCGGTGACAAACATGCCGATGGAAATGACTTTGACGCCGTAGGCGACGGGCGGCAGGATCATGTCGTCCACGCGGGTGGGGGCCTGGGTGATGCCCATCAGCGCCGGGACGGAGAAGCCGTACACGTCGGCGTCGACGATCCCCACCCGGAGGCCCTGGGCAGCCAGCGCGCAGGCGAGGTTCACCGTCACGGAGGACTTGCCCACACCGCCCTTGCCGCTGGCGACGGCGTAGACCTTCGTCAGGGAACCCGGCTCGTTGAACGGGATCCCGCGCTGCCCGCCGGGGCCGCGGAGCTGTTCCTTGAGCGCGTCGCGCTGCTCCTGGGTCATGACCTTCAGTTCGACGTCGACGCCCGTGACCCCGGGAACGGCGGACAGCGCGGCCTCGCAGTCGGCGGTGATGGTGCCGCGCAGGGGGCACCCGGCGATGGTGAGGAGCACCGTGACCCGCACCCGGCCGCCGTCGGAGACTTCCACCGCGTCCACCATGCCCAGTTCGGTGATCGGCCGGCGGAGCTCGGGGTCGATGACGGCGGCGAGGGCGGCCCGGGCCGCCTTCTCCACGGCGGAGGCAGGGGGAGTGTCCTGCGTGTTGGTTCCCTGGAAACTGCTGTCCTGGGTGGGGTTCATGCGGTGGATACTCAGCTCTCGGGGGAAGCGGGGTTCTGGGGGCCGCCGGCGGTGTCCGGCTGCAGGGTGTCCGGCGGGGTGTCGGCGCGCTTGCCGGCCCTGGGCCCGGTGCCGTCGGCCCTGACCCGGGGGATCTGCTGGGTCCGGGGGCTGCGCTGCTTGTCCCGGCGGTCCTTCTTGTCCTTGACTTTGTCCCGCGGCGACTCGTGCACGCCCGCCGAGGGATCATGGGTGCGGAGTTCCTCCTGCGCCTCCAGCATATCCTCGAGCAGGCTGCGCAGCTCGGCCCGGACGTAGTCGCGGGTGGCCACTTCGCGTAGGGCAATCCGCAGCGAGGCAAGTTCACGCGTGAGGTACTCGGTGTCGGAGAGGTTGCGTTCCGCGCGCTGGCGGTCCTGCTCCAGGGAGACGCGGTCGCGGTCGTCCTGCCGGTTCTGCGCCAGGAGCAGCAGCGGCGCGGCGTAGGAGGCCTGCAGCGACAGCATGAGGGTCAGCAAAGTGAATCCGAGCGCCCGGGAATCAAACTGCCACGCCTCCGGGGCGAAGGTGTTCCACGCCAGCCAGACGACGACGAACACCGTCATGTAGACCAGGAACTGCGGCGTGCCCATGAAGCGGGCGAAGCCTTCCGTGGACTGGCCGAAAGCGTCCGGGTTGGGCGAAAACTTCGGCAGGATCCGCTGGCGGCCGCTCAGGGGGGTGTCGAGGCCACCCTTGGCCGGCTTGCCGCCCTGCCGCGGGAGGGGCTTCCGGGGTGCGCTGTTATCAGCCAATGCGGCCTCCAAGCTTCCTTATCGGGGCATCGTCCTCGTGGGCCCGCCAGTCATCCGGCAGCAGATGGTCCAGCACATCGTCAACAGTCACCGCCCCCACAAGCCGACCGTCGCTGTTGACGACGGGGAGCGAGTTGAGGTTGTAGGTGGCCAGCGTGCGGGCCACCTCGCTGATGTGGGCCTGGTCCGATACCGGCTCCAGCGTCTTGTCCACCAGGTTTCCCAGCGGTTCCGGCGGCGGGAAGCGCAGCAGCTGCTGGATGTGGACCACGCCGAGGAACCGGCCCGTCGGGGTCTCGAGGGGAGGCCGGGCAATGAAGATCGATGAGGCGAGGGCGGGGGAGAGCTCCTCGCGGCGCACGTGGGCCAGGGCTTCGGCGACCGTGGCTTCCGGCGGGAGGATGACCGGGACCGGGGTCATCAGGCCGCCGGCGGTGTCCTCGTCGTATTCGAGGAGCCGGCGGACGTCCTCGGCGCCTTCGGGTTCCATCAGCTGGAGGAGTTCCTCGGCCTGGTCGCTGGGGAGTTCCGCGAGGAGGTCGGCGGCGTCGTCCGGGTCCATTTCCTCAAGCACGTCCGCGGCGCGGTTGACGTCGAGGGCGGAGAGGATCTCTACCTGGTCGCCTTCGGGCATCTCCTGCAGCACGTCGGCCAGCCGTTCGTCCTGGAGCTCGCTGGCGACCTCGAACCGGCGCTTGTCGCTCATCTCCTGCAGTGCTTCGGCGAAGTCGGCGGGCTTGAGGTCCTCGTGCGTGGCCACGAACTGGGTGGCGGCCTGCGGCTCGGTGCGGGCCCCCTGCCGGGCGTCGGCCCAGTCAATGATGAGGGTCTCGTTGCGGCGCAGCCTGCTCAGCGGGGACAGGGAGTGGCCGCGGCGGACGAAGAGCTTGCTGACAAACCAGTCGCCGGAGCGGTGCTTGTCCATCGCGATGTCCTCGATGGTGGCGTCCCCGCTGCCGTCGGCCAGCGTGACCCGCCGGTCGAACATCTCGGCCACCACCAGGGTCTCGGCCCCGCGCTGTTCGAAGCGGCGCAGGTTCACCAGGCCGGTGCAGATGATCTGGGTCTGGTCGATCGAGGTGATCCGGGTCATCGGCACGAAGACCCTTTTCTTCCCGGGGACCTCGACCACGATGCCCACCACGTGCGGGGCGCCGCGGGTGCCGCGGGAGAGCACAACAACATCGCGCAGCCGGCCCAGCCGGTCACCGAGCGGGTCGAAGACGTCGAGTCCGAGCAGGCGCGCGACAAACACCCGCGAAACATTTGTGCTCACCTGTACAGGCTACCGAGTCCGCTCTCTTTTAGCTGAATTTACAGCCGGTGCCCAGCAGGATAGGTAAGAATAGGCGTATGTCAAACATTTTTGGTGCTCCCAGGGCTGGTGCCCCCAATGGCCAGGACGAGGCCCGCAGTGTTCCCAAGGGGGACACGGTTGGGTCCTACAACTCCTACCTGGATGCCCAGAAGGCGGTGGACTACCTCGCGGACCAGCAGTTCCCGGTGCAGATGGTTTCCATCGTCGGCAACGACCTGAAGATGGTGGAGCGGGTCACCGGCCGGCTCACCTACCCCCGGGTGGCCCTCTCAGGGGCGCTGAGCGGGATGTGGTTCGGCCTGTTCGTCGGCATCATGCTGTCCTTCTTCGCCACCACGCCGGGCTACTTCTCGATCGTGACTTCCGTGCTCATGGGCGCGGCGTTCTTTATGCTGTTCGGCATCGTCACGTACGCCATGCAGAAGGGCAAGCGCGACTTCACCTCCACGAGCCAGGTGGTGGCCACCAACTACGACGTTGTGGTGTCCTTCGAAGCGGCCAATGAGGCGCGCCGGCTGCTCCACCAGCTGCCCATGACGCAGCATGACGCCTCGGCGCCGGGCGGATACCCCCAGCGCGACTACCAGCACCAGCCGTACCAGCCCGGCCAGGGCCAGGGCCCGCAGCAGGGACATGCCCCGCAGCGCCCCGCGGCCTGGAACGACCCCTACGGCCAGCGGACCCCCACGGCCGGACAGCAGCCCGGCGACCAGCCGGCACAGGGCCAGCCTGCTGCGCCGTCCTCCCAGCCGCCCGCCGGTGCCGAGCAGGCCCCGGAAGAGCCCGCCAAGCCCTCCGGTTTCGCCTACCCGGACCTTCCGGACGGCCGCCCGCAGTACGGTGTCCGCATCACCGATGCGCCCAAGCAGCAGCCCGGCCAGGACGGCTCGGGCTCGCCGCAGTAACCGGCCGCCTTTTCGCGGAATAAAAGAAGGCCTCCGACCCGGTCATGACCGGGACGGAGGCCTTCTTTCATGTGTGCGGCGGAAACGGGCGCCGGCGCGGGGTTACGGCGTGGTGCTGTCCGCCTCCTGGTAGATGCCCGCCATCCAGGACTCGACGTCGTCGGCCTTGCGGGGCAGGGCCGCGCTGAGGTTGACCGGACCTTCGGCGGTCATGAGGACGTCGTCCTCGATGCGGACTCCGATGCCGCGGTATTCCGCGGGGATGGCGAGGTCCTCGTCCTTGAAGTACAGGCCCGGTTCGATGGTGAAGACCATGCCGGGGGTGAGTACACCGTCGAGGTACAGCTCGCGCTTGGCCTGGGCGCAGTCGTGCACGTCGAGGCCCAGGTGGTGGCTGGTGCCGTGCGGCATCCAGCGGCGGTGCTGCTGGCCGTCGGCGCTGATGGCTTCCTCCACGGACACCGGCAGCAGCCCCCAGTCGGCGAGGCGCTCGGCCAGCACGGTGGTCGCCGCGGTGTGGATGTCGCGGAACCTGGTGCCGGGCTGCGCGGCCGCAAAGCCGGCGTCGGCGGCGTCGAGGACGGCCTCATAGACCTTGCGCTGGACCTCGGAGAAGGTGCCGTTGGCCGGCAGGGTGCGGGTGATGTCCGCGGTGTACAGCGAGTCCGCTTCGACGCCGGCGTCCAGCAGGAGCAGCTCGCCGGCGTTGACCTTGCCGGTGTTGCGGGTCCAGTGCAGCACCGTGGCGTTGTTGCCGGAGGCCGCGATGGTGTCGTAGCCGAGTTCGTTGCCCTCCTCCCGGGCGCGGGCGAAGAACGCGCCTTCGACGACGCGCTCGCCGCGCTGGTGGGTGAGTGCCCGCGGCAGGACCTTGACCACCTCGGTGAACCCCTGCACGGTGGCGGCGACGGCGGCCTTCATCTGCTCGATTTCCCACTCGTCCTTGATCAGGCGCAGTTCGGAGAGGGCTTCGGAGAGCTTCTCGTCCAGGGCGTCGAGGACGCCCAGGTCCAGGTTCTCCGGGTCTTTGGCCGTGTTGTAGCGGGCGGTGTCCACGAGGGCGTCGATGTTCTCGTCCACCTTCCGCACCAGGCGGATGGAGATGCCGCCGATTTCGGGGGCACCGACGTTCTTGGTGATGCCGAGCTCGAGTTCGCTGATGTCGGCGGTGTCCAGCCCGAGGCGGGCCTTGAACTCGGCCAGGGTGGGGCGGGCACCGATCCAGAACTCACCGGAGCGGGAGTCGGCATAGAACTGTTCGGTGTCGCGGCCGGCCAGCGGGCGGAAGTACAGCGTGGCGTGATGGTTGCCGCCGTCGTCGCCCTTGCCCTCCTCCACGGGTTCGAGGATAAGCACCGCGTCCGGCTCGTGGTCCAGGCCCAGGCCCGTGAGGTGCGCGAAGCCGGAGTACGGGCGGAAACGGTAGTCGCAGTCGTTGGACCGGACCTTCAGGGGGCCGGCGGGAATGACCAGGCGTTCGCCTTTGAACTGCTCTGAAATGGCGCGACGGCGGGTGGCCGCGTGGCCGGCGACGGCGTCGCGTTCCGGCAGCTGCTCCCGGGACGGAGCCCAGTTGCTGGCCATAAACGCCTTGAAGGCCTCGGAACTGGGCCGCTGTGAGCGGTTGTTGACGCGCTCGTCGAGGGGCTGGGAAGCGGAGACTGGGGTGTTATCTGCATCGTTCACGCATCCATAGTCTCACCAGCGCAGCGGCTGAGGCCAACAGGGGCTGCGCTTAGACTCGACGGCATGGCGCATGATTCCAGGACCCCGTCCGTTCCGCCGGTGCGAACCCAAAAGCTCCGGGCCGCGGTCAGCTCCCGGCTGTGGCCGATCCCGGTTTTCGCGGTGGCGGCCGCCGTGGCGCTTGGGGTGGTGCTGCCGGCGCTGGACCAGGCGTATGACGAGCGTTTTCCCGAAGTCCTGCAGGTGTATCTCTTCAGCGGCGGTGCGTCGGCGGCCCGGTCGGTGCTGGAAGCCATCTCCGGGTCACTGATTACCGTCACGTCCCTGACCTTTTCCCTCACGGTGGTCACCCTGCAACTGGCCAGCAGCCAGTTCTCGCCGCGGCTGCTCCGCACCTTCACCAGCGACCGCTTCGTCCACTGGACCCTTGCCCTCTTCCTGGGGACCTTCTCGTACTCACTCACCGTCCTGCGGAGCGTCCGGAGCGGCACCGACGGCGGGACGGAGTTCGTCCCGGACATCGCGGTGACGGTTGCATTCCTCCTGGCCATCGCCAGCGTCATAGGCCTGGTTCTCTTCCTGGCCCACCTGACCCGCGAAATCCGGGTGGAGACCATGATGCGCAATGTCCACACCGAGACGGCCGCGACGATTGAGCGCGTACTGGCCCGGAAGCCGTCCCCGGACACGGACGCAGCAGCCGCGGCGGGCAGCCTGTCCGGTCCGGAGGCCCTGGCCGCGCCGGACGGCCAGCCGGTCGAGGCGGCGACGTCGGGCTTTTTGACCCTGATCGACGAGCCGGGGCTGGCAGCAGTGGCCCGGGACGCGGGCGCCGTGGTCCGGATCAACGCGTGTATGGGGGATTCGGTCATAGCAGGGGTCCCGTTCGCCACCGTCTGGGCCGGCGCCGGACGGTTCACCGCCGCTGAACTCGAGGACCTCAGCCGGCGGATCGGCGGCACGGTGACGGTGGGATTCGAACGCACGAACGACCAGGATCCCGCCTTCGGGTTTAGGCAACTGGCCGACGTCGGGGCGCGGGCCCTCTCGCCCGGCACCAACGACCCCACGACGGCGGTGCACGTCATAGGCCACCTGTCCAGCCTGCTGTGCGACCTGGTGGAACGGGACCTCGGCGACCGCACCGTGCAGGACAGCGACGGCAGCGTCCGCGCCGTCCTCGCCGGGCCGGGGTTCGGACATTTCCTGTCCACTGCGGTTTCGCAGATCCGCCACTACGGGATGCAGGACGTGCAGGTGGCCCTGCGCCTGCTGGCCCTGTTCGAGGAAGTCAGCTGGTGTGACCGGTCCGGCGCCCAGCGCCACGTCCTGCAGGCGGGGCTCGCCGAGCTCCGCGAGGGCATCGGGCAGCACCACTACACCAGCGCCGAAAAGCAGACGCTGATGGAACGGTACCAGCGGGCGCAGGCCGCGGTGACCGCACAGCGCGGCCGGCCGATCTACTAGGCTGGTGGGGTGAGGATCGACCTGCATGCCCACTCGAATGTTTCTGACGGCACCCAGCCACCCGGCGCGGTGGTGGCCTCGGCCGCGGAGGCGGGGCTCGACGTCGTCGCCCTGACCGACCATGACTCCACTGACGGCTGGGCCGAGGCAGCCGACGCCGCCCGCGCCCACGGCGTGGCCCTGGTTCCCGGCATGGAGATCTCCTGCCGGACCTCGGAGGGCATCAGCGTCCACCTCCTGAGTTATCTGCACGATCCGGCGCACGCCGGGCTGCTGGAGGAAATCACCAAGGCCAAGGACGCCCGCTTCACCCGCGCCGAACGGATGGTCAGCCTGCTCGCCGAGGACTACCCGCTGAGCTGGGACGATGTCATCCATCACGTGGCTCCTGGGGCAACCCTGGGCCGGCCGCACATCGCCGATGCCTTGGTGGCCGCGGGCGTGGTGGCGGACCGCACCGAGGCGTTCGAGTCCATCCTCACCTCACGCTCGCGCTACTTCGTGCAGCACTACGCGCCGGACCCGGCCCACGCCGTCGCACTGGTCCGCGCCGCCGGCGGGGTCCCGGTGTTCGCACATCCGGTGGCGTCCTCCCGCGGACGGATCGTGGGGGAGGACACCTACCGGGACATGATCGACGCCGGCCTGGCCGGCCTGGAAATCTACCACCGGGACAACCCCGAGGAGGGCCGGGCGTTCCTGCGCAGGCTCGCGGACCGGCACGGGCTCCTGGTCACGGGCTCCTCCGACTACCACGGGGCCGGGAAGCCGAACCTGCTGGGCGAGAACCTGACCTCGCCCGAGGTGTTCGCCCGGATCGAGGAACAGGGAACCGGGACCGCCGTCGTCCGCTGACCTGAACCCGCCCTTTGAGCTATCAGACGCGGTCCCTATCCGGCCGGAATAGGCACCACAGGTGATGGGGCAACGCGGCTAAGTGGGGAACACGGTGAAGTCGGCGTGCCGGGCGAGGCGCTTGGCCATCACATCGATCGCGGGCTGGTTCTGGTCCACGCAGACAAACTTCCGGTCGAGCTTCGCGGCGACGGCGCCGAGCGTGCCCGAGCCGGCGAAGAAGTCCAGGCACCAGTCGCCGGGGCGGCTGGAGGCCGCCACCACGCGGCGGATCAGCCCTTCGGGTTTTTGCGTCGGGTAGCCCGTCTTCTCCTTCCCGGTGGGGGAGACGATGGTGTGCCACCAGACGTCGGTGGGCAGCTTCCCCAGCTCGCGTTTGGCCGGGGTCACCAGGCCGGGCGCCATGTACGGTTCCCGGTCCACTTCGGCGCTGTCGAAGTGGTACTTCGCGGGGTTTTTGACGTACACGAGGATGTTGTCGTGCTTGGTGGGCCAGCGGTACTTGGCGCGGGCCCCGTAGTCGTAGGCCCAGATGATCTCGTTCAGAAAGCATTCGCGGCCGAAGATGGCGTCCAGCATGACCTTGGCGTAGTGCACCTCGCGGTAGTCCAGGTGCAGGTACAGGGTGCCGTCGTCGGCCAGCAGCCGCCAGGCCTCGACCAGCCGCGGCTCCAGGAAGGACCAGTAGTCGCTGAACGCGTCGTCGTACTTGTGCAGGGCGCCCTTGATCGTGTCGTAGGACCGCCCCTTGAACCCGACCCGGTCACCGACGCCGCCGGCGTTGAGCACCATTCTGGTTTCCTGGCGCTTCTGGACGCGGCCGGTGTTGAAGGGCGGGTCCACGTATATCAGTGTGAAGGCGCCGTCCGGCAGCGTCGGGAGGTACTCCGCGTTGTCAGCGTGTACCACCAGATTGCTGCCGTCCGGCGCCCAGACGGTCTCAGCCATGCAGGGGCTTAGGCCTCGGTGCTGTTTGCCGGAGCCCCGGCCTGCGCCTCGCCGGCCACCACTTCGCCGTTGCGGCGGCGGGTGCGGGTGCGGCGGCGGGCGCGGGTGGCGCGGTCAACCTCGGTCGGCGCGCTCGCGGCGGACCGGGCCGGAGCCTCGGCGGCGGGGCCGGTGGCGGCTTCCGCCTCGGCCGGACGGCGACGGCGGTCGCCGGAGCGCGCGCTGTCCTTGCTGCCGCCGCTGCGGCGGGATTCACGGCCGCCGTCGCGGGTTGCGCCGCCCCGCGAGTTAGCGTCCCGCGAGCCGCTGTCCCGTGAGCCGCTGTCCCGTGAGCCGCTGCGGCTTCCGTCGCGGCCGCTATCGCGTCCGCCAGTGCGGCTGCTGTCGCGGCCGCCGGTGTTCTTCTTGCCGGTCTCGCCCAGGTCCTCAAGGACCTCGGCGTCGACGCCGGCCAGGACGCGCTTGTCGCGCGGCAGACGGCCCTTGGTGCCTGCGGGGATGTCGAGGTCCTCGAAGAGGTGCGGTGAGGAGGAGTAGGTTTCCACCGGTTCGGGGACGCTCAGGCCCAGGGCCTTGTTGATCAGGCCCCAGCGGGGCATGTCGTCCCAGTCGACGAAGGTGACGGCGGTGCCCTTGTTGCCGGCGCGGCCGGTGCGGCCGACGCGGTGCAGGTAGATCTTCTCGTCCTCAACGCACTGGTAGTTGATGACGTGCGTGACGTCGTCGACGTCGATGCCGCGGGCGGCGACGTCGGTGGCCACGAGGACGTCCACCTTGTTGTTGCGGAAGGCGCGGAGGGCCTGCTCGCGGGCGCCCTGGCCGAGGTCGCCGTGGATGGCGGCGGCGGCAAAGCCGCGGTCCACGAGTTCCTCGGCAACCTTTGCGGCTGTGCGCTTGGTCTTGGTGAAGATGATGGTGCGGCCGCGGCCGCGGGCCTGCAGGATGCGGGCGACGACCTCCACCTTGTCCATGCTGTGGGCACGGTAGATGAGCTGGCGGATGTCGCGCTTGGTGAGGCCCTCGTCATCCGGGTCGGCGGCGCGGATGTGGGTGGGCTGGGTCATGTAGCGCCGGGCCATGGCGATGACCGGGCCGGGCATGGTGGCGGAGAACAGCAGCGTCTGGCGGACGGGCGGCGTGCCGGCGATGAGGGTCTCGACGTCGGGCAGGAACCCCAGGTCCAGCATTTCGTCGGCCTCGTCCAGGATGACCATCTTGACGTTCTTCAGCACCAGGTGCTTCTGCTTGTAGAGGTCGATCAGGCGGCCGGGCGTGCCGACAACCACCTCGACGCCCTGCTGCAGCGCCTCGATCTGGGGCTCGTAGGCGCGGCCGCCATAGATGGTGGTGATGCGGGCGTTGCGCTTGCGGGCGGCGTTCTGCAAATCGCTGGCAACCTGGACGGCCAGCTCGCGGGTGGGCACGATCACCAGGGCCTGCGGGGCGCCCGGGGCGGGGAGCTTTTCGTATCCGGTGTCGTCCCGGCCGATCACGCGCTGCAGTGCCGGAATGCCGAAGCCGAGGGTCTTGCCCGTGCCGGTCTTCGCCTGGCCGATGATGTCGTGGCCGCCCAGGGCGACGGGCAGGGTCATGGCCTGGATCGGGAAGGGGTGGGTGATGCCGGCGTCCGCGAGGGACTCCACAATGTCCGCGCGGACGTTGTAGTCGGCGAAGGTCTTCTCGGCGATCTCGTGCGGCTTTTCGTCCGAGATGATGGTCTCTTCCGGCTCGATCGATTCCGTTCCGGATTCGTCGGTCAGAAGCTGGTGCGTGTGCAATTCACTCAACTGGGAGTTTCCTTATTCATTTTGGGCTGCGCTGCTTGCTCAACGGGGCCGGCCAAGTGGCCGTTCCGGAGCACGCTCGGGCGCGCAGGCAAATCCAGTGGAAGCCGATCGCGGGCTATCTAAATGCTGGCACTGGGGACCAGCGGGTCTGACTCAAGATCGCGTAGGGGCGGGCTTGTTGAATTCGAAAATCAAGGAAATCAACGACCGGGCATCCATATCTACCCTTCCAGTCTAGCCGTATGCGGCAAGGATCCCCGACTGCCGCAGGCGGCGGCGCGCGGGAAACACCATCCGGGGCCTAACCCACCAGCTCCAGCCGGACCTCCCGGGTGGCGATGTCGGCGGACACAATCCGCACCCGGACCTGGGTTCCGGGCTCCAGTTCCCCGGGGCAGCGGGCCGTCACCGCAGGCTCGGCGATCTGCACGATCCCGGAGGGGCCGTTGCCGTTGCCGGGTTTGGTGCTGCCGCCGTTCCCGTTCCTGCCGTTGGCGCCCTTCCCGTCGGCGCTTTTCCCGTCGCCGTTCTTCCCGTCGGCGCTTTTCCCGTTCCGGGCGTTCTTGGAACCGGAAATGACGACGGCGTCGAACTCCTGGCCAATGTGGTTGACCAGCAGCGCCGCCTCCACGGTATCCAGGGAGAGGCGTTCCAGCTTCGCGGCCAGCTGGTCCGAGGCCGCCATAATCGAGGGCAGGGAGGGCAGGGCCTCCCGGGCCCACGCCGGAACGGCCGTGCCGTTGCTGAGTGCCTCGCAGATCACCAGCACAAAGCGGTCCACCAGCCGGCGCAGCGGGGCCGTGGAATGGGCGTATGCGGCGCCGATGGCGGCCTGGACGGCGGCCTCCGGAACCGTTCCGTCGAACGGTGTGTAGCCTGCGCCGCGGAACAGCATGCCGGCCGAGTGCACGATCGCAAGCTGCTGCGGGTCGGTGGGGTCGAGGGTGCGCAGGTACTCCCCGTAGCTGACTTCGCCGTCCCAGGGTTTGCCCAGGGCGTGCGTCTGGCGGTGGAAGTGCGCCAGCGAGGCGGCGTCCGGGGCCGGCATGGTGCGCAGGATGCCGACTTTGCCGGCCAGCATGATTCCGGCGGCCGCCATCCCCGTCATCAGCGAAATCTGCGCGTTCCAGTCCTCGACCGGCAGGGCCGGGGCAGCGACAATCCGGTAGCCGCCGTCGGGCAGCTGCTCGATTTCCTGTTCCGGCATGTTCAGGCTGGCGCCCCCTCGGAGCCGCTCCAGCTCAACCCGCTTCATCCCGACTTCCCGAAGCAGTTGCAGCACCGGCGCGGCGGTGCCGGCGTCAAGGTCCGCCTGCACCCCGGCGTAGCTGAGCTTCGCCCGGCTGCGGACCGTGGCCCGGCGGACCTGCACCGCAGCGACCTCGGCGTCGGCATCCAGTTCGAACTCCCACACAAACGCGGCACACGGCTGGCCGGCCAGCAGGCTGCCGGCTTCTTCGCTGATGACTTCAGGGTGCAGCGGGATCCGGCCGTCCGGGGTGTAAATGGTTTGGCCGCGGCGGCGGGTCTCGGCGTCGAGGGCCCCGCCGGGGGCCACGAAGGAGGGGACGTCGGCGATCGCGTAGAAGACCTTGTAGCCCTCGCCGGAGCGGTCGATGAAGAGGGCCTGGTCCAGGTCGGTGGAGGACGCCGGATCGATGGTGACGAACTCGATATGGGTGAAATCCAGCTCCGGCAGCCGGTGGTTGGCCACGGCCTCTTTAGCCTCCCGCAGCACATCCTCGGGAAACGGCCCCGGCAGCTCAAGCGTTGTCCGGAGCGCGCCCAGCGCCTCCGCCAGCTGGTTTTTTTGCCGGTGGACGCTCGGGGTCAGGCGATGATGGGACACGAAAATCAGATTAGCTCCATTTGCGCCATTAGTCTTGGAAGATGACCACCTCCCAGGCTGATCCCGCCCGCTACAACAGCTTCCTGAAGGATCTGCTGGGCGTGATGGCCTATGGCGAACTGTCCGCCTTCGAACGGCTCTCCTCCGATGCCCGGTATTCGCCGTCCCTGCACGACCGCGCAGTGCTGGGCCGGTTGGCGGTGATTGAATTCCAGCACTACGAACTGGTGAGCGCCCGGCTCGACGCCATAGGACTCGATGCGGAGGCCGCCATGGTGCCGTTCCAGCCGTCCGTGGACCACTTCCACGAACGCACCCGCCCCGCGGACTGGTACGAATCCCTGATGAAGGCCTACGTGATCGACACGGTCTCCGCCGACTTCTACCGCGCCATTTCGCGGCACGTCGACGCCGAGACCCGGGCGCTGGTGGAGCACATCCAGGCCGACGAGGAGGCCACGGCCGTACTCCGGGAGCGGCTCAAGGCGGCCCTTGCCGATGACCCGCGGCTGGCGTCACGGTTGGCGCTGTGGGCCAGGCGCCTGCTCGGTGAGGCCCTGACCCAGGCCCAGCGGGTGAGCGTCGAGCACGGGTTTGTCGGCGGCCTGGCCGGCGCCGATGAGGACAGCGCCGCGGAGCTGTCCCGCGTGCTCATGGCGGAGCTGGCGGCCAACCACTCCCGCCGGATGACGCAGCTGGGCCTGACCGGCTGAGCCGGCCCGGCTGGCCTGACGGGCCGCGCCTGGCGTGCTGAGGCGGGCGGCGTGGGTCAGTTCGCTGCGGCGTCGAGGGCTTCGAGCAGCGCTCCGGCGGCTGCCGCGGGATCATCGGCCTCGGTGATGGCGCGGACCACCACAATCCGGCGCGCACCCGCCAGCACCACCTGCTCCACGTTTCCGAGGTCGATGCCGCCAATGGCGAACCACGGCACGGTGTTGTTTGACGCTGCAGTGCTGTCCGCCGCTGCAGTGCTGTCCGATGCTGCGCGCAGAGTCGCGTCCGCGGCGTACTGCACCAGCTCCAGCCCGACGGCGGCGCGTCCCGGCTTGGTGGGTGTGGCCCACACGGGACCCACACAGAAGTAGTCCAGCCTGTTGCCGGCGGCCGCGGACGCGATGGCGGCATCCACCTGCTCCGGGGTGTGGGTGGAGAGCCCGATCCGGGTGTCCCCGCCCAGGAATTCCCTGGCCGCTCCGACGGGGAGGTCCTTCTGCCCGATGTGGAACACCGGGGCCCCGGAAAGCGACGCGAGGTCCGCCCGGTCATTGACGGACCAGAGCCGGCCGTGGCGCTGCGCCGCCTGGTTCAGGATGTCCAGGAGCTCCAGCTCCTCGGTTGCCTCCAGCGACTTGTCGCGCAGCTGGATGATGTCCACACCGCCGGCAAAGGCCGCGTCCACAAAGTCCGCGAAGTCGCCGCGCTCCTGCCGGGCATCGGTGCAAAGGTACAGGCGGGCAGCGGTGGGGAGGGCATCCTGGCTCATGGCCCCAGCCTAGTTCCTCTACACTGGGCGCATACCGCGGGAGCCCGCCGCCGCACGCCCCTGGTGTCCGGAGCGGCAGGCTGAGAGGGCGTCAGAGCCGACCGCTTGACCTGATCCGGTTAGTACCGGCGTAGGGAAGGAATACCCCATGGGCACCACACCCGTCCCGGGCCCGGCCGCGGCCAGAGATGCTCCGCCGACTGCAGGGGCCGCTGATGACGCCGAAGCCCGGAAATGTTACGACGTCGCCGTGATCGGCGGCGGCGTGGTGGGGCACGGGATCGCGTGGGCAGCGCGGCGCTCAGGCCGGACGGTTGCCCTGATCGACGACGCCCCGGGCAGCGGCGCCAGCTGGGCAGCCGCCGGCATGCTGGCCCCCGTCAGTGAACTGCACTACCAGGAGGAAGCCCTCCTTGAGCTGATGCTGGAGTCCTCCCGCCTCTGGCCGGACTTCGCCGCCGGACTGGAGGGAACCGGACTGGAGGAAGTTGAACTGAAGCGCAGCGCCGGGGGAGCGGGGAACAGCACCGGCTACCTCACGACGCCGACCCTCGCCGTGGGGGCCGACGCCGCCGACCGCCGGGCGCTCGCGGACCTGCGCACCGTGCAGCGGGCCTCCGGGCTGGCGGTGGAGCCGCTGACCGTCCGGGAAGCCCGCGTCCGTGAACCCCTGTTGAGCCCCGGCATCTCCTGCGCCTTCGACATCCCCGCCGACCATCAGGTGGACCCCCGCCGGCTGCTCGCCCGGCTCCGGGAGCTCCTTGCCGCGGACAGCCGGCACCGGATGGTTCCCCGGCGCGCGTCCGGGCTGTTCTGGGAGGACGGGAAGGTCGCTGGGGCGACCCTCGCCGGCGGGGGCACCGTCCTGGCTGCCGAAACCATCGTCGCCAACGGCCTGGGCGCCGGCGCGCTTGAGGGCCTGCCCTGCGGTCTCCGCCTGCCGCTCCGGCCGGTCCACGGCGACATTCTCCGGCTCCGGGTGCCGGAAAAGCTGCGGCCGCTGCTGACCTCCACCGTGCGGGGACTGGTCCGCGGGGTGCCCGTCTACATCGTGCCCCGGCAGGACGGCACGGTGGTCATCGGAGCAACGCAGCGGGAGGACGCCCTCGGCGAAAACGTGCAGGCGCCAGCGCCCGGCCACGCGGCGGACGGCCCTCCGGCCGGTTCAGCTGTGTCCGCCGGCGGGGTGTACCAGCTGCTGCGGGACGCCCAGCAGCTGGTCCCCGCCGTCGCCGAACTGGAGCTGCTGGAAGCCACCGCCAGGGCACGCCCCGGCACCCCGGACAATGCGCCGCTGCTGGGCCGGGTGGCGGAGCGGGGCGGGACGGGGGACATTGCCGGGCTGGTCATTGCCACCGGCTTCTTCCGGCACGGCGTCCTGCTGACGCCCGCGGCCGGCGAGATCTGCCGGCAGCTGCTGGACGGCACCGAGGACCCCCGGTGGTACCGCTTCCGGCCGGACAGGTTCGCCGCCGGCACGCTTGCCGCTGACGGCAGGCCCCTCGGCGTCCCGGCCGGCGCCACGCGGGACCCAGCATCCACCAGCACACACTCCACCCCCGAGCACAGCAAGGACACGGCATGAACATCACACTCAACGGAACCGGGCACACCGTGCCTGACGGCGCTTCGGTAGGCACCCTGGTCAGCCGGGTCACCGGCCGGAAGCTCGCCCCGGACGGGCAGTCGGCGGACGGCCGGAAGCTGGGCGTCGCCGTCGCACGCAACGCGGAGGTGGTGCCCCGCAGCCAGTGGCACGGCACCGCGCTCGCCGACGGCGACGACATCGAGCTGGTCACGGCGGTGCAGGGAGGATGAGCAGCGTGCAGGAAAACACGGTGCAGGCAGCGGGCGCGGCGCCGGACACGTTTACCGCGGCCAAGGATCCGTTCATTGTCGACGGCGTGCAGCTGGGGTCGCGGCTGATCATGGGCACCGGCGGGGCACCGAGCCTCGACGGGCTGGGGGCGGCACTGCTGGCGTCCGGCACCGAGCTGACCACCGTCGCCATGCGCCGCTACTCCACGGCGGAAACCGGGTCGCTGTTCCAGTTGCTCCTGGACCACAACATCCGGGTGCTGCCCAACACCGCGGGCTGCTTCACCGCCCGGGACGCGGTGCTGACCGCCGAACTGGCCCGCGAAGCCCTCGAAACGGACTGGGTGAAACTGGAGGTCATCGCGGACGAGCACACCCTGCTGCCGGACGCCGTCGAACTCGTCGAAGCCACCGAGCAACTTGTGGGCCGGGGGTTCAAGGTCTTCGCTTACACGAACGACGATCCCGTCCTTGCCCTGCGGCTGGAAAATCTTGGCGCAGCTGCGGTGATGCCTCTCGGCGCGCCCATCGGCACCGGCCTGGGCATCCTGAACCCGCACAACATCGAACTGATCGTTGCGCGGGCCTCCGTTCCCGTGGTGCTCGACGCCGGGATCGGCACCGCGTCCGACGCCGCCCTGGCCATGGAGCTTGGCTGCGACGCCGTCCTCCTGGCCACCGCCGTGACCCGGGCGCAGAATCCGGTGCTCATGGGGGAGGCCTTCAGGCACGCGGTGATCGCCGGTAGGCTGGCGAAAAGGGCCGGCCGGATTCCGCGCCGGGAGCACGCGCTGGCGTCCTCCGCCATGGAGGGCCGGGCGGAATTCCTTTAGGCCCCGCCGGACCACTCAGTAGAAGGGAGCCTGCCATGGCAGCCGCAGAGGACGTCCTCACCGAGAGCCAGATCGACGCGGCCCTGGCCGGGCTGCCGGACTGGCGCCACAGCCTCGGCGCCCTGGCCACCGTCTACAAGGCGCCGACGGCGGCCGCAGCGCTGGAGCTGATCGCCGCCGTCGGGCGCCTGGCCGAAGAGCAGAACCACCACCCCGACCTGGACTGGCGCTACCGGAGGGTCTTCCTGCGGTACAGCTCCCATGACGCCGGGGGCAAGGTCACGCGGCGGGACGTCGCCGCTGCAACGGCCGCCGCGGCCGCGGCCGCCCGGATCGGCGCCGTCGCGGAGCCTCCGCCGCAGTAGGCGCGCGCCCTTCCGCCGGCGGACGGCGGGCCCTAGACGAACTGTGACCGCCACCCGGGCGGGTGGCGGTCACAGTTGCGGGGCTGCTGCCCGGCGAAGTGCTAGGCGCGCAGGATGGCGGTGAGCCTGGCGGTGTCGCGGCCGGTGCGGGTCTTGCCCAGATAGAGGACGGCCGCCACGGCTGCGGCAGCGCCCAGGACCATCGGCAGCACCCAGGGAATCCACGTCAGCCCGGGCTGGTAGCCCAGGCCGGCGGCGATGAGGATCATCCAGCTCACCATCCCGGCGGTGAGTGAGACACCCGCCGGGACGGCGATGCCGTACTTGGCGTGCCGTTTGTCATTGGCCCACACCACAAAGCCCGCGGCCACGGTCACCAGGGCAACCACAATCAGGGAAAGCACGTTTGGACTCCTCGCAGATCTGGGAACCGGGTCAGCAGCGGCCGGTGGTGCTAGAGCGCGCCGAAACCGACGCGGCGTACTTCCTGGGCGCCGATTTCAACGTAGCCCAGCACGTTCGCGGGAACGATGATCTGGCGGCCCTTCTCATCGGTCAGGCGCAGCTCCGTGCCCTTGGCAATCGCCTCGCCCACCACCTTGGCCACAGCGTCGGCATCCTGTGCCGATTCCAGGACAATCTCGCGGCCGATGTTCTGAATGCCGATCTTTACTTCCACAGCAAGGCCTCCCAGCCAATCAAAGTCCAACAAAAATCAAGGACCAACAAAATCAAAGCGTTAACTCTATTTGTAGTCTAGGTTTCCTTCGGGAAGCGGGAGATTCCGCGCCAAGCTAAACGGTAGATCAGGTCGCTGGCCACATCGAGGTCAAGATTGCCGTCGGTTTCCAGCCAATACCGGGCGCTGACATGCGCCAGTCCGGCGAGCCCGCGGCCCAGCAGCTGGGACTCCAGTTCGGGCAGCTTCGTGTCTTCGGCAATGACCCGGGCGACGGCGTCGGCGAAGGTCTTGTTGAACGTTTCCAGCCGGGCGCTGACGTCGGGGTCGTTGACCAGGTCGGACTCGAACACCAGGCGGTGGGCCTGATCGTCGCTGGCGATGAAGTGGAAGTACGCCCGCATGACGGCCTGGACGCGCTCATCGTTGTCCGTGGTCGAGTTGAGGGCTCCCAGCAGGAGCTCGGTCAGCTTGCTCAGCTGGCTCTCCAGCAGGGCGATGTACAACTCGCGTTTGGACGGGAAGTGCTGGTACAGCACGGGCTTGCTGACGTGGGCGGTCTCGGCGATCTCGTCCATGGCGGCACCGTGGTACCCGTTGGCGACGAACACTTCCTGGGCCGCCGCGAGCAGCTGCGCCCGGCGTTCATCGCGGGGCAGCCGCGCCGACCGCTGCCCGCCCCGTGCCGGTGCCTCCGGCGACTTACCTGCGTGACCCCGCTCAACCGGTGCCTGATGAACCACTGTCGGCCTTCTTTCGCTTGCTGTTACTCCTACTTTACGTGGCAGTAATATGACCTGGCGGCATCTTCGGGCATAGATTGAAGTATGGCTTCCAAGAACACCGCGCATGCAGCCCCCGCAACCCCGGAACCGGTGCCCGGACCGCTGGTGGAGCCGGCGGATGGCCTGAGCTCGGAAGAAGTCGAACGCTACTCCCGGCACCTCATCATCCCGGAAATCGGGGCCGTGGGGCAGCGCCGCCTGAAAAACGCCAAGGTCCTGGTGATCGGCGCCGGCGGGCTCGGCTCCCCGGCCTTGCTCTACCTGGCCGCCGCCGGGGTGGGGACCCTGGGGATCATCGACGACGACGCCGTGGACCTGAGCAACCTCCAGCGCCAGGTCATCCACGGGGTGGCGGACGTGGGCCGGCCCAAAATCGAGTCCGCGCGCGACGCCATCGCCGCCCTGAACCCGCTCGTTAAGGTGCAGCTGCACAACGTCCGCCTCGACGCCTCCAACGCCCTGGAACTGTTTGCCGGGTACGACCTCATCCTCGACGGCGCCGACAACTTCGCCACCCGCTACCTCGTGAACGACGCCGCGGCGATCCTGGGCAAGCCCTATGTCTGGGGATCGATCTTCCGCTTCGACGGACAGGTCAGCGTCTTCTGGGAAAAATACGGCCCCACCTACCGCGACCTGTACCCCGAAGCCCCGCCGGCAGGCTCCGTGCCGTCCTGCGGCGAAGGCGGCGTGTTCGGCATGCTTTGCGCAGCCGTCGGCTCGCTGATGGTGACGGAGGCCGTCAAGCTGATCACCGGCGTCGGGCGGTCCCTGCTGGGCCGCGTGGCGCTCTTCGACGCCCTCGGCGGCTCCTGGCGCGAAATCAAGGTTTCCCGCGATCCTGAGGCGGAGCGGATCACGGAACTGACGGACTATGAGGCGTTCTGCGGCATCGCACCGCCCGCCGAGGCGGGCACCGAGCACACCGTGACGGCGACGCAGCTGGCCACGATGCTGGCCTCCCGCACCGCCGGGCTCAAGGACTTCCACCTCGTGGACGTGCGCGAAAGCGGGGAATACGAGGTCGTCCGGATCGACGGGGCGGTGCTGATCCCGCAGGGCCGGATCCTCGCCGGGGAGGCATGGCAGGAGCTGCCGCAGGACACGGACATCGTGTTCCACTGCAAGGCCGGCACCCGGTCCGCAGCTGTCCTCGCCGCTGCCCGGGCCGCCGGCTACGAACGGGTCAGCCACCTCGACGGCGGCATCCTGGCTTGGGTGCGGGACGTTGAGCCCGGGAAGCCGGTCTACTAACGGATCAGCCGGTGTCTGCCGCGGCAAAGGGCGTGACGCGCCGGGCCCGCGGGCCGGCGTGTGCTATCCGGCGGCCCGAAGTGCGGCTGCGACGGGCGCGGTTCCGTCCTCCAACGCGAGGGCGGCCGCCAGCCGGCGTGCCTGTGCGGCGTACCCCGGCGCCGTCGTCGCCTGCGTGATGGCGGCAGCCAGCCGTTCAACCGAAAGTTCCTTGTAGGGGACCGCTGGCGGGCCCGCGCCGAGGGACGCGATCCGCGCGGCCCAGAACGGCTGGTCCGTGTAGATCGGCACGCTGACCGTCGGCACACCGGCGCGGAGCCCGGCCGCGGCGGTCCCGGCCCCGGCGTGGTGGACCACCGCGGCCATCTGCGGGAACAGCCATTCATGCGGCACGGCTCCGACGCCGATGGCTCCGGGATCGGAGACACCTTCCACGCCCTGCAGCACCGCGCGCACGCCCGCGCGGCGGGCGGCGTCGAGCATAAAATCCGCGTCCAGGGCTGCGCTGCTGCCGAAGCCGACGAAGACCGGGGGCGGTCCGTCCGCGAGGAACCCCAGCAACTCGGCGGATGGCTGCCAGCCCGGCTCGGCCCCGGGCCACCAGTAGCCGGTCAAGGCGAGTCCGGACCGCCAGTCCGCCGGGCGCGGCAGGACAGTGGGGCTGATGCCGTGGAGGATGGGGCTGTTGGCTTTTCTGCGGTGCCGCTCGGCGGCGGCCCGGGATTTTGTGTCCAGTCCGAGGTCTTGGCGGATGCGCGCTGCCGGGGCGTCATACGGCGCCTTGCCGGCGGAGACCAGCGAGCCGAGCAGTTTATTGGCAACCGGGCCCAGGCTGCGGGCGGTCCCCAGGACCACGGGCGGGTAGGCGCCGCTGGGTTCGCTGGGCTGCAGGTGGGCGCCGAGGGCGGGGACGCCAAGAGCCTCGGCGACGTCGTAGGCGAACGGGGCCACCGCATTGGCCATAATCACGTCGGCGCCTGCCTCGGCCGCGGCCACCGTACCGGCTGCGGCCAGGGCGAAATAGTCACCGAGTTCACGCAGATACCAGCGCAAATCTGCGCCGGTGGCCTTCTGTCCGGGAGGCGCGGGGCTGACCAGGTGGCTCATGTCCCCGGGCAGTTCGCGGTACTCGCACCCAGCCGTGGTGACCAGCGGCGCATAGGCGGCATCGGCCGCGATGGCGACGTCGAAGCCCAAAGGCCGCAGCCTGCTGCCCAGCCCCGCCATCGGGGCTACATCGCCCCGGGTCCCGGGCGTCACCATAAGTACCCGCATGCCGTTCCCTCATTTCCCCTAATTGCAATCAGTGTTCGCAGTTAAAGATAGAGTGGAATGGGTACTGGGACAAGTGCAGTTGACGGGATGAAAGGCGGGACGGAGTTGCCATTAAATGACCCCACCGATATCTGGCGGCGGCCGGAGCGCGCGGGCGTCGGCCCTAAGCCGGGGCACTCGCGCCAGGAAATCGCGCTCGCGGCGGTAGCGATCGCCGACCGGGACGGCCTGGCAGCGGTGTCCATCCGGGGCGTCGCTGCCGCTGTCGGGGCCGGTGCCGCGTCCCTGTACCGCTACGTGAAATCCCACGACGAACTCGTCGAACTCATGATGGACACGGTCAGCGGTGAATACGGCGTCGGCCCCTCCGCCGGACCGCCGCGGGCCCAGCTGCTGGATCTGGCGTTGCAGGGGCGGGCCGTCATGCACCGGCATCCGTGGCTGGCCCCGCTGCTGCTGACCCGGCCCTCGATGGGGCCCAATTCGCTCCGCTACCTCGAGCGGGCCCTGGCTGCCCTGCAGGCGGTGGACATGCCCGGCCCCGCCAAGCTGCAGACTGTGGCCATGATGACGGCCATTACCTCAGCCTTTGTGCAGAATGAGCTGGCCGCCGTGGCCGGGACTGGCGACGGCGCCGCACCGGCACGCGCGCGGTACGTCACCGAGGTTCTTATGTCCGGGGATTACCCGCTGCTTGCCGGCGCAATGACCGGGCAGCACGAACCCGAGAGGCCGGAAGAAGTATTCACCAGCGTCCTCACCACTTACTTGGCGGGCGCGGGGGTTCCGGCCTCGGGTACGGCTTGAGTCCGGCTGAGCCTGCAGCTTGGCCTGCGGTTGGACCGCCACGGCGTGCGGGGGAGCGGCGGTCCGCTTAGGCAGTGTGCCGGCGGGCTTCGTCCCCGGCATCGTGGACAACGGGGCACTCGGCGGCGGGCTTTGCAGCGGCCGGCTCCACGGTGATGCCGTACAGCGCCTCGAGGGCGGCGACGTAGTCCTCCTGCTGGCCGTTGGAGGCCAGCTCGCGGGCCCGGACCGTGGGGACGTGCAGCAGCTGCTTGACCATGCGGCGGAGGGCGAACTCCACCTCTTCGGCCGCGGCGGTGCAGCCGTGGCGCGCCCGGACCTTCTCCATTTCCGAGTCCAGCACATCCATGGTGTGGCGCCGCAGGGCGACGATGGCCGAGTCCACCGAGCGGGCTTCGCGTTCCTGCTCGAAAGCGCTGGCCGCGCCGGCCACAATGCTGCTGGCCTGGGCCAGCGACTCGGCCTGTTCCTGCGGGGCGGCCAGGCGCACCGATTCCAGGGTGAGGAGCTCGACGCCGTCGAGCGAACCGACGGCCGGATCAAAATCGTGGGTGAGGGCGAGGTCGATGGCGATCAGGGGCTGGGGCGAGTCCGCCCGGATGGCGGCGAGCTCTGCGGCCTCGACGCGGGTGTCCGCGCCGCTGCAGCCGATCATCACATCGGCGGCGGCAACGGCGGCCGGAAGCGTTTCGGCGTCGAGCGCCGTCCCGCCCCGGGTGGCGACAAAGCCGGCGGCGCGGCCGGAGGAGGAGTAGACGGAAACGTCGGTGCAGCCACGTTCGCGCAGGAGCGACATGGTGGCGCCGGCGTACGCTCCGGTGCCGAAGACAACAATCTTCTTGGCGGACCAGTCGGGATTTTCGGAAAGTTCCGTGGCGAGGTCGAGGGCCACGGAGACGACTGACAGGCCGCGGGCGCCGAGGGCGGTCTGCGCCCCCACGTCCTTGGCGGTCTTTGACGCGGCCTGGAACAGCCGGACCAGGCCGGAGCTGGCGGTGCCCTCGTGCTGGGCGGTGATCAGGGCCCGGCGCACCTGGCCGGCGATCTCGCGTTCGCCCACGACGGCGGAATCGAGCCCGGAGCTCACCGAGAACAGGTGCCGGGTGACGTCCGGGCCCGTGTGGGTATTAAAGGACCGCGCGACGAGCTGTTCGTTGAGTCCGGTGGATCCGCTGAGCTGGGCAATCAGGGCAGCCCGGGCGCTGTCGACGTCATCCGGGTGCGGGGCTTCGCCGTAGATTTCGAAGCGGTTGCAGGTGGAAAGGACAATGGCGCCGGCGACGGCCGGCGATCCGGCAAGGGCGGATGTGGCGAGCGCTGAAGCGCCGGTGCTCAGTTGAGCAACGGTCTCGAGGTCGATGTCGGCGTGAGTCGCCACCAGAGAAAAAAGAACCACAGCAGGATCATCATAGCTTTTTCGTTCCCCCGTAGAACAACTGCGCGGGGGTGTGACCGCACACGCAGGGATGTGATTCCGGCCACGGGCAGGAGCCGCGCGCGTTCCGGCCGGGCCGCAAGGCACTGCCGGTGACAGGCTGTCGTTATCTTTTGGAGCCGATTTTCGGCACAATCGGAGTCATGACTCCTAGCACTGCGGCAACTCCCCAAATCTCCGGCCTCGGCGCCGGGCACCCCCTGATGGACGGCCGCACCGCGGGTTCCCCGCTGATCACCGCCTACCGCGGCGGCAAGCCCTCCCGCCGGCCCGTCTGGTTCATGCGGCAGGCCGGGCGCTCCCTGCCCGAGTACCTGAAGGTGCGCGAGGGGGTCGCGATGCTGGATTCCTGCCTCCGGCCCGAACTGGCCGCAGAAATTACCCTGCAGCCGGTCCGCCGGCATGACGTCGACGCCGCCATCTTCTTCTCGGATATCGTCATCCCGCTCAAGCTGGCGGGTGTGGGGGTAGACATCGTCCCCGGCGTCGGCCCCGTGCTGGACGCCCCGGTCCGCACCGCAGCCGACGTCGCGGCCCTCCCGCAGCTGACCTGGGAGGCGCTGGAACCGATCCGCGAGGCCGTCCGGCTCACCGTTGCCGAGCTGGGCAGCACACCGCTGATCGGCTTCGCCGGCGCGCCGTTCACCCTGGCCGCCTACATGGTGGAAGGCAGGCCGTCCCGCGACCACCTCGGCCCGCGCACCATGATGCACGCCGACCCCGAAACCTGGACCGCGCTGGCGAACTGGGCCGCGGACGCCTCGGGCATGTTCCTGCGTGCCCAGCTGGAAGCCGGCGCCTCCGCGGGCCAGCTCTTCGACTCGTGGGCGGGTTCCCTGGGCCTTGCCGACTACCAGCGCTTCGTCGCGCCGGCCTCCTCCCGCGCCCTGGACCACGTCCGGGGACTGGGCGCCCCGCTGATCCACTTCGGCACCGGAACCTCGGAGCTGCTGGTCGCCATGCGCGACGTCGGCGTCGATGTCGTGGGCGTGGACTACCGGCTGCCGCTCGACGAGGCCAACCGCCGGCTGGGCGGCACCGTGCCGCTGCAGGGCAATATCGACCCGGCCCTGCTGTCCGCTCCGTGGGAGGTGCTGGAGGCGCACGTCCGCGACGTCATCGCCGCCGGCGCGTCAGCCCCGGGCCACGTGCTGAACCTCGGCCACGGTGTGCCGCCGGAGACGGACCCCACCGTGCTGACGCGCGTGGTGGAACTCATCCACTCGATCTCCCCGGAGTAGGCCATGGAGGCAGCCGCCGCGCCCGTCACACCTGGCCGGACAGCCGTGGTGGTGGGCGGCGGAATCTCCGGCCTGCTCGCAGCCCGCACGCTGGCACAGGCTGGTGTCAGCACCACCGTGCTGGAGGCCGCCGCCACCTGGGGCGGCTGCGTCGGCAGCCACGTGGTGGCAGGCCTCACCCTGGACAGCGGCGCCGAGTCCTTCGCCACCCGGTCCTCCGCGGTGGCGGATCTGGCGGCAGAGCTGGGCCTTGCCGGCGCCATCGTGACACCGAATCCAGGTGGCGCCTGGGTGCAGCTGCCCGACGGCCCCCGCGAACTTCCCCGCACCGGGGTGCTTGGCATTCCGGCCAGCCCCTGGGACCCGGAAGTCCGCCGCTCCCTCGGCCTGGCCGGCTCGCTCCGGGCCTCGCTCGACAGGCTGCTGCCCGCGTCCGTGGGCACCCGGGAGCAGGCGACCAGCGTCTCGGCGCTGGTCCGGGCCCGGATGGGCCGGCGCGTGCTCGAACGGCTGGTGGCGCCGGTGGTCGGCGGGGTCCACTCCGCAGATCCGGACGTCCTCGACATCGACATGGTGGCGCCCGGCCTGCGCGCCGGGATCAGGAGCCACGGATCCCTCGCCGCCGCCGTCGCCGCCCAGCGCAGCAGGGGAATCCAGCGCAACCGAGGGCCGGCCCCGGCGTCGTCCCGGATGTCGCCCCCGGCGGGGCTGCAGAAGGCGGGATCGGCCGTTGCCGGGCTGCGCGGCGGGATGCACACACTCATTTCCGCACTGCTCGCCGAGCTCCGCGGCCAGGGAGTAACGCTGCTCGCCGGAACCCGCGCTGACTCTGTGGAGCGCACCGCCGGCGGCTGGCGGGTATCCGCCGGCGGCACTGCGCACGACGCCGGGCTCCTGGTGGTCGCGGTGGAAGGACCGGCCGCCGTCGAGCTGCTCGCCGGGGCCCTGCCCGGGCTGGCCGCCCTCCGTCCCGACGCCGGGCCCGACGTCAGCCTCGTCACACTTGTTGTGGACCTCCCGCAGCTCGACGCCAGGCCGCGCGGCACCGGCGTCCTGGTCGCGCCGCAGAGCCCGGGAATCCAGGCCAAGGCCCTCACCCACGCCACCGCCAAATGGGGCTGGCTCGCGGAGCAGACCCGCCCCGGTACCCACGTCCTCCGGCTCTCCTACGGCCGCGGCGACGCACGCCACGGCGTCCGCCAGCGGCCGGAGCCCCGCACCGACGGCGAGCTGTTCCAGGCGGCGCTGCAGGACGCCTCAGCCCTGCTGTCCGCGCAGGTCACGGCCGGGAACGTTGTGGACTGGGACGTTGTGCGGTGGGGCGGCGCCCTGCCCTTCGCCTCGCTCGGACACAAGCAGCGCGTGGCCGAGGTGCGCGGCATCTGCGCCGCGGACGGCACCGTGGCCGTGGTCGGCGGCTGGCTCTCCGGCAACGGGCTCGCGGCGATCGCCGCCGACACCCCGGACCAGGTCCGGCACCTGCTGTCCTGAGCGTCTCCGGCGCGCCGCCTCGAGGCGTCGGAACAGCCGCCGGAACAGGCGCCGGTCCGGCCGCCGGAACACGCCGGAACGCGCGGCGGATACCCGGAATCCGGGGGAACGGCAAATTTTCCCCCGCCCGCCCGGGCGGCTAGGCTCGATGACCATGGTTACGCACAGGTCCCACGTTAAAAAAACGCAGGCCGGCCGCCATGGGGGACTCCGGCGCAGCACGGCAGCTGCAGCGCTTGGAGTGGTGCTGGCACTTTCCGCAGGCGCTCCTGCAGCGCACGCTGCCGCGGGCGCACAAACATCCGCTCCGGCCGCGGCACAGGTGCTGTCCCTCGACCTCAACGGTCTGGTGGACGGCCTCTTCGGCCCCGCGAAGCACCCCTCGCCGACTCCCTCACCCTCGGGCTCCTCACCGAAGCCCACCCCCTCCGAGGACCCGGACGACCCGGACGATCCGGAGCCCAGCCAGCCCCCAAGCAAGTCCCCGCCGCCGTCGGTCACCCCGCAGCCTGTTGCGCCGCCCGCCGCCCCGGTACCGGCCCCGACCGCTGCGCCGCAGCCGGCAGTACCCGCCGCTCCCGCTGCTCCGGCCGTGCCCGCCCCGGCCGCGCCGGCCAAGCAGCCGGCACCGGCCGACGCCGTCCCCGTGACGGAGGTCCCGGCCGGCACCCCCGCCGCGGAGGCTCCGGCCCAGGCCCCCGCCCCGGCGGCCGCTTCCCCGTCAGCTGCGTCCCCGTCAGCCGTGGCTGGCACGGCGACACCGTCCGCCACGCCACGCTCCGGCAGCACCTCCATGGAGGCGACGTCCACCCGTGAACCGGCCGGCCCGTCGCCGCTGCTGGGCCTCGGCGTCGGCCTTGTTGCCCTGTCCCTCGTCGCCGGCGTCGTGGTCCTGCGGATGCGCCGGGCCTGAGTCCCGGCCCGGCACCCCGGAGGAGCCCCAGCCCCAGCGACAGAGCAGCCGGCTTTGTGAAATAAAGCACTTCTACGCGCTGTAGAAGTGCTTTATTTCGACTTAGCTGAGGGGAAGGGGCAAACTGGTATCCATGAGCCACACTTCTGCCGAAACTGTCACTAAAACTGAAACAGCCAGCGAAGAATCAGGGGAGCAGTTCTTCACGCTCTGGACGGTTTTCAAGCGCTCCGCGGACGTGCTCCGCAGCACCGATGCTGCCGCCGAGTTCGACGCCCTGACGGCGCGGCTGGCCGAGGCCGGTGTGGTGCACCGCGGCAGCTACGACGTCTCCGCCATGCGCGCAGACGCGGACATCATGGTCTGGCTCCACGGTCCCCAGCCCGAAGCCCTGCAGCGGGCCGTCCGGGACATCCGCCGGAGCAAACTTTTCACCGGCACCGAGATTGCCTGGTCCGCCATGGGCGTGCACCGGGAGGCGGAGTTCGCCAAGAACCACACGCCCGCTTTCTCCCGGGGCGTTGAACCGGCGGAGTGGCTGTGCGTCTACCCCTTCGTCCGCTCCTACGAGTGGTACCTGCTGCCCGACGCCGAACGCGGCGCCATGCTCCGCGACCACGGGCTGCTGGGCCGCGACTTCCCCCAGGTCATCTCGAATACCGTGTCCTCCTTCGCCCTGGGCGACTGGGAATGGATCCTTGGCCTCGAGGCCCCCGAGCTTGTGGACCTCGTGGACCTGATGCGCCACCTGCGCGCCACCGAAGCCCGCCACCATGTCCGTGAAGAAGTCCCGTTCTACACCGGCCGCCGCGTGAGCGCAGCCGAGATCGCCGAGGTCCTGTCATGAGCCCGCTGGAAAACCAGTCCACCGCCGCCGCCACGTCCCTCAACCCGGTGACCGAGGCCGGCCGGATGGCCCCCAAGGACTACGACGCCGTCCTCCTCGCCTCCTTCGGCGGGCCCGAGGGCCAGGACGACGTTATTCCGTTCCTGCGCAACGTCACCCGCGGCCGCGGCATCCCGGACGAGCGGCTCGAAGAAGTTTCGCACCACTACCGCGCCAACGGCGGCATCAGCCCCATCAACGGCCAGAACCGTGCGCTCAAAGCCGGCATCGAGGCCGAGCTTTCCGCCCGCGGAATCAACCTGCCGGTGTTCTGGGGCAACCGCAACTGGGACCCCTACATCCCGCAGACCCTCCAAGACATCTACGACGCCGGGCACCGCAAGGTCCTGATGGTCACCACCAGCGCCTACTCCTGCTACTCCAGCTGCCGCCAGTACCGCGAGGACATCGGCATGGCCCTGACCGAGACCGGCCTCGACGGAAAGCTCGAAGTCGACAAGGTCCGGCAGTACTTCGACCACCCCGGCTTCGTCGAACCATTCATTGAAGGCACCGCGGCCGGCCTCGCCGAGGTCCGCGCGAAACTGGCCGCGGCCGGCACCCCCGACGCGCCGGTGCACGTCCTCTTCGCCACCCACTCCATCCCCACCCGCGATGCGGAGGCAGCCGGGCGCTCCGACGCCGAACCGCGCCGCTTCGAGGAGGACTCCGCCTACGTCGCGCAGCACCTCGCCACCGGGGCCGAGGTCATCCGCCGGGTCGAAGCCGAAACCGGCGACACCGCCCCCTGGTCCCTCGTCTACCAGTCCCGCTCGGGCGCCCCGCACGTGCCGTGGCTGGAGCCGGACATCAACGACGCCATCGAGGAACTCGCCAACCAGGGCGTCCAGGGCATTGTGATTGTGCCGCTCGGCTTCGTCAGCGACCACATGGAAGTTGTCTGGGACCTCGATACTGAAGCCCTCGAAACGTGCGCCAACCTGGGCCTCGCCGCCAGCCGGGTCCCCACGCCCGGGACGCACCGCAAGTTCGTCGCCGGCATCGTGGACCTGGTCTGCGAGCGGACGGCTGCCAACAACATCGCCGACAGGCCGCACCTGACGGACCTCGGCCCCTGGTACGACGTCTGCCGCCCGGGCTGCTGCGCCAACTTCCGCGGCGAAAAGCCCACCATCGCGGGGGCCGACACCACCGTCGGGACCGGCCACGACCCCTACCCGGCAGGTTCCTCCGCTCCGGCAGGCACGGAAGCACCGTGACCGTCCGGATCGGCACCCGGGCCAGCAAACTGGCCCTGACCCAGACGCAGCAGACCGCGGACCAGCTCGCCGCCGTCGGCGGGTTCCCGGTTGAACTGGTCCGCATCCGTACCGACGGCGATGTCCTCAAGGGCTCGCTGTCGCAGATGGGCGGCACCGGCGTGTTCGTCGCCGCCCTGCGCGATGCCCTGCTTCAGGACGCCTGCGACGTGGCGGTGCACTCGCTCAAGGACCTGCCCACCGGGCCGGCCCTCGGACTGAGCCTCGCCGCGACGCCGAAACGCGTCGACGTCCGGGACGTCCTGTGCGCCCGCGACGGGCTCAAGCTGGCCGACCTGCCCCAGGGCGCCACCGTGGGCACTGGCTCGCCGCGCCGCGCGGCCCAGCTGCGCGCCGCCCGCCCCGACCTGGACATCCGGGATATCCGCGGCAACGTGGAAACCCGCCTGGGCCGCGTCCCGGGGCTGCCGGGCAACACCACCGACGCCGTGGTGGACGGCAAGAGCTGCGATCTTGACGCGGTGGTTCTCGCCGCCGCCGGACTGCACCGGATCGGCCGGCTCGACGCGGTCAGCGAGTACCTCGATACCGGGGTCATGCTGCCCGCCGCCGGACAGGGCTCCCTCGCGATCGAGTGCCGTTCCGCCGACGCACCCCGGAAGGCGGGATCCACCGAAGGGTCCCAGGGTGTGCTGGCGCAGGCCCTCGCTGCCCTCGACGATCCCGACACCCGCCTGGCCGTCACTGCCGAGCGGGCACTCCTGGCCCGGCTCGAAGCCGGGTGCGCCGCGCCGGTGGGAGCCTACGCCTACCGCAAGGGCAGCATGCTGCACCTTGAGGCCGTGGTGTGCGCCGTCGACGGGACAGCCACTGTCCGGGACCAGAAGGCCACGGACGGGCTGACCGAGGTCGGGGCCACCCTGCTCGGGATAGAGCTCGCCGAAGTCTTGCTGGCCCGCGGTGCCGGCGACATCGCGGACCTGGCCGCCTCCTGAACCGCGGCGGCCACCAGTCCATGGGACGGCACAGTGCCCCTTCCGGGGACGGGCCGCGCGGAACGCGCGCCCCGTCCGGCGCCCGGGTGCTCGTCGCCCGCAGCCCGGACCGCGCGGCGGAGCTCGTCACCGCCCTGCGCGGCGCCGGTGCCGAACCCCTGCTGCTGCCGCTCATCGACTTCGAAGTCGCCAGCGACCAGCACTCGCTGGATGTCGCCTTCGACGCGCTCGGCGCCGGCGCCTATGCGTGGCTGGTGGTCAGCAGCGTGACCACGGTCCAGGCGCTTGAGGCCAAGGCCGCCGAACGGGGCACTACCCTCAGCAGCTGGCTGCCGGGCAACCTCCTCGTGGCCACGATCGGCCCCGCCACCCGGCGTTTCCTCGAATCCCGCGGCGTCGCCGTCGACCTTTGCCCGACGGGGCAGAAGTCCGGAGCCGGCCTGCTGGACATCTGGCCCGAGCACCAGGGCAGCGTGCTCCTGCCGCAGGCCGATATTGCCGACCCCCGGCTCCGCCGCGGCCTGGTGGCCCGCGGCGCCTCCGTGCAGGCCGTCACCGCGTACCGCACCGTGGACTACCCTGCCGACCCGCGCCGCAGCCTCGCCGCGTCCCTGCCGCCGCAGCGGGATAATACAGAGCGGGACGACGTGGAGCGGGAGAGCCCCGAGCAAGGCACCCCGGCGGCCGTGCTCACCCCGGCCCAGGCGAAAGCCGAGGTCGACGCCGGACGGGTGCACGCCGTCGTCGCCGCTTCGCCCAGCGCGGCACGCCGCATCCATGGGGACCTCGCCCCGCTGGGCCCCTGCCGCTTCGTCGCGATCGGACGGTCCACCGCCGCCGAGGCGGAGACGCTGGGCCTGGCCGTCGCCGCCGTCGCCGACGAACCCACGGCGTCGGGGCTGGTGGACGCCGTCCTCCGGTCCCTGGCCGGCCCTCCTGCCGCCCCGCACCCATCAGCCGCACCGCCCGCCGCCGAGACTCCAGCAAAGGACACCCCATGAGCTTCCCGACCCACCGCCCCCGCCGGCTCCGCACCACCCCCGCCATGCGCCGGCTGACGGCCGAACACCGCCTCTCGGCCGCGGAGCTGATCCTGCCGGCCTTCATCCGCGAGGGGCTCACCGAGCCGAACCCCATCGCCTCGATGCCGGGCGTCCAGCAGCACACCACGGACACCCTGAAGCGCGCCGCCGCCGAGGCCGTGGAACGCGGCGTCGGCGGCATCATGCTCTTTGGCATCCCCGCCGTCCGCGACGCCGCCGGCACCGCCTCGCTCGACCCCGACGGCGTCCTGAACAAGGCCATCCGGGACGTCCGTGCCGAGGTCGGGGACGACCTGGTGGTGATGAGCGACGTCTGCCTGGACGAATTTACGGACCACGGGCACTGCGGTGTCCTCGACGCCCACGGCTACGTGGACAACGACGCCACCCTGGAGATCTACGGCCGCATGGCCGTGGCCCAGGCGGAGGCCGGCGCCCACGTGCTCGGCCCGTCCGGGATGATGGACGGCCAGATCGGCGTGATCCGACAGGCGCTCGAAGACGCCGGGCACGCCAACACCGCCGTCGTCGCCTACGCCGCGAAATACGCCTCGGCCTTCTACGGCCCGTTCCGCGAGGCCGTCGACTCCCAGCTGACGGGTGACCGCCGCACCTACCAGATGGACGCCGCCAACCGCCGCGAGGCGCTCCTCGAGGTGGAACTGGACCTTGAGGAGGGCGCCGACATGGTCATGGTCAAGCCCGCCATGAGCTACCTCGACATCCTCGCCGACGTCGCCGCCATGAGCCCCGTGCCGGTGGCCGCCTACCAGATCTCCGGCGAGTACTCGATGATCGAGGCAGCCGCCGCCAACGGCTGGATCGACCGGCGGGCCGCCATCACGGAATCCGTGCTGGGCATCAAGCGGGCCGGGGCCAACATGGTCCTGACCTACTGGGCCAGCGAACTCGCCGGCTGGCTGAAGGAGGCCCGGTGAACGCCGCGGCCGCACTCGACCCGGCGTCGCCGGCGAACCCCACGGCCCCCGTCGGCCCGGAACGCATCCTGCTGGGACTGAACACCTTCGGCGACGTAGGTGTCTTCCCGGACGGGCACCCCGTCCCGCACGCCCAAGTGCTGCGCCAGCTGCTGGAGCAGGCCGAACTCGCGGACGAGGTGGGCCTCCACGCGTTCGGTGTGGGGGAGCACCACCGCCAGGACTACGCCGTCTCGGCACCCGAGGTGTTCCTCGCCGCGGCGGCCGCCCGGACCAAACGCATCAGGCTCGGCTCGGCCGTCACCGTCCTGAGCTCCGATGACCCCATCCGGGTCTTCCAGCGCTTCTCCACAGTTGACGCCATCTCCAACGGCAGGGCCGAGGTCATGCTGGGCCGTGGCTCCTTCATTGAGTCGTTCCCGCTGTTCGGCCTGGACCTGGCCGACTATGAGGTCCTGTTCGAGGAGAAGCTGGAGCTTTTCGACAAGGCCCGCGCCCAGAAGCCCATCCGCTGGGAAGGCCGCACCCGCCCGGCCATCAACGGACTGAGCGTCTATCCGCCGCTGGAGCACCACCTGCTGCCGGCCTGGATCGGTGTGGGCGGAACCCCTGAATCCGTGCTGCGCTGCGCCGAATACGGGTACCCCATCATCTTCGCGATCATCGGCGGGGAACCCCGGTCGTTCGCGCCGCTGGCCGACCTCTACCGCGAGGCCATGGCCAGGTACGGGCACCCGATGCAGCAGGTCGCCACCCACTCGCCGGGCCATGTAGCCGAAACGGACGAGGAAGCCCGCGAGGAGTTTTTCCCGCACTGGCTGGGCCTGCGGAACCGGCTGGGGGCCGAACGCGGCTGGGGCCCGGGAAGCAGGCGTGAATTCGACGCGATGTGCACCCCGGAGGGAGCCCTGTACGTCGGATCCCCGGAGACCGTGGCGCAGAAGATCCTCCTGCTCAAGCAGAACCTGGGCGTGGACCGCTTCGACCTCAAATACGGCAGCGGCTCGCTGCCGCACAAGGCCATGATGCGCTCGATCGAGCTGTTCGGCACGGTAGTGGCGCCCCGCGTGGCCAGCCTGCTGGCCGCGGCCCCCAACGACTGACGGAACTGAAAGAATAGGAACCATGACTTCCAGCCACCCTCGCAACGAGGCACTCTTCGACCGCGCCCGCCACCTGATGCCGGGCGGCGTCAACTCCCCGGTCCGCGCGTTCGGCTCCGTCGGCGGAACCCCGCGCTTTATGGTCTCCGCCAAGGGCCCGTACCTGACCGACGCCGACGGCGCCGAGTACGTGGACCTGGTGTGCTCCTGGGGCCCGGCGCTGCTGGGACATGCCCACCCGGAGGTCCTCGCCGCGGTGCATGCCGCCGTCGACCGCGGGCTGTCCTTCGGCGCCTCCACGCCGGACGAGGCCAACCTGGCTGCGATCGTGCAGGAGCGCGTTCCCGCCGCTGAGCGCGTCCGGATGGTGTCCACCGGCACCGAGGCGACCATGACGGCGGTCCGGCTGGCCCGCGGGTTCACCGGCCGGAACCTCATCATCAAGTTCGCCGGCTGCTACCACGGCCACCTCGACGGACTCCTCGCCGCCGCCGGCTCCGGCCTGGCGACCCTGGCGCTGCCCGGCTCCGCCGGCGTCACCGCCGCCACCGCCGCCGAGACCCTGGTGCTGCCGTACAACGACCTCGCCGCGGTCGAGGCGGCCTTCCAGGCGCACGGACCCAACATTGCCGCTGTCATCACGGAGGCCGCGCCGGCCAACATGGGCGTGGTCACCCCGGGTGAGGGCTTCAATGCCGGGCTGGCCCGGATCACGCGCGAGCACGGCGCCCTGCTGATCCTCGACGAGGTCCTCACCGGTTTCCGGACCGGCTACGCGGGCTACTGGGGCCTGACCGGCGGGGCGGCCGGCGCCGCCGAGCCGTGGGCCCCGGACCTGCTGACCTTCGGCAAGGTCATTGGCGGCGGCATGCCGACGGCGGCCCTCGGCGGCCGCGCGGATGTCATGGACTATCTCGCCCCGGTGGGCCCCGTCTACCAGGCGGGCACGCTGTCCGGCAACCCGGTGGCGATGGCCGCCGGCGTCGCGACCCTGACGCACGCCACCCACGAGGTGTACTCGTTCGTCGACGCCCGCTCGCTGGAGCTGTCCGCGGCCCTGTCCTCCGCCCTGGACACGGCGGGCGTGGACCACTCGATCCAGCGTGCCGGCAACCTGTTCTCCGTGGCGTTCGGCACCTCCGCACGGGGTGTGCACAACTACGACGACGCGCAGGGCCAGGAGGCGTTCCGCTACGCGCCCTTCTTCCACTCGATGCTGGACTCCGGCGTCTACCTGCCGCCGTCGGTCTTCGAGGCCTGGTTCCTCTCCGCCGCGCACGACGACGCCGCGATGAACCGGATCTTCGACGCCCTGCCCGCCGCCGCCAAGGCCGCGGCCGCTGCCAGGGCCTGACGCCGGAGCCGGGCACAGCAGGCAGGCGCCGGTCCCGGCGTCGTCTGTTAAACACTTTGGGCACCCGCCGCGGCGGGTGCCCAAAGTGTTTAAGCGGTTGTTGCGGCGGGGATTAGAACGCCACGGTCACGTCGCCGTTGGGCCATTCCTTCTCGATGAAGGCCTTGACCTCGGGGGAGTGCAGCAGCTCATCGAGCTTCTTGATGCGGACGTCGTCCTTGGAGTCCTCGCGCCAGGCCAGGAAGTTGGCGTAGGGGTTGTTCTCCACGGACTCCACCGCGAGGGCATCCTTGGTGCTCAGGCCGGCCTTGAGGATGAAGTTGCCGTTGATCAGGGCCAGGTCAACCGACGGGTCCTTGAGGTCGTTGATCAGCAGTTCCGGCTGGTTCTCGGAGAACTTCAGCTTCTTCGGGTTCTGCTCGTCGCTCAGGGTCAGCACGGAGGAATCGTCCTGGATGTCCTTGACCAGGCCGGCAACCTGGAGCACCTTGAGAGCGCGGACCTGGTTGGACGGGTCGTTCGTGATGGCAACCTTGGCGCCGTCCTGGATGTCCTGGATGTCCTGGACCTTCTCAGAGAACGCGGCGTACGGCTCGATGTGGACGCCCTCGCCGTGGCCGAACTTGTAGCCCTTGGTCTGCACCTGGTCTTCGAACCACGGCAGGTGCTGGTAGTAGTTGGCGTCCAGGGAACCGTCGCTGAGGGCCGTGTTCGGGGTCTGGTAATCCTCGATTTCCTTGATGTCGAGCTTCAGGCCGGCCTTCGGGGCGAGGTCCTGGTTGATGAACTCAAGGATCTTCGCCTGCGGCACCGGGCTGGCGCCGACGGTGAGCGTGGCGGGGGTTGCCGGGTCCAGAGTGGTGACCTGGGCGCTGGGGGTGGACGAACCACCGCAAGCCGTCAGCGCCAGGGCAGTGACAATGCCGGTGGCCAGGAGGGAGAGTGACTTACGCATTGGATGCGTTCCTTTCGAAATAGCAGGATTCACGGCCAGGGGGCGTGATCCGCGCAAATGCAGAGGGCGGCTACCCGCTGCAGGGTCGGTGGTATGTGGCGGTCCGCCGGGCCGGGGTGCGGCCCGGGCGGCCGGTGTTGTGGGTGGCTGGCGCCGGGCCCGTCAGCGGTGGTCGAGGCTGCGGGAGATCCGCTCGCCCACCAGCTGGATGACCTGGACCAGCACAATGATCAGCACGATGGTGACGAGCATGACCGTGACGTCGAAGCGCTGGAAACCGTAGTTGTAGGCCAGCTTGCCGAGGCCGCCGCCGCCCACCAGGCCGGCCATCGCGGAGTAGCCCACCAGCGTGACCACCGTGGTGGTGGCAGCCGCAACGAGGGCGGGCAGGGATTCGCGCAGCATCACCTTGTTGATGACCTGCATCTTGGTGGACCCCATCACCTGGGCGGCGTCGATCTTGCCGTGGTGCACGTCGCGCAGGCAGTTTTCCACCAGGCGGGCGAAGAACGGGATGGTGCCGATGGACAGCGAGACGGACGCCGCCACCGGACCCAGGCTGGTGCCGGTGAGGGCACGGGCTACGGGGATGAGCGCCACCATCAGGATGGCGAACGGGATGGAGCGGGTGATGTTGACCACCACGTCGCTGAGCACGCGGTTGGTGACCGGCATCGGGCGCAGCCCGCCCGGTGCGGAGACGTGCAGGAACACGCCCAGCGGAAGTCCGATCAGCACCGTGAAGAAGGACGAGATCCCCACCATCTGGAGGGTCTCGAGAATGGCTTCGGGCAGTGCCTTGGCCAGGACGGGGTTGCTGAAAATGTCGTTCATGAGTTACCTCCCTGGTCGCCGCTGGCGGGGACGGGGGCTGCGGGCGCGGAGTGCGCGAAGTCGGGGTCCGGGGCCGCGGCGGCGGGCGAGCGTTTCGCGCCGATGCCGCGCTGGTGCAGGTAGTCCAGCACCGCGTCGGCGTCGGCGTCTTCGGCCAGCTGCACACGCAGGTGGCCGAACTGCTCGCCGCCGAGGGTCTCGACGCTGCCGGCCAGGACGTTGAGGTCAATGTCGAAATGCCGGGCGACGCCGGTGAGGACGGGTTCCTTGGCGCTCTCGCCGGAGAAGAGGATCTCCAGCACCGGGCCGCGCTGCAGGGCACCGGCCAGGGGCTCCGACGCCGGCAGGGGCAGCAGCGCCCGGGCCAGCTTGCTGTCCAGGTCGCCGGCCACGTCCTGCAGGGCACCGTGTTCCACGATGCGGCCCTTGGCCAGCAGGGAGACGGACCCGCAGACCCGCTTTACGACGTTCATCTCGTGCGTGATGATCAGGACAGTGAGCTGCAGGCGCTTGGTGAGGTCCTGGATCAGGTCCAGGATCTCGTCCGTCGTGGCCGGGTCCAAGGCCGAGGTGGGCTCGTCGCACAGCAGCACGTCCGGGTCCGCCGCGAGGGCGCGGGCGATGCCGACGCGCTGGCGCTGGCCGCCGGACAGCTGAGACGGGTAGGCGTTCTCGAAACCTTCGAGTCCCACGAGCTTCAGGAGCTGGGCAACCTTGGTCCGGATCTGCTCCTTGGGAGTCTTAACGAGTTCGAGGGGGTGCGCCACGTTCCCGGCTGCGGTCCGGGAATCCATCAGGTTCGCGTGCTGGAAGACCATGCCGATGCGCCGCCGCGCGGCGCGGATTTCGGAATCCTTCACGGAGCTCAGCTCGGTGCCGTCGATGCTGACAGAGCCCGACGTCGGACGGTCCAGCAGCGTCAGGCAGCGGACGAGGGTCGACTTGCCCGCGCCCGAGTGGCCGATGATGCCGTGAATCGAGCCCTTCGGCACGGAGAGGGTGACGCCGTCGAGGGCCACCACTTCCTTTTTGCCCTGCTGGTAGACCTTGCGCAGGTCAGTAACTGTGATCATTGATCCCTTGGCGGTTGGGTGCCAAGGCGGCATAACACACGCCCGGCTCTGAACTAAATTATGTCAGGGGGGCAATTCGGCGGCCACTCGCGCAGCATGTTCGTAACAAAGGCGGTTCCGGCGCGGTAAATTCGGCGCAGGCCGTTGCAGGGTGGAAAGGGGGCGGGTGAGGCCCCGGACGGCGGAATCCCCGTTGGGCCGCTCTGTCCGCAGCGCGCCGGAGCGGGGTGTGATTTCCCTCCCAAAGCCCCCGCGGCGGCCGGGGGCTGCGGTAGGTGGCGGGCCGCGGCGGGAGGGGCAGGCGCGTCCCTCCTGGAAGTCCCCGCGGCTAGAAGTCTCCGCGGCTGGCGTCCACCGGCGGCAGCACGGGCCAGTCACCCTCGATCACCGCAGCAGGCTTGGTTTTGCGCAGGTAGTTTTGGAAATCGGTGGCCTGCGCGGAGGCCCATTCGACCTGCAGCTGGTGCAGGTGGCTCGCCGGCATCCGAAGCTTGGGGAACTTCCCTGCCATGGCATCGAGCATCCGCAGGGTGGCCAGGGCATCGGCCGCCGACGTGTGGGCGTTGTCCAGGTCCACGCCGTATTCCTCGCAGAGCGCGGTGAGGGTGCGCTTGCCCTTGCGGTAGCGGTCCACCTGCTTGTTCATGACGTACGGATCCAGGACGGGGAATCGGGTCAGCTGCGGCACGCCGTACCGGGCGGACTCTGCGGCGAGCACGGTGAAGTCGTAGCTGGCGTTGAAGGCAATCACCGGCACCCCGGTGTCAAAGAGTTCCTGGAGCACCGCGGCGACCTCCCGCGTGACGTCCGCGGCCGGGCGGCCCTCGCTGCGCGCCCGTTCGGTGGTGACGCCATGGATGTCGCTGGCCTCCGTCGGAATGTCGACCCCGGGATCGGCGAGCCATTCGTGTTCCTTGATGATCCCGCCGTCGGAATCCACCACGGTGATGGACGCCGTCACAATCCGCGCGGCGCGGGAGTTCCGCCCCGTTGTTTCAAGGTCGAACGCGGCGCGGGGGAGGCTGTTCCAGGTGCTCATGCTTCAACGCTACCTGCTGCCACCGACGCTAAAGTGCAGGCACCGCCGCCCCGCTAGGCTTGTCCCATGCGGATGGAGTATGTGGAGGCTGTGCTGGAGGTCGTCACGCTGATTCCCGCGGGCGCCGCGGTGGCGTACGGCGACGTCGCCGAGCTCCTGGGCTCCGGCGGCGCCCGGCAAGTGGGTGCCGTGATGAGCCACCACGGCAGTGACGTGCCCTGGTGGCGGGTCCTGAAGGCCAGCGGGGACGCACCTCCCGGACATGAACGCGAGGCTTTGACGCGGTACATCCTCGAGCGGACGCCCCTGCTGGGACGCTACGAGGAGTACCTCCGCACCGGCGAGGGCCGCTGGCGCGTGGACCTGATGACCGCCCGCTGGGCACCGGGCGACGGCGAATTCGACCGGATCGACGCCGTGGCCGAGCGGCTGGAGCGGGCCTTGCATAAACTGTCGGTCCCCGATGATGAAATGACAGAGTGAGCACTCCGAGCAAGAACCCCGAGCTTAAGAACTACCAGCTTCCGAAGTACCAGCCACAGAACGACCAGCAACAGAACGACCAGCCACAGAACGACCAGCCACAGAACGACCAGCCACAGAACGACCAGCCACAGCTGCCGCAGCAGCCGTCAGCCGGCCGGCCGGCGAACGCCGGGGCGGGCGCGTCGGGTTCCGGACTGCGCCTGCTGCCGCCCCGCCGGGTGCACAACGCAGCTCCCGTCCTGACGGAAGACCAGCTGGCCGTCGTCGACGTCCCGCACGGTTCCGGCCCGGTCCTGGTTCCCGGAGCGCCGGGAACCGGCAAATCAACGGTCCTCGTGGAGGCCGCCGTCCGGCGCGCGCAGCGGGACGGCCTTGATCCGGAGCGGATGCTGATCCTCGCCCCCGGACGCCTCGCCGCCGATGCGCTCCGCGACCGCTTCACCGCGCGGCTGGACCGCAGCCTGAGCACGACGCCGGCCCGCACCTGGGCGTCGTACGCCTTCGACCTGATCCGGCGGGCCAAAGCCGAAGGAATCCTGCCCCTGCCCCGCCCGCCGAAACTCCTGTCCGGCCCGGAGCAGGACCTCATCATCAAGGAACTGCTCGAGGGACACGCGCAGCCGGGACTGGAGCTGCCCTGGCCGGAAGACCTGGGCGCAGCCCTGCAGACCCGCGGTTTCCGCCAGGAAGTCCGCCAGCTCTTCGACCGGATCATTGAATCCGGACGGACCGCCGAAGACCTTGTGGTGCTCGCCGGCCGCTGCCACCGGCCGGACTGGGTGGCCGCGGCAGCGCTGTACGCGGAGTACCGCGACGTGCTGGATCTCCGGATGCCCGAGTCCTTCGACCCGGCCGGAATCATCACCGCCGCCCGCCAGATCTTCCAGGACGAGCCGGACTTCCTGGCTGCGGAGCGCGACCGGCTCCAGCTGGTCCTGGTGGACGACATGCAGGAAGCCAACCCGGCGGTCTTCGAACTGCTGGCCGACATCGCCGCGGGCAAGGACGCCTTCATCACCTCATCGCCGGACACCGTGGTCCAGGGCTTCCGCGGCGCACGCCCGGACCTCGTGGCGGAGCTGCCCCGGCTGCTGGGCACCGGAGGGACCGTCCTGGAACGTCCCCTCTGGACCGCCCACCGCCACACCCCGGCCGTCGCCGACGCCTGGACCTCCGTCGCCGGACGGATCTCCCGCCGGGCGGGCGGCCAGTCTGCCCGCCGGCTCGAACTGCCGGAGGAGCCGGCCTCCGGCGGCTCCGTCGAGGCGCACCTGCTGCCGTCGCCGGTGCACGAACTGCGCTATGTGGCGCAGCGGATCCTGGAAGCCCAGCTCCACGACGGCCGCGAACTCGGGGACATCGCCGTGATCCTCCGTAACGGCGGCCAGCTCAGCCAGCTGCAGCGCTACCTCGCCGGCCAGGGCATTCCGGTCCGGATCCCGGTGGCCGAATCGGCTGTCCGGGACGAGGTCGCCGTCCGCCCCCTGCTCGATGCCTACGCCGTGGCGCTCGACCCGGGCTCGCTGGGCCCCGAGGCGGCCGTGGCACTGCTGACCTCGCGGATCGGCGGGGCCACCGCGATTGAACTGCGGCGCCTGCGCCAGTCCCTCCGCCGCGAGGAGCTGCTGGGCGGCGGCGGGCGGACCAGCGACGCGCTGCTGGTCGAAGCGCTTCTGGAGCCTGGAGCGCTGGCCAGCCTCGGCATCGAGGGGCACTCCGCACGCCGGATTGCGCGGATGATCCAGGCCGGCCGGGATGCTTGCCTGGCTCCCGGCGGCAACGCCGAAACGGTGCTGTGGGCGCTCTGGAACTCCACCGGCCTCGCGTCCCGCTGGACCGAGGCCGCGCTGGCCGGGGGAGCGGCCGGCGCCCGGGCGGACCGCGACCTCGACGCCATGATGGCGCTTTTCCATACCGCCGAACGGTTCGTGGACCAGCTGCCCGGATCGGGGCCTGAGCAGTTCCTCGAGTATCTCCTGAGCCAGGAGCTCCCGATGGACACCCTGGCGGCCCGGGCGCAGCTCGAGGACGCCGTGGAACTCATGACGCCGGCCAGCGCCGCCGGGCGGGAATGGCCGGTGGTCATTGTGCCGGGCCTGCAGGAGGGCGTGTGGCCCAATACCCGGCTCCGCGGCGAGCTCCTCGGCAGCACGCTGTTCGCCGACGCCGTCGAACACGGAGTGGAGTATGCCCTGCAGCTGGACCCGCAAAGCCGGCTGCGGGAGATCCGCTACGACGAACTGCGGAGTTTCTCCACCGCGGTGTCGCGGGCGCAGGAGGTGCTGATCTGCACCGCCGTGTCCTCGGAGGATGACCAGCCGTCCTCGTTCCTGGATTATGTGGCACCGCTGGAACCCGGCCGGGACCGGCGCGGCTTCACCCCGGTGGAGCGTCCGCTCACCCTGCGCGCCCTCGTCGCCGAACTGCGCCAATACGCCCAGCTCGACGCCGGGAGCGCCGAGGCGCGGGAAGCCACCGCGGTGCTCGGAGCCCTGGCCGCCGCCGAGCCGCCCGTGCCCGGCGCGCATCCCTCGAGCTGGTGGGGCCTTGCTCCGCTGTCCTCCGCCGAACCGGTGGTTCCGCCGGGCGGCACGGTCTACGTTTCGCCGTCGAAAGTGGAGACCGTGCAGAAGTCCCCGCTGGACTGGTTTGTCCAGGCCGCCGGCGGAGAAGCTGCCACCGACTTCGCCCGCAGCCTGGGCACCCTGGTCCACGCCATCGCGCAGGACCTGCCGGACGCGTCCGGCAGCGAGTACGTGGCCGAGCTGGTCCGCCGCTGGCCGGCGCTCGGGATGAAGGACAACTGGGAGGGCAAACTGGACTTCCGGCGCGCCGAAACCATGGTCCGCAAGCTCGCCCAGTATGTGTTGGTGATGCGCAGCGAAGGCCGCTCCCTGGCGGGCGTCGAGCAAGACTTCGAGGTGAAACTGCCGGACGTCGCGGCCCCCGCCGGCGACGAGTCCTGGCCGGCCCGCCCGGCCGTGCTGCGCGGCCAGGTCGACCGGCTGGAAATCGACGCCGAGGGCCGGCTGGTGGTTGTGGACCTCAAGACCGGCAAACGGCAGCCGGGCAAGGCCGACCTTGAGCGTCACCCGCAGCTGGGCGCCTACCAGGCGGCGGTGCTGGCCGGAGGCTTTGCCGGCCCCGACGACGGACCTCCGCCGCTGCCCGGCGGGGCCGTTCTTGCCCAGCTCGGCACCACCACCAAAAGCCCCGGCATCCAGGCGCAGAAGCCGCTGGACCCGGCGGACAACTGGGCCCTGGACATGGTCAGCGACGCCGCCGGCGTGATGTCCGGAAGCACCTTCGAGGCCCGCCACGACCCCGCCAAGGGCGGTCACGGCGGGCACGGCTGCCGCCTTCCCGAAGTCTGCCCGCTCTGTGTGCGGGGAAAGCAGGTTACCGAATGAGTACCGAGGCAACCCGTCCCGCGGAAGAGCCCGGCGCCCTTCCCGCCGTGCGGTTTTCCCCCGAGGAGCTCTCCGCCATGCTGGGGGAGAAGAACAGCCCCACGGCCGAACAGTCGCTCATCATTTCCTCGCCGCTGGCACCCCGGCTCGTCATTGCCGGCGCCGGCTCCGGCAAGACCGCCACGATGGCCGACCGCGTGGTGTGGCTCGTCGCGAACGGCTGGGTCAGGCCTGAGGAAGTGCTCGGCGTGACGTTCACCCGCAAGGCGGCCGGGGAACTGGCCACCCGCATCCGTGCCAAGCTGGCTGCGCTGCAGCGCATCGCCGCGGCGGACACCACGAACCAGGTGTTCCCCGCCGGGCTGCTCAGCACCGACGCCCTGGAACCCAAGGTCTCGACGTACCACTCCTATGCGAGCGGGATCGTGTCGGACTACGGTCTCCGGCTCGGCGTCGAGCGGGACGTCGTGCTCCTCGGCGGCGCCCAGTCCTTCCAGCTCGCCAGCGAGGTGGTGGAGGCGTTCGACGGCGAATACGAGCACTTCCGGTCCGCCAAGTCCACCTTGGTCAAAGCCGTCATCCAGCTCGCCGGCGAGTGCGCCGAACACCTCCAGGAACCGGCCGCGGTGCGGGCCTGGCTGCTGGACCGCGTGGCCGAGTTCGAGGCGCTGCCTTACGTCGCGGACGCCAAGAAGAACCCCACCCAGGCCGCCGCTGAGCTCAGCGCGCTGCTGCGCACCCGCGCCAGCGTCGCGGACATGGTGGGCCGCTACGCCGACGCCAAGCGCGCCCGCGGCGCACTGGACTTCGGCGATCTCGTGGCTCTCGCGGCCCGGGTGGCCAACCAGATTCCGGTCGCCGCGCAGACCGAACGCCAGCGCTACAAAGTGGTGCTCCTCGACGAGTTCCAGGACACCTCCCACGCGCAGCTTGTCCTTTTCTCCCGGCTCTTCGGCGACGGCCACGCGGTCACCGCCGTGGGGGACCCGAACCAGTCCATCTACGGCTTCCGCGGAGCCTCCGCAGGGCAGCTCTTCCACTTCGTCCGCGAATTCCCCGTACGGCTCGGGGCAGCCGGAGCGGACGACGCCGGCAGCCCTCCGCGCTTTGCCGTGGCCCCGACGTCGTACCTCACCACGGCGTGGCGCAACGGCCGGAACATCCTGGCCGCGGCCAATGTCATCTCATCCCCCCTCAGCCGGGCGGCCGCCCTGACGGGACCGGCCGGCGAGCGGGACTCCGCCGGGGGCGTGGAAGTCCCGCCGCTGCAGCCGAGCCCGGCCGCAGTCCAGGGCCGGGTTCTGATGGGCCGTTTCGGCACCGACGAGGATGAGGCCGCGGCGATCGCCGGGGACGTGCTGCGGTTCCGGGTCACCGACTTCAACGGCGCGGACGAACCCGAACCGCCCGCTATGGCGGTGCTGTGCCGCCGGCGCGCGCAGATGGAATGCATCCGCCGGGAGTTCGAGGCCCGCGGAATCCCGTACGAGATCGTGGGCCTCGGCGGACTCCTGGACACCCCCGAAATTGTCGACCTGGTGGCGACCCTCCGGGTGCTGGCCGACCCGGGGCGCTCGGATTCCCTGATGCGGCTGCTCGCCGGGGCACGCTGGCGGATCGGTCCTGCCGACCTCATGGCCCTGCGGGACTGGTCCAGCTTCCTGGCCCGGCGCCGCGGCCGCCCGGGAGGCCTTGACGAGGACGACGCCGACGGCGGGGAGGCGGCCGTGATCGAGGGTGACCTCACGGACGCCGCCAGCCTGGTCGAAGCCCTCGACTGGCTTCCCCGGGAAGGCTGGACGTCCGCGCACGGCCGCCAACTCAGCGCCGAGGCACTGGACCGGCTCCGCCGGCTCTCGGCGGAACTCCGGCTGCTGCGCGGGTACATGGGGGATGACCTCACCACGCTCCTGGGCGAGGTGGAGCGGGCCATGCTGCTCGACATTGAAGTGGCTGCACGGCCCGGGATCAGCATCCACCAGGCCCGCCGCAACCTGGATGCGTTCCACGATGCCGCCGCCGGGTTCCTGCACACCTCGCACCGCGTCGACGTGCTGGCCTTCCTGGCGTGGCTGGAGGCCGCGGCCGCGGAAGAGAACGGCCTCGATGCCGCCGTCCCGGAAGTGAACCACGAGGCGGTGCAGCTGCTGACCGTCCATGCGTCCAAAGGCCTGGAGTGGGACGTGGTCTTCGTGCCCGGCCTCAACGCCGGGGCTTTCCCCAGCAGCCGGGATTCGCGCTGGAGCAGCGGCAGCGCCGCCCTTCCCTGGCCGCTGCGCGGGGACCGCGCCGACCTGCCGCAATGGGACCTCGAGCACCCGGACCAGAAAGGCTGGCTCGACGCCGAGAAGGAGTTCAAGTCCGCCGTCCAGGTCCATGGCGAGGCCGAGGAACGGCGGCTGGCTTACGTGGCCTACACCCGGGCCAAGCACGTGCTGTGGGTGTCGAGCGCCGCGTGGGTGGGTTCCCGCGCCGGCATGGCCGACATGTCGCCCTTCCTGGCCGAACTCGAGGTGCTTGCCGCCGACGGCACCGCCGGAATCCATCCGCTGTCCGTCGCTGAGGAAGCGCTGCCGGAGGAGAGCCCGTTGACCTCCGAACTTGAAGTCGCCGGGTGGCCCTACGATCCGCTCGAGGGGCCCATCGATCCGCGCACGGGTGCCAGGCTGCGGCTGGTTCCCGGCCGGCGGGCGGCCATGCAGTCAGCAGCGGGACGGGTCCTGGAGTTCCTTGAGTCCGGGGCGGCGCTGGACGCCGCCGACGGTGCCGGCGCCAGCGGCGGCGGCGCCGCCGGTGACGGACCGGGGCAGCGCCCGCCGCTCCGCGGCCCGGCGGGCGGCTGGGCCGTCGAAGCAGCGACCCTGCTGGAACGCCGCTCCCGCCGGACGCTGGTGCAGGACGTCCACCTCCCGGGCCACATCTCCGCATCCACCCTGGTGGACCTGGAGGATGACGCGGAGGCCGTCGTCGCGCGGCTGCGGCGTCCCGTCCCGCGCGAACCCGGAATGTCAGCGCGCAAGGGCACTGCCTTCCACGCCTGGGTGGAGGAATATTACGGGACCGCGGGCATGCTGGACCTGGGGGAGAAGGCGGGCTCCGACGACCACATCGATGAGGCGTACGGGCTGGACACCATGGTGGAGACGTTCCGCCGGTCCGAGTGGGCCGACCGCGCCCCGGCCCACGTCGAAGTGCCGGTGGAGACCCGGGTGGGTGACGTTGTGGTCCGCGGCCGGATCGACGCCGTCTTCCGCGACGCCGACGGCGGCTGGGACCTGGTGGACTGGAAGACCGGCCGCCGGCCGTCCGCCGCCCAGCTGAAGACCAAAGCCGTGCAGCTGGCCGTGTACCGCCTGGCCTGGTCCAGGCTCAAAGGCGTTCCGCTGGACCAGGTCCGGGCGGCGTTCTACTACGTCGCTGACAACCAGGTGGTCCGGCCGTACGACCTAGGCTCGGCCGAACGGCTCGAACAGATTGTGGCTGCGGCCCTGGGCACCGGTTAGCGGGTCTTCGCCTCGACCACCGTCAGGGTGGTGGTCGAGGTGTCGTCCGCGGCGTCCTCCGGGGCGCCGGCGTTCCCGGCCGTGTTGTCCGTCGGAACTGCAATGCCCTGCCGGCCGGCGCTGTCCGTCGGAGGAGCAGTGTCCGTCTGGGCCGGGCTGGCCGGCGGTACGACGGCGATCGCCTGCGTCGAGGTGTCCTCGCCTGCGTCTTCGCTGCCGTCCGGTGCGGCGGCGGGGATCGCGGTGACCGAGACGGCGGGAACCTTGCCGGGTGCGCTGGCATCGGCGGCAACCGGAACCGGTATGGGTGTCACGTGGACGGCGGGCCCAGCGCCCCCGGCCGGAACAGTGCCGCCGGCCGGAGCAGTGGCCTGGCTGGAGCCCGGGGCCGGCGCGGGCGCCGGGAGCGGCTCGACGCTGATCGGCTGCCCGCCGTATTCCGCGACGTCCTCGGCGAGCACAGCGAGCATCGACTCGGCCTCGTCGATCATGTCCTGGTTCCCGGCCGCGAGACCCTTCACGAGGTACTGCGCCAGGGCGAACTCGGCGGACAGCGCCGCACGCCTCAGCAGATGGGCGTCGGGCACATCGCGCCGTGCCGAGGTGTAGTGCTTCAGGACGGCGTCCACGAAGTCCTGGTCGTTGGAAGCGACGAGCCAGGCCATGTCGTCGGCAGGGTCGCCGATGCGCAGGTCGGTCCAGCCGGTCACGGCGGTGACGCGGTCGCCGTCGACCAGCAGGTTGTCCTCGTGGAGGTCGCCGTGGACCACGCAGGGGTTGAAGCGCCAGAGGGAAACGTCCTCCAGGGCGTGTTCCCAGCGGCGGAGCAGCAGCGGCGGAATCTTGCCGGTGGTGGCCGCCTGGTCCAGTTCATTGAGCCGCCGCTGGCGGAATTCGTTGGGCGTGTAGCTGGGCAGGTCGGCGTTGCTGACCAGGGAGTGCGGCAGGTCATGGATGGCGGCGAGGGCCGCGCCGATCTCGCGGGCGACGGCGGGGGACGCGGACCCCAGCTCCTCGACGGACCGGGTGGCGCCGGCCAGGTGGGAGTACACGAACGTGCTCAGCGTTCCCTGCCGGACGGTGCCGGCAACGGTGGGCATCAGGAACGGGAGTTCGGCCCGGATGGCGGGGACGAAGGCCCGCAGTACCAGGAACTCCGTTTCCAGCCGTGCGCTGGCTTCGGGATGGCGGGGGGACCGGACGCGCCAGCGCTTGCCTTCGGAATCCAGGAGGAGCGCCGAATCGAAGTCTGCCGGATCGTCGGGCGCAGAGCTAACGGCGGTCGGGGTCAGTCCGGGGACTGCCGCGGTTGCCACAGCTGCCAGTTCGATTGGTTTTCTTCTCACTCTTCCACGGTAGATTGAGCGGCGCCCAAGACCGCGTTGTAGCGCGGCGAGTCTGAAAGTTCAGGAATTATTTGCGTGCCGGAAGCCTCCGCCGCCGGTCATTCAGCGGAGCCGGGACGGGCCGGGCGGAGGGCACGTGCGGCTGCCCACATACGCCGGCTGAAAATGTCATTTGTCGGCGGGAGTCAGTACGGTGGGTACATGAGTCTTGCGGAGTCGGCGGCACCCAACAGTCGGGCCCCACACGTCCCGGAAACCGGCCTGGCGGCGAACCACCTGATGGACAGCGTCCTTCCGGTTCGCCCGGCGCTGATGGACCGCGGATCCGCCGCCCGGCTTAGGCCCGGAATGGTCCAGGACGTCATGGCGTCCGGCAACGCCCGGGCCATGGTGCTGTCCGGCCGGCAGGCCCTCGTCGACGGCAACAGCCTGGTGCTGCTGGACGCGGCCGAGCTGGGGCGGCACCTGCGGGATACGCCCTATTCCCCGGAACAGGTGATCTACCTGGGGTCGGCCCTGCCCGGCACTGATCTTGCGGCCGGCACCGAGGTGGTCCTTTTCCTCCTGCCGCAGCAGTTCGAAGTCCAGGCGGAGGAATTCGAGGCCCACATTGCCGGCATTCCCGAGGGTGCGCTGTGGGCAGGGTTCCGTGATGTCGCGGCCACACTGACGCCCATGGACACCGCCCTGTTCGTCGAAGCCAGCGCCATCGCCAACTGGCACGCCACCCACACCCACTGCCCGCGCTGCGGGACCGCCACCGTGCCCGAGGCCGGCGGCTGGGTCCGCCGCTGCCCCTCGGACGGCTCGGAGCATTATCCGCGCACCGACCCCGCGATCATCGTCACGGTCGTGGGACCTGACGGCCGGCTGCTGCTCGGCGGCGGCGGCCCGCTCGACGCCCGGAACTATTCCACGCTGGCTGGCTTCGTCGAGCCGGGGGAGTCGCTGGAACAGGCCGTGGTCAGGGAGATCGGCGAGGAAGTCGGGGTGCGGGTCACTGCTTGCCAGTACCTCGGATCGCAGTCATGGCCGTTCCCGGCCTCGCTGATGCTCGGCTTCACCGCCACCACCGAGGACACCGAAGCCACGCCCGACGGCGTTGAGGTCACCCGGGCGCGGTGGTTCAGCCGCGACGAGCTTCAGGACGCCGTGCTCAGCGGGGAGATCGTCATTTCCAGCAGGCTGTCCATTGCCCGGTCCCTGATCGAGCACTGGTACGGCGGTGTGATCCAGGACCGCGCGGACACCGCTTGAGGCCCTTGTGACACCACCCAGGCACCACCGCGCCGCCGCCCTGTACCCGCGGCGCATCCACCGGACACCCCGAACGGCTGAGCAGCAACAGTGAACACAGATATCTTCCAGTCCGCCGCATTTCCCTCCGGCCCGGCAGGCCCGGGCACACCGGACGAACCCGCGCCGGACAACCGTTCCCTTGAGGAGCGCATCCTCGGCGGCCTCGACGCTGAACAGCGCGAAGTTGCCAGCACCCTGCAGGGGCCCATGTGTGTCCTTGCCGGCGCCGGCACCGGCAAGACCCGGGCCATCACCCACAGGATTGCCTACGGGGTGCATTCCGGGGTGTACAGCCCGCAACGGCTGCTGGCCGTCACCTTCACGGCGCGGGCCGCGGCCGAGATGCGCAGCCGCCTCCGTGACCTCGGCGTCGGGAATGTCCAGGCCCGCACGTTCCACGCGGCCGCGCTCCGCCAGCTTCAGTTCTTCTGGCCGCAAGCCATCGGCGGCGCGCTGCCCAACCTGCTCGACCACAAGGCACAGATGATTGCCGAGGCCGCCCGGCGGCTGCGGCTCAGCACCGACCGCGCCTCGATCCGCGATCTGGCCTCCGAAATCGAGTGGGCGAAGGTGTCCATGCTGACCCCGGCCAACTACCTGGAGAAAGCCCAGGGCCGCGGCACCCCCGGGGGCTTCGACCTGACCGCCGTGGCCCGGGTCTTCCAGTCCTACGAGGACGTCAAAACCGACCGGAACGTCATCGACTTCGAGGACGTCCTGCTGATCACCGTCGGCATCCTGCAGGAGGACCCCAAGGTCGCCGCGACTGTCCGCGAGCAGTACCGCCACTTCGTCGTCGACGAGTACCAGGACGTGTCGCCCCTGCAGCAGCGGCTGCTGGAACTGTGGCTCGGCGGCCGGGACGAGCTGTGCGTCGTCGGCGACGCCAGCCAGACCATCTACTCGTTCACCGGCGCCTCGCCGAAACACCTGCTCGGCTTCAAGGCGCAGTACCCCGAGGCCAATGTCGTCAAGCTGATCCGCGACTACCGTTCCACTCCCCAGGTGGTGAAGCTGGCCAACGAGCTGCTGGCCGGGCGGCGCAGCGGCGGCCCGGTCGCCGACGCGGCCTGGGCTGCGCCCCTGCAGCTGGTGGCGCAGCGCCCGGCCGGTCCCGCCCCGCAGTTCACCGAATGCTCCGACGACGAAGCGGAGGCCGCCACCGTGGCGGTCAAGGTACGCGAGCTCCTCGACGCCGGCACCCCCGCGAGCCAGATCGCCGTGCTGTTCCGCACCAACGGCCAGTCCGAGGCCTACGAACAGGCCCTAGCATCGGCGGGCATCGGCTACCAGCTGCGCGGCGGGGAGCGGTTCTTCGCCCGCAAGGAAGTCCGCGACGCCATCCTGCAGCTTCGGGCGGCCACCCGGGCCGTCGCCGAGTCGGCCACTCCCGAGCCGCTGGGGCAGGTGGTCCGCGACATCGTCGCCTCGCTGGGATACACGGAAGCCGCCCCGCACAGCGGCGGGGCCTTGCGGGAGCGCTGGGAATCCTTGGCGGCCCTCGTGGCGCTGGCCGATGAACTTGTGGTCAGCCGCGGCGCCCAGTTCACGCTCGCGGACTTCGTCAACGAACTCCAGGAACGTTCCCTCGCCCAGCATGCCCCCACTGTCCAGGGCGTCACCCTCGCCTCGCTGCACGCCGCCAAGGGCCTCGAATGGGACGCAGTGTTCCTCGTAGGGCTCAGCGAGGGGCTCATGCCGATCTCCTTCGCGGACACCCCCGCGTCCGTGGACGAGGAACGCCGGCTGCTGTACGTCGGCATCACCCGGGCACGGGAACACCTGTTCCTGTCCTGGTCCACCGCCCGGACGCCCGGCGGGCGCGCCAACCGCAAGCCCTCGCGATTCCTTGACGGGCTGCGCCCGGACTCCGTGGCCAGCTCCTCAGCCCGCGGCAAAGGCCCCGCCCCGCGCCGCAAAGCCGCCGTCCCGGCCACCTGCCGGGTCTGCGGCACCATGCTCACCTCCGGCGCCGAACGAAAAGTGGGCCGCTGCAGCCAGTGCCCGCCGGGCTATGAGGAGCAGACGTTCGATGCGCTCCGGCAATGGCGGAAGGAAGCAGCGCTCGACGCCGACGTCCCCGCCTTTGTGGTGTTCACCGACGCCACACTGACCGCCATCGCCGAGGCCCGGCCCGAGTCCCTTGAGCAGCTCGCCAAACTCCCCGGAGTGGGACCGTCCAAGCTGGAGAAATACGGCGAAGCGGTGCTGGCAGTGCTGGCCGAAAGCGCCGCCCTCTGATGGCCGGCAGCAGCAATGCCCCGGCCGGAAGGCAGGCCGCCGCGGGAGCCGTCCCGCTGACCACCGCCGACGGCGCCCCGGTGGAGGTGCGGCGGTCCGCCCGCCGACGCCGGACCGTTGCCGCGTTCTGGGAGAACGGCACCGCCGTCGTGGCCATCCCGGCGTCCTTCAGCCGCGCCCAGGAACGGGAATGGGTACACCGGATGCTCGAAAAGCTGCGGCTGCAGGGGGAGCGGGGAAATCGCGGCGCCGGGCGCCGGCGTCCGCGCAGCGACGCCGCCCTGGCAGAGCACGCGGCCGCCCTGTCCGCCCGCTATCTTGGCGGGCGGGCAGTGCCTTCCTCAGTGCGCTGGGTGGGCAACCAGAACTCCCGCTGGGGATCCGCGACGCCGTCGGACGGCACCATCCGACTCTCCGACAAGCTGCAGCCCATGCCCCAGTGGGTCATCGACTATGTGCTTCTCCACGAGCTGGCCCACCTGCTGGTGGCCGGCCATAACGCCGCGTTCTGGCGGCTGCTAAAGGCCTACCCGGACACCGAGCGGGCCAAGGCGTTCCTTGAGGGTGTCTCCTTCGCCACGTCCCGCGGTCTCCCGCCGTCCGGTGACGATGACGTGGACGGCGGCGGGGCGGAAGTCTCCGACTGATACTGCGGCAATACCGACGTGATGCCGCCCTGGTCCAGCGGGCTTCGCTCAGATACCGCGGGCTCCGGCGAGGTCAGGCAGCCTCCACGAAAAGGCCCCGGCCGGATCCGTAGATCCGGCCGGGGCCGCCAACTGATTCGCTAGGGCTTGGGGCCGTCTCCGGCTCCGGGAGCGCTGCCGTCAGTGCCGTTGTCGCCGGGTCCGCCGCCGTCAATTACGTCCTGGTCAGTGCCGTTGTCGCCGGGGCCGCCGCCGTCAATTACGTCCTGGTCAGTGCCGTTGTCGCCGGGACCGCCGCCGTCCCCATCGGTCTCTTCAGTCTTTCCGGTTTCTTCTCCGGCCGCCGGGGCATCCTTCGGCTCATCGAAGCCGCCGCTGAGCAGCTTCTGCAGGGCATCGTCAACCTCGGAGTCACTGGCCTCGGCCAGCTGCCGGCGTTCGCTGAACCCCTTCGGGTCTTCCAGGTCCTCGGCGGTCGGCAGCAGGTCAGGGTGCTGCCAGATCGCATCGCGCCCGTCGACACCGCGTTCGTCCTTGAGCGAAGCCCAGAGCGCCGCGGCCTCCCGCAGCCGGCGGGGCCGCAGTTCCAGGCCCACGAGGGAGGAGAACGCGTGCTCGGCCGGACCCCCGGTGGCGCGGCGGCGCCGCGCCGTCTCGCGCAGCGCCGCGGCCGACGGCAGCATTTTCTCGGTGGCCGCCCAGGTCAGCTCGTCCACCCAGCCTTCCACGAGGGCCAGGGCGGTCTCCAGCTTCTCCAGCGCTTGGTCCTGCGCGGGGGTGCGCTGCGGCATAAAGACGCCCTGCGACAGCGCCTCCTGGATACCCTCCGGGTTGCCCGGATCCAGTTCGCGCGCGAGCTCCTCGATCTTCGAGGTGTCGATGTGGATGCCGCGGGCGTAGGCCTCGATCGCGCCCAGCAGGTGGCCCCGCAGCCACGGGACCTGGACAAACAGGCGTGCGTGGGCTGCTTCACGGACGGCCAGGAACAGGCGGATATCGCTCTCCGGCAGGCTGAGGCCCTCGCCGAACTTGGCCACATTGGTGGGCAGCAACGCCATTTCGAGATCCGCGAGGGGAACACCGATGTCGGTCGAGCTGACCACTTCGGCGGACAGTGCGCCGATGGCCTGGCCCAGCTGCATGCCGAAGATCGCCCCGCCCATGTTCTGCAGCATCGACGAGGCGCCGCCCATCATGGACTTCATTTCCTCGGGCATCTGCTCGGTCATGGCAGTGGAGAGCGCGTTCGCGACGCTGTTGGCCACCGGCTCGGTCAGGCGCTTCCAGGTGCCCAGCGTTTCTTCAACCCACTCGGCCCGGGACCAGCCGCGGCCGATTAGCCCGGTGGCCGGCAGGCCGGTGACCTGGTCAAGCCACATCTCGGCCAGCCTCAGGGCCTCGTCAACCTCGCGCGACTGCTGCGCGGTGATGGAGGGGTCGGAGCCGCTGGCCGCCACGCGCCGCGCGTTCTCGTGCGCCAGCTGCCAGTTCACGGGGCCCTCCGAGGACGCGCTCATCATGGCCTGCACCTGGGAGAACATCTGGGCGAGGAGGTTCGGGTCATTCGGAAGGCCGGCCGCCTTGGCCAGTTCCGCAGGGTCGATGTTTCCCATGCCCTGGCCGCCCATCAGATTCTTCAGCATTTCCGCCAGCGGATCCTTGGGCTCCTCGTCGCCGTTGGACGGATTAAGTGGGTTGGAGGTCATGATCCCGCCGATCGTCGGTGTGGCTGCTTCTTCCGTTCACGCTACCCCGCTGACAGCGGGCTGTCTGCCGAAATCCCGGCCCGTTCGCTGTCGGCAAAGAGCCCGCACGGCGGCCGAGCGCGTAGTCTTAGACACTGGAATATTTGCAGGCGGCAGCCGCGGCGGAGGCCGCGGACGCGGTGCGCTGACCAGGGGATCCGCAGGTCCCCGGGCGCCGGCACGGAGAGGTCCTTCATTGACGATTACGCAGGGCGGGCAGCCCGCCAGCGAGCCGGCGCCCGGACAGTCCCGGCAGGCCCGTTCCGCCGGGCCGCGTCCGGCTGGAAAGCGCGACGCGCGGTCATCCGCCATGCTGGTCTCGGGGTTCCTCGCACTGGCACTGGGCATCACCGCGGTGAGCCTGCCGGTCCCGTATGCCATTGAGTCTCCCGGCCCCACGTTCAACACTCTGGGCAGCGACAACGGCACCCCAGTCATCAGCGTCACCGGCCGTGAGACGTTCCCCGCGGAGGGCAACCTGGACCTCACCACCGTCTACGTCGACGGCGGCCCCAACGGGCCGGTGACAGTCATCGAGGCGCTCACCGCCTGGCTCAGCGGCTCCAAGGCCGTCTACCCGGAGGAACTCGTGTTCCCCACCGGCGTGACGAAGGAACAGTCGCAGCAGGAGAGCGCCGTGGCCATGACCACGTCGCAGGAGAACGCCGTCGCCTCGGCCCTCAAGGAACTGGCGATCCCGTTCGAGCAGAAGATGCTCGTTGCAGGCATCCCGGAGGGATCCGCATCCGCGGGGAAGCTCCAGGAAAACGACACGCTCGTCTCCGTGAACGGCAAGCCGGCAACCGCGCTGAGCGTCATCCAGGACGAACTGGCCGCCGGGAACGGCGCACCGGTGGAAGTCGTCGTCGCCCGCGATGGCAGCAACGTGACGGCCACCATCACTCCCACGAAGACCCCGGCCGGACGGTTTATCCTCGGGGTCATGCTGCGGTACCAGTTCACCTTCCCCTTCGACGTCAAGATCTCGCTCGACAAGGTTGGCGGCCCCAGCGCCGGGATGATGTTCGCCCTGGGCATCGTGGACACGGTTACCCCGGGCGACCTGACCGGCGGCGAGCACGTCGCCGGAACCGGCACCATCACCCCTGACGGCGCCGTGGGGCCGATCGGCGGCATCAGCCAGAAGATGCACGGCGCACGGTCCGGGGGCGCCACCTTGTTCCTGGCCCCGGCCGCAAACTGCGACGACGTCGCCGGGCACATCCCGGACGGACTGCAGGTGGTGCGGGTCGAGACCTTGGCCGAAGCGCGGAAAGCTGTCGAACTGGCCGCGTCAGGAGCCGACACATCGGGACTTCCCAGTTGCTCCACCAACTAGACTGGCGGCGGAACTAAGATCCGCTGCCACTCGTGGCACATATGACGGCTTCGCCGCGCTGCCGCACTGATAACTAAAAACCAGCACCTGACGACCAGCTATGAGGTACCGAGTTTGTCCCGTCCAGCCAGCACTGTCCCGCCCGGAAGACCCCAGCCACGTCGAAGCGCACTGACGCCGACGTTGATTGTTGTGGCCTTGATCGTGGTCGGCTTCATCTTCTTCGCCAATGTCTGGACAGACGTCCTCTGGTACCAGCAGCTGGGCTTCTTCGAAGTCTTCCTGACCGAGAACCTGGCACGGATCGTCATCTTCCTGGTTGGCTTCGCCATCATGTTCTCCGCGGTGTTCTTTGCCATCCGGATCGCCTACCACGCACGCCCGGTGTACGCCCCGGACTCTGACATCCGCGACAACCTGAACCGCTACCAGGTCCAGCTTGAACCGGTCCGCCGGATCGTCATGGTGGGCCTGCCCATTCTCTTCGGCCTGTTCGCCGGAAGCGCCGCGGCCAGCCAGTGGCAGCGGGTGCTCCTGTTCCTGAACCAGGAACCCTTCGGCCAGAACGATCCGCTCTTCAATATCGACATCAGCTTCTACCTGATGACGCTGCCGTTCCTGGGCTTCATCACGGGCTTCCTCATCAGCGTCACCATCGTCGCGGGCGTCGCGGGTATCCTGACGCACTACCTCTACGGCAGCATCCGGATCATGGAGCGCGGCATCTTCACAAGCCGTGCCGCCCAGATCCACCTTGCCGTATCCGGTGCGACCTTCCTGCTCCTGCTGGGCGCCAACTTCTGGCTGGACCGGTACTCGTCCGTCCAGAACAGCGGCGGCCGCTGGGCCGGTGCGCTGTACACGGACGTCAACGCCGTTATCCCCACCAAAGCCATCCTGGCGGTGGCCGCGGTCCTCGTCGCAGTGCTGTTCATCGTCGCAGCCGTGATCGGCAAGTGGCGGCTTCCCGTCATCGGCACCGCCATGCTGGTCATCACCTCGATCCTCGCCGGCGGCGTCTACCCCTGGGTCATCCAGCAGTTCCAGGTCCGGCCCTCGGAGCAGACGCTCGAGAAGCAGTACATCGAGCGCAACATCAACATGACCCGTGCAGCGTACGGCCTGGACAAGATCCAGGAGTCCGTCTACAACGCCACCACCAACGCCACCACGGGCGCCTTGGCCCCCGACGCGCAGACCACGGCCAACATCCGGCTGCTGGACCCGAATCTGATCTCGGACGCGTTTTCCCAGCTTGAGCAGTACCGTCCGTACTACCAGTTCCCCAGCGCCCTGAACGTCGACCGGTACGAGATCGACGGCAAGGTCCAGGACACAGTGATTGCGGTGCGCGAACTGAACCCGGACGGGCTGAGCGCCAACCAGCAGTCCTGGCTGAACCGCCACGTCGTCTACACCCACGGCTACGGCGTCGTCGCCGCCAAGGGCAACAAGTTCACTGTCGACGGCAAGCCGGAGTTCCTGCAGTCCGGAATCCCGTCCACCGGTGTTCTGGGCGATGACTCGACCTACCAGCCGCGCGTCTACTTCGGCGAAAATTCGCCAGACTACTCGATTGTCGGTGCCCCCGAGGGCGCACCGAACCGTGAGCAGGACCGCCCGGCCGCCAAGGAAGGCGGCGGCGAAACGCAGTACACCTTCACCGGCGACGGCGGCCCGAACGTGGGCAGCTTCTTCAACAAGGTCCTCTACGCCATCAAGTTCCAGTCCTCCGACCTGCTGCTCTCGGACGGTGTCAACGCCGAATCTCAGATCCTCTACGACCGGAACCCGCGGGAGCGCGTCGAAAAGGTCGCCCCGTACCTGACCGTGGACGGCAACGCCTACCCGGCCGTCGTCGACGGCCGCGTCAAGTGGATCGTGGACGGCTACACCACCAGCCAGTTCTACCCGTACTCCCAGCAGGAGCAGCTCTCGGAGGCCACCGCCGACTCGCAGACCACCGCGGGCCGGACGGCCTCCCTGCCAAACACCTCCGTCAACTACATCCGCAACTCGGTCAAGGCCACCGTGGACGCCTATGACGGCAAGGTGACGCTCTACGCCTGGGATGACCAGGACCCGGTACTGAAGGCCTGGCAGAACATCTTCCCGACCTCGCTCAAGCCGTACTCGGAGATGTCCGCCGCCCTGATGAGCCACGTCCGGTACCCGGAGGACCTGTTCAAGGTCCAGCGGGAACTCCTGGGCCGCTACCACGTCACCCAGCCGGACAACTTCTACACCAACAACGACGCCTGGAGCGTCCCGAACGATCCCACCGTGCAGGACGACGTCAAGCAGCCGCCGTACTACATGTCCCTGAAGATGCCGGACCAGGAAAAGCCGGCGTTCCAGCTGACCTCCTCGTTCATTCCCCAGGTGGTCAACGGAAACGCCCGCAACGTCCTCTACGGCTTCCTGGCCGCGGACTCCGATGCCGGCAACCAAAAGGGTGTGAAGGCGGAGAGCTACGGCCAGCTGAGGCTCCTGCAGATCCCGCCGGAGACCAACGTTCCCGGCCCCGGCCAGGCGCAAAACAAGTTCAACTCCGACCCCACCGTGTCGCAGGCCCTAAACCTGCTGCGCCAGGGTGCGTCAGCGGTGCTCAACGGAAACCTGCTGACACTCCCGGTCGGCGGCGGCATGGCATACGTGCAGCCGGTCTACCTGCGGTCCACGGGGGAGACCTCCTACCCGACCCTGCAGCGCGTCCTGGTGGCCTTCGGTGACAAGATCGGGTTCGCCCCGACCCTGGACGAAGCCCTGAACCAGCTGTTCGGCGGTGCCTCGGGGGCCAGCGCCGGCGACTCGGCGAACAACGGGCAGACGCCCGCCTCGCCCACGGAACCGGGCGCTCCCGGCACTCCGGACGCGAAGGCGGAGCTCAAAGCCGCCCTCGAAGAGGCGAACGCAGCCATCAGGGCTGGCCAGGAAGCCCTCGCCCGGGGCGACTTTGCCGCCTACGGCGAGGAACAGCGGAAGCTCTCGGCGGCCCTGCAGCGGGCCATCGACGCCGAAGCCAAGATCGCGGCGGCACCGGCTCCCGCTCCGGCGGCCTCGCCGGAGGCCACCACGCCGGAGGCCACTCCGGCACCGACACCCAGCAGCTGACGCACGGCGGCTGACGCCAGGCTCCTGACGTCACGGGCGTCTGCGCGCAGCAACTGGTCCACGGCGTAAGGCCGGGTTCCCGCTCCACCGGAGCGGAGCCCGGCCTTTCCCGTTCCGCCCGTCCCGCCCCGGTAGGCCCGCCGTCCGGCCCGGGCGGGGAGACACACATCACGCCCCCTCGATTTGGCCTCATGTTCACCGGCAGGTAAAGTTGATCTTGCGACGCGGGGTGGAGCAGTTCGGTAGCTCGCTGGGCTCATAACCCAGAGGTCACAGGTTCAAATCCTGTCCCCGCAACTGAAGAGAAGGTCCGGAACACTGGAAACAGTGTTCCGGACCTTCTGCTTTAAGCCGGGCCTTCTGCCTTATGCCAGGAGGCCCCGGCGGCCGCCACGGAGCGGCGCCGCGGCTCCCGGGAAAGGGACCGTGGAACGGGTCCGTGGTTCGGGCGGAGCAAAAACTAGGGTAGTGTTGATCAAGCGACGCGGGGTGGAGCAGTTCGGTAGCTCGCTGGGCTCATAACCCAGAGGTCACAGGTTCAAATCCTGTCCCCGCAACTGGAGAGAAAAAGAAGGGCCCGGATCTGTTGATCCGGGCCCTTCTTGCTGCCCCGGGCGTTACGGCCCGGCGAGGCAGCAGGGAGGGCCTCAGCCGTCCTTGAGCCGCTGGTACGTCTCCAGCGCCCGGGCACGGGACTCCGGCAGCCCGACCACGGGGTCCGGATAGTCCTCGGCCAAACCGTTGGCCTTCCAGGGTTCATGGATCGTCTTGTCGTCCAGCCCGGACAGCTCCGGAAGGAACTCGCGAAGGTAGCGGCCCTGGGCGTCGAACTTTTTGCTCTGGGTGACCGGGTTGAAGATGCGGAAGTACGGCGAGGCATCGGCGCCGGATCCGGCCACCCACTGCCAGTTCGCGGGGTTGCTCGCGGCGTCGGCATCCACCAGGGTGTCCCAGAACCACGCCTCGCCCAGCCGCCAGTCCGCCAGCAGGTTCTTGACCAGGAAACTCGCGGCGGCCATCCGGACCCGGTTATGCATCCAGCCGGTCTGCCAGAGCTGGCGCATGCCGGCGTCCACCAGCGGGTACCCCGTGCGGCCCTGCTGCCAGGCCCGGAGTTCGGCGTCCGACGGCGTCTGCCAGTCGAAGCGGTCGAATTCGGGTCGGTAGTTGCGTGTGGCCAGATCCGGGTTTTCGTAGAGCAGCTGCCAGCAGAACTCGCGCCAGCCAAGTTCGGAGCGGAAAATCCCCACGTCGGCCGGGGCCGACCGCGGGAAGCGTTCGCGCAGTGCGTGCCAGATCCGGAACGGGCTGATCTCACCGAAGCGCAGATGGGGGGAGAGCCGGCTGGTCCCTTCGACCCCCGGGGTGTTCCTGCCCGTGCCGTACTCTTCGGCGGGACCGTCGAGGAAGTCATCCAGCCGCTGCCGGGCGCCGGCCTCCCCGGGCTGCCAGGTGGCGGCCAGCCCTGCGCTCCAGTCCGGCCTGCGGGGCAGCAGCCCCCAGCTGTCGAGCCCGTCGCCGGCCGGAAGCCCTCCGTCCTGGCCCTTGGCCGGGGCCGGAAGCCGTTCCGGCGCATCCAGCGGCTCCCGCGGCTCGGGGGCGTCGAGGCAAGCCCGCCAGAAGGGCGTGAACACCTTGTAGGGCCCGCCCGCCCCGGTCCGCACCGTCCAGGGCTCAAACATCAGGTTGGCCTGGAAGCTGGTGGCGGTGAGGCCCTCCTCCGTGGCCCACGCTTTGATCCCGGCGTCGACCTCCCGTTCCGGGCTTCCGTAGCGGCGGTTCCACAGCACGGTGGAGGCGTTGGTCTCGCCGGCGAGCTCCCGGATGACGGCAGCGGCACTGCCGCGGCGCAGGAGCAGGCGGGAGCCGGCGGCCTCCAGCCCGGTGGCCAGGTCCGCCAGTGAATGGTGCAGCCACCATTTCACGGCGCCGCCGAGGGGACGCACGCCGGGGGAGGTTTCATCGAGAACATAGACGACGGTCAGCGGCTGTCCTAGGGAGGCCGCTTCGCAGAGGGCCGGGTTGTCGTCCAGCCGGAGGTCGTCGCGGAGCCAGACAAGGGTCGAAGACAGGGATCCCGAAGACATGGACCCACGGTACACGGGAAGTCCGCAGGTCAGGGCGCCGGCAGCGGCCGGACACAGCAAAGGCCGGGTCCGGCGTGACCGTGAATGGTCCGGGACCCGGCCTCTGGCGAGGTGCCGGTGCCGGCGGCAGGCCGCCGGGCGTGGTGCCTACAGTTTGTCGAAGTCGGCCTCTTCGACGGTGGATGAGGCGGACCGGCCCTCGCCGGCGCCAATGGCCGCCGGGGAGCCTCCGGACTTCAGCGCGGCAAGCCGTGCCTCGATCTCCGTCTGCTCACCGAGGTCCTCCAGGGAGTTGAACTGTGCATCCAGGCTGGACGCGGCGAGTTCCTGCTGGCCGCGGACCTTGGCCTCTTCGCGGCGGATCTTCTCTTCGAAGCGGCCCACCTCGGAGGTCGGGTCCATGATGTCGATGCTCTTGAGGGCGTCGTGCACCTGGCTCTGGGCGGCGGCGGTCTTGGAACGGGCCACCAGCTCGTTGCGCTTGCTGGTGAGCTCGTTGAGCTTGCCCTTCATCTGGTCCAGGCCGTGCTTGAGCTTGTCCACCACCTCGGTCTGCGACGCGATGCTCGGCTCGGCCGACTTCGCCTCGTTCTCTGACGTGATCTGGCGCTGCAGGGCCACCTTGGCAAGGTTGTCGAACTTCTCCGCGTCGACGGTGTCACCGTTGGCGCGGTACTCGTCCGCCTTGCGGGAGGCGGCGAGGGCCTTGCGGCCCCAGTCCTGGGCGTTCTTGACGTCCTCGTTGTAGTCGTCCTGGAGCATCCGCAGGTTCCCGATGGTCTGCGCCACAGCAGACTCGGCCTCGGCGATGTTGTTCGTGTAGTCCCGGACCATCTGGTCGAGCATCTTCTGCGGATCCTCGGCCTGGTCCAGGAGGGAGTTGATGTTCGCCTTCGCCAGCTGCGCCATGCGGCCGAAAATGGACTGCTTAACCATGGTGTTACCTTTCGTCCTGCTCAGTGGTTGCCACTGAATTCGGTGAACCGTGAAAATGTACTGCTTCTATCCGCCCGCGGGGTCCCGCCGGCGCCTAGTCTGAATCGGCCGGGGGGCCGTCCGGGGGAGCGGCTAGAAGTCGCCGCCGCCGCCAAAGTCCCCGCCCCAGCCTCCGCCGCCGCCGAAGTCGCCGCCGCCAAAGTCTCCGCCGGAATCGCCGCCGCCCCAGCCGCCGCCTCCGCCGCCGCCGTGCAGGATGGAGTTGATCAGGATGCCGCCGAGGATGGCACCGCCCAGGCCGCCGCCTCCGCCGCCACCGAACATGCCGCCGCGGCCGTAGCCCTGGTTGGCGTAGCCGCCGAAGTGGTCGACGTCGGACTGGGCCTGCTGCGCCGCCTGCGCCGCGAGGGAATGGGCCTGCTGCGCGTACTGCAGGGCCGTCACCGGGTCGTTGCGCGAGATGGAGAGTGCGTAGTCCAGGTTCCGCTGGGCCTCCGCCAGACGGGTCCGGGCCTCAGTGCCCACGCCGCCGCGGCGTGCCGTGATGTAGTCCGAGGTTGCGCTGATCTGCGCCTGTGCGGACATGATGCTCTGCTGTAGCGAGGCCTGGGCGCGGCGGGTCTGCTCCTGCTGGTCGCGGATGCCGGTCAGGGCCGCGTCCAGCGACTGGTGCGCTGTCTCGACGCGCTCCAAGGTGGCAATCGGATCGATCTTGCCGCCCTGGATCTCGGCCTTCACCCGCGCCAGCGAGGCTTCCACCGCTGCGACCGGGCCGGCCAGCTCGGGGTGCGCCCCGGACTGGATCAGCGCCCGGGCCTGCGCCAGGTCCTGGGAGGTGTCGACGACGGCGGACTCCAGCCCGCTGCGCGCCTCGTCCAGGCTTCCGGCGACCTTCGTGATGGCGCCGATCAGGACGTTCGTCTGGTGCAGGCTCTCTTCCGCCGCCCGGACGGCGACGGCGGCGAGGCTGCCCTCGCCGGCGTCGAGCTTCTCCTGCGCGGTGACCGAGGCGTTCTGCACAAAGGCGAGCCGTTCCTTCGCCTGGGTGATGTTGTCGCCCACCTGCACCAGCGCGCTCTCGGCGTACTTGGCCCGCAGCGTCTCGAGCGACTGCTCGGCGCTGGCGATCTTGGCCTCCGCCTCCTTCGCCCCGGCGCTGACGGCGGCGAGGGCCTGCGGGGCGTTCTTCTCGAGCTCGCGGAGCGAATCGAAATCCGCCTTCTGCTCCTGCAGGGAGGACAGCGCTGCCTCGGACCGGCGGATGATCTCGGCCAGCCAGGTCCGCTGCTGCTCTTCGGTGTCGGGGATGTGGTCATCGAGCTGCTGCTGCAGTTTGAACGACTCGGACATGTGGCCCTTGGCATCCTGCAGGGCCTTCGTGAAGTTCCCGACGGCGGCATCGCCGTACTGCGCCTGCGCAAACCCCAGCTCCTGCTCGCTGGACTTGATGGCGTCGTCGGCCTCGATCAGCAGGGAACCGCTCTTGCGGCGCAGCTCCTCCACGGTGAGCCCTGCGAGCGGATCCAGCGCGGCGCCCGGCTGGCCGGCGCCGGCAGCGGTCAATGCCGCGGCCTTCTTCCGGCGGTTGCGGAGGTACAGGTAGGCTCCCGCGCCGCCCGCGGCGACGATGCCCACACCGACGAGCACGCCGCTGCCGGCGCCGCCCTCCGACGGGACGGTGCCCTTGCCGCCCCCGGCGGCGTCGCCGATGGCTGCGGCGCTGTCGATGGCAGCCTGTGCGTAGTCCCCGTTGCGCAGGTTCGGGTCAACTGCGCTGGTCACGATCGTGTCGCGCTGGGCATCGGTGATCTTGCTGTTGGCCGGCTTGCTCAGCAGATACTGCCGTCCCTCCGTGGCTACCGTCAGCAGCATCGCATTGGAGCCGAGGCTGGCCTTGTCCGCCACGGCAGCGGCCCAGGCGTACCGGTCGGTGGGGTTCTCGAACTTCTTCACGTAGACGACGTGGTATGTCATGGCGTGATCGGCACCGAGCTGCTTGATGGCCTGTTCGACTTCACCCCTCCGGTCGCCGAGGACTCCGGCGGAGTCCACCACCTTCGTAACGGGGTCGAGCGTCACCGGATCTTCGGCGAAGGCCGGAGCGGCGGGAAGCGCCAGCAGTCCGACGACGCCGAGAACGGCGAGGAGACGTTTAGAGATAGACCGCATGTGCAACCCTTCAGCACTTCTGCGACCAGTTCGGGCCGAACCGGTCGTCACAGAATGCAGCAGCGCCCCCACGCAGATGTAAAGCCGCAGGTCGCTGTGGCGATTCCATTTGATTCTATGGTGCACCCCATGGGCAGTCCACCAACGGGAATATGCCACCAGCGAAAAGCGCTGAACCCGGAACCGCAGCGTCTGCGGAGACGGGGCGGGAGCCCGCTGGGGACGTCCAGCAACCTCACAGCAAACGTGCGCTCCAGTCTCAGTGAGATCGTCCATAGTTAATGCAGACGAGGATGAAAGGAAGTCTTATGACTGACAACCCAGCGCAGGGCGCTTCACCGGAGAACCGGGAGCCGGCCACGCCGCGCGAAGACCCATCGAGGCACCCGCAGGCAGCTTCCGCGCCGGGCTCAGCCCCTGATCAGGCCCGGGATTCCGGCCCGGATTCCCCGCAAGGTCCCAGCCAGGACAATCCGACGCTCCGGCTGGACCGGGAGGCGGACAACCGCCCGCAGCCCGTGTACCCGCAGCACCAGCCGTCCTATGGCCGCCCGCCGGAGACGCAGCGGTTCGGAACGCCGCAGGGAGGCTTCCAGTACGGCCAAAACCCCTACGGCCAGGGCCAGTACGGTGGCTTCGGCAGCAACCAGCCGGCCTCGCCGTACGCGGGCAACCCGGCCCATGCACCGAAGCGCAAGGCCGCCTTCGGCGTGCCCACCCTCGTCGCCAGCATTCTCGCCGCCGGCCTCGTCGGCGGCGGTGTGGTCGCCGGGACCACCCAGCTGGTGGGCGGCCAGCCCGTCACGTCCATGGGCTCCAGCAGCAGCAGCCAGGCCGGCCCCGTGATCGTGAACAACAGGGAAGACGTCAACGCCATCACCGCCGCTGCGGTGAAGGCAACCCCCAGCGTCGTCACTATCAAGGCGTCCAGCGGCAGTGAGGGCGGCACCGGTTCCGGCATCATTCTCGACGGTGAGGGCCACGTCCTCACCAACACCCACGTGGTGACGCTCGACGGCACGGCCGCCAACGCCGACATCGAAGTCCGCCTGAGCGACGGCAAGGTCTACAGTGCCACGATCGTCGGCACGGACCCGCTGTCCGACCTCGCAATCGTCAAGATCGAGAACGCCGGGGATCTGGTGCCGGCCGTCCTTGGCGACTCCAGCAAGCTGAACGTCGGCGACACCGCCGTCGCGATCGGCTCGCCCCTCGGCCTGACGGGAACCGTCACCGACGGCATCGTGTCCACCCTCAACCGCACCATCAGCGTGGCGTCCTCGGCCGCACCCAAGGACAACGCCGACAACCCCCAGGGCGGCGACCAGGGCTTCCAGTTCGCCCCGCCGGACGGCGGCCAGGGCCAGAGCACCGCCAACCAGGGAAGCATCGCGATCAACGTGATCCAGACGGATGCCGCCATCAACCCCGGCAACTCCGGCGGTGCCCTGGTCAACACCAAGGGCGAAATCATCGGCGTGAACGTGGCCATCGCCTCCGCCGGCGGCGACTCCGCCGGCAGCGGCAACATTGGCGTCGGCTTCAGCATTCCCATCAACCACGCCAAGCGGGTGGCCCAGGAGATCATCAGCACCGGCAAGGCCACGCACGGCCAGTTCGGCGTGAGCGTGAAGCAAAAGACCGCCAGTTCCTCGGCCTCCGGATTCTCCGTCGGGGCGGAAGTTGCCACGGTCGAGCCCGACTCCGCTGCCGACAAGGCCGGGGTCAAAGTCGGCGACGTCGTCACCCGGTTCCAGGACCTCGCCATCAGCGATCCCAACCAGCTGACGGCGGCGGTCCGCGAGCAGCCCGCCGGCGCCACCGTCAAGGTGACCGTCATCCGCGGCGGCAAGGAACAAGAGCTCGACGTCACCCTCGGGGCGGCGGCCGAGCAATAGCCACAACACGCGTGCCAGCGGGGGCCGGGCAGCACCAGGGGGTGCCGCCCGGCCCCCGCCGTGCCGTGCTGTGGCCAGCGCTGACACAGGCCTTAACCCAGGCCGCGCCGGCCAGCCCCGATATGGTTAGCTAGGAGCACCCCGGCACCCGGGCGTTCCGTGGCCACGACCCCACCCGGCTGGCTGTCCACCCGCATGGAAGGCTGCTGTAAACACAGTGGAAGAGACATTGAAGATCATCGTGCTGGTCAAGCACGTCCCTGACGCCCAGTTCGACCGGCACCTCACGGGCGAGGGGAACACGGCGGACCGCTCCGAGAGCATCCTGTCCGAACTGGACGAGTACGCCCTCGAAGCCGCCCTCCAGCTGATTGAGGCCCGGGGCGGCGAGGCCGCCGGCAACAAGGTGATCGCCCTGAGCATGGGCCCCGCCGGCGCAGTCAACGCCGTGAAGAAGTCCCTGCAGATCGGCGCCAGCGAGGGCGTCCACCTCAGCGACGACGCCCTCGCCGGATCCGACGCCGCCGCCACGTCCTTGGCGCTGGCCGCAGCCATCCGCCACCTGGGGGCGGACACCCCCGCGGACCTCATCCTCACCGGCATGGCCTCCACCGACGGCGAAACGTCGCTCGTCCCGGCCCAGCTCGCCGAACGCCTGGGCCTGCCCCAGGTCACGTTCGCGGCGTCGCTGGAGCTCGACGGCGCCAGGCTCACCGCCCGCCGCGACGGCGACACCCACGCCGACACGGTCGAGGCGGACCTGCCCGCCCTCGTCTCGGTCACGGACCAGGCCAACGACCCCCGGTACCCGAACTTCAAGGGCATCATGGCGGCCAAGAAAAAGACCATCACCACGCTGACCCTGGCCGACATCGGCGTCGACCCCGCGCAGGTCGGACGGGCCGGTTCCTGGACCGCCGTCGAAACCGCGGAGGCACGCCCGGCGCGCACCGCCGGCACCATCATCACCGACGAGGGCGACGCCGGCATCCAGCTGGTCGAGTTCCTGGCCGCCCAGAAGCTGCTCTAAGGGGAACCCCAGACATGGCAAAAGTACTGGTATTCATCGACAACCCCGGCCAGGTCCTGAAGAAGGCCAGCCTGGAACTGCTCACCATTGCCCGGTCGCTGGGCGAGACGGCCGTCGCCGTCAACGGCGAGTTGCACGACGACGTCACGAACACCCTGGCGGCCTACGGCGTCCAAGGGCTGTACCGGCCCTCCGCGGCGGACCTCGACGACTACCTCGTCGGCCCGAAGGCGTCCTTCCTCGCCGCCGCGGTGCAGACTTCCGGTGCCACCGTCGTCCTGACGGAGAACTCGGCGGAGGCCAAGGAAGTCGCGGCGCGGCTGGGCATCAAGCTCGGCGCCGGCGTCATCACCGACGTCGTTGCCGTGGACCCGGACGGAACAGCGCACAAGTCCGTGCTGGCGGGCTCCTACATGACCACCGCCAAGGCCACCACACCGGTCGCGGTGCTGACCGTCAAGCCGAACAGCATCACGCCGGAGCCCGCCGTGACCGGCACGGCCCCGGCCGCCGTCACGGTGCCCGTGCCGGAAACGGCCACCGCAGCCTCCGCCCGGGTCACGGCCCGCAGCGAGAAGGCCGCCAGCAGCCGCCCGGACCTCTCCGAGGCGCGCATCGTTGTGGCCGGCGGCCGCGGCGTCGACGGCAACTTCGGCCCGCTGGAAGACCTCGCCGATGCCCTCGGCGCGGCCATCGGCGCCTCCCGCGCCGCAACGGACGCGGGATGGATCGGCCATGACGCGCAGATCGGCCAGACCGGCAAAACGGTCTCGCCCCAGCTGTACATCTCTGCCGGGATCTCCGGGGCCATCCAGCAGAAGGCCGGGATGCAGACCGCGAAAGTGATCGTGGCCGTCAACAAGGACGCCGAGTCGCCCGTGTTCGAAATCGCCGACTTCGGCATCGTGGGGGACCTCTTCCAGGTCCTGCCGCAGGCCACCGAAGAAATCAAGAAGCGCAGGGGCTGATCCCTTGGCCAGCCCCGCCGCGCAGGCGCAAAGCCCGTTCGATCCGGACCACCGGATCGAACGGGTGCTTTGTTTCACCGCCCACCCGGACGACATCGACTTCGGCGCCGCCGGCACCATCGCCGCCTGGACCACCGCCGGGGTGCAGGTCAGCTACTGCATCATGACCGACGGCGACGCCGGCGGGTTCGACCCAGCGCAGCGGGACGAAATCGTCCGGCTGCGCAACGAGGAACAGCGCCGGGCCGCCGCCCTGGTGGGGGTGACCGACATCCACTACCTGCACCAGCGCGACGGCTACCTCGAGCCCTCGCACCAAGTGATCCGCGAGGTGGTGAGGCTGATCCGGCAGCTGCGGCCCGACGTCGTGCTCTCAATGCACCCGGAGCGGAACTGGGACCGGATCCAGAAGAGCCACCCCGACCACCTCGCGGTGGGGGAGGCCGTGACCCGGGCGGTGTATCCGGCGCTGGAGAACCCCTTTGCGTACCCCGAGCTGGCGGCCGCGGGGCTGGAGGCCTACAAACTGCCGTGGCTGTGGCTCTTCGCCGGGCCGGAGGAGCGCGAGAACCACTTCGTCGACGTCACGGACCACGTCGGGAGCAAACTCGAGGCCGTCCATGTCCATGTCAGCCAGCACCCCGACATCGAGGCCATGGACCGGACAGTGCGCGGGCTGATGCTGCGGACCGCGGAACGCGGCGGGCTCCCGCCCGGCCGCAGCGCCGAGGCGTTCCACGTGGTCGCCGTCAACGGGCCGGGCACCATTGCGGGCTTCTAGCCTTGCCTCCGCGCTGCCGTGTCCCCTAAGCTGGCCTTCAGTTTAAATCATATTTAATTGAGGAGGCGGGCTTTGATGGAGAAGACTGCGCAGAACCCGGTACTCGTCATCATGGGTGTCTCCGGATCAGGGAAGTCGACCGTGGCAGGCTCGCTGGCGGGCCGCCTGGGCTGGGACTTCGCCGAGGGCGATGACCTGCACCCGGCCTCCAATGTGGCGAAAATGCAGGCCGGACAGCCGCTGACGGATGAGGACCGGTGGCCCTGGCTGGAGAGCATCGCCGGGTGGATCAGGCAGCACACCGACGCCGGCACACCCGGCGTCGTCACCTGCTCGGCGCTGAAAAAGCGCTACCGGGACGTCCTGCGCGGTGAAGGGGTGGTGTTTGTGTTCCTGAACGGCAGCAAGGACCGCATCTCGGACCGGCTCGCCTCCCGGGAGGGGCACTTTATGCCGGCGGCCCTGCTTGAGTCGCAGTTCGAGGCCCTTGAGGCGCCCGGTCCCGAGGAGAACGCCATCACCCTCAGTGTCAGCGCCGCTCCTGCCGACGAGACGCAGGAAATCATCGACCGCCTTCAGCTCAACGCCGTGCGGCCCTAGACGCCGCACCACAGAGCCAGCAACTCAGAGCCGACAACACAGAGCCAATAACACAGGGCGGGCCCCGGACCATGTCAGGTCCGGGGCCCGCCCTGCTGTGTTGCTGCGGTGTTGTTGGTGCTGCTGCTACGCGTTCAGCGGGGCCGCGGCGACGGTGGGCATGGTGGGCGACGCGGAGCCGCCGGTCGGTTCCACTGTGATGCCGAGGGCCGCCGCAGAGCCGATGCCCGTGACCACCGCGGGCTTGGACAGCGCTTCCGCGTCCATGAGCCCCTGGGACACCGGTGCCGAGCCGTCCTTGGGGATCAGCCACATCTGGTAGACCTTGCCGGGCGGAGGCGCAGGGACGTCGTTCATCTTGACCACCATCGAGTCCCTCGACGGCGACACGGACACGGTGGCGGTGCCGCCGCCCGTGACATTGACGGTCGCCTGCTTCACGTCCCCGGCCTGCAGGACCTGGTTCAGCGGATCGTTCAGGTTCGCCATATAGGCGCCGACGCCGACACCGCCCAGGGCGATGAACGCGGCGGCCGCGACGCCCACCAGCCAGTTGCGCATGCCCTGCGGCCGGCGCCGTTCCTGGCGCCGCTGGCGGGCGGCACCGAGTTCGTCGGTCGCGGAGAGGCCGGTGGCTTCCCGGACGGGCCGGGCTACGACCGGCGGGACCCCCGGAGCTTCCTGCTCCGCGGTCCAGGCGCCCGGCGCTGCGGGTGCCTGGGCGGGGAGGGACGCGAGGATCCGGTCCAGCAGGCCGGACGGTGGCTCTTCCTCGGCGGCAAAGCTGGCGGCCAGGGTTTCGCGGGCCTGGCGGACGCGGTTGTCGAAGGCGGCGCGTTCAGCCTGCGGGGCCGACGCGAGGTACCGCTCGATGGCGGCCCGCTCGGCGTCGTCCACAGCGTTCAGGGCGTACAGCTCGGCGAGGTCGGCCGCCCGTCCCGACGCCAGATCGGTGGCGATGTCAGCGGCAAAGCCGGAGGGGACGCGGTCCTTGCCGTGTTTGTTCATGTCGTTCATATCAACTCACCCCCAGACAGGTTTTCAGTCGGATTAGCCCGTCGCGGATACGGGACTTGATGGTGGGCACCGCAGCGTTGAGCTTCTCTGCGACTTCCCGGTACGTGAGGCCGCCGTAGTAGGCGAGCCGCACGGATTCCTGTTGTGTGTCGGTCAGCGTTCCGAGGCAACGCACCACGGCCTCGGCCTCGAGCCGGCTGTCCACCTCGTCGGCGACGGAATCATGGTCGATGTCCTGGCTGCTGGCGCCGTACTTCGCCTCCCGGTCGGTGGACGACTGGGAGGAACGGACCTTGTCCACGGCGCGGCGGTGCGAGATGGTCATGAGCCACGCGAGCGGGCTTCCGGCCTCCGGGCTGAACTTGGCGGCGTTCTGCCAGACCTGGAGAAAAACCTCCTGGGTCGTGTCCTCGCTGAGCTCCACGTCGATCAGCACCCGCCGGGCCATGCCGAACACGCGCCGGGACGTGAGTTCGTAGAACTCGGCGAAAGCGGCCTGGTCGCCGCGGGCAATCTGTTCCAGCAGCATTCCGAGCCTGCGGTTCATGTCGGCCGGAGTGCCAGGGGGAGCGGCGGCCTCAGGATTCGGGGCGTTGGGAGTTTCCATCACCTTCAAGCATAATGCGCCCTCGGCCGGACCCGGCCCAGAAACGCCTCCGCCCGGGGCGTGGCTGCCGGCAGCCCGTCGGACGGGGCGCCTGTCCACCTGCACTGTTGTCACCGGCGGTTCCTCGCTCCCTCTCCCGCGCCTCTGGCCCGTTGGCTGAGCCGGGCTTCACAAGGGATTCGGAACAGCCGGAGAAACGGATGGGTGGTGCCGGCAGGAAATGCGCGGCTACAGCCTGGCGCCGGCGAACCCGTTCTGGCGCCAGGCTTCGTAGACCGCGATCGAGGCCGCGTTCGCCAGGTTCAGCGAGCGCAGCGAGGGAAGCATGGGCAGGCGCACGCGGGACGTGACGTGCGGGTCGTGCTTGAGGTCCTCCGGCAGGCCCACCGATTCGGGGCCAAACAGCAGCACGTCGCCTGGCCGGTAGCTGATGTCCGTATAGGAGGTCTCGCCGTCGGAGGTGAACGCGAAGACGCGCTCGGGCGCCAGTGCCGCCCAGGCCGCGCCGATGTCAGGGTGGACGGTCACCACGGCCAGGTCATGGTAGTCGAGGCCGGCCCGCCGCAGTTTCGCGTCGGAGAAGTCGAAGCCCAAGGGTTCAACCAGGTGCAGCTCGGCGCCGGTAATGGCGGCGAGCCGGATCGCGTTGCCCGTATTGCCGGGGATTTCTGGGGTGTGGAAGAGGATGCGGAACACCGTCCCATCCTAGCGAGCCTGCTAGTGCATGCCGCGCAGGAGCCGGGCCAGCACCGGAACGATCACTGTGTTGGGGGCCGGCCCGGACGCCAGGAACTGCTTGAGGCCGCGCGCCAGTCCGGCGGCGTTGACCACCTGCACGGTCTCGTGGCTGGTGTCCCGGCCCGGGGGGCGGCGGTGCCGGTCGATCACCGGTTCGTGCAGGTTTCCGTCGGTGCTGTGGACCACCGTCCAGCCCGTGACGTTGAGTTCCGGAAAGATGTCCTGCATCCGGCGCACCACGTGGGCCAGCTGCGGCGGGGCGATGGACCGTCCGCCGTGGGTCAGGGTGCTGCCGTTCCAGGCGTAGGCACCCGGCGGCAGCAGCATGGAGCCGATGATCGCCATGCGGTAGCCGGAGAGGACCGCGTGGTCGATGTGGCTGTTGTCTGCCGGGGACTGCAGCCCGTTGATCAGGCGTGCGGCCGGGATGGCGGGAAGAATCTGCCGGCTGATGAGCTGCACCGTCCGCATTTCGCGCTGGATCCTGGCCTCGGCTCCGAAGATCCCGCGCTTGCGGGGCATCCCGTGGACCTGCTGGCGGGCCAGGTCCTCCGGGATCAGCGGGACCTCGGAGGTCCCCGCGTACTGTTCGAACGGCGGAACGTAGACCGGGGCGTCGGACGCCGTGTTCCGGGGCGTGTTGGGGCGCCGGACATTCGCCGACGCGCGGCTGCCGGCCGCCGGCGCGTCAAAGTGCGCACCCTCGTCGGCGGGCTGCCGGGCGGAGGTGCCGCTACCGTACGAGCGGTCGTAGTCGGCCCGGCTCTTGGCATCGATCAGTGTCTCGTAGGCGAGGGTGACGCGCCGGAAGGCGGCCGGATCGCCGCCGTGGTCGGGGTGCGCGGTGCGGGCAGCCTTGCGGTAGGCCACCTTGATTTCCTTCTCCGTCGCCGTGACGGGGATCCGGAGGACCTGGTAATGCGAGCTGTTGCCGTGCGTCAAGCAAGAATCCTTTGCCTCGATGGTGCCAGCCCATCCTGGACGTCCGGCCTGGCCAGTTTAACCGGCTAGGGAAAGAACGAGTGCAGCGGCGCGGATGGTTCCCGGCGGCTGGCATAATTCAGCGCATGATGATCGCCGTCGCCGTCAACCCGCGGGCATCCTTCGGCCGCGGTGTGCACGCCGGCAACGAAGCCGCGGCGATTTTCGAACAGGCAGGGGCCGGCGTCCTGCTGCTGTGCGAGGACAGTTACGCCGCGCTTGCAGCGTCCGTGGACAAGGCCCTGGCCGCGGGCATCGACGCCTTGGTGGTGGTGGGCGGGGACGGCATGGTCCACCTCGGCGTTAACGCGCTCGCCGGGTCCGGCCTGCCCTGGGGAACCGTCCCGCTCGGAATCGTCCCCACCGGCACCGGGAACGACATGGCGCGGGCGCTCGGCATCCCGGCCCACGACATTCCCGCCGCCTGCGCGGCGGTGCTCGCCGGCCTGGAGTCCGGCGGCCGGCTGATCGACGCAGGGCGCGCATCCGCTCCGGGGATGTCCCGCTGGTTTGCGGGCGTCGTGTCGGCGGGGTTCGATGCGGCCGTCAACGAACGGGCCAACGCCTGGCGGTGGCCGCGCGGCAAGGCGCGCTACCATCTCGCCATGCTCCGCGAACTTGCCTCCTTCCGGGCCATCAACTACACCGTGACGGCCGACGGCGAGACTTGGCAGCAGGCAGCCATGCTCGTTTCCGTGGCCAACGGCCAGTCGATCGGGGGCGGCATGAAAGTCACCCCTGACGCCGTGCTCGACGACGGCTGGCTGGACCTGTTTATTGTCGGCCCGCTCAGCCGGACCGGCCTGCTGCGGGTGTTCCCCAAGGTCTTTGCCGGCGGCCACCTCGGCCATCCGGCCGTGCAGATCCGGCGCGTCCGTTCGGTGGAGCTGGCAGCGGAGAACGTGGCGGCCTACGCCGACGGGGAGCGGATCGGGCCGCTGCCGCTGACCATCGACGTGGTTCCCCGGGCCGTCCGTGTCCTGGCCTAATCCCAGGAGCGGAGTCCACGGAGCGGAGGCCGAGGGGCGGCGCCGTCGTGGAGAGCGTCTAGAATCGTGCGGAGGTCCGGGCGCCCACGGCGGCCCGGCATGGCGGAAACGGGGCGGGGCATGGAAGGCAGGCTGGAAGCCTGGCCGGCGGGACGGGCGGCCAGGAAGGCTGGACTCTTCGGCGCGCGCAGTGTGCGGCACGGCGGCAAAGCGTTCCTGGCGCTCGCGGCTGCGGCTGCGCTGGCCGGCTGCAGCATCGGCATACCGGACCCCGCAGCCTCTCCGATAACGTCGTCGGCACCGGCGCTGGCCACCCCCACCATTACGCCGGGACATGACGCCGCCGCTGTGGCCGCGCAGGACATGCCCTTCGCCGCCGGGGGGACACTGGCCGAGGGCTCTCCCGTCCAGCTCTCCGACGGGCTGCGCGAGGCCCCGGGATGGAAGCCCGTCACCGAGAACGTCGCCGGGGCGAGTGAGTACGTCAAGGACGACGGCTGCCTGGCCTCGGCCAAGGTGCGGACCAACCAGTCGGCGCTCGCCGTGGCCGGGGACGACAAGGCGTCCACGGAGGCTCTCTTCCAGTATCTGGACGCCAGCATTCTGCCGGCCTACCTGCAGCCGGGCACCCTGCGCTGGGGCGGCGAGCCCGGCGCGCCGGCTCCGGCCGTCGAGGTGCTGGTCTTCACCGGCGGGGACCAGGCCGGGGCACGTGCCACCGCCGTCTACGCGCGGCTTTTCAGCACGTCGGGGTCCTCGATCTACCTGTCGGTCTCCTGCCCCGACGCCGCAACGCTGGCTGCTGCCCGGGCGGACGCCGAGGCATGGACCGCCGTCATTCCGCCGTCCGCCTGAGGCTGCCGCGGGCGCTACGAGCCAGGCCGCAACGAGCAGCGAGTCGAACCGCGAGCCGCTCATTAAGCAATGAAAGTTGTTTTTAGAGATAGGCTGGTTTTATGACGCGCGCCCCGTGGAACCGCAGGATTGCGGCCGTCGCCTCCTTGGGGGATGAAAACCGCCGTAAGCTGTTCGACGTCGTCGCCGCGGCCGGGTGCGCCGTCAGCCGCGACGAGGCCGCAGCCGCCACCGGCCTGCCGCGGAGCACCGCGTCCTTCCAGCTGGACCGGCTGGTGCAGGACGGGCTCCTGACCGCGGAATTCCGGAAGCTCGGCGGCCGGGGCGGCCCGGGATCCGGACGCCCGGCGAAGCTCTACCTCGCCGCCGTGCCGGAGGTTGCCGCATCCGTCCCGGACCGTAACTACGACCTGGCCGCCGAGCTGCTGGTCTCGGCCATCGAGGACTCCGCAGCCGGCGGCGGGTCAGCCCGGGAGGCGCTGCTGCGCACCGCCTTCGCCCGCGGGCAGGCGGCGGCCCGGGCACGGAGTGAAGCGGCGGGGCAGGCCGGCCCGCCGCCGGACGCCGGGGACAACTTCGCCGCACTGCTGTCCGCGGAAGGCTACCGGCCGGAGGACGACGGCGAAGGCGGCCTTGTGCTGCTCAACTGCCCGTTCCACCGGATCGCCCGGGGCCACACCGACGTCGTCTGCGCAATGAACGGTGCGTTCCTTGGCGGCGCTGCGGCCGGCTGCGGCATCGACCCGGGCCGGGTGCAGGCCCTCGCCATCGAGGAGTTACGGTCCCGCGGAACCGCGCTGCCGGCGCAGTGCTGCGCCAGGATCAGCCCCGGGGAACCCGCGCGTCCCGATCCCCAAGGCGCGGAGTCGCCGGAACGTCAGTTTCCGGAGCGGGGGCCTGGGCTCGGCCCTTCATCCCGGTGAGCAGCACGCCTGCGATCACCAGGAGGCCGCCGGCGACCTGCACCAGGGAGAGCGGTGTCCCCAGCGCCACGGTGATTCCCGCCGTGAAGACCACAATGAGGTTGAGGTAGTTCCCCGCGGTGCCCGGAGGGGTGGTTTTCAGGGCAAGGTTCCACAGAAGGTAGGCGCCCAGGGACGGGAAGACCACGATGTACGCCAGTGACCAGGCCTCGGCCGGCAGCTGCGGCAGGCGCACGCCCATGGCGAGGGCAAACGGTGCCAGCGTCACGGCCGCCAGCGAGACCTGCACGGCGGTGGCCGCAATGGCCGGAAGGTCCAGCCGGCGGGCGATGATTGTGTAGCAGCCCCAGACGAAGATCGCGCCCAGCATCATGACTTCGCCGATGTTCAGGGACAGGCTGAGCAGGCGGTGCAGCTCCCCGCGGGTCAGCACCAGGAGGACGCCGAGCAGCCCAAGGCCGATGCCCGCCCAGCCCCAGCGGGTGGTCCTCTCGCCGGGCAGGACCATCGCCATCAGGACGATCAGGGCCGGATTGGCCGCGGTGATCAGGGAGGCGTTCATGGCGGAAGTATGGCCAAGCGCCCCGTACAGCAGCAGGGTGTAGCCGCTCATGCCCAGCACGCTCAGCAGCAGGAGTACCGGCCAGCGGCGCAGCGCCGCACGCCAGTCCGGCTTCTCCACCAGGTGGGCCAGGACCAGCAGCGGCACGGCGGCAAGGGTCCAGCGCCAGAAGGTCAGGTCCATGGGGGTCATGGAGGCGACAGCGGCCTGGGCGACCATGAAGTTCCCCGACCAGAAGAGCGTGGCCAGGACGAGGTACAGGGGCGCTTTCACCGCTTGAATCTACACCAGGGCTGCGCCGGGCGCGCGGGTAGAATTGGACCGTGCCCGTTTACCTTGATCATGCCGCAACCACCGCCCTGGCCCCGGAGGCCCTGGCGGCGCTGACCCGTGAACTGGCCCGGACCGGCAACCCCTCCTCGCTGCACGGATCAGGCCGCCGGGCCCGGCGAGCCGTCGAGGACGCACGCGAAGTGCTGGCAGCAGCAGCCGGAGCGCACCCCTCCGAGGTCATCTTCACCTCGGGCGGCACGGAAGCCGACAATCTTGCCGTGAAGGGCCTCTACTGGGCCCGCCGGGCGCAGAATCCGGCCCGCACGCGCATCCTGTGCTCCGCCGTCGAGCACCACGCTGTGCTGGACACCGTCGAATGGCTCGAACGGCACGAGGGTGCCGAGGTGTCCTGGCTTCCGGTGGACCCCGACGGCGTGGTGGACCTGGGCGTGCTGGCCGCCGAACTTGCCCGGGACCCGGACTCGATCGCCCTGGTCACGGTGATGTGGGCCAACAACGAGGTCGGCACCATCCAGCCGATCGCGGAGATCGTCGAACTGGCACACGCAGCCTCCGTTCCCGTGCATTCCGACGCCGTCCAGGCCTTCGGTTCGGTGCCCGTGGACTTCCGTGCGTCGGGTCTGGACGCCATGTCCGTCTCCGGCCACAAGATCGGCGGACCGGTCGGCGTCGGGGCTTTGCTGCTGGGCCGGGCAGTGGCGCTGACGCCCGTCCTGCACGGCGGGGGGCAGGAGCGCGATGTCCGCTCGGGGACGCTGGACACCGCGTCCATCGCCGCTTTTGCCGCGGCGGCCGAAGCTGTCACCGGCAAACTGCCGGAGGAAGCGGCACGCATCGCCGCTCTGAGGGACCGGCTGATCGAGGGTGTCCAGGCGGCGGTCCCCGACGCGGTGCTGCGCGGCGCTTCCGGGGCAGGGCGGCTCCCGGGCAACGCACACTTCACCTTCCCGGGCTGCGAGGGGGACTCGCTGCTGTTCCTGCTCGACCTGGCCGGGGTGGAATCCTCCACAGGCTCGGCCTGCACCGCGGGGGTGCCCCGGCCGTCGCACGTGCTGCTGGCCATGGGGCTGGACGAGGAAACCGCGCGGGGTGCCCAGCGGTTCAGCCTGGGGCATTCCTCCACCGGCGCGGACGTGGACGCGCTGCTGGCCGCCCTGCCCGGGGCCTGCACCCGCGCGCGCCAGGCCGGTATGGCCGGCCACGAATCCACCATCCAGACCGCCGGCACGGTCGCGCGCCACGGCGCCGGCCCGGGCTAGGCCGCCGGCACCAGTCCGCCGAGCGGGACGCCGGGATCCGCGAGGTCGGCAGGACTGACGGCGGTTCCTGTATTGATGAGCTGCTTGATGGTCTGCTGCGGCTTGGCCGAACGCGGCCAGTTCACGCTCATGCCCGCTACCACGCGCCCCTCACGCTGCCAGAACGCGAGGAATTCTTTGGCCTCGAAGGAACCGCGGACGGTGGGCGGCCCCGAGGCGAGCGACGCGAAGCCCGAATATTCCATGCTCACGTCGAACTGGTCGGTGTAAAAGTAGGGGACCGCGTCCAGGGCCGCCTCCATGCCGAGCATCGCCCGGGCCGCCACCTTGCCGCCGGCCAGTGCGTTGGCCCAGTGCTCACTGCGGTGGTGTTCGCCGGTGTAGGGATGCAGGGCGTTCGCGACGTCGCCGGCGGCAAAGACGCCGGGGGCGGAGGTCCGCAGGGACGCGTCGGTGAGGATGCCGTTCCGCAGCGCAATGCCGGCCGCGTCCGCCAGGGCCACCTCTGGGACCACGCCCACGGCGATGATCACGAGATCCGCGGGCAGGACCTCCCCGGCATCCGTCTCCACGCCGGTGACCCGGCCGGACTGCCCCTTGATCGCGGCCGCCGAGGCGGGGAGCCGGAACCGGACGCCGTGATCCTCATGCAGGGACCGGAAAAAGCCGCCCAGTTCCCGTCCCACGGCCGCTTCCAGCGGCACCTGCTCCAGACCCAGCAGGGTGACCGCGTTTCCATAGGCGCTCGCCGCCGCTGCGAGTTCCAGCCCGATCCAGCCCGAACCGATCATCACCACCTTCCGGCCGCCGCCGGCCAGGCCCTCGCGGAGGCGGCGGCTGTCGTCCACCGTGCGGAAGGTGCTGACCCCGTCCAGGTCGCTGCCGGGGACCGGAATGCGCCGGGGCCGGGCACCTGTGGCCAGGAGCAGCGACGAATAGTCCAGGGTCCGCCCGTCGCGGAGGGTCACCCTGCGGGCGCCCGGATCAACGGCTGCGGCGGCGGCAGCCAGCCGCAGTTCGACGCCGTTATCCTCGTACCAGCCGTCCGGCACCACGGGGAGGGCTTCCTCACCGGCCCGGCCCAGCAGGTAGTCCTTGGACAGCGGCGGGCGGAGATAGGGCGGGTGCCCCTCCTCGGCCAGCAGGATTACCGGCCCGCTGTACCCCTCGGCGCGGAGGGTCTTTGCGGCCGTGGCGCCGGCGAGTCCGCCGCCCACGATCACGATGTTCCCGGAGACCATGTCATCCTCGATTCCTGCGGTCGCCGGGGCATCCCAGGCCGCAACGTTGCGGAGAAGCATCTAAAATCGGTTCTCTTGACTTTAGAATTGGCGATGCGGAGCGTCAAGGCCTTTTGGGTGTGGATTTGGCGTGGCGATAGAATAGTTCGGCAGGCATTTGTGCTATTTCTGCATCCGGCAGCCGCCGGTGCCTGCTTTGACCCCCCATACCCCACGGAAAGTCAGTATGCGAGTTCTTGCAGCCATGAGCGGCGGCGTTGATTCCGCCGTCGCCGCAGCCCGCGCCGTCGAGGCGGGACACGACGTCGTCGGCGTCCACCTCGCGCTCTCCCGGATGCCCGGAACCCTGCGCACCGGAAGCCGCGGCTGCTGCACCATCGAGGACTCCCGTGACGCATGGCGGGCCTGCGACGTGCTCGGAATTCCCTACTACGTGTGGGATTTCTCCGAGCGCTTCAAGGAGGACGTGGTCCAGGACTTCATCGATGAATACGCCGCGGGGCGCACGCCCAACCCGTGCATGCGCTGCAACGAGCGGATCAAGTTCGCCGCGCTGCTGGAAAAGGCAATCGCGCTCGGATTCGACGCCGTCTGCACGGGCCACTACGCCAAGGTGATCAAGGACGCCGACGGGAACCCGGAGCTGCACCGCGCCGCGGACTGGGCCAAGGACCAGAGCTACGTCCTCGGGGTGCTGACCCACGAGCAGCTGCGGCATTCCATGTTCCCGCTGGCGGACACGCCGTCCAAGGCCGAGGTCCGCGCGGAGGCGGAACGCCGCGGCCTGTCCGTGGCCAACAAGCCGGACAGCCATGACATCTGCTTCATCCCCGACGGCGACACCGCCGGCTGGCTGGCCGAGAAAATCGAGATGACCACCGGTGACATTGTGGACGAGTCCGGTGCGAAGGTGGGCGAACACCCCGGCGCCAATGCCTTCACCGTCGGCCAGCGCCGCGGCCTGAAGCTGGGCACTCCTGCCGCGGACGGGAAGCCGCGCTTTGTGCTGGAGATCCGGCCGAAGGAAAACAAGGTGGTGGTGGGTCCCGAGGCGCTGCTGGCCATCGACGAGATCCGCGGCATCAAGGTCTCCTGGGCGGGCCTGCCGATCGCGGAGGTCGGCACCGGCGAAGACTTCGACTGCCACGCCCAGGTCAGGGCACACGGTGACCCCGTGCCCGCCACGGCACGCATGGACCTCGACGGCGGCAACCTGGTGGTCACCCTGGCCGAGCCGCTGCGCGGCGTGGCCCCCGGCCAGACCGTGGTGCTGTACCAGGGCAGCCGTGTGCTGGGACAGGCAACCATCGACGCCGCCCGCTCGCTCCAGCGGGCTGCCCTCTAGGGTAATCGGGCTGCCCTCTAGGGCGGTCAAGGCCCGGAAAAGCCGCACGCCGCCGGCGTGCGGTTTTTTGCTGCCCGGACGCGGCGGAGGTCCCCGTGCAGGGGAGCCGACGGCCGGGCCCGGGTGTCGAAATTCGCACGGAATCGGCGAAGATCACGATGAGTTCTGCCCGTTCGTGTAAATTTTGTGTCTCAACTCACAAGATGTAACGATTCACCGGGCATCCGTCTGGTTGAATCGAGGCATCAGGACAGTGTTCTGCCCCCGAGTCGACTTAGGCACTACCGGGCTGCGCACTAGTACTCATCGAACAGAAAGTTCACAGATGGCAATGAACAAAAAAGCCCTGCAGAGCGCCATCGCGCTCGCCGGGGTATCCGCCTTCGCACTGACCGCCTGCACCGGCCCCTCCGGCGGCGGAACGGCTACCGGCAGCGCCGCCGGCGGCGGCACCATAACCTACGGCACCACCGACAAGGTGGTCACCCTCGACCCGGCAGGGTCGTACGATGCGGGCTCCTTCATGGTGATGAACCAGATCTACCCGTTCCTGCTCAACTCGAAGCCGGGCAGTGCTGACTCCACGCCCGACATTGCCGAGTCTGCCTCCTTCACCAGCCCCACCGAGTACACGGTCAAGCTCAAGCCCGGCCTGAAATTCGCCAACGGCCACGCACTGACGTCCTCCGACGTGAAGTTCTCGATCGACCGCGTCGTCAGCATCGCCGACGACAACGGCCCGGCCTCGCTGCTGGGCAACCTCGATTCGGTGACCGTCAAGGACGACTCGACCGTGGTCTTCACCCTCAAGGCCGCCAACGACCAGGTCTTCCCGGGCGTCCTCGCCGCCAACGCCGGCCCGATCATCGATGAAGAGGTCTTCCCGGCGGACAAGCTGATGTCCGACGACGAGATCGTCAAGGGCAAGCCGTTTGCCGGCCCCTACACGATCGAGAGCTACAAGAAGAACGAACTCGTCGGCCTCAAGCCCAACCCGGACTACCAGGGCCTGCTGGGCAAGCCCGCCAACGGCGGCGCCACCATCAAGTACTACGCCGACTCCAACAACCTCAAGCTGGACGTCCAGCAGGGCAACATCGACGTCGCCGGCCGGAGCCTGACGGCCACCGACGCCGCGGACCTCGAGAAGGATTCCAAGGTCAAGGTGCACAAGGGCCCGGGTGGCGAGCTGCGCTACATCGTGTTCAACTTCGACACCATGCCCTTCGGCGCCAAGGCCCCCGACGCGGATCCGGCGAAGGCGCTGGCCGTCCGCCAGGCCATGGCCCACGTCATTGACCGCGGCGCGATCGCGACCCAGGTCTACAAGGACACCTACCTGCCGGCCTACTCCGTGGTGCCGGACGGCTTCGTCGGCGCCACCCAGCCGCTGAAGGAGATGTACGGCGACGGCAGCGGCAAGCCCAGCCTCGAGAAGGCCAAGCAGGTCTTCAGCGACGCGGGCGTCACGGCTCCGGTCAACATCAAGCTCCAGTACAACCCGGACCACTACGGCAAGTCCTCGGGCGATGAATACGCCATGGTCAAGGAGCAGCTGGAGAAGTCGGGCCTGTTCACGGTGGACCTGCAGTCCACCGAGTGGGTCACCTACTCCAAAGACCGCACGGCGGACGCCTACCCGGTCTACCAGCTCGGCTGGTTCCCGGATTACTCCGACGCCGACAACTACCTCACGCCGTTCTTCGTTCCGGGCAACTTCCTGGGCAACCACTACGAGAACCCCGCCGTCACGGAGCTGATCAACAAGCAGCTGACCACCGTTGACAAGGCGGAGCGCGAGAAGGTCATCGGCGAGGCCCAGGAGGCCGTCGCCAAGGACCTGTCCACGTTGCCGCTGCTGCAGGGCGCACAGCTCATGGTGGCCGGCGCGGACGTCAAGGGTGTCGACCAGACTCTCGATGCTTCCTTCAAGACCCGCCTTGGTGTCATCTCCAAGTAGGTCGTATTCCCCATCCGGTTCTGACCAGCCGACGAGGCGGGGCGCCACCACGGCGCCCCGCCTTTGGCACGGGTACAGGACAACAGCTTCCGCAGCCCACAAGGCTCCCGGAACACACATTTAGGTACCAATGACAACACTTATCGAGGCACCGCCGGAAGACGGCGAAGGCCTTCTTCCGATAAAGAAAAAAACGTCCGGTGGGGGACTGGGCCGCTACATCCTGATCAGGTTCTTCCTGATCTTCCCGACGATTCTCATCCTGGTCACCATGGTGTTCTTCCTGATGCGCACCACCGGCGATCCGATCACCGCTGCCCTGGGCGGCCGGCTTCCCCAGGAGCAGCTGCAGGAACGCATTGCCGCCGCCGGTTACGACCGGCCCATCTTCGTGCAGTACTTCGAGTACCTGGCCCAGCTCATCACCGGCAACTTCGGCACCACCCTCTCGGACAACCGGCCGGTTGCCGAGATGCTCGCCACCTATGGGGCCGCCACCCTGGAACTGACCATCAACGCCCTGCTGGTGGCCCTGGCCGTGGGCATCCCGCTGGGCCTGATCGCCGCACACCGCCGCGACAAGGGCCCCGACGCCGGGCTGCGCGTCTTCGCGATCCTCTGCTACGCCACGCCGGTGTTCTTTTCCGGGCTCCTGTTCAAGCTGACGTTCTCGGTCTGGCTCGGCTGGCTCCCGGTCGCCGGGAGGGCGACGCCTGCCACCGAGCTGGCCCTGACCTCGCTCGAGGCCCCGACGGGCATCTACTGGCTGGACGCGATCCGCAGCGGCAACATGGCCGCCCTGGCCGATGTGATGGCCCACGCCGTCCTGCCGGCCCTGGCACTGGGGCTGCTGACCGCCGGGATCTTCCTGCGGCTGGTCCGCACCAATGTCATCGGCACGCTCGGCAAGGACTACGTCGAGGCCGGCCGCTCCCGCGGCGTCAGCGAATACCGGCTGCTGACCAAACACGCCTACAAGCCGGCACTCATCCCCATCATTACCGTCATGGGACTTCAGATCGCCGTCCTGCTCGGCGGTGCGGTCCTGACCGAGACCACCTTCGAATGGAAGGGCCTCGGGTTCCAGCTGGCGACCTACCTGACGGCACGCGACTTCGTGGCTGTCCAGGGCATCGTGGTGCTCCTCGCCGTGATCGTGGCCGTGACCAACTTCTTCGTGGACATCGTCGCCGCGCTGATCGACCCCCGCGTGAGGTACTGATATGACCACCACTGCCGTAACTGAACCCGTCAAGGACCCGAAGGACCCCTGGTTCCGGCGCCTGCCGGTCATCTCGCATTTCAACAAGAGCGTCGGCCTGCAGCGCGGCATGTTGGTGGCGGGCCTCGTCCTCACCGCGGTCTTCCTGCTGACCGCGGTTTTCGCGCCGCTGATCGCGCCCTATGGCTTTTCGCAGATCTCCGACGCCGACGGCAACTTCCCGGCGCAGCAGCCTCCCGGCGGGAAGTTCCTCATGGGCACCACCGTCGGCGGCTACGACGTCTTTTCCCGTGTTGTCTGGGGGGCACAGACCGCCGTCCTGGTGATCATCGTGGCGGTGATCATGTCGATCTTCATCGGTGTGGCACTGGGCCTGGTCAGCGGTTACATCGGCGGCGGGCTCGACCGCACCCTCGTGGTCATCGCTGACGCCGTCTACGCCTTCCCGCCGCTCCTCGTCGCCATCGTCATGGCGATTGCGATCAGCGGCGGCAGGTCCAGCCTGTGGGGCGGCATCCTCGCCGCGGCCATCTCCATCACGGTGGTGTTCATCCCGCAGTACTTCCGCGTCATCCGGGCCGAGACCATCCGGCTCAAGGCGGAACCCTTTGTGGAATCGGCAAAGGTGGTGGGCGCCTCGAACATCCGGATCATGCGCCTGCACGTCTTCAAAAACGCCACCCGCACGTTGCCGCTGATCTTCACCCTCAACGCCTCCGAGGCCATCCTGACCCTGGCCGGCCTGGGCTTCCTTGGCTTCGGCATCGAGCCGACCTCGGCCGCGGAATGGGGTTTCGACCTCAACAAGGCCCTCGCGGATACGACCTCGGGGATCTGGTGGACCGGCGTGTTCCCAGGCCTTGCCATCGTCCTCACCGTCCTCGGCCTGACCCTGGTGGGCGAAAGCATCAACGACCTCAACGATCCCCGCCTGCGGGGCCGCAAGAAGGCTGCCTCCGGAAAGGGCGGCCCGCTGCCCACCTCCGGCGCCCCGGCGGCACGTGACGAAGAAGTGAGCAGCTCATGACCATCAACATCGACCAGCCCGGCACAGGCGCCGGCCCGGTCCTCGACATCGACCACCTCAAGGTCACCTTCGCCACCGACGCCGGGGATGTGTACGCCGTCAAGGACGTCAGCCTCGAAGTGAAACCTGGCGAGGTGGTGGCGATTGTGGGCGAGTCAGGCTCCGGGAAAACGGTCACCGCCAAGACCATCCTCGGACTGCTGCCCGAGACCGCCATCAGTTCCGGTGCCGTGCTGATCAACGGCAGCAACGTCATCAGTGTCAGCCCGGCAAAGCTCCGGGAGATCCGGGGCCGCGACGTGGCCATGGTCTTCCAGGAACCGTCGACAGCCCTGAACCCCGTCTTCACCGTTGGCTGGCAGATTGCCGAGGGCATCCGCGCCCACTCCGGCCGTGCCGGAGGAAAACGGGTCAGTGCGAAGGACGCCAAGGCCCGGGCCATCGAGGCGCTTCGCAAGGTGGGCATCCCGGACCCGGAAACGCGGGTCAACTACTACCCGCACCAGTTCTCCGGCGGCCAGAAGCAGCGCGTGGTCATTGCCGCCGCGCTGGCGCTGAACCCGGGACTCATCGTGGCCGATGAACCCACCACCGCGCTGGACGTCACGGTGCAGGCCGAAATCCTCGACCTGCTGCGCGACCTCCGCGACCGGTACGGGACATCGATCGTGCTCATCACGCACAACATGGGCGTGGTGGCGGACCTCGCCGACCGGGTCGTGGTGATGTACCGGGGCGACGTCGTGGAGGAAGCGCCGTCGCGGGTGCTCTTTGCCGAACCCAAGCAGGACTACACCAGGAAACTCCTGGCCGCAGTCCCGCACCTGGGCAGGAACTCCGCCTCCCACGGCATGACCCAGCGGGCCCACCAGGGCGGCAAAGTGCTCGTGGAGGCCCGGAACCTGACCATCGAGTACCCCGGACGCCTGGGGAGCCCCGCCTTCAAGGCTGTGGACGGCGTCGACTTCACCCTGTCCGAGGGGGAAGTCTTCGGCCTCGTGGGGGAGTCCGGATCCGGCAAAACCACCATCGGGCGGGCCATCGCGGGCCTGAACCGGACCACCGGCGGCAGCCTGAAGGTGCTGGGCTACGAGATGCTCACCATGAAGGAGCGCACCTTCAAGCCGCTGCGCAAGGAGATCGGGTTCGTGTTCCAGGACCCGGCGGCGTCCTTCAACCCCCAGCTGACCATCGGGGACTGCATCGCAGAACCCCTGGTCATCCACACGAAGCCCACCCCCGCCCAGGCCCGGCAACGGACCCGGGAACTTCTGGAAGCCGTGCAGCTCCCGGCCGCTTACGCCGACCGGTTCCCGCATGAGCTGTCCGGCGGGCAGCGGCAGCGTGCCTCCCTCGCCCGGGCACTCATCCTGAACCCCAAGCTGCTGATCGCCGACGAGCCGACCTCGGCCCTGGACGTCTCGGTGCAGGCGGTGGTGCTGGAACTGTTCAGGGAGATCCAGGCCGAGTTCGGCTTTGCCGCCCTGTTCATCAGCCACGACCTCGCCGTCGTCGACATCCTGTCCCACTGGGTGGGCGTGTTGTACAAGGGCAAGATGGTGGAACAGGGCCTCGGCAGCCAGGTCATGGGCAATCCGCAGCATGAGTACACCAAGAAGCTGATCGCCTCCCTGCCCGTTCCGGACCCGGACGAGCAGGCCCGGCGCCGGGAGGAATTCCGCGCCGTGCTGCACAGCTGAGTCATCCGGCCCGCAGCCCCGGGGGACATGCCCGCCGTTCGCACCGAACGGCGGGCATGTCCCTTTTTCGTCCCGCCGGCCGCGCCGGAACAACCGCCGGCAGCAGCGACGCGGCGACGCGTAACAGCGGAAGCGATGGGCGCCGGTGCCCCTAGACTGGAGCAATGACCGAGCAGAACCAGACTCTTCCCGACGCCGATTCGTATGACCCCGGGGCCAGTTCGCTGGCCGGTCAGGTGGATCCTGCGGTGATGGCGGAGCTGCTCTCGATCCGCTCCAGCATCGACAACATCGATGCCACCCTCGTGTACCTCCTCGCCGAGCGCTTCAAGGCGACCCAGAAGGTGGGCTTCCTGAAAGCCGCGCACAAACTTCCCGCCGGGGACCCCGGCCGGGAAACGGCGCAGATCGCACGGCTGCGGCGCCTCGCCGCGGAGGCCCACCTGGATCCGGCTTTCGCGGAGAAGTTCCTCAACTTCATCATCGGCGAAGTGATCCGGCACCATGAGGCCATCGCTGAGGACCACGAGGCGGCCCTGGCCACAGAGCCCCGGACCGCCGGTTCCGTGCGCCCGCAAGCCGGCGGCGACGTACCCGGCGCCGCCGGCCCGGCCGTCTCCGCCACCGCCTAGCCGTGGCACAGACACCACTCCCGGCCGCGCAGCCGGAGCAGGTCACTGCCACCGGCCTGGGCACCTGGCCTGGCGAGGACCCCCTGGAGGCCGCGCGCATCATCCGCGGCGAGCTGGGCAGCCCCCACCTTCCGTTCCTCGCCGAACTGCCGGACAGGGGCGTCGGCTCCGACGCGCTGGGACGGACGGCCGCGCTGCTGGTGGACCTCGCCGTGGACGTCCAGCCCTACGGCTGGCGGATCGTGGACCGGCCGGGCAAGGATTCCCGGCGCGCCCAGTCCGCGCTGTCCACCGACATCAACATCCTCGCCGACGTTATCGGCGCCGAGGACACGCCCGCGGCGGACATCAAGGTCCAGCTCCGCGGACCCCTGAGCCTCGCCGCGGGCCTGCACCTCCACAATGGCGAACGGGCCCTGATTGACCACGGTGCCCGCCGGGACCTTGCGGCCTCGCTGGCGGCCGGGGCCGGCGGCTACCTCCGCCGGGTGGCTGCTGCGGCCCCCGGGGCCCGGATTGTGGTCCAGGTCGACGAGCCCGAAATTGCCTCGGTGCTGGGCGGCACCATTCCCACCTCCAGCGGATATCGGACCCTGCGCTCCGTGCCGGGCCGGGAGGCCACCGACTCGTGGCAACTGGTCATTGACGCCTTGCGGGCCGCCGGCGCCGCCGAGGTGGTGGTGTCCGTCCCGGAAATCGAAGCGCCCTTCGACCGGATCCTCGCGGCCGGCGCCGACGGGATCGCCGTGCCCCTGCGCGCCCTGACGTCCCGGCAGTGGGAACAGCTTGCGGCCGCGGTGGAGTCGGGCAAACGGCTGTGGGCCGGCGTGCTCGACGTCGGAGACCCCTCCGCCGCGCCGCCGAGAGTGGCCGACGTCGTGGAAACTCTCTGGCGGCCTTGGCGCCAGCTGGGGCTGCCGGCCTCCGCCCTCGCCGGCGTCCGGGTGACGCCTTCAGAGGGGCTGGCCAGGCACTCGCCGTCGGCGGCGACTGCTGTGCTGGCGCGGCTCACCAAGGTCGCCGACGGGCTCAACCAGCTCGCTCTCGGCTAGCGCCGGCGGCGGCGTACGTCAGATACGGGCTTCCCAGCGGTCCGGCCGGGCGCGGTCCGGAAGGTAGCCGGGACTGGACTGTCCGCCGGGATAGGGCTCCAGCCGGTAGTCGAAATGCCCGGCGTAGACGAGGACCAGCCCCAGCTGCGGCTGGATCACCTTCACCTGGATCCTGTGTTTCCCGGCCGGGCCCTCCTCCGCAGCCCACCACTGCTCGGCGTACGCCTTGGCATCCAGGGCGGCCGGCAGGGGAATCCGCAGCGGTCCCAGGAAGAGCCGCGAAGCCTCCGAAACCCCGCGCAACCGGCCCCCGGCGGTGACACTTAGGTTGAGGTCGGTGACCATCCGCCGGTACCGCCCCACGTAATCCACCAGGCCGTGCCGGCGGCCGGACTCCTCGAAGCTCGTGGTGTCGTGGAACAGCCGGGTGGTGGACGGGAAGAAGATTTCGCGCCGGGCGGTGAGGCTGGACCGGCCGAACGGGTCCAGATGGGCGTGGTTCTCGATCCGGAACGGGATGCCCTCGCCGTATTCGGGGAAAAAGGACTCCTCGGAGCTGGCGAGCCGCAGCAGCGGGCGGAGCCACGCCTGCCGGCAGCCCACCACGTCGAAAACGCCCTCGCCGACCCCGTAGTGGCCCGATCCGGGAGCCAGCGAGAAGTAGTCCTGCAGCTCCGGCTGCAACCGCGTAAAGCCGGCGCCGAGTGCACGTTCATAAATAGGGGTGCTCACAGACAATTCCTTCCAGCCAGGTGTTCCGCACCCAGCGGTCCGGGCGTGGGACCAGCCTATAGTTTGTGCGCCGGGCCGCAATCGTTCCGGCGCGGGCGCCATGCCCGGGCAGCGCTGAATACGACAAAGCCATTTCGATAGGGGAATATATACATATGAAGGCACGCATTCTGGTAGTGGACGATGACGAGGCGCTGGCCGAGATGATCGGTATTGTGCTGCGCAACGACGGCTTTGAACCCGTCTTCTGCGCTGACGGCGGGCAGGCGCTGGAAGTGTTCCGCTCCGCCAAGCCCGACCTCGTGCTGCTGGACCTGATGCTTCCGGGCATCGACGGCATTGAGGTCTGCCGCCAGATCCGGGGCGAATCCGACGTGCCGATCGTGATGCTCACCGCCAAAGCCGACACGTCCGACGTCGTCCGGGGCCTTGAATCCGGGGCCGATGACTACGTCCCGAAGCCGTTCAAGCCGGCCGAACTCGTCGCCCGCGTCCGGGCCCGCCTCCGTCCCGGCGACCAGAAGGCGCCCGAGACTCTGCGCATCGCCGATGTGACCATCGATGTCGCGGGGCACCTCGTCAGCCGCGGCACAGAACGCATCTCGCTGACACCGCTGGAATTCGACCTGCTGGTGGCGCTGGCCCGCAAACCCTGGCAGGTCTTCACCCGGGAGCTCCTGCTGGAGCAGGTCTGGGGCTACCGGCACGCCGCCGACACGCGGCTGGTCAATGTCCACGTCCAGCGGCTGAGGTCAAAGATCGAACGCGACCCGGAAGCCCCCGAAGTTGTATTGACGGTCCGTGGTGTCGGCTACAAAGCAGGTTCCTGACCCGGCGGAGGGACATCCCGCAGGGGGGCCGGTGAGCGCCCCTGCAGGTGGGGCCGTTCCCGGGAAGGCCGCCGCCACCTCAGTTGACCTCCGCGAGCCGGGGCACGCCGCGCCCGCAGCCGCTGAGCACCCAACTGTCGACCCGGCCCCCGTCGAGCCCGCGCCCGGTGCACCGGCAACCGGTGTAGACGCACCAGCACCCGTACCAGCACCAGCCCTGGACCCGGCCGCCCACCGTGAGGGTGGGTTCCTCGCCAGCTGGAATGCCCTGGGCTTCCGCACCAGGATCTGGGTAAAGCGCGCGCGGATTGTGGGCGTGCGGGTGGCGCGGCTGGTCCGGATCGGCGCCAGCAGCATGCTGCCGGGCATCCGCTACCTGGCCCGCTCACTGCACCGCAAGTGGCGGCGGTCCCTGCAGTTCCGGACCGTGCTGACGACGCTGATGCTGGCGATCGCGTCGTTCGCGGTCGTCGGGGCCTACCTGTCCAACCAGATTGCCAACAACCTGTTTCAGGAACGGCTCGCCCAGGCGGAGTCGGAGACCCGCTATAACGTCAAGCAGGTCCAGGACACGTTCGACGGCGCGCAAGTCACCGATCAGTCCAGCGTCATCACGCTGGTCTACGACACCCTGAACGCCGTGGAGGGCCGCGGTTCCGTGATCCAGCGGCGCTACGTCTTCGAGGCGATGCCGGAGCAGACCAAACCACGCAACCGCTGGGTGGAGTCGCGGGCGTCCGACCAGCTCACCATCAGCGTCATTCCAGACGAGCTGCGCAAGGCCGTCCAGGATTCCGGCAAAGAGCAGTTCTGGGCCTCCACGGAGTTCCCGGTGGGAACCGAGGACCGGCCCGGGATCGCCGTCGGCAACAAGGTCACGTTCAACGGCACGGTGTACGAGCTGTACCTGATCTACGACCTCAACACGGCGCAAAAGACCCTCGATGAGATCCAGAACGTGCTGCTGGCAGGCGGCGCGGTACTCGCGTTGCTGATCGGCGCCGTGGCCTGGTACGTCACGCGCAACGTCGTCAGCCCGGTCAGCCACGCCGCGCTCGTCTCGGAGAAGCTGGCTGCGGGCCAGCTGCAGGAGCGGATGGTGGTCAAAGGCGAGGACGAGGTGGCCCGGCTGGGTGCATCGTTCAACCACATGGCTGCCAGCCTGCAGGAACAGATCACCCAGCTCGCCACACTGTCCCAGATGCAGCAACGGTTTGTTTCCGACGTCTCGCATGAACTCCGCACCCCCCTCACCACCGTGCGGATGGCCGCAGAGGTGCTGTATGACGCGCGCGATGACTTCGACCCCATCAACAAGCGCTCCGCGGAACTGCTGTACAACCAGGTGGAGCGCTTCCAGTCGCTGCTCGCCGACCTGCTCGAAATCTCCCGCTTCGACGCCGGCGTGGCAACGCTCGACGCCGAACCGGGCGACATTGTGCAGCTGGTTTCCCACGTGCTGGAGGGCGTCGGCCCGGTCGCCGCTGAGTACGGCTCCAAGGTCACGCTCAACGCCCCCGCTGCAGGCATCATCGTGGACATGGACGACCGCCGGATCGACCGGATCCTGCGCAACCTGGTCCTGAATGCCCTGGAACACGGCGAAGGCCGGCCGGTGAACATCTCCGTGGCCGCCAACGGCACCGCTGTGGCAGTTGCCGTCCGGGACCACGGCATCGGCATGACCGCCGCGGAAGCCGCCCGCGTGTTCGACCGGTTCTGGCGCGCCGACCCGGCCAGGGCCCGCACCACCGGAGGCAGCGGCCTCGGCCTGTCCATCGCGGCCGAGGACAGTAAACTCCACAACGGCTGGCTCCAGGCATGGGGCAGCAAGGGCAGCGGGGCCAACTTCCGGCTCACCCTTCCGCTGCGCCAGGGCGACACCATCACCAAATCCCCGCTCCAGCTGGAGCCGGTGGACGTGGGCCTCCACGGTGCGGGCAGCGAACGGACCATGCTGCTGCTGGACCCGTCACCGGCCCAATCCGCACCAGCGGACAACAACCCAGCCGACGACCGCGCAGCGGACAACACGTCAGCGGACACCGGAACGAAGGAGAGGCCATGAGCGGAGCCCCCCGAAAAGCCACCCGTGCCGCTGCCGCGCTGCTGGCGGTCCTGTTGTTCCTGCTGACATCGTGCGCCCAGATCCCGCGATCGGGTCCGGTGGGGAAAAGCACTGATGAGAGCGCGGGGAACCCCAACAACGCTCCCGTGTTCTTCCCGTCCGCGCCCCGTGCGGGGGCCGGGCCTGAAGCGGTGATCGAAGACTTCTACCTGGCCGGCAGCGGCTACGAGGACGACTATGCGGTGGCCCGCCAGTACCTCACCCAGGCGTCGTCCGTGACCTGGAAGCCGGACCAGCGCGTCCTCGTCTTCCGCTCGGCGAGAGTGGTGCCGACCGGCGTCGAAAACGTCTTCAACTACGAACTGGACGTGTCCTACTCCGTTGACGCGGACGGGGTGGCGACCCAGATGCCGGAAGGCACCAAGGAAAACATTCCCGCCACGCTGACGCAGGTCGACGGCGAATGGCGGATCGCGGAGCTTCCGGACGGCACGGCCATACCGGAGGAGACGTTCAAGGTCATCTACGGGGCGTATCCGATCTACTTCTACGATCCCTCCTTCACCTACGCGGTGCCCGACGTCCGCTGGTTCATCAAGAAGAAGACCGTCAAGGCCATGACCAGCGCCCTGCTGGGCGGCCCGGCCCCGTACCTCAAAGGTGCCGTGGTGAGCGCTTTCCCCTCCGGCATCAAGCTGGCCCGCGAGTCCGTCCCCGTGGTGTCGGGCGCCGCCCAGGTGGACCTCACGGCCAAGGACCTCGTCGAGGCGTCCAACGAGGACAGGCTGCGGATGCAGACCCAGCTTGCGCTCACCTTCCGCAGCCAGCCCGACGTCATCAACGTCGAACTCCGTGCCAACCAGGACCTGGTCCGCGTGGAAGACAACGGTTCGGTGCTGCCTCCCATCCGTGACAAGAACGTCCCGGGCCACCAGATCGCAGTGAGCGAGAACGACCTGGTCCGGTATGAGAACAACCGGATCTCGCCGCTTCCGGACATGCAGCCCGTGGCGGCCCTGGGGCCCCGGGCACCGGCAGAGTCCCCGGTCTCGCAGTCCGCCGCCTTCCTCGGCTCCGGCCGCGGCACCCTGTATTCCATCATTCCGGGCCAGCCTGCCCGGGCACTGACCACACGAAGCACCCTGACCCGGCCCTCGTTCGACCGGTACGACTGGGTCTGGACGGCCGGGCCGGGGGCCGACGGCGCCACGGAAATGACGGCCTTCAGGCCTGTCGGCGTCGCAGAAGGCGCGAGCGTTCCCGCCGTGACGCTGGCGCCGGCATGGCTTTCCGGCCGCTCGGTCAAGGAGTTCAGGGTCTCGCGCGAGGGAACGCGCGCCCTCATCATCACGGAGCAGAACGGCAAGAGCAAGGTCCAGATGACGGGCATCATCCGTTCAGCGGACGGCACGCCCAAGGACCTGACGGCGCCGATGACCCTGCTGGCCACGAACGACCCGGACCAGGGTGTGTGGGTCGATGACACAACGGTGGCCGTGATGCGGGGCTCGTCCAGCGGCGCCGTCACTCCCGAACTCCTGTTCCTCACCTCGTCGCAGCCGCTGCAGCTGGCGCCCTGGCCGGGGCTGACCGCCCTGAGCGCCGGCAACGGCGTCGAAGACATCTACGCGCAATCAACGGAAGGGATCTTCCAGCGGCTCGGCAACGGATGGTCTCCGCAGCTCAAGGGACCGGTCGACCCCTCCTTCCCCGGCTGAGGTATGCGGGTCACTGGAGCCTTGCAGCGTGCAGACACCCGTGACCGGTCCTTGCCGCCGGCTGTCCACATGGCCCGTGCAGGGCCTTCCGCGGTGCCCGCCCCGGGCGTCATGGTTGTCCCATGGTGGTATCCGCGGACCCTGACCTGTCTCCAGCGGCACCGGCAGCAGCGAAGCACCGGGGCTCCTACCGCCGGGCGCTGGCCCGGCTGGCGGACGGAGCCGCGGCCGCCGCGGCCGAAGTGATGGCGCTTGCTGCGCCGGTTGACTGCGTCTGTTGCGGGGCCGAGGACTTGGCGCTTTGCGGCGGCTGCGAACGGCAGGTCCGGCTGCTGATGCGCACACCGTTCAGGGCAGAAGCGCACGCTCCGGCGCTGATGGACGTGGACGGTTCGGTGCTCCTGCCGGTGGTGGCCGCCGGGGCCTACCGCGCGGAGCTGGCACAAGCCGTGCTGTCTTTCAAGAAGCACGGGCAGGGACAGCTGGCGCGGGTCCTGGCGAAAGGCCTTGCAGGCGCCCTGAGGGCTGCTGCCGGAGCGGGCGAGGGGGTGCTGCTCGTGCCCGTCCCCACCAGCGGCAGGGCCTACCGGAGGAGGGGCTTCAGCCCGGTTCATGTTCTGCTGGGCAGGCTGGACCCCCGCGGTACGCTGCGGGCGGAGCCGCACGCCGGATTCGCCACCGCCCGCGCCCTGGGCAGAACGAGCGGCTGGGCAAAGGGCTGGATAAAGGGCTGGACGACAGGCTGGACAACAGGCCGGACGGCCGGCAGCAGGACCGGCGGGCGGGGAAGCGCGGGGCAGGTGGCGTGGTCCCGGTTCGGCCGGCCCGGGGCCCCCGGAGGATCCGCCGGCCAGAAAGGGCTGGGCCGCGGGGAGCGCGCCGAGCGGGTGCGCGGATCCATGCGGGTCCGCCGCGGGCCGTTCGCACCGGACGTGCGCGGCGTCCCGTGCATCATCGTTGACGATGTCCTCACAACGGGCGCGACCCTCGCCGAAGCAGCCCGCGCGCTGCGGGCCGGCGGCGCACTGGTGAGGGGCGCCGTCGTCCTCGCCGCGACACGCCCGCCCGGCTCTCCCGGCTTCGGCGCGCCCGGCCCCGCCACAGCAGGGGAGCGCCCCGTCAAGGAAAAAAATAAACCAAAAAAGGATGAATAAGAGGTAGCGATGAACTAACGTCGAATATGGGTACCAAGAGAAGATGTACCTGTCGATAGCGGCTCGGAAAGGGGCTCGACTGTCTGTCAGACCAGCCCCAGGAAGTGCCGCTGTCGTGTCACCGAAGTCATTTGGAGGGCACCATGGAGTTCATGATCAGCGGACGCAATTTGACGGTCTCGGACCGTTTCCGCGAGTACGCCGACGAGAAGATCTCGAAGATCGCGTCGCTGGGGGACAAAGTCCAGAGGGTGGACGCGAAGGTTTCCAAGGAGACCAAGGCCCGGCAGACCGACGAGATGCTCACGGTTGAGCTGACCGTCCTGGGACGGGGCCCCGTGATTCGTGCCGAAGCCAGCGCCGCCGACAAATTCGCCGCGTTCGATCTCGCCTACAACAAGCTTCTTGAACGCCTGCGCCGGGCGAAGGACCGCAAGAAGGTCCACCACGGCCGTCACACCCCCAAGTCCGTCACGGAAGCGACGGCGACCCTTGAACCCGCGAGTACCAAAGAGCCCATCTACGAAGAGGCCAACCACTGGCTCGAGCCCAAAACGGCTCCCGCGGAAAAATCGCCCTACGAGGTCGAGAACGACATCCCGGCAGGGGACTCGCCGGTGCTCATCCGCCGGAAGGTGTTCCCCGCCTCATCCCTCACTCTTGACGACGCCGTCGACAACATGGAGCTCGTGGGCCACGACTTCTACCTCTTCGTGGACAAGGAGACCAAGGCACCGTCGGTCGTCTACCGGCGCGAGGGGTGGACCTACGGAGTGATCTCGCTGGACCAGACCTGCGAGCCCGGTGCCGCAGCCCTGGAGGAGAAGATCCTCGCCTACCGTTCCGAGGATGAGCCCGCCACCGCATAAGCTGGTGCTGACCATCCAGCGAAGGGACTGATGTGCAGGAAGTGCTGAGCCTCAAGCAGGCACGGCGGATCGCACTGGCAGCCCAGGGACTGGACAAGGTACGGCCCGCCGGACCCGTGACAGCACGGGCGGTGGGCCGTACGTTTGCCCGGCTGCAGCTGGTGCAGATCGACTCCGTCAATGTTCTGGCCCGGAGCCACTACCTGCCGTTCTTCTCCCGGCTGGGCAACTATGACCGGACCATCCTGCAGCGCATGGCAGGAACGCACCCGCGCCGCATGATGGAGTACTGGGCCCACGAGGCCAGCTTCATCCGGCCTGACCATTTCCAGGACCTGCTCCTGTGGCAGAGCCGCAAATGGGTGGGGGCGCATTCCATGGACCCCGACCTGCGGAACGGCGTCGCCGGGCAGCTCCTTGCGGCGCTCGCCGCGGGGCCGCCCATGACCGCCGCCGAACTCACCGCCCGGCTGGGCCACGTGGAGGACCGCCAGCAGGGCAACTGGGGATGGAACTGGAACACCGTGAAACGGGTCCTGGAGCACCTGTTCGAGGCCGGCCTCATTTCAGCGGCGTCCCGGACGGATTCCTTTGAACGGCGCTACACCCTCACCGCCAACGTCCTTCCCGCCCGGGCGGACGCGGCTCCCGCCGGACCCGCGCCTGGCGCCGGCGCAGGGGGTGACAGCGATCCGGCGGCGGCGATGGTCCGCCTGATCGATGCCGCGGCCCAGGCCCACGGCATCGGCACGCTGCGGTGCTTCGCCGACTACTTTCGGACGCCCCTGCGCGCCTCGGCCCCCGCGGTGGAACACCTCGTTGGTGCCGGCCGGCTGCGGCCCGTCACCGTGCGCGGGTGGAACAAGTCCGTGTACCGGCACGCCGAAGCAAAGCTCCCGCGCACCGCTTCCGGCCGCGCGCTGCTGAGCCCCTTTGATTCGATGGTTTTCGAACGCAAACGACTGGAAGCCCTTTTCGGGTTCCACTACCGGATTGAAATCTATACGCCGGAGCCGAAGCGCCGCTTCGGCTACTACGTGCTGCCCTTTCTCCTGCGCGACGCCATCGTGGCCCGGGTGGACCTCAAGGCCGACCGGGCCGCCGGCCTCCTGCTCGCCAGGGCGGCCCACGCGGAGCCCGGCGCACCGGCCGACACGGCCCGCGAACTCGCCGCCGAGCTGCAGCTCATGGCAGAGTGGCTGGGACTGGAGCGGGTGGTCGTTTCCCCGAGAGGGGACCTGGCGGCGGCGCTCGCGGACGCTGTGTCCGTAGCGGGAAGCGGTGGATCCGCTCTGAGGGAACAGGCGTAACCGGTCCTGTGTCTCTCCCGTAGACTAAACACGCCAGAATTCGGCGGCTTGAGACTGGGAGCAACATCACGTGGCATCACTTATCGAAAAACTTCTCCGCACAGGGGACAAAAAAACCCTGCGGCAACTGCGGAACTATGCCGATTCCATCAATGCCCTAGAGAGTTCCTTCCAGACTTTTACCGACGCGGAACTGCGTGAGGAAACGGACCGGCTCCGTGCACGCCACGCGGACGGCGAAAAGCTTGACGACCTCGTGCCGGAGGCCTTCGCTGCCGTCCGCGAAGCCTCATCCCGCACGCTCGGCATGCGCCACTTCGACGTCCAGCTGATGGGCGGCGCCGCCCTGCACCTGGGCAACATCGCCGAAATGAAGACCGGTGAAGGCAAGACCCTGGTTGCCACCGCCCCCGCCTACCTCAACGCCCTGGCCGGCAAGGGCGTACACGTTGTCACCGTGAACGACTACCTCGCCGAATACCAGTCCGACCTCATGGGCCGGGTTTACCGCTTCCTTGGCCTCACCAGCGGCTGCATCCTGTCCAACCAGGACCCGGCCCTGCGCCGCGAGCAGTACGCCGCCGACATCACCTACGGCACCAACAACGAATTCGGCTTCGACTACCTGCGGGACAACATGGCGTGGGACAGGTCCGAGCTGGTCCAGCGCGGCCACAACTTCGCCATCGTCGATGAAGTCGACTCCATCCTCATCGACGAGGCGCGGACCCCGCTCATCATCTCCGGCCCGGCTCAGGGCGACACCAACCGCTGGTACAGCGAGTTCGCCAAGGTGGTCACCCGGCTCAAGCCCGAGGAGGACTATGAAGTCGACGAAAAGAAGCGCACTGTCGGTGTGCTGGAGTCCGGCATTGAGAAGGTGGAGGACTACCTCGGCATCCACAACCTTTACGAATCCGCCAACACACCCCTGATCGGTTTCCTGAACAACGCCATCAAGGCCAAGGAGCTCTTCAAACGGGACAAGGACTATGTCATCCTCGACGGCGAGGTACTGATCGTCGACGAGCACACCGGCCGCATCCTCGCGGGCCGGCGCTACAACGAAGGCATGCACCAGGCGATCGAGGCCAAAGAAGGCGTCGAGATCAAGGCCGAGAACCAGACGCTCGCCACCGTCACGCTGCAGAACTACTTCCGCATGTACGACAAGCTGGCCGGCATGACCGGCACCGCCGAGACCGAAGCGGCCGAGTTCATGAGCACCTACAAGCTCGGCGTCGTGGCCATTCCCACCAACCGCGACATGCAGCGCATCGACCAGGCGGACCTCGTCTACAAGAACGAGGCCGTCAAGTTCGACGCCGTCGTCAAGGACATCGCGGAACGGCACGCTGCAGGCCAGCCGGTGCTGGTCGGAACCACCAGCGTCGAGAAGAGCGAATACCTCTCCCGGCTCCTGGCCAAGGAGGGCGTCCGGCACGAGGTGCTCAATGCCAAGAACCATGCCCGCGAAGCCGCGATCGTGGCGCAGGCCGGGCGCAAGGGCGCCGTGACCGTGGCGACCAACATGGCCGGCCGCGGTACCGACATCATGCTTGGCGGCAACGCCGAGTTCACCGCCGTCGCCGAACTCGCCAAGCGCGGGCTGGACCCGGAAGAGAACTCCGAGGAGTACGAGGCCGCGTGGCCGGCAGCTTTCGACGCCGCGAAGCAGTCCGTCAAGGACGAACACGAAGAAGTCCTTAACCTCGGCGGCCTGTACGTGCTCGGCACCGAACGGCACGAGTCGCGCCGGATTGACAACCAGCTCCGCGGCCGGTCCGGCCGCCAGGGCGACCCGGGCGAATCCCGGTTCTACCTGTCCCTGACCGACGACCTGATGCGCCTGTTCAACTCCGGCGCGGCGGAACGGCTGATGAACAGCTCGGTGCCGGACGACGTCGCGCTCGAATCCAAGCTTGTCTCCCGCGCGATCGCCTCGGCCCAGGGCCAGGTGGAGGGCCGCAACGCCGAACAGCGCAAGAACGTCCTCAAGTACGACGACGTCCTGAACCGCCAGCGCGAAGCCATCTATGGCGACCGCCGCCGCATCCTTGAGGGCGACGACCTCCACGAGAAGGTCCAGTACTTCCTGGAAGACACGATCACGGCGTTCATCGACGAAGCCACCGCCGAGGGCACCGGGGACGACTGGGACTTCAACCTGCTCTGGACCAACCTGAAGACCCTGTACCCCGTGACCGTCACGCCGCGCGATCTGATCGACGAGGCCGGCGGAAAGTCACGGATCACCGTGGACTTCCTCAAGGAAGAGATCCTGTCCGATGCCCGCCTGGTTTACCAGGCCCGCGAGGACGCCATTGGCAACGAGAGCATGCGCGAGCTTGAGCGCCGCGTCGTCCTGTCGGTGATTGGCCGCAAGTGGCAGGAACACCTCTACGAGATGGACTACCTCAAGGAAGGCATCGGCCTGCGGGCGATGGCCCAGCGCGACCCGCTGGTGGAATACCAGCGCGAGGGCTTCATCATGTTCCAGGCCATGATGGAGGCCATCCGGGAGGAAAGCGTCGGCTTCCTGTTCAACCTTGAGGTTGAGGTGACGCCCGCCGAGGACGTCGTCGTCGCGGACGCGGCCGGCCAGCACACCGAACACCACGAGCCGCAGATCCGGGCGGCAGGGCTGGAAGCGCCCGAGCGGCCCGCCCAGCTGCAGTACACGGCCCCGGCCGAGGACGGTTCGGCGCAGACCCGGGTCGAGGCCAAAGCCTCCGGACGATCCGGCAACCCGGCCAAGGCCGCAGCCCAGGACGCCCCGCGCCGTGCGAACAGGAAAAAGCGGCGCTAACTGATCGGCTGGTGGCAGCCCGCCCGTCAGAGGGGCGGGCAGGGACCCAGAAGTAGAGGACCGGAGCAGTGCACATGCTCCGGTCCTCTTTTTGCTGCCGGTTCCTCCTTTCGTCGGTGTGCCAGCAAGCCTTCGGCGCGCGCCGCGGACGGTTGGCCGCGGGTTATCCGTCAGCCGATTTCCAGCACGGTGACGCGCCAGGAAACCCTGCTGCGCTCCAGCCTCAGGGCGACGGCCCGGACCCGCAGCTCCTCGACCACGACGGCGCTGGCCTCATACACGTCGTCGGATACCCGGCAGGCCCGGACCGAGCGGACAGAAGGGTTGTGGTGCAGCCGGCCCGCAGTGGGTGAGGACCCGCACGGCACCCGGCGGGTCAGCGCGGCCCGGTGCTGCAGGGCCGCGAGGCAACGCTCGTCGAGACGCCGGGCCAGTTGCTGCGCCGGCCGCGTGCCGGCCAGCACTTCGACGGCGGCCTGCACGGTGCTGCGGGAAATCGCGCAAACCTCCCGTTCTTCATCCGCCACCCGTCGCAGCGGCGCCGCCGCCAGGTCAGGGCGGGGAAGGGCATCCGGCGGGACGGCCGTCACTCCGGCACCGGGCACCAGGCGCAGCGGCGGAGCCGGTGGTACGGGGGATTCCCCAGCGGGTGGGTGGTTGTCCGCCGCGGCGCGGCGGCTGGTCATGGCACTCATGGGGCTTCCTTTGCGGGTGGCTGGTGCGGGATTGGTGCAGGGACTGCGGTGCGGGGAGGGCGGTTCAGAGTGCGGGCGGCAGCCTCAGGATCTGGCCGGGCCGCAGGAGGTCGGGGTTGCCGCCGATGACGTCTTTATTGGCCTGGTAGATCCGCGGCCAGTCCACAGCGATGTCCACGTCGGAGGCGAACGGACCGAGCCGGGCCGCCGACAGGCTCCACAACGAATCCCCGGCGCGGACCGCCACCTCCGATCCCATGACCGGCCGGCTCTCCGGGCGGTGGTGCGGCCCCGCCAGCGGGCCGGGTTCAACGGCGGGGCTGAGCGGCTGCCAGTGCGGCTGGACGACCGGTGCGCTGCCCGGGAGCCCGGGGGAGTCCCCGGTCCCGGGCGGAAGGGGCGCCGGGGTCCAGCCGGGTGAAGCGGCAGGGGAGGATATGGTGCCGGGAGCCGGCTGCACGGTGGAGGCTGTCGCGAGCGGCGCGGTGAGCAGCTGGATCCCGACGGCGGCCAGCGCGAGCCGGCGCATGAAGGCCGGGGCGAATTTTCCGGTGGCCGCGGCGGCCCGGACCCTGCCGCTGCGCTCCAGCAGTGCCGCGGCGACGGCAATTGCCAGCGACATGGCCCACCAGAGGGTCAGAATCAGGCCGGCCGTGTTCGCCACCACGCCGAGCTGGTCCTCAAAGCCGAACGACTGGTGGCCTGCCGACGACGACCGCCAGCGCTGCACCATGCTGCTTCCGGTTCCTGCGAGGACCAGCCCCAGCGCCAGGATGACGGCAGCCATGGCCGCGTCAGCCGACGCGACGTGCCGGCGCCGGGGATTCGGGAGTTCCGCTGTCTTCATGAGCCGCCGCCTCACCATCATTCGGTTCGTTTAATGCATTTTGGTGCTGTTTGATGTGCTTAGAGCCAGTGTGATCCCGGTGCGTCCGATTTGTCCAGAGTTGATTTCGATTCCCTCCGGTTGACCCCTCCCGGGGGCTGGCCTACGCTGGCGCCATGCGCTGGGATGCCCTCTTTGACGACCTGGAAAGCCAGATGGCTGCCGGGGAGCGCCTGGACCTTGACTCGGAAATTACTGAGCGGGCCCGGGCAGAGGCGTCCGCGGTGGAGCTCGCCGACAGGCTCCGCGGTTCGCTGGGGCTGGCCATTTCGGTGCAGCTCGCATCCGGATCAACCGTCGAGGGGACCCTCAGTCACGCGGGCAGCCAGGCGCTGGTGCTGGATGAACCACGGCACCAGGTGCTGGTTCCCTATGCGTCGGCGGTCCGCTACACCGGGCTGTCCCGGCTGGCGGTGGGCGAGCCGTCGCGGGTGCGGCAACGGCTGGGACTGGCCAGTGCGCTGCGCGCGCTGGCGAGGGACCGCGCCGCCCTGGCCGTGATCGTTTCAGGCGGCCCTACGGGGGAAACCACGTTCCACGGCGTGATTGACAGGGTCGGGCGCGACTACCTCGACCTTGCTGTCACCGGGGCAGGCGAGGAGCGCCGTGCGGCCAACGTCCTCCAGCTGGCAACGATTCCGCTGTCCGCCCTGGCCGGGATACGGTCGGCAAGAACCTTGGGCCTTCCTGCACACGGCTGACCGGAAGGACTGCCGGGCGCGGAGCCTGCAGTCCGGGGTCAGGCCGCCTTACCGGGACTTGGACTTGGCTTCCTGGATCATCCGGCTGGCCTCGGCATACCGTTCCTCGATGTACTGCTCCAGCATCTTTTCCTCAACACGCCACTGGCCGCGGCCGCCGACCTGGATGGCCTTGAGTTCGCCGCTGCGTACCAGCGCGTAGGCGGCAGGGGCGTTGATCTGGAGCTGCTCTGCGACGTCGGCAAGGGTCAGGAATCGGGGCATAAGACCAGTTTGCCACCGATGGCCCCGTCTGGGGCGGTTATCCACAGTTTGCACCTCCTTGCCGTGAGGCCTTCCCGTCCGGGCGGGAAGGGGTGAGAATGATGGTGCCCGGCCGGACCCGGGCGGCGACTACGGGGGGGAGCAGGCGCATGAGTGCGAGCACGGAGGCCGGCGTTGCCCGGCTGAAGAAGCCGTCGTGGAAAGATCCAAAGCTCCTGGTCGGCATCCTGCTGGTCCTGGCCTCCGTCGCCGGGGTGGTCTCCCTGGTCGGGGCCGCCGACCAGACGGCCGAGGCTTACACCGCGCGGGAGCCGATCGCCGTCGGCGAAAAGCTGACGGTGGACAAACTGAACCGCGTCAAAGTGCGCCTGGGCGACGTCGAACAGCACTACCTGACCCCCGCTACCGGCGTGGCGGAGGGGCTCGTGGCAGCCCAGCGCATCGGCAAGGACCAGCTGGTGCCGCGCGGGAGCCTCGGGCAGCCTGACGGCCAGGGCCGGAAACCGGTCGCCGTCACCGTTGAGGAGGCCCTGCCGGCGCAGGCGGTGGCGGGCTCCCGGGTGGATGTCTGGGTGGCGTTGCCCGATGCCCGCAACGGTTTCAGCCCGCCGTCGCTGTTGCTGCCGGGCGCGGAAATCGCCCAGGTCACTCCGGGCAGCACTGCCCTGGGGTCCGCGCGGTCCACCGTGGTGATGGTGCTGGTGGAGGACGGACAGATGCCGGACCTGCTCGGCGCGCAGGCCAACAAGGCAAAAATCTCCGTGGTCTGGAACCCAGGGGGCACAAGCCGATGAATATCCCGGTCGTCACTGTCGGGGACTCGCGGGAAGACCTGGTGGGCCGGCTGGAACGGCTCCACGGGCCGGTGTCCGTGGTGCGGCGCTGCCACGAGCTGGCGGAACTGCTGGCGGCCTGCCAGAGCGGCCTGGCCCGGGCCGCGGTGGTGGCCGAGGGCAGCGAGGAGCTGACGGCGTCGCTGGTGGACCGGCTTGCCGCCGTCGGAGTCGCCGTTCTCGCACTGACCGATAATCCGGAGGAGAAGTCCCGGCTCCGGGGGATCGGTGTGGCCGCCGAAGTGACCTGGGTTGATGCCGAGGCGCTGGCCGGCCGCATCGAGGGGGCGGTCGCCCAGCTTGCCGGAGCCGGCCTGCGGGCCGGGCGCGCTGATGGCATTGGCAGCGCCAGCCCGGGCAGCGCCTACCTTGGCGGTGACATGGCCGGCCCGGCCGGCCGCACTGCCTGCGACGGTCCCGCGGAATCCACGGGCGGGCAGATCATTGCAGTGTGGGGACCCGCCGGCGCGCCGGGGCGGACCATGATCGCGGCCAACATGGCGGCAGAGCTGGCGGCCGAGGGAAAATCGGTGCTGCTGGTGGACGCCGACAGCTATGGGGCCAGTGTCGCGTCGATGCTCGGGCTCCTGGACGAGGCGGCCGGCCTCGCCCAGGCCTGCCGCCTCGCAGACCAGGGCCTGCTCGACGCCGAGGCGCTGCTCAGGATTGCCACGCCGGTGGCCACCAGGACGGGAACCTTCCGCGTCCTGACCGGAATCACCCGCGCGGACCGCTGGACCGAACTCCGCGCGGCCGCGCTCTCGCTCGTCCTGGCCCGGGCCCGGCAGGTCGCCGAGTTCACGGTGATTGATACCGGTTTTTGCCTGGAATCCGACGAGGAGCTCAGCTTCGACACCATGGCGCCGCGCCGGAATGCCGCCACGCTGACCAGCCTGGAGCTGGCGGACACGGTGTTCGCCGTCGGGGCAGCGGACTCGATCGGCGTCCCGCGGCTCGTCCGAGGACTCGCGGAGCTTGCGTCGGCAGTTCCGCCCGCCTCGCCGCGGGTGGTGCTGAACAAGGTGCGTTCGTCCGCAGTGGGACGGTCCCCGGAGCGGCAGCTGCGTGAGGCATGGGAACGGTACGGGCCCGGCGTCCCGGTGTCCGCCTTCCTCCCGGCGGACCCGGTGTCCAGCGATGCGGCCCTGCTCTCGGGGTCGCTGCTGCTGGAGGCTGCACCCGACTCGTCCCTCCGGAAGGGCATCGCTGAACTGGTTTGTGCACCCGTCCAGCAAAATGTCCGTTCCTCTGTAGTCTCCTCCACAGCGAAGCGGTTCCTAAAGGGCTAGGCTCGCCATGAGGGGTGCAACGAAGCGCCCGCGAACTTGTCTGATGGAGGCGTTTGTCGATGTCGTCTGGGTCCAGCGTGGAGGATCAACCCGTTTCGATCGGTGCCGGAGAAGGCTACCTGAAGGATTACTACGAGCACCTCGCCGAAGAGGACGCCCGTGCGTACCCCGGGGAGTTGCTCGCAGCGCGGGCAGAGACGCACCGTGCCACCGCCGAGCACCGGTTCCCGGGGAGCGCCAGCATCACCATCGCCGACGAGGCTGAGCGCAGCGTCGTGTACATCGTCACCGACGATATGCCCTTCCTCGTCGACTCGGTGAACGCGGAACTGGTCCGGCAGAACGCCCCGATCCACCTGGTGATGCATCCGATGTTCGTCGTGACGCGCAACCGGGAGAGCGGCCGGCTCGTCAAGGTCCCACGGGTGCCCTCGCACCTGGGCATCTCCAGCGGCGACACGGCGGCGATGCCCAACCTGTCCCACCTGATCGCCCAGGGCGACAACGCCTCGCACATGGAGTCGTGGATCGCCGTCGAAATCGACCGGGTGGGAGACGCGAAACGCGCGGCGCTCACCGAGGGAATCGGGCGGGTGCTCGCCGATGTGCGCGCCGCCGTCGAGGACTGGGCGAAGATGCGGCACCAGGCACTCCGGATCTCCGAGGACCTGGACAAGCTCGCCAACCCGGCGCAGATCGCAGAACTCCGCCAGGCCCAGGAACTGCTGCGGTGGCTCGACGACGGGAACTTCACCTTCCTCGGCTACCGCGAATACGACCTGAAGAACGAATCCGGCGAAGACGTGCTGGAACCGCGGGAGGAGAGCGGGCTGGGGCTGCTGCGCGGCGGCGCCGACACCCCGCACCAGATCCAGCACCTCACCGAGACAGGCCGGAAGAAGGCCCGCGAGAAGCGCGCCCTGGTGATCACCAAGGCCAACTCCCGCTCCACCGTGCACCGCTCGGCGTACCTGGACTACATCGGCGTCAAGAGCTTCGACGCGAACGGCAACGTCAACGGCGAGCGCCGCTTCATCGGACTGTTTGCCACCACCGCCTACTCCGGATCCGTGCGGGAAATCCCCGTGGTCCGGGAGAAGGTCGCCGCCGTGCTGCGGGATGCGGGCTTCCCGCCGGACTCCCACTCCGGCAAGGACCTGCTGGGCATCCTCGAAACGTACCCGCGCGATGAGCTCTTCCAGATCGAAATCCCCGACCTGGCCGCCATTGCCACCGGCATCCAGCGGCTGCAGGAACGGCGCCGCACCCGGCTGTTTCTCCGCCCGGACATCTATGGCCGCTTTATGTCCGCCCTGGTCTACCTGCCGCGCGACCGCTACACCACGAACGTGCGCCTGCGCATCGAGGAAGAGCTGCGCGCAACCTTCGACGCCGTCTCCATCGACTACGAGGCCCGGATGACCGAGTCCGCGCTGGCCCGGCTCTTCTTCCGGATCCGGCTGCCCAAGAACGCCGACGTCGGCAACGTCAACACGGACGAGCTGGAGAAGCGCCTGGTCCGCGCCGCCCGGTCCTGGAGCGAAGGCATCACTGAGGTCCTGCGCGCACGCGCCGCTGACGGCGGCAAGGATGAGCACGCCGAGGAGTTTGCCGCCGTGTGGGCAGAGGCCTTCCCGGCCAGCTACCGCGTCGACTACGAAGTGGAGGATGCCCTGGAGGACATCGCCCGCTTCGAGAAATTCGGCGCCGGAGGCGCGGAATCCGCAAAGGAACACCCCGGCGTCCATGTCTACCTCCCCGAAGGGGCCGGAGCGACCCTGGAAGAGGACGCCCGCGTCAAGCTCTACATGCTCGAGCCCAAGAGCCTGAGCCAGATCCTGCCGTACTTCCACAACCTGGGCCTGGAAGTGCTGGACGAGCGGCCGTTCGAGATCGAAACCGCGGACCACCGCGACTTCTTCCTGTACGACCTGGGCCTGAAGTACCCGGCAGGCGTGGACCCGGTCAAGACCGGCCAGCTGCTGGCGGACTCCTTCGGCGCCGCTGTTTCCGGCGCCGTCGAATCGGACAGCTTCGACCGGCTGGTGCTCCGCGAGGGAATGCACTGGCGCCAGGTGATGGTGCTGCGTGCCTACGCCAAGTACATGCGGCAGATGGGCAACACCAACTCCTACGGGTTCCTCTCCGACACGCTGCTCGCGAACCCGGACGTCAACCGCGGACTCAGCGCCCTGTTCGAGGCCCGGTTCGATCCCGCGCTGGCCGAGGACGAGCGCCGGCTCCGGCAGAAGGAGGTCATCGAGGGACTTGACGTGGCAATCGAACGCGTCGCCACCCTCGACGCCGACCGCGTGCTGCGCACCTTCAAGAACCTGATCCAGGCGACCCTGCGGACCAACTACTACCAGAACAAGCCGCACCTGAGCTTTAAACTGGACCCGGCAGGCATCGACGGTCTGCCGTCCCCCCGGCCCATGTTCGAAATCTGGGTCTACTCTCCCCGCGTCGAAGGCGTGCACCTGCGATTCGGCAAGGTGGCCCGCGGCGGGCTGCGCTGGTCTGACCGGCGCGAGGACTTCCGCACGGAAATCCTCGGCCTGGTCAAGGCCCAGACGGTCAAGAACGCCGTGATCGTGCCCACCGGCGCCAAGGGCGGGTTCTACGCCAAACAGCTCCCGGACCCGGCCGCGGACCGCAGCGCCTGGATGGCCGAGGGCGTCGAAAGCTACAAGACCTTCATCCGCGGCCTCCTGGACGTCACCGACAACCTCGTTCCGACGCCGGAGGGCGAGCGGCTGGTGCCGCCGGCCGACGTCGTGCGGCACGACGACGACGATTCCTACCTTGTGGTCGCGGCCGACAAGGGAACAGCGTCGTTCTCCGACATCGCCAACGGACTGGCGGCGGAGTACGGCTTCTGGCTCGGTGACGCTTTCGCCTCCGGCGGGTCGGTCGGCTACGACCACAAGGCCATGGGCATCACCGCCCGCGGCGCCTGGGAGTCGGTCAAGCGCCACTTCAGCGAGCTGGACCTCGACACCCAGTCCGAGCCGTTCACGGTGGTCGGCGTGGGTGACATGTCCGGTGACGTGTTCGGCAACGGCATGCTGCTGTCCCGGCACATCCGCCTGCTCGCGGCCTTCGACCACCGGCACATCTTCCTCGATCCCACGCCGGATGAGGCTGCCTCGTTCGCCGAACGCCAGCGGCTCTTCGAGCTGCCACGTTCCTCCTGGGACGACTACAACAAGGCGCTGATCAGTGAAGGCGGCGGGGTGTACGCCCGCACGGCTAAGTCGATTCCGGTCTCCGAGCAGGTCCGGGCGGCGCTCGGCCTGCCTGACGGAACCACCCAGCTGAGCCCGCCCGAACTGCTGCGTGCGATCCTGCTGGCGCCCGCCGACCTGCTTTACAACGGCGGCATCGGCACGTACGTGAAGGCCGCCACGGAGACGAATGCGGAGGTGGGCGACAAGGCCAACGATGCCATCCGCGTCGACGGCCGGGACCTGCGCGTCAAGGTGGTCGGCGAAGGCGGCAACCTCGGCATGACCCAGCGGGGCCGCATTGAGGCCGCCCTCCAGGGCGTCATCCTGAACACCGACGCGATTGACAACTCCGCCGGTGTGGACTGCTCCGACCATGAGGTCAACATCAAGATCTTCGTGGACCGGATGGTCGCGGCCGGGAAGCTGGACCCGGCCGAGCGTTCGGAGTTCCTGGCGTCCATGACCGATGAGGTCGGCCGGCTGGTGCTGGAAGACAACATCGACCAGAACATCCTGTTGCTCAACGACCGGATGCGGGTCGCCGAATGGAGCCCCAGCTACGAACGCCTGATGGACTGGCTGGAGAAGCACGCCGGGCTGAAGCGCGACCTGGAGGCCCTGCCGACGACGGACACCCTGCGTGAGCGGCTGGAGCAGGGCCAGGGCCTGACCTCGCCCGAGCTCTCCGTGCTGGCGGCGTACGCGAAGATCGAACTCGCCTCGGCGCTGCGCGACAGCGACCTGCCCGACGATCCGTGGTTCCGCGAAACCCTGCGCGCCTACTTCCCGCAGCAGCTGCGGGACCGGTTCGACGCCGACCTCGACACCCATCCACTGCGGCGTGAGATCATCGCGACGGTGGTGGCGAACGACATGATCAACATGGGCGGCATCACGTTCGCGTTCCGCGCCATGGAGGAGACCTCGGCCACCGAAGCCGCCGTGGCCAAGACGTTCGTCGCGCTCCGTGAAATCTACGAGCTCGACGTGATGGTCGGGGAACTCAACGAGCTGCCCGCGTCCTTCCCCACGGAGCACTGGTGCACCGTCCACCTGGACATCCGCCGGCTCCTGGACCGGGCCGTGCGGTGGGTCCTGAGCCAGGGCAACGCATCCCGGCCGATTGCCGAGATCGTGGGCGAGTTCAAGCCGCTGATGGACCCGATGCGGGCGCGGCTGCTGGACTACCTGCGCGGCGACGACCGGGTCCGGGTGTCCGAATGGCTGGAAAAGGCGCGCGGCTGGGACCTCCCTGAGGACCTCGCCCACCGCTGGGCCGAGCTGTTCGAGAGCTTCGTCCTGCTGGACATCGCCAAGATCGTCCACGTCAGCACAGAACCGGTCGAGAACATCGCGCATGTCTACTACACAGTGTTCAACCGCTTCCACGCCGACTCCCTGCTCGAACGCATCACCAAGCTGCCCCGGGAGGACCGCTGGCAGGCCCTGGCCCGCGCGGCCCTCCGCGACGATCTCTACTCGACCGTCTCGGACATGACGACGGCGGTGCTGGAGGCAACCTCTGCCGACATGTCCGCAGAGGAACGGCTGGCGGCGTGGGAAGGCCAGAACGTGGAGCAGCTGGAGCGCGCGAAGAGCATGTTCGACGAGGTGAACGCCCTCGAAGCCGATGACATGGCGTCGCTGTCGGTAGCATTGAGGCTCTTGAGGTCAATCGTCCGACGCTAGGCAGCAGCCGCTGCCGGCGTCGCAAATGGAGGTGCTGTGGCAATCTTTACGGACCCTATCAGGGAGCATGCTGATTTCGGGCCGGGGGATGCCGAGTGGCTGCACCTTCTGGTCGGCGACTGGCAGATGGTGGCGGACCTCGCGTTCGCCGACCTGGCACTGTGGTTTCCGCACCCTGACTTCGGCTACGTGGCGCTGGCCCACGTCCGCCCCTCCACCACGCACACGGTGTTCCACGCCGACTTCGTGGGGGAGGGGATCAGGTCGGACCTGCTGCCGCTGGTCAACAAGGCGTGGGAGAGCCGCACCATCGAGCGCTCCAACGAGACCAACTGGAGCAGCGACATGGCGCTCCGGGTCGAGGCCGTGCCGATGGTCCGCAACGGCCGGACGCTGGCCATCGTCACCACCCACATGGACCTCTCCAGCTCCCGGATGCCGTCGCGGCTGGAACTGACGTACCGGCAGTGCGCCTACGACCTGCTGCGGATGGGGACGCTCGGCCTCTGGCCGGACTTCGCCTCGCCCACAGGGTCGCGCCGCGGCGCACCCCGCGTCGGGGACGGCCTCATCCGGCTCGACGCCGAGGGCATCGTCCAGTACGCCAGCCCCAACGGGGTCTCCGCCTTTCGCCGGCTCGGCGACGGCGAGTCGCTGGAGGGCCGGAGCCTGGCCGAGGTCACCGCAGGGCTGCTGAAGGACCGCCGCATGGTGGACGAAACACTTCCACTGGTTGTCACCGGCCGCATGCCGTGGCGCAGCGAGATCGAGTCCCGCGGGGTCAGCCTGTCCCTGCGCGCCATCCCCCTGCGGGACGAGCAGCAGCGCTTCGGTGCCCTGGTGCTCTGCCGTGACGTGTCCGAGCTGCGCCGGCGGGAGATGGAACTTGTCACCAAGGACGCCACGATCCGCGAGATCCACCACCGGGTGAAGAACAACCTGCAGACCGTGGCCGCCCTTCTCCGGATGCAGTCACGGCGCATGGTCAGCGACGAGGCGAAGCAGGGACTTGAGCAGGCCATGCGGCGCGTCGCCACCATTGCCCTGGTGCATGAGACGCTTTCGCAGGGGCTGACCCAAAGCGTGGATTTCGACGAACTCATCGGCCGCCAGTTCCGGCTCTCCGCGGAGGTCGCCTCCCCGTCGCAGCAGGTGAAGACCGCGCGGTCCGGGCTCTTCGGCGAACTGCCCAGCGACTTCGCCACCCCGCTGGCACTGGTGATCAACGAGCTGGTGACGAACGCCGTCGAGCACGGCCTGGAGGGCCGGACCGGAACCGTCTGGCTCATCGCGGACCGCTCCGAAAGCGAGGACGGCGACGAGCTGCTCACGGTGACAATCGCGGACGACGGGGTCGGTATTCCGGCCACACCGTACGAGGAGGGCCTGGGACTGCAGATCGTGCGGACCCTTGTGACGAGCGAACTGGGCGGCAGTATCCAGTGGAAAGCAAGGGAGGGCGGCGGAACGGCCGTCCAGATTGTCCTGAGCCTGGCCAAGCGGTAGCCCTGCCTACCGCGATGTCCTCCCGGCGGCATTAACGGCAATGGCCGCAGACCAAGGTCTGCGGCCATTTCCGTCCTGCCGCCGGAACGGCGTCAGGAGTGCAGCGTCAGTGCTGTTATGTCAGTGCTGTTATGTCAGGGCTGCGCTATCAGGAGGCGCGGCGGGCGCGGGCTGCGCGGCGCTTCAGGGCGCGGCGTTCGTCCTCGCTCATACCGCCCCAGACGCCGGCGTCCTGCCCGGACTCGAGGGCCCACTGGAGGCAGGTGTCGACAACGGGGCATCGACGGCACACACTCTTGGCTTCCTCGATCTGCAGGAGGGCGGGGCCGGTGTTTCCCACCGGGAAGAAAAGCTCCGGGTCCTTGTCAAGGCACGCTGCGCGGTTACGCCAATCCATGCTGATCAGTTACTCCATTTCCTGGGCACTCGTTAAATGCCTTTGTGAAATTATTCACTAGAGGCTACATAAGAAAGGGGCCCTCTGGGGCCCCCTCGGTCATCTGGATTAAGCGTGTCATGTTAACGCTGTGTAAACAAGGGGTATTTGGCGGCAATCTGCGCTGAGATCGTGAGCGATGCATCACATTGGCTGGCGGAGCACGCACCTTTAGCCGACTATGTCCGGTACTGTGCCAGTGTGTCAAGAGCCCCCGAAAACCCCTCAGAACCTGCCCGCGACCGCGACGGCGAACCCGCGGGTCTTTCCGCGGACGGCGCCGGGTCCGGCTCTCCGGAGCGGCCCGCCGGCATCCTTGTCATAGCGGTCGTTGTGGCGCTGGAAGCGGCAGCGCTGCTGGTGGCGGCCCTCTGGTACGGAACCCAGCTGCTGACCGGCGCCCCGGTGCTCTCCTTCTGGGGTGCGGTGTTCACGCTGGTGCTCCTGCTGGGCTTCTCGGCCTGGCTTTCCGCGGTGGCCATTTTCCTGTTCCGCGGTTACCGGTGGCCGCGTGCGGGTGCGCTGGTGGCACAGCTTTTCACCCTCACCATTGGCTTTCCCACGATGTCCGGCGGATACCCGCTGGCGGGCCTGGCCATGCTGGTCCCGGCGGTTCTCGCCATCATCCTGTTGTTTGACAAGCGCGTCATTGCGTTCGCGTCCCGCGCCGGCGGGGCGCCGCCGGCCCTGTAGCTCAGGCTTCACAGGCCAGCTGCACCACGCGCGTCCGGCCGTCCGCAATGACCACCGCGCGCCCCGGGGGAGGGCTGTGCCCGACGTCGAACCGGACGCCGAACAGTTCTCCGTCCAGCAGGGTCCGCGGCGCGATCAGGATGCCCCGTCCCTGGTTCGCCGCGGTGAGTGCCAGAGGTACGCGTTGGCGGATGCCGGGACTGAAGCCGGCCGTGAAGACCACCCGCCAGCCGAGGCTGTTCAGCGACACCATCCGGCTGCCCGTCTCGGCCGGCTGAAGGTCCAGATCGTCCGCCAGGAGGATGGCCGCCGGATCCAGGGTGCCGGAGAGCGCCGCATCGTGGATCCCGGACCAGTACCGTTCAGCGCCCGTATCCGGGGCCCTCAGCCAGCTCGCTCCCGGGTTGAGGCCGGGCAGGGCCAAGAGCAGCGAACTCTTCCCGGACGCCGCGCCGCCGAGGACGGCGACCGTGCCGCCCCGGGGCAGCCGGATCCCTGCCGGGAGGAGCTCGTCGCCGCCGAGCCCAAGGCGCAGCGTGTTGTTCCGTGGCGTCCCACCCGCACGGGAGCGGACCTCGCTGACCGTCACATGCCCGGGCAGCGGTTCGACGCGGAACGGCCGGTGCGCCAGGGCAACATCATGCACCTGGACCCCGGGGGACACGGGCCCGAAGAGCTGGCCCACGTGACCGGCCGCCGAGGCTGCCGGGGACATCGGTCCAAAAACCGCCACCCGGCCGGCGTCGACAGCTGGCAGCCGCGGCCAGGCAAGCCGCTCTTCCTCGCTCGATCCGGCGGGCAGGAAGATGCGGTTCGGAAGGGCGGCGAAGAACCGCGCGGTCACCAGCTCGCGTCCGCCCGCGGCGACCACTGTGATGCCGGCCCTGGCGCCGTCGCGGACCAGGTCCTGGACTAGGTCCTCAGCCCAGGCCAGCGGCCCGGCACGGAATGCCGACGCCCACGACCCCCAGCCGCACAGGACGAGGACGATCGCCGGAGGGGCAAGCGGGTCCGGGGCGCCCAGCCTGCGGGTCATTTCTTCGGCAAGCCGCTCCAGCACCCGCGCCGCCCGGCGGAGTTCGTGCGGGCCCGCCACAGCCCCGACCCTGGCGGCGGTGGCCGCTGTGCCGAAGAGGCCCGCGGCGTCGAGGACATACACGTGCGACTCGGCCCGGCAGTGAAGAAGCTGCTCCACGACGAGTTTCAGGACGGCGTCGGCGCCGCCCGCGGTTCCGGCCACCACCGCGAGGTGGCCGTCGGAGCCCGGGAGCCAGCCGAACTCGGCAACCCGCTGCTCCTCGGGCACGTCCAGCAGGCCCAGCCTGATCCGGGGGCGGCCCGGCGCCGCCACATCCGGCGCCAACTGATCCGGCGGCACCGGGTTCGAGGGAAAAGGCAGTTGCTGGGGCAGGGGCGCTGCGACGGGACGGCGCGGCGCGCCGCCGCCGGCCAGCGACCAGGCGGAGTTCACTGCCCCGACCAGGCGGGCGAGCCCCGGGTCAGGCTCCGGGGCTGCAGCGGCGGCCTGCCCGGACAAAGTGCCGTCGGGCGGTCGGTTGAAAAATTCCATCGCCGGCATGACGGTGGGGCCACGGACCGGCTCCCGGGTAGGCGCCGTGACGGTGGCGGTCTGGAATTCCTCCGGGGCTTCGTTTCCGCGGACCAGGTAGGCGCGGCCCGGAACCGTGATGGGGATGGTTGCTGCCAGCCGGGAATTGATGACGTCGAGGGAGTCCGGGTCGGACTGGACCCGCAAGGCGATGCGGCTGGTCACGTTGGCGCGGATATCGGCGGAGATGGCCCCCTGCGGGCGCTGGGTCGCCATGACCAGGTGTATCCCGAGGGAACGCCCGATCGCGGCGATCCGCATGAGCTCAGCCAGGGCGGCCGGGGCCTCGTCGACCAGCAGCCTGAACTCATCGATGATCAGGACCAGATGCGGCAGCGGCGGGCCGCCATGATGAAGGGACTCGTAGGCCGTGAGGTCGGCGGCCCGGTGCGCGGCCAGGAGTTCCTCCCGGCGTCGGACTTCGGCTGCCAGGGACACCAGGGCCCGCGAAACCTCGCTGCTCTCAAGGTCCGTCAGGAGCCCGACGCAGTGCGCGAGTCCGGCCAGCGGGCCCAAACCGGAGCCGCCCTTGAAATCGATGAACAGCACGTTGACCCGCGAGGGCGGGTGCGCTGCCGCCAGCGCGGCGGCCAGCGTCCGGAGGAACTCCGATTTGCCGGATCCGGTGGTTCCGGCCACCAGGACATGGGGACCGTCCGCCTGGAGGTCCAGGCACAGGGGACCGGACCTTCCGACGCCGACGACGACCGGCAGGCCGCCGCCCGTTGAGGACTCCGCCCACCGGCGGGCGATGTCCGGCGCGCCCAGCGGAAGAACCGCGCCGAGCGGGCAGGTTCCCGGGATGCCCGCCGCCCGGACCGTGACCGGTGCGCTGCCGCCCAGCCGGCGGCAGTTGCGGTCGAAGACGCCGGCCGGAACGAGGTCGGGAATGAACTCCACCGATTTCCGCGCAGTGCTCAGCCGCCCGGTGCGCTCGCTGAGCACAAGGACGACGTCGGCGGCAGGATCGCCGCCGCAGTCGATCACCTGCCACCCGCCGGCCACGGCCGCTGCGCGCAGGGCGGCCGTCGCGGTGGATCCGGCGATGATCAGCACCCCGCGTTCGTCCTCCCCGCCGGGGCCGCCGGCCAGTGCTTCCAGGGTGGACGACTCCTGCCCGGAGAGCGTTGCCGCCGCCAGGAACCGCGCGGGAAGGAGGGCCGGTGCCGGGCCGTGGATGAGGATTCTGGTCCGCCCTGCCGCGGGGTAGCAGGCCAGCTGCAGCAGGATTGACCTGAGCAGCCCGGACACAGCAGGTTCCGGGCCGCGCAGCGCCGTCACGGCCGTCGCCGGGTCAAGGGTCACCGGCGCCATGCCGAGCGGCGGCGCCCGGAATCCGGGATCGGGCGGGTCCAGCCGGATGTTCGCGCGCTGCGGCGCCTGGCCCAGCCGCAACCAGACAGGCCCCGGAACAGCCGGACCCTGCATCCCACCGGGCCCGGAGAAACAGCACCGCAGGGACAGCTCTCCTGCCGATGGCGCCGCCCGCCGCCGTCGTTCCGCGTCCTGGCGGGCAGCGGCGGCTACGGCGGACCCCAGCTCGCGCCGCTGCCGCCGGCCCGCAGCGACCGGTACCAGCACCGACACCGCCGACACCGCGGTGAACGCCAGGAAGATCCACATCCCCGTTGCCACGGCGAGGCCGGTGCCGAGGGCAAGGGGCAGGACTGCGGCCAGCACCAGGGCCCTCCGGTTGCTGCCGGCCGCAGGGTTGCTGACCGTCAACGGCTCGGAGACGTCGGAACCAGCCGCGGCCGGGACCCCCGGGGCCAGGCTTCCGCCGACGGCCGCGCCGCCGAACACCAGGGACATCGATGAACCGCCGCACCGGAAAAGGGACTCCGTGGAGATAGCCGCCGCATGGACGCGCTTCGCGTCGACGGTGGTCCCGTTCGCACTGCCAAGGTCCAGGAGCGTCACAGCGGAGTCGGAGACCTCCAGTTGCGCATGGTCGCGGGACAGCTCCGCATCCGGAATGGCGACGTCGGTGTTGCTGCGCCCGATCCGGAACCGCCCGCGCCTGAGCGCAACGAGCAGCCCGGCGGCGGGCCCGCTGTGCACCGCGAGGACGAGGGCCGCTGCGTCCCCGGCGGCGGGCCGCGCTGCCCGGTCCTTTTCCCGGTCGCCGCCGCCCACGATGCCGTCCACCAGCACGGCGCCGGGGACCAGCGGCGCCTCGCCGACGGTGAGCGCAGCCACCGGGATCCGGTCCACGGTCAGCTCACCGGTCCCGTACCGCCGGGACAGCGCCCGCTGGAGTTCCGCGCCCGAACAGGGTGCGGGGACGTCGACGGCGAGTTCCAGCGGCCCGGCGGTGAGGTCCGACCCCGGCGCCGCCACCAGGGTGCAGTGCAGCATCATCGACGCGGAATCCTTTCCCGGGCAGTGGTTTGGATCCCACGCTAGACCCCGGCACGGGCGGACTGCGCGGCGGATCCGGGCTATGTGGACGGAGCCTGCCATGGCTGATTACGGCGGGCGCTCGGGTAGGCTAGAGCAGCAGACAATGCGCACCATTGCGCTGCCCGCATTCGAATCAGGAGAGTTTGTGACCGCTGACCTCGTCATCGTAGGGTCGGGCTTCTTCGGCCTGACAATCGCAGAACAGGCCGCCACAGAGCTGGGCTTGAAGGTGGTTGTCATCGACCGCCGCCATCACATCGGCGGCAACGCCTACAGCGAAAAGGAAGAGCAGACCGGCATCGAGGTGCACCGCTACGGCGCCCACCTTTTCCACACCTCCAATGAGCGGGTGTGGGAGTACGTGAACCGGTTCACGACCTTCACCAACTACGTGCACAAGGTGTACGGAGTCCACAAGGGCGAGGTCTACTCCCTGCCGATCAACCTGGCCACCATCAACCAGTTCTTCCGCGCGAACATGACGCCGGGGCAGGCACGGGAGCTGATCCAGGACCAGGCAGGGGAACTGGCGGGCACCGATCCGCAGAACCTTAACGACAAGGGCATCCAGCTCATCGGCCGGCCGCTGTACGAGGCGTTCATCAAGCACTACACCGGCAAGCAGTGGCAGACGGACCCCAAGGACCTGCCCGCGGGGATCATCTCGAGGCTCCCGGTGCGCTACAACTACGACAACCGGTACTTCAACGACACCTACGAGGGCCTGCCGACGAACGGCTACACCGCCTGGATCGAGAAGATGGCGGAGCACCCCAACATCGAAGTCCGGCTCAACACCGACTTCTTCGACGAGTCGCAGGAATACAACAAAAACAACGTGGTGGGCACCGTCCCCGTGGTCTACACCGGGCCCGTCGACCGCTATTTCGACTTTGCCGAGGGCGACCTCTCCTGGCGCACCATCGACTTCGAGGAGGAGGTCCTCGACGTCGGTGATTTCCAGGGCACGTCAGTGGTCAACTACAACGACGACGACGTCGCGTTCACCCGCATCATCGAACCCCGCCATTTCCACCCCGAACGCGACTACCAGACGGAGAAGACCGTCATCATGCGCGAGTTCTCCCGGGCGGCGGAAAAGGGCGATGAGCCCTACTACCCGATCAACACCGCCGCGGACCGTGAGCGCCTGCTCAAGTACCGCGACCTGGCGGCCGCCGAGAAGGACGTCCTCTTCGGCGGACGCCTCGGCACCTACAAGTACCTGGACATGCACATGGCCATCGGCTCAGCCCTGACCATGTTCGAGAACAAGATCCGCCCGCACTTCGAAAGCGGCGCCACACTGGAAAGCGGAGGAGTGGACGCATGAGCGCCGCTGTAGAAACCAAGGACTGGGCCACCATCCAGCGCGTCATCCTGCCGTCGGCAGACCAGCCGGACACGGTCTCGCTGTACGCCGACGCCGGCAGTGCCAGCGGCATCCGGCTGCGCGAGAACGACGAACTGGCCCGCACGCCCAAGCTGCCTGAAGACAAACTGCAGATGTTCAGCTCCGGCAGCCAGCAGGCACACTTCGAGGACCTGCTCACCCGGCATTCCATGCGGGTCCGTTCCGGGGAGCAGATCTCCTTCGGCACCTACTTCAACGCGTTTCCGGCGAGCTACTGGCGGCGCTGGACCTCGGTCCGGGACATCCGGCTGGTGGTCCGGACCACCGGTACCGGCACCGTCACCGTGTACAAGTCGAACGCCCGCGGCTCGGTCCAGCGCGTGGACGGCGTCCACGTCGACGGCGACTCCACGTCCGTCTTCGAGCTGTCCCTGAAGCCGTTCGGCGACGGCGGCTGGTACTGGTTCGATCTCGCTGCCAGCGCCGATGGGCTCGTGCTCGAGAGCGGCCAGTGGGAGACGGCGGCCACTGACGGCCCCAAGGGCCAGGTCACCCTCGAAATCACCACCATGAACAAGCCGGATTTCTGCCTGAACAACGCCCGCATCCTGTCGGAGAACCCTGACGTGCTGGAGAACGTCAAGGAAATCCTGATCGTGGACCAGGGCACGCAGAAAGTAGAGGACGAGCCCGGCTTCGCCGCCGTTCGGGATGCCCTCGGCGGCAAGCTGCGGATCATCAACCAGGCAAACCTGGGCGGATCCGGCGGGTTCGCCCGCGGCATGTACGAGGCTGTCGAGAACGGCAGTGACTACGCCCTGCTGCTCGACGACGACATCGTCGTCGAACCCGAAAGCATCGTCCGCCTGGTCACCTTCGCCGACCACTGCCGCAAGCCGACCATTGTCGGCGGCCACATGTTCGACCTCTACAACCGCAGCGTGCTGCACACCTTCGGCGAAGTGGTGGACCCCTTCCGGATCGTACCGGCACTGCCGCACGCAGACATGGAAACCCGGCACGACTTCAGCGTCGCGAACCTGCGCCAGACCCCCTGGCTGCACCGCCGGGTGGACGTGGACTACAACGGCTGGTGGATGTGCCTCATCCCCACCGCCGTCATCAAAGAAATCGGGCTGTCGCTGCCGCTGTTCATTAAGTGGGACGACGCCGAGTACGGGCTGCGCGCCCGGGAGGCCGGGTTTGCCACGGTCTCGATGCCCGGCGCCGCCGTCTGGCACGTGTCATGGATCGACAAGGACGACCTTGTCGGCTGGCAGGCCTACTTCCACGCGCGCAACCGGCTGATCACCACCCTGATCCACAGCCCGTACCCCAAGGGCGGGCGCGTGCTGCGCGAATCGTTCCAGTCCGACGTCAAGCACCTCGTGTCGATGCAGTACTTCACCGAACACGGGCACATCGAGGCGCTGCGGGACCTCCTGAAGGGGCCCGGGGACCTGCACGAGGTGCTGGGCACCAAGCTGCCGGAGATCAATGCGCTGAAGTCCCAGTATCCGGACGCCCAGCTGAAGGACGACGTCGACGACTTCCCCGCGCCGAAAATCGGCCGCGGCCCGATGGGCGGGACCGTTGTGGGGCTGCCCAGCAAGAAGCAGCTCATCCCGTGGGGCATCAAAACCGTTGCGCGGCAGCTGATCAAGGCGCCCGGCCCCGAGAGCGCCGAACGGCCCCAGGGCTACCTGGCCCACCGGGACAACCGCTGGTACCGGGTGGCGCACTACGACAGTGTTGTGGTGTCCAACGCCGAAGGTACGGGCGCGTCCTGGTACCAGCGGGACCCGAAGAAGCTGAAAGCGATGCTGACCGAAACGACCCGCCTGCACGCCCAGCTGTTCCGCGAATGGGACAAGCTCGCCCGGCAGTACAGGTCCGCCGTGGCGGAGATCAGCTCCTTCGACGCGTGGAAGAAGACGTTCGAGGCGAACACCAAGGACGGCGACTAGATGGCAGGTCAGGCCGACCAGCTGGTAAAACCCGGAAGCGGGCGGGGCCTCCTCGACGTTTACGGTGACCGTTTCCTCCTGAAACTGCTGGTGCGCAAGGAAATCAAGGTCCGGTACCGGGGCTCGGTCCTGGGGCTTCTGTGGTCGTACGTCAAGCCGCTGGTCCAGTTCCTCATCTACTTTGTGGCGCTGGGCGTTTTCCTCGACCTCCAGCGGGGCACGCCGAACTATGCGATCTACCTTTTTGCCGGGATCGTATTGGTCAACTTCTTCACGGAGTGCCTCTCCAACGCCACACGGTCCATCGTGGACAACCGCGACCTGATCCGGAAGATCTACCTGCCCCGCGAGCTCTTTCCCGTGGCCACGGTGTGGGTATCGGCAGCGCATTTCCTTCCCCAGCTGCTGGTGCTGGTGGGCGCCTGCCTGGTGGTGGGATGGACGCCGACGGTCTTCCAGCTGGCCGCCGCCGTCCTGATCTTCCTGATGGTCGCCGTCCTCGCCACCGGACTGGGCCTGATCTTCGGGGCCGCCAACGTCTACTTCCGCGATTCCGAGAACATCGTGGACATGATCGTGATGGTGGTGACCTGGGCGTCGCCCGTCCTCTACGTCTGGACCATGGTCGAGAACGTGATGGGGTCCTGGTTCTGGGTCTACCAGCTGAACCCCATGACGGTGGCAGTGGAGGTGTTCCACTGGGCCTTCTGGGAGCCGACGCTCACGCCCGAGCAGATGGTCATTGACACCATCCCGCCGGGGCTGCTGTCGCTGTGGCTTCCGATCGCCATGCTGATCTCCCTCGCCCTGCTGTTCCTCGGCCAGCTGACGTTCCGCCGGCTCGCCGTCCATTTCGCCCAGGAGCTCTGACATGACCCCGCACGGCCATGTAGCCATCAGCTGCATCGACCTCCGCAAGCAGTTCGTCCTGCGCCACACCCGTTCCCTCAAAGAGGCCCTGGTGTGGCTGGTCAAGGGACGGAAGGGGGACCTGTCGAAGAAATTCCTGGCCCTCGACGACGTCTCCCTGGAAGTGAAGCAGGGCGAGACGGTGGCGCTCATGGGGCTCAACGGCTCCGGCAAGTCGACGCTCCTGAAGCTCATCTCCGGCGTCCTGCAGCCCGACGGCGGTACGGTGCGGACACGCGGCCGGGTCGCCGGGCTCATCGAGGTCGGCGCAGGCTTCCACCACGACCTCAGCGGCCGGGACAACGTCTACCTCAACGGCGCCATCCTGGGCATGACGGAAAAACAGATCGACGAGAAGTTCGACTCGATCGTGGAGTTCTCCGAAATCGGCGAGTTCATCGACACCGAGGTGAAGTTCTACTCCTCCGGCATGTACCTGCGGCTGGCATTCTCCATCGCGGTGCACACGGACCCAGAGGTCTTCCTGATCGACGAGATCCTTGCCGTGGGCGATGAGCCCTTCCAGCGCAAATGCATCGCAAAAATCAAAGAACTCTCCGAGATGGGGAAGACCCTCTTTGTGGTGAGCCACGACCTGGACCTGGTGGCTACCGTGTGCGAGCGGGGCGTCCTGCTCGAGCACGGCAAGGTGGTCATGGACGGGGAGGTGCACGGGGTCGTGGCGGAGCTCAGGCGGCGTTCAGCGCACGCGGAGTCCGGGGACAGTTTGTGAAACCGCTGCGCACCGGCAGCGACCTCGCCTGGCTGAGTGCGACGGTGGCCGTTGCCTTCCTGGGTTCGCTGATTCCGCTGATCACCAATAACAGGTTCTACTACTACGACGACACCCAGGCCGGGGCCTTCGGCATCTGGTTCGAAATCGGAACCAAGCTCAGCGCGGGGGAGTGGCCGCTGTTCAGTGACAGCGCGTGGGGCGCCGGCAACTATGCCGCCGAGGGCCAGTGGGGCATCTGGAATCCGCTGATTCTCCTCATCGGCTGGCTGGCGAGCCGTTCAGCCAACATCGTGGTTTTCTCGACAATCCTGAAGATCAGCTTCCTCTGCCTGCTGGCGGCCGGCACGTTCCTGCTGGCCAGGAGCTACAAGGCCCGGCCGGAATGGTCCGCCATCGCCGGCGTCGCAGTGACCCTGACCGGATTCACTGTGTACATCGACGCCGCATCCTGGGTCACCGGGCTTATGGTCTTCAGCCTCCTGCCCCTCACCTGGTGGGGGCTGCGCAGGATGGCGTTCCAGGAGCGCAACCCGTTCCCCGCTCTGGCCCCCGCCTACGTGCTGATCACCATCGGCTACGTGCACGGGACGCTGATGCTGGTCATCGTCTTCCTGGGACTGCTGCTGGAGGCCTGGCTGAACGGCCGACGGCGGGCTGCCCTCCGGCTGCTCTTCGCCGGCTTGGTCTGCGGCCTCATCGCGACGGCGGTGTACCTCCCCGGCGTCCTGACGGCACCGGTGACCGCGCGGTCCGGGGGCATCGCGAACAGCGGCTTCCTGACGCCCGACCTGACCGGAATGTACACCGCCTGGGTGCCCGGCAGCCTGCCGCAGGTCACCGGATGGTGGGGCGGTTTCGCCACGGTGCCCCTCCTGTACGTGGCCTGGTTCCTCCCGGTCCTCGCCGTGGTGGACTACGCCCGGGTACGGGCGGCCGGCCGGGACATGACGGCGCTGTGGGTCGTGGGGGCGCTGTCGCTGGCGTTGACCCTCGCACCCAGCGACCTGGGGCCCCTTCGCTTTCCCATCCGCATCATGCCCTACGTCTCCCTGACCGTCCTGCTGGTGCTCGCGGTGATGGTGTCGCGCTTCCGGGTCCCCGCGCTCAGCCGGGGACGGATCGCTGCCACCGCCGCCATTGTGCTCTCCGGGCTGTACCTTGCCTGGAGCCAGTATCCGTCCTTCCGGGTGGCGGCGCTCTTTGGTTTCCTCGCGCTCGGCGGCATTGTCGCACTTCTTATGGTGCTCTATTCCCACCGGCTGCACTCCCGCTTCCGGAGCCCGGCCGCCCTGGCCGGCGGGGTGCTGCTCGTGAGCATGGTGATCGCCGCAGGACAGCATGTGGCCTTCAAGTCCTCGCCGCTGCCCGACTACAGGATGCCTGACAGCCCCGGAGGTTACTCGAGCCAGCTGCCGGAGGCACAGGGCGGGACCTTCATCGTCGGCGATCCCACCACGCTGGGCCCGGAGATCTGGAACGAAACCCTCGCATCGAATGCCTGGTACCTGAACTCCGCTGAAGTCCAGAACCTGTACACGCCGATCATGTTCGCGAAATACGCTGAAGACCTGTGCATCTCAAGCCATGGCTGGACCTGTCCCGCGGCGGCCGGAAAACTCTTCGAGACCGACCCCGCCACCGGCAGGATCCTGGCAGACCTGCTGTCGATCGACACGGTGCAGATCCTGCGCGACCCGGCGGACCCGCAGTCCGCCACGGCCTTCAACGGCCCCCCGCCCGGCGGCTGGCACGAAGCCGGCAGGTCCGCCGACTCGGTGGTCTGGGTCAGGGACCAGCCGCTGCTGAACACGGGCCACGTGGTCTGGACCTCGGAGGGGACAGATGTGTCGGTGGTCTCGGAGAGCAGCCAAGAGGTGGTGCTCCGCGTGGACCGGACCGGCGATGCACCGGCGCAGGCGGTGTTCAGCCGGCTGGCGTGGCCGGGGTACGACGCCGACGGGGCCACCGTCGTGGCCCCGCTGCGTGGCTACCTCCTCCAGATCGAAATCCCGGCGGGATCTGCCGGGACGACGGTCACTGTCCGGTTCGCGCCGCCCGGATGGCCCGCCGTCGTAGGCAGCATCACGCTGGCGGCAGGGGTGACCGTGGCATGGAGCCTCGCGGAACTGCTCCTGCACCGGCGGAGGCGGCCGGGCAGCCCGCAGCCGGCACCGGAAGTCGCCGCAACAGTCTAGGCAACACTCCAGGCGACAGCGGCTCCAGGCGACAGCGCAAAACAGCCCCGGGGCGTATCACATGGTGATACGCCCCGGGGCTGTTGTGGCTGGCGGCCGGAGGGCCGGCCGGCAGGGTGCCGGCGCCGGATGCTAGACGGTGCTCTTCACAGCGTGCTGGTGGCCCATGCGCCGGTTCAGCCGGACGTATGCCAGCCGGCGGGCGTAGGACATGGCGATGGCTTTGGCGTTGCCGACTGCCAGATCGAGCCGGCTCAGGAGCGTGGGATCGTCCGCCCGGAGCTGCTTGTGGAACGCAATGGCCTGGTCGGACTGCTGGCGGGCCAGCCGGACGCTCCACTGGCTGGCGCTGATCCGGAAGGACGCCAGCGTTTTCCGCAGCGCCACGAAGTCGCCGTGTCGGCAGATGCGCACCAGGGTTGCTTCGTCGATGAGGTAGGGATGGGAGTTGTCCCACCACCCGTCCTGGGCGAGCAGTTCACGCTTGAACAGCGAACAGGCGGGCTCGCCGAAGATGTTGGACCCGGCGCGGACGGTGGCCCGGATGGCCTGGCGGCCGGTGACGCGTCCGCTGACGCCCTGCAGCCCGCGGGCCTTGAGGAAGAGCCGGCCGTCCGCGTCGACCAGATCGCGCTGGGAGGAGACCATGACGGCGCCCGGGTTTTCTTCCAGTGCCTTGACCTGCAGTTCCAGCGCGTCCGGCGCAATGAGGTCGTCGCCGCAGACCAGCTTGAGGTATTCGCCGGTGGCCGCCTGGCTGACCCGGTTCCAGTTGGCCTGCGCGCCGCCGCCCGTGGGCGTGGGCGTCAGCACCCGGAGCTTGGGGTTGTCCGCGAAACGGGCGATCGCCTCTGCCGTGCCGTCGATTGAGGAGTGGTCCGCGATCACCACCTCGTAGTCCTCGAACGTCTGGTTCAGCACGGACTGGAGGGTCTCTTCGATGTACTGGACGTTGTTGTAGGCCGGAATGACGATTGAGACTTTGGGACTCATGGGGTGCTTTCCTCGGTGGCTTTCTTGGGGGACGCTTGTTCAGGGCTGCGGCGGAAGGAGAAGTACTTGTGGCCGAAGTAGTTGATGATGACGGTCACGCACGTGATGGCGATCTGGGACGGGATCTGGGGGTACCCGAGGACCTCGTGGGCCACCAGCAGCAGCGCCATGTTCGTGAAGAACATGGTCAGATTGACCAGCGTGAACCTGCCCAGGTCAAGCCAGAAGTGGCCTTTGACCCGAAAGACCAGTTTCCGGTAGACGAAGAACACTGAGATCAGCGAGATAACGAACGCAATGCTCAGCACCACCGGCGACGGCAGGCCGGGGTAGATCCAGGCAACGGCGATGAAAAGTCCCGTGCTGAAGGCGGTGTTGGCGCCGCCGACCAGAACGAACGCGACCCGCTCGTCCTTGATCAGCTTCAGGAGAGGACCCGGGGGGCCGTTGTGGATACCTTTGACAGCCTCCTCGGTCGGTTCTGGCTGCTTCATGGATCCCGCCTGTTCTCTGAAATCTGGGGCCGGTTACCGGCAAACACACACCCTAGACTACCGAAGCGCGGCGGCGCCGTCACAATGCACCTGCCCGGACGGGCGGGGCGGAAGCCGGCGGGACCGCTTCAGAGCTGACCCGAAAGGGCCAGCCGCTGGACCTCCTGGACCGTGTTGTTGATCCCCACCGCGAGGGGGGTGACGGGGTGCGCGTCAAGCTCCGGCCATACGACCGATTTCAGGCGGAGGTCGTGGGCCTGGGCCTTGGCGAACGGGGAGGCACCCAGCACAATCAGCGGCCGGCGCTTGAAGATCGCCCGGCAGGCGCCGATCAGGTTGCCGATCGTGTCGGCCCGCTGGGAGGCAAGAATCTTCACCACGGTCTCTCCCGGGTGGATGTCCGGCAGGACAAGCCGGTCCAGCCCGTCCGCGACCAGCCGGCTTGCGTCGTCCACAAAGAGATAGTCCCGCAGGGTGTCCAGGGACACGTACACAGAGACCGGAGCGCCCGTCAGGTGGGCCTTGGCGAAAACCGAGATCAGCCCCTGGGGCTTCCGCAGGTTCTGGCCCGGGCCGTAGAGGTTGCTGACCCTGCCGATAAAGGCGCGGACGCCGGCGCGGCGGGCGAAGTCGGCCACGGTCGCTTCGGCGCGGAGTTTGGCGAAGCCGTACGGGGCCAGGGGCTGCACCGGGCTGTGCTCGGTGAACGGGGGAGCGCTGGACCCGGCGTAAACCCCGCCGGCGGAGGATGCCAGGAAGAATGCGCCGTTCTGCCCGCCGCCGGTACAGAGAACTTCTTCAAACACGCCAAGGGCCTCGGCAAGCAGGGAGAGTTCCGCCTCCAAGGCCTCCGGGGACGTGCCGGTGACCCCCGCGCCTGCGCACCAGGCGATGGTCCAGGGCCCGGAACCTGCCGCGTCGCGGAGGCATTCGGCGCCGGCCCGGAACGCAGCAAGTGCGGCGTCCGGCTCAGACCACGGGATCCTGCTGGTCAGGACGGTTTCGCCGCGGGACTGGAACTCTCTGACGACGGCTTTGCCGAGCAGGCCGCCGGCACCGATCACCCATACGGGCCTACCCTGCATCGGCCACCGGGCCGGAGGGCAACGTGGCCGGCGCCGCGTGGACCGTCTTGCCGAGCGGGCCCAGGGCCGGGTCGCTCACAATCAGGTACGCGGGCTTCCCCATGGCCATGTTGACGTTGACGCCCACGTATTCCGCAATGACGCCCAGGGCAAACAGGATGGCCCCGGTGCTGACGAGCAGGACCACCATGGTGGACGTCCAGCCCTGCTGCCCGGCGCCGTGGCCGGTCATGTAGGCGATCACGAAATAGATGGCGAGTCCGATTCCGGCCAGGGCGAAGACGGCGCCGATCAGGCTGACCAGCCGCAGGCCCCGGGTCCCGCTGGAGATCACCATGCGCCAGAAATGGGAGAGCAGCGAGCGCAGCCGGTAGCCGGAGCGCCGGTCGCCTTCCTCGCGCAGCATCACGGGGCAGGTGGTCACCTTGTCTGCGATCCAGCCCATGGCGACGTCGAGGTAGACGCCGTGGCCCGCGTAGGCGGCGACTGAGCGGGCGACTTCCCCGGTGACCAGCCGGAAGCTCTGGTAGCTCGTGGCGTCGTCGCTGGAGAGCAGGAACCGGACGGTGCGCTTGGCGCTCTTTGATGCCATGTTCCGGAGGAAGCCGTGCGGGGCGGGGTTGCTGGGCATCGCGTAGGTGACCGAGGCGTTCTCCGCCATGGCCGTGTCGAGCAGGTCCGCGATGGCGGCAGGATCGTGCTGGCCGTCCTCGTCCATGGTGACCACCCAGTCGCCGCCGGCGGAGGCCATGCCGGCAAGGGTCGCGGCGTGCTGGCCGAAGTTCCGGCTCAGCCAGACACCCCGGACAATGTCAATCGACGAGGCAAGGGAGCGGATGACGGCGGCCGAGTTGTCCGGACCGTGATCGAAGACCAGGAGGACTTCGGAGACTACATAATCGTGGCCGCCCTTGGTGGTCGACACTTCGCGGTAGGGGAGGAGTTCGTTGACGACTCCGACCAGAGTTTTCTCGCCTTGGTAAACGGGGATGACCACGGATATGCGGTGGGGCGTCGAGTTGGTCTCTGGTTGAGCGAGTGTCATATCAGGAGATTCTACCGGCTCCTGTCCGCGCCGTTGTCGCAGGTGCTCTCCGCCGGAGCGGCCCGGCGCCTTGCCGCGCGGGGTGTTCCGGGCCCGGGAAAGCACCTCGGGTAATATGAACCTGTCCCTCGCGCGCCGTCCTGCGGTGGACGCATGCCCAAACTGAACGGATCCTGACTTGCAGCCTTCCCTATCGTCCTCGTCGCGCAACAGGAAGTGGCTCTTGCTGACCGCAGGATCAGTCTTGGTGCTGAGCCTCATTCCGCTGCTCTTCTACACGCGCTACTACTTCCAGGACGATACCGAGAACGGCGCCTACGGAGTCTGGTACCACCTGGGTGAAAACCTGCTGCAGGGCCGGGTTCCGGTTCTTAACCCGTCCGTCTGGTCCAGCGGCAACTACATCGCCGAAGGGCAATGGGGCACCTGGAACCCGCTGGTCATGCTGTTCGGCGTGCTCGCCTACATCAGCCCGAACGCGGTGGTCCTGACCACTGCCCTAAAGGTTGCCATGCTGGTGGCGGCCGGCATGGGCACGTTTGTCCTCGCACGGAGCTATTCACTGTCCCCGGAGTGGGCCTTCATCGCCGGCATCGCCGTTCCCCTGAACGGCTTCACGATGTATTTCGACGCGCCCTCCTGGGTGACGGGTGCGCTGGTATGGGCCATCTTCCCCTTCTTCTGGGCCGAGCTGCGGAAGCTGATGGCCGGCAAGAGGAATCCCTTCTGGGCGTTCATCACGGGGTACCTGATCGTCACGGTGGGCTATGTGGCCGGCACTGTGGCCATCGGTTTCATCCTGCTGGCCGTCGGCATCGAGACGCTGATCCGCAAGGCCTGGCACCCCGCCGTCCGCATTGCCGTCACCGGCGTGTCCCTGGGCCTCGTAGCCGTGGTGGTCTTCCTCCCGGGCGTGCTGACCGCCGCCGTGACCACCCGCGGGACCACCGGCATCTGGAACGACGACTACATGAGCATCGACTTCAACAGCCTGCTCATGGCGCCGATCGCCACCGCCTACCCGCAGCTCCTGTCCTGGTGGTGGTCCGGCACGGGAGCCACCAGCCCCGCGGCGTACATCGCATGGTTCCTGCCCGCCATCGCGTTCGTGAGCTGGAGCCGCTTCAAGAAGCTCAGCCCCGAGCTGCGCGACCTCTTCTTCTTCCTCGCCGCCGCTGCCGCGTTCGTGCTGCTGCCGACGACCATCGGTCCGCTGCGGTACCCTGCCCGGTTTATGCCGTATGTGGCCACCGGCGCTGTGCTGCTGGTCATCGTGGCGTTGGCGCGCGCCCGGCGGCCGCACATCGGACGGCCCTCGCTGTACTTCGCCCTCGGCCTGGTGGCCCTCGGCTCCTACCTGGGCTGGGCTCAGGTCCCGTCGCGCTACTTCACCATCTTCGCGGCCGCCGTCGTGGTCGTGGCGGCGCTGGTGGCGCTGTGGTGGCTGCTGAACCACCCCGAGGCGCAGTCGCACCGCTGGAACAAATTCGGCCTGGGCGCCATGTCGCTGATCGCCATCGGCGTGCTCCTGGCCACCACGGCCACCACCCTGCTGCAGCACCGGACCTCCGCCCGGAGCGGCCTGTCCATCGCCAACCAGCCCGCGGACGTCTCCACCTACAAGGGTGTGCTCAAGGGCGTCGAGAACGACGTGCTGGTGGTGGGCGACGCCCTGGACTACCCGCAGGAGAAGGAGACCTGGGAGCAGACCCTCATGGCCAACGCCTGGTACCTCAGCGACGCCAGCGTCCTGAACCGGTACCAGCTGGTGGGGTTCTCGAAGTTCAACGAGCTCCTGTGCCTGCGGTACCTGGGCGGCACGTGCCCGGAGCTGGCGGAGCGGCTCTTCAACCGCAGGGCCGAGACGGGACTCATGCTCGTGGACGAGCTGAACATCGACAATGTGCAGATCCTCAAGGAGTCCTTCAACAGGCCACAGGTCGCCATGGCGTCCAACAACTACGTTTCGCGCGATGAGGAACTGGAGATCCCTGCCGTTCCGGCCGGGTGGCACGTCGCCGCGGAAACCGACGGCACCGTGCTGTGGAGCCGGGACGTGCCTCTCGGCCCGGCCGGCGGCGTGAGCTGGACCCAGCCGGGGACGAAGCTGACGGAAGTCTCCCGGGACGACACCCGGATCGTCCTGAAGGTTGACGAGGTTCCGGAGGGAGGCGGGCGCGCCGCCCTGAGCCGGCTGCCGTGGCCGGGATATACGGTGGATGGGGCAGAATTGATGGAGCGTCCCGTCGGCGGGTACCTGCTGGGCCTGGATATTCCCGCGGACGCCCAGGGCAAGCTCATCACCATTAACTTCGAGCCTCCGGGCTGGCGGATCGGCATTCCCGTGTGGGCCGTGGCCGTCGCCGGGATGCTGGGCTGGAGCCTGATGGTGGTGTGGCGCACGCGCCGGAACCCGTCAGGGCGGCCGGAAAACGTACATGAGGGGACCAAGTAGCAACATGACAGAAGTTCGGAGCAAGGTGCGTTTTCCAGCCGCGACCAAGGTTTTGGTGATCATGCCGGCCTGGAACGAGCGGGCATGCATCGGTAACACCGTCCGGGAAGTCATTGACCTGGGACGGAACTACGACGTGCTGGTCGTCGACGACGGTTCCGAGGACGGGACGCCGGAGCTGGCGGAGGCCGCCGGAGCGCATGTCCTGCGGCTGCCGTTCAACCTCGGCGTCGGCGGTGCGATGCGGGCCGGGTTCAAGTACGCGCACCGGATGGGCTACGACGCCGTCGTCCAGGTCGACGCGGACGGGCAGCACGACCCCAAAGACATCCCCGCCGTCATCGCGGGGCTGGAACACTCGGACATCTCCATCGGGGCCCGGTTCGCGGATAAGGGACAGTACACCGTCAGCGGGCCCCGGAAATGGGCCATGCGGCTGCTGGCCGCCGTCATTTCCCGGATCGCGCGGACCGAACTGACGGATGTCACGTCCGGATTCCGGGCCGGGAACGTCCGCGCCATCAAGCAGTACCTGAAGCACTATCCGGCCGAGTACCTGGGCGACACCATCGACTCCCTCGTCGTGGCGATCCGCTCCGGGTGCGTGGTCTCCCAGACCGGTGTGGAGATGCGGCCCCGCCAGGGCGGACAGCCCAGCCACAATCCGGCGAAATCGGCGATCTACCTGGTCCGGTCAATGCTGGCACTCCTGTTTGCCATGACCCGCGGCAAAGCCCGCACAACTCACGAAAGCGACATCTGACCGTGGAAAGCATTGCAGCACTCATCTTCTCCCTGCTTGTCCTGGGCAGTGTGGTGTTCCTGCTCCGCGGCAAGGGACTGCGGGAGAAGTACGCCTTCCTCTGGCTGTTTGTCGGCATCGCGTGCCTGGTGCTGACCGCCATCCCGGGCATGCTCCGCTCGGTCACGACCCTGATCGGCGTGCAGGTCCCGTCCAACCTCCTCTTTGCGATGGGCATCATTTTCCTCACCGGCGTTGCCCTGCACTTGTCCTGGGAGGTGTCCGTGCTGGAGGAGGAAGCGCGCACTTTGTCGGAGGAAGCCGCCATCGGACGCGTCCGCCTGGAAGAGCTGGAACGGAAGGTCGAGGCCCTCTCAGCGGCAGCCGGTGACGCCGGCCGGACTGCGCCTGCGGCGCCGTCGGCCACGGCGGACTGGCAGCCGCAGCGGCCCGCCGACTGATCGCAAGGATTGACCTGACTATCAGCCTCCCAGCACCACGTCCCCGTGGACGTGCACGCGATGGTGTGGAGCGCTTGGAGGAATTTAGTTGAAAACACGACTTCCCGCGCCCGCCGGCGACGCAGTGCGGAGCGCCTGGCGCTGGGTATGTGTCAACGACCGCGCCGCCCGGCTGGGAACGGTGCTGGTCTTTGTGGTCCTGGTGCTGTTCGGCATCACGACGTCGTCCATCGGAATTTCCGACCTCCGGCAGGATCCCGCCGACCCGCTCGGCTGGCAGTTCGGCAAGTCCCGGCCCATCAGGTCCGATGAGATCCACGCCTTTTCGGCCATCGTCCTCTCCATCCTGGCCACCCACGGCGCGCCGAGCCTGAGTCCGCTCGCGGCACGCGCCGATCTGGTGCACCGTTTCCCGACCGACGGCTTCTTCGAGCAGTTCGTCTTCTTTGATTCGACCCTGCTCCGCGCCGCCGCGGTGATCCCGGAACATATGCTGTTCGCGGCCCACTGGTGGCTGCCCTCGCTGATCCTGCTGCTTGCCATGCCCACCTGGTTCCATCAGCTCGGGCGTTCCCGCCGATATGGCTGGTTCGCGGCGATCTTGATCATCCTGTCGCCGTCGAACGCCTGGTGGTCGCTCCAGCCGGTGGCGCTGATCGCCTACACCCTCGGCGGGTGCGCCCTCATGATCGCCGCCTACCAGCGCTTCGAGCGGGGACAGCGCTTCGCGCCGGCCGCCCTGGCAGCCGTGGGCGGCATCCTGATCGCGGGCCTTCCCACCTTCTATGCGCCGTGGTCCCTGCTGCTGGGCCTCCCTGTGCTGATCGCCTCGACGGCGTGGATCCTGCTGCAGCGCAGCGGCTGGGCGCCCCGGCTGAAGGCCGTCCTCATCACCGGCGGCACCGCCGTGGTCTTCGGCGCCGGCACGCTCTTCGAGAACCGCGAGGGCCTGCAGGCCCTGTTCAACACGGTGTACCCGGGCTCGCGCCGGGCGGAAGCGGATCCGCAGCCCTTCGGCCGCCTCTTCGGCGCGCCCGCCCTGGGACCGCTGCAGTACTTCGAACCGGTGGGCGTCAACGCGAGCGAACTGTCGTCGTCGTTCACGGTCTTCTTTGTCTGGATCCTGGTGCTCCTGCTGGCCGCGCAGTGGCGGCCGGGCTTCCGGGACAACATTGCCGAATGGACGTTCGGCTCCTGGTCGGCGCTGTGGATCGTCTGGATCAGCCTGGACCTTGGCCCCATGAGCCAGAAGTTCCCCCTGCTCAACCTGGTCACGCCCCCGCGGGCGGCGCAGGTGGTGGGAGTGCTCGCGGTCATCCTCGTCAGCCTCCTGCTGAGCCGCTGGTCGCCGCCGGCCTCGTGGCGCGTTCCGCTGCTGGCCGGCGCGGCGTGCGCCCTCGTCACTGGGTACGCGGCGTCCCTGCTGAAAGCGGCAGACCTGCCGGAACTGCCGGACGCGCAGATCCTGCTGGTCCCTCTGGCTGTGGGCGTGGCCGTGGCAGCCATCACCAAATACCCCCAGCGGCTGTGGCCGCTGGCTCTCTGCGTTGTCCTTGCGGCGCTTCCCGTGGCGCGGGCCAACCCGGTACTGGTTGGCCTTGGGGACCTGCGGGCCTCGGACGCCGCCAAGGCAGTGGCGGCCCAGGCGCCCGCGGCGCGGGCCGACGGCAAGCTCTGGGCGGCGGACTCACCGGAGCTGAACACCCTGCTGCTGTCCAACGGGATGCCCTCCCTGTCCGGGCTCCAGCGGTCCGGCCCGGACGCGGCGGCGTGGCAGAAACTTGATCCAGAATCCGCGTATGCCAACAAATGGAACCGCGGAGGAGGCTACATCTTCTTCTCGTGGGCCCCGGGGCAGCCCACCACCTACCAGACGAACGACTTCGACGCCGTCGGCGTGACGATTGACCCCTGCGTGCTCAAGGGTGCCTGGCAGAACCTGGACCGGATTGTCTCCTCACAGCCGCTGCAGGCCGCGTGCCTGGCCCTGGTCTCGGAACTCCAGTGGGAGGGCAAGCCGGCCTACATCTACACGGTCCGCTAGGCCGGGGCAGCGAAGGGCGCGTACGCCTCCGCAGGGGGAGAACGCAGGGACGGGCGGGCGCCGCGCCGCTAGGGCGTCCGCTCAGGCTGTGGGGGAGGGCGCCGGCGCGGGCTCTGTGCCGCGGCGTTCGGCGCGGATGGCGCCGCGGACCAGCCACAGGGCCAGGGCAAGGAATGCCGCGAAGGCGGCAACGCTCAGCAGGGTGCCGCCGGGCGGCTGCCAGGACGGCTCCGTGACCATGTCGATCCAGCGGCGGTCCACCGCCCAGCCGGTCACGTACCGCCGCAGCGTCTGCATAAAGGTCCAGAAATGGAACACGGTAAGAAGGACGGCGGTGGCGTTCAGGAGTGCCGCGGCCTGGGGCGAGAAGCCACGGGCATCCATGCGGTCCAGTGCCAGGCCGCACACCATCAGCAGCGGGACAAAGACAGCCAGGATGTACCGGCCCTGCCAGACGATCCCGATCGTTCCCACCGCCTGCGCCTGGAGCAGCGGCGGCAGCAGCAGCAGGGCGGCGAGCAGGAAGGCGGCCGCGGTCCGGCCGCGTCCCCTGGCCAGCACGACGGCGGCCATCACCAAAGCAGTGCCGAGCCCCAGCCACAGCACAAACGCGCCCATCGGTGCCGGGACTTCCAGCCAGCCGAACTGTCCGACGTAGCCGGTGGCGTAGTCAAAGGTCCGGTCCAGCATGATCTCGGCCCCGGTCAGGGGGGAGGAACCTGCCGCCTCGAAGGGGTTGCTGGACAGGCTGTCATGCCGGGTGATCCAATACAGGGCGAAGGCGCAGGACAATCCAATGGCGGCCGTACCGGCCCACACCCACGCGTTGCGGCTCAACGCCTTGATCTGCGGCCACGTGCCCAGGATGCAGGCGGTGGCGGCCATAAGCGCCAGCCAGAGCAGGGACAGGCCCTTGGTGTTGGCCAGCACGCAGGCCGCCGCGGTGATCACCGGCACGTAGCGCGGGTAGGCGGTGCGGTCCGCCGAGCGTTCCAGCAGCAGCACCAGGTTGGCCAGCAGCGCCGCGGACGTGGCGTACTCCAGGGAGTTCGGGTTCACGGCACCGTTGAGGAACAAGACCATGGGCGTCATCGCCACGGCGGTGGCGGCCATGGCCCACTTCCGCCGGCGCAGCCCGGATAGTGCCGAGAACGCGGAGGCCAGGAAGAGGCAGCTGAAGAGCGCGCTCACCAGGCGCATCCCGTACACGGCGGGGGCACCGTGGCTGGCGAGGGACGGCAGGCCTACCACGGCGTAATAGAGGGGGTTGTAGTTGCCGGCCGACGTCCGGGCGTCCACCAGCGTGCTGTGGTCGCCGCTGAAGGGAGGCACGCACGACGGCGGGGTGTCCCTCTTCTGGGCAAAACAGCCGAACGTGTCGTAGTAGCCGATGCCGGCCGGCACGGTGACCAGCTGGAACGCGCCGCCGCCGGGCATTTCCCGGCCGGTCAGCTCGCCGCGGACCACCGCGGCAGCCTTGATGACGTGGGCGGGTTCGTCGGGGACACCCATCAGGGGGGTGGCTACGGCCCAGGCGCTGGACAGGCCCATCAGCACCAGGAACGCCCACCAGAACACCTTGCGCTGGCCGGAACGCTGTACACGGTCAGCCGTGCGTGCGCGCTCCGGGCTGTCCGGGTCCTGCCGGCGGGTTGCCGGGGCCTGGATCAACGACCGTTTTCCAGCAGCCCAAGCAGGTAGGTTCCGTACCCGCTCTTAACCAGCGGTTCGGCACGTTCCCGCAGCTCGTCGTCGGTGAGGAACCCCAGCCGCCAGGCGATTTCCTCGGGGGCGCCGATCTTCAGGCCTTGGCGGTTCTCCGTGGTCCGGACAAAGTTGGACGCGTCGTTGAGGTCGTTGAAGGTTCCGGTGTCGAGCCAGGCGGTGCCGCGGGGCAGGATCTCCACGTGGAGCTTTCCGCGCTCGAGGTAGGTCCGGTTGACGTCGGTGATCTCCAGCTCGCCCCGGGCGGAGGGCTTGAGGTCCCGGGCGATCTCAACGACGTCGTTGTCGTAGAAGTAGAGGCCCGGCACGGCGTAGTGGCTCTTGGGCTTGGCCGGCTTCTCCTCGAGGGAGATGGCCTTGCCTTCGGCGTCGAATTCGACCACACCGTAGGACTTGGGGTCGGACACCCAGTAGCCGAAGACGGCGCCGCCGTCGATGTTCTCGAACCGGCGCAGCTGCGTGCCCATCCCCGGGCCGTAGAAGATGTTGTCGCCCAGGACCAGTGCCACGGGCTCGTTGCCGATGTGCTCCGCGCCGAGCACGAAGGCCTGGGCCAGGCCGTCGGGGGAGGGCTGCTGGAGGTAGGTGAGGCTGACACCGAACTGCGAGCCGTCGCCCAGCAGGCGCTGGAACTGCTCGGCGTCGTGCGGGGTGGTGATGATCAGGATGTCCCGGATGCCGGCCAGGATGAGCGTGGAGAGCGGGTAGTAGATCATCGGCTTGTCGAATACCGGCACCAGCTGCTTGCTGACGCCGAGGGTAATCGGATGGAGCCTGGAGCCGGTACCGCCGGCCAAAATGATTCCGCGCATACGGGCCATCTTTCCTGTTAACTCGTGCATCGGCCAAATCCGGTAACCTTTGAAACTATGCAGCGACTACTCGTAACCGGCGGTGCCGGCTTCATTGGCTCCAATTTTGTCCACTATGTCATGTCCTCCACGGACAGCTTCGTGACCGTCCTTGACAAGCTCACGTACGCGGGCAACCTGGAATCCCTGAAGCATCTTCCGGCCGACCGTTTCCGGTTCGTGCAGGGCGATATCTGCGACCAGCCGCTGGTGGACGAGCTGGTGGCCGCCCACGATGTTGTGGTGCATTACGCTGCTGAATCGCACAACGACAACTCGCTGCACGATCCGCGTCCGTTCCTGGACACCAACATCATCGGCACGTACACCCTGATCGAGGCCGCACGTAAGCACAACAAGCGGTTCCACCACATCTCCACCGACGAGGTCTACGGGGATCTGGAACTCGATGATCCGGAGCGGTTCACCGAGAACACCCCGTACAACCCGTCCAGCCCGTACTCCTCCACAAAGGCCGGCTCGGACCTGCTGGTGCGCGCGTGGGTGCGGTCCTTCGGGCTGCAGGCGACCATCAGCAACTGCTCGAACAACTACGGCCCGTACCAGCACGTGGAGAAGTTCATCCCGCGCCAGATCACCAACGTGATCGACGGGATCCGCCCCAAGCTCTACGGCAAGGGCGAGAACGTCCGCGACTGGATCCACGCCAACGACCACTCCTCGGCCGTCCTCGCGATCATCGACAAGGGCCTGATCGGCGAGACGTACCTGATCGGTGCCGACGGCGAAAAGAACAACAAAGAGGTCGTTGAGCTCATCCTGGAGCACATGGGCCAGCCCCGGGACGCCTACGACCACGTGGTGGACCGACCCGGCCACGACCTGCGCTACGCGATCGATTCGACCAAGCTGCGGACCGAGCTGGGCTGGGCGCCGCAGTTCTCGAACTTCGACGCCGGCATCGAGGACACGATTGCCTGGTACCGGGACAACGAGGACTGGTGGCGCCCGCAGAAGGCCGCCACGGAAGCCAAGTACAAGGAGCAGGGCCAGTAGGGATGGAGTTTTCGAAGACGCTCTCCGTGACGGAGACGCCTATCCCGGGGGTCCTCCTGTTCGACCTTCCGGTCCACGGGGACAACCGCGGCTGGTTCAAGGAGAACTGGCAGCGCGAACGGATGCTGGCCGCCGGCCTGCCCGATTTCGGGCCGGTCCAGAACAACATCTCGTTCAACGACAAGGCCGGCACCACCCGGGGCATCCACGCCGAACCCTGGGACAAGTTCGTCTCCGTTGCCAGCGGGCGGATCTTCGGCGCGTGGGTGGACCTGCGCGAAGGACCCACGTTCGGCACGGTCTTCACCGCCGAACTGGATCCCGGCAAGGCGATCTTCATCCCGCGCGGGGTCGCGAACTCCTACCAGACCCTGGACGACAACACCTCCTATGTGTACCTGGTCAACGACCACTGGTCCGCCGACGCGGAATACACCTTCCTCAACCTCGCGGACGAGACCGTCAACATCCCCTGGCCCATTCCGCTGGAGGAAGCCGAACTCTCCGACAAGGACAAGGCACACCCCAGGCTGGCGGACGTGGTCCCCATGCCGCCGCGGCGCACGCTGGTTCTCGGCGCCGGGGGACAGCTGGGCAGGGCGCTCCGCGACGCCTACGCGGGGGACACCAGCGTGGAGTTCGCCGAACGCAGCGATTTCGACGTCGCTGATCCCGCCTCTTTCGAGAAGCGGAACTGGCGCCGGTACTCCACCATCATCAACGCCGCCGCCTACACCGCGGTGGACGAAGCAGAGACCGAGGAGGGGCGCCGGGCCGCCTGGGCCCTCAACGTCACCGCCGTCGCGGCGCTTTCGAAGGTCGCGGCAACCTACGGGCTGGTGCTGGTGCACGTCTCCAGCGATTACGTCTTTGACGGTTCCCTGAAGAGCCACAGCGAGGACGAGCAGCCGGCCCCGCTGGGCGTGTACGGCCAGACGAAGGCCGCCGGGGACGCCGCCGTCAGCGTGGTGCCCCGCCACTACATTGTCCGCACCAGCTGGGTCATCGGCGACGGCGGAAACTTCGTCCGCACCATGGCGTCCCTCGCTGCAAGGGGCATCGCCCCGGCCGTCGTGGACGACCAGGTGGGCCGCCTGACGTTCGCCGGGGACCTCGCGGCCGGCATCAAGCACCTCCTGCAGGCCAAGGCGCCGTTCGGCACCTACAATGTGACCAACGACGGCGAGCCCCAGTCCTGGGCCGACGTCGCCGCCGAGGTCTTTCAACTGGTGGGCGCGTCCCGCGGGGATGTCACGGGCGTCTCCACCGAGGAGTACTTCCGGGGCAAGCAGGCCGCGCCGCGGCCGCTCAACAGCGTCCTGGAGCTGGACAAGATCAAAGCAACGGGGTTCACCCCGGCCGACGCCTCACAGCGGCTCAAGGAATACCTGCGCAGTTCCGTCTAGCGCGGCGCGCACTGCACCACACACAGAGAGGCCCGGACTGGATTCCAGTCCGGGCCTCGCTGTGTTGGTTTTCCTAGTCGGCGTCCGTCGCCTGTTTCCCGGCGCGGCCGGTCTCTTCCATGCGGGCGTGCTTGTGCTGGTGCGGGCCGTGGTGGGTGGCCTTCTTGCCGAACACCCAGTGCTGGTAGAGGAAGAAGTTCCACACCGTCATGGCGGCTGTCGAAACGATCTTGCCGCCCATGTACCCGATGATGGTGGGCGTCAGCAGCTGCACAATCAGCACGGTGGCCAGGGTGTTGGCGACTACCAGGATGCCGTAGCGGATCATGCTCACGTGGGTCCGGTGCGCCGATTCGAACGAGAACTTCCGCTGGACCAGGAAATTGAACACCAGGCTGGCGAGGAAGGCGGTGGCGCTGGCCACGCCCACGTCCCAGTGGAATACCTCGCGCAGGAGCACCAGGAGGCCGAAGTCGACGGCGAACGAGAGTCCGCCCACAATCAGGTAGCGGACGGCGCTGTGGCCAAAGAACCTGCCGATCAGCCCGCGGCGCTTGTCCGCCGGCTTCTTCTCCGGGGCCGGTGTGTCAGGGTTGTTCTTTTGAACGGCCTCCTGAGGGGTGGCCGGGTTGCCCAGGGCGTCTTTATCCGAGGGTGTTGTCCGGGTCATGGCTTGCCCATCTGGACCGGCGCGAGGCGTTTCCGGTCATCGGTGGTGGCGGGGGTGGGGTCGGCGGAACGGGCCGGGCCCGTGGCCGGGGCGGGTGCCGTCCGGGCCGGGACGGCCATGGTCCCTGTCGCCGGGGCTCCTGTCTCCGGGGTTCCGGAGGCCGGAGTCCGGGGGGCTGGGGCCACCGCGTTGGCACGGACGTGGCGCAGCAGCAGGACGGCGCCGAGAATGGTGCCGGCCGCAAAAACGGCCACTGCGGTCAGCGTCCCCAGGGGCGGCTGCCACTGCGGGTTCTGCAGCATCTCGATCCACCGGATCTCCATCGACAGGCCGGTGACGTAGCGGCGCAGGACCCAGACGAAGGTCACGACGTGGCTCAACGCCAGCAGCACGATGAGCGTGTTGAGGGCGGGCACGGCGGGGGCTGGCCACGGCCGGGGATTCGAGTTGTCCAGCGCCATTCCCGCGATCATGAGGCAGGGAACGAAGATCGCCAGGATGTAGCGGCCCTGCCACACCATGCCCTGGTCGGTGATGATCACGGCCTGGAGCAGAACCGGGAGCAGGAGCAGTGCCGCGGAGACGAAGATGGTGGCCACGCGGTAGCGGCCCCGGCCGTAGATGATTCCCGCGAGCACGGCGGCGAAGAAGACCGCCGTCCACAGTGCCATCACCCCGGTGGGCGCATCCAGTTCAAGCCAGCCGAACTGCCCGATGTACCCCTGCATAAAGAGGAAGGTCCTGTCGATCATGATTTCGGCCCCGGCATCAAAGCCCAGCCCGGCGCCGTCGAACGGTTTGCTCGCAAGACTGTTGTGGCTGGCCACCCACCAGAGGGCATACACGCAGGACAGGCCGATCACTGCGGAGCCGGCCCAGACGGACGGGCGGCGAAGGAGTGACTTGATCTCGGCCGCCGTCCCCAGCAGGAGGACCGCCACCACGACCACCAGCATCCAGAGCAGCGAGAGTGCCTTGGTGTTGGCCAGCAGGGCGGCCGCGACCGTTGTTGCGGCCACCGGCACGATCAGGGCCCGGCCCTTGAGCGAGCCCTTCAGGAGGAGCGTGAGGTTGGCGGCGATGGCAGCGGTTGTTCCGAATTCCAGGCTGTTCGGGTTGACGGAGCCGCTCAGGAACAGGGTCATCGGCGTGACGGCGGCAGCAAGGCCGAGGGTGGCCCACTTGTTCCGGGGCAGGCGGGACAGCGCGGAAAACGCCAGCGCCAGGAAGACGCTGGTGAGGAGGGCGCTGACCAGCCGCATGCCGTAGACGGCCTTGAAACCGCCGACCAGCAGGGAGGGCCACCCGACTGCTGCGTAGTAGACCGGGTTGTACAGGCCTGCCGTGGTCAGCGCGGACACGATTTCGTTGGGGTCCCCGGGAATGAGCGGCGAGCACTTGGGGGTGGCTGTGATGTCCCGCACGAAGCAGGTGATCTGGTTGGTGTGCTCAATGGCCCGGGGGACCTGGACGGCCAGGAGGGGGCCGCCGTCGCCGGTCTGGGCGCCCACCAGCTCGCCGCGGACCACGGCGGCGGCCTTGACGATATGGGCCGGTTCGTCCGGGATGGACGAGACCGGCGAGGCCAGCGCCCACCCGGAGCTCATCACGAAGATGGCGAGCAGCGGCCACCAGAACCATCTGGCACCGGGGTTGCGGTCCGGTGGACTCATGATGGCGTGCTTCAAGGTGCGGGCTCCTCAGGGAATGGCGGGCAGTGTCCGTGCTGCTGACGGCCCGCCTCAAGTCATGGCTCTAAGTAGTCTAAGTCAGTCCGGGAGTCCGCCTGCTCAGAGAACCAAGCCCAGCGTGCGCGCCAGATAGCCCTCACTGGGCTTCATTCCGGTCCCGGAGTAAGCCCACAGGGACCCGTCCGGCCGCCGGGCGACCAGATCCGGGTTGCTGTCGCCGTTGAGGTTCCAGCCGTTGAGCACCGTGTCGAAGATGTTCCATCCGGTGCCGATCCGGATGGTGGCTCCGGGCTTTCCGGTGCCGTCGCCGGGGTAGAGCCAGAACGTGCCGTCGGGCCGGCGGGCCAGCAGGTCGTTCCTGCCGTCGGAGTTGAAGTCGCCGGCGCCGAAGATCTGGTCAAACACTTCCCAGCCGTAGTCGCCGACCCTGACGGCGCCCTGGTAGCCGCTGTTGGCGGCATCGACTTTTCCGGTGCCCTTGTACAGCCAGAGCGAACCGTTGGGCTTCCGGGCCAGGAGGTCGTTCCTGCCGTCGCCGGTCAGGTCCCCGGTCCCGGTGATGGTGTCGAAGACCTCCCAGCCGGCCACGCCGATCTTCGTGGCACCGGCGTAGCCGTTGCTGCCGGCATCCACCCGTCCCGTCCCCGGATACAGCCACAGCGTGCCGTCCGGTTTCCGGGCGACAAGGTCGCCCTTCCCGTCGCCGTTGAAGTCACCCACGCCGGCGAAAGCATCGAAGGCGTCCCAGCCGTAGTCACCGATCCTCTTCGGGGTGCCGTAGGCCCCGGTCCCGTTGCCAGGGTAGAACCACAGGGTTCCATCCGGCTTGCGGGCCAGCAGGTCGCCCTTGCCGTCGCCGTTGAAATCCTGGACCGGAATGAGCGCGTTGAAGGCACCCCAGCCGTATTCGCCGATCTTCCGGGCGGCCTCGTAGCCCTGGTCCTTCATGGCGGTTCCGGCGTAGAAGTAGACGGCGCCGGCGGCGTCGGCGGCCACGAAGTCCGACATCCGGTCGCCGTTGGCGTCCCCGGTCCCCACGATGTCGCCGTAAATTCCCCACCCTGACCCGATCAGGCGGCCGTTGACCAGCACGGCGCGGCCGGTGTTCGAGTAGAGCCACAGGGTGCCGTCGGGCCGCCGGCCAGCCAGGTCGCTGGTGCCGTCGCCGTCGAAGTCCTGGATGGCGATGAGCTGGTCGAAGATCTGCCAGCCGTAGTCGATCTTGCGGGCCGTGCCGGTCTGGCCGGCGCCGGTCCCGGAGTAAAGGTAAAGGCTGCCGTCGGGCGTGCGGGCCGCGAGGTCGGCTCTGCCGTCGCCGTCGAAGTCCCGGACGCCCACGATGCTGTCGAACGCGTTCCAGCCGAATTCGCCGATCTTGACGACGGGGCGGTACCCCTCGTCGGTCGCGGACACCCGCCCGGTGCCGGCATAGAACCACAGTGAGCCGTCCAGCTTCCTGGCGACGAGGTCGTTCTTCCCGTCGGAGTTGTAGTCGCCCACGCCGAGGACGCGGTCGTAGATGCCCCAGCCGGAACCGATCCGGCGCCCGGCCTGGTATTGCCCGGCGCCGTTGCCGGGGTAGAACCAGAGTTCGCCGTCGGCCCTGCGCTGGATCTGGTCGGCGAGGCCGTCGCCGTCGAAATCGCCCTGGCACCGGCTGACCGCTCCACGGAGGGCTACCGTGCCGCCATGGCCGCGGCCACCGCTAACGGCGGAGCTGAAATGGGGCAGGGAAGCCGCGCGGAAGGAGTCGCCGCCGTTGGCGAACGGGCCGGACTCGCTGTACTGCCAGAAGCTGAAGTTGGCCCAGCTGGAGGGCAGGGCGCCCGGGCTGTCGCTGGGGGAGCTGGGCCAGCGGGCAATCCACAGCGGCCAGTCACCGAAGCCGGCAGGCCCGCCCACGCAGTAGTTCCACCACGACGTGGTGGTGTACATCACCGGCAGGCGGCCGGTCAGTGCCACCATCGTGTTGCCGAAGTCGCGCGCCCAGGAGGTCAGCTGGGCAGGGGTCATGTCGTAGCAGCTGTTGCCCTGGTAATAGCCGTTGATGGTCTGGCCGGCATAGGGGTTCCCCTCAAAGTCCAGCACCGGAGGCAGGGTGTACCCGTCGGCGCTCCAGCCGCCGCCGTTCCGCACGAAGATCCTGGCCTGGTCCGCGCCGGAGGAGGCCGCGGGGTTGGCGAAGTGGTAGGCGCCGCGGATCATGCCGACGGCCCGGGAGCCTAAGTACTGGCTGCTGAAGGTGGAGCTGATGTTGTAGTTGCCTTCGGTGGCCTTGATGTAGGCGAACCGGGCGCCCATGTTCCACTCGGTCTGCCAGTTGATGCCGGCCTGGTAGATGCTGACGTCCAGTCCCTGGACGCCGTAGCTGGGCATCCAGGTGCCCTGCGTGGTCAGCGCCTCGGTGGTGGCCCTCTCCCCGCCAACGGCCGCGACTCCTTCCGCGCGGCTTCCCTGCCCCATTTCAGCTCCGCCGTTAGCGGTGGCCGCGGCCATGGCGGCACGGTAGCCCTCCGTGGAGCGGTCAGCCGGTGCCAGGGCGCCGGCCGGAGCCGGGGGCGTGGCCTGCGTGGTGGCAGGGGTCTGGGTGGGCGTGGCGGTTGGCGTTGCCGGCGCAGTGGAGGCGGCGGGCGCTGGTGTAGGGGCCGGGGTAGTGACGGGCGACGGCGCCGTCACGGGCATCGCTGTAACTGCCGGCGGCGCGGCGGTGGCGGGGGACGCCAGCCCCGGCCCGGCGATGAGGGAGACAGCCAGCAGGGCTGCTCCGACCCGGCTGCCGGAACTGTTGGGGGGAAGTATGGTCCGCTTCATTTGCCGCTCCGGAAACAACACCGCTCATTGGCAGCGCCATAGTGATCCCGCGGCCGCTGGAGAGCCGGCGAGGCTGCCTGGACCTGGGAATGTCTGACTTTGTCGCGCTCACCCTAACACCGCCGGTTAAACAGAACCAGAGTTTCTGCTGTTACTGGTGTGGCAATTGTTATGAACGGCTGGTCGAGTTTTCCACATAAGGCTTGCCCTGCCCTTGTCCTGTGGCCGGGGCGCCCCTAGTTTTAACCCAATTGCAGCGCCCCGGGGACAGGGCGGCAGTTCTATTGGGGGCCACTGTGGAGGCTGTACGCATTGTCGAGGACGAGGTCCGCGAGCTGATCCGCCGGCGCGGCCTGGATCCCATGCGGCAGGCCGGCGAGGTCCGCCGCCTTGTCGAGGCGGCAGTGATGGACTACGACGAGCGGGCGTTGCTCGCTCCGCTGCCCCCTATCGGACCGCTGGAGAGCGCGCGGAGGTTCGTCTTCGACGCCGTTGCCGGGTTCGGGGCCCTGCAGCCGTTGCTCGACGATCCTGCCATCGAGGAAATCTGGCTCAACGCCCCGCACGAGATTTTTGTGGCACGCAACGGGGAATCCGAACTGACGTCGATCTCGCTCACGGACCAGCAGGTCCGGGACCTGGTGGAACGGATGCTCAAGAGCTCCGGGCGCCGGCTCGACATGTCGTCCCCCTTCGTAGACGCCGCCCTTCCCGACGGGTCCCGCCTGCACGTCGTCATCCCGGATGTGACGCGGCGCCACTGGGCGGTCAACATCCGCAAGTTCGTGGTGAAGGCCAGCCGGCTTGAACACCTGGTGGAGCTGGGTACGCTGACACCGCAGGCGGCCCGGTTCCTCGGCGCTGCCGTTGCCAGCGGCCTGAACATCCTGGTCTCCGGCGCCACCCAGGCGGGCAAAACCACCATGCTGAATTGCCTGGCCGCAGGCATAGGAACGCGCGAGCGGGTTATCACCGTGGAGGAGATCTTCGAACTGCAGTTTCCGTTGCGGGACGTTGTGGGGCTCCAGTGCCGGCAGCCCAACCTTGAAGGCGAAGGCGAAATCCCCATGCGCCGGCTGGTCAAGGAGGCGCTGCGCATGCGGCCCGACCGGCTGGTGGTGGGCGAGGTCCGGGAGGCTGAGAGCCTGGACATGCTGATCGCCCTGAATTCCGGGCTTCCCGGGATGTGCACGGTCCATGCGAATTCGGCCCACGACGCCGTTACCAAGATCTGTACCCTGCCGTTGCTGGCCGGCGAGAACATCTCCAGCGCGTTCGTGGTTCCGACGGTCGCATCCTGCATCGACCTTGTGGTCCACTGTGCCCGCCAAGCCGGGGGACGCCGGGAGGTGACAGAGATCCTGTCGTTGGGCCGGAGAGTCGAGAACGGCATCATCGAGTCCTCCATGGTCTTCGCCCTGGCGGACGGCCAGTTGCGGCCCAGGGCCAACTCAATGCCCTCCGCCGAGAAGTTCTCCCGCTCGGGCTACGACGTTGCGGCCCTGCTGGAGCCGCGCTGATGGCGGCGATCCTCGGCATGGTGGCGGGAGCCGGACTCCTGCTGATCTGGTGGTCCGCCTGGGAACAACCCGCACCCGCCAGCCGCACGCCCAGAACCAGCCGGCTGGAGGACCTGCTGCGGACCGCGGGAATCGAGAAGGTCAGCGGCGCCGGCCTGCTGGCGAGCTGCCTGGGCGTCGGGGCCTTCACCGTACTCGCCTTCCTGGCCGTCACCAGATCATGGCCGATCGCGGTCTGTTTTGGCCTGTTTGGGGCCTGGCTGCCCATGGCCATCGTCAAGTGGCGGGCACGGAAACGCGCCGCCGTTCTGCGCCAGCTGTGGCCCGACGTCGTCGACCACCTCCGGTCAGCGATCCGGGCCGGTCTGTCACTGCCGGAAGCGCTGATCCAGCTGGGCGACAAGGGCCCCGAGGAACTCCGGCACGTGTTCCGCGACTTCGGCTCCGACTACCGCTCCGGAGGGCAGTTCGATCCGTCCCTGACCCGGCTGAAAGACCGGCTGGCGGACCCCGTGGCGGACCGGATCGTCGAAGCGCTGCGTTTGACCCGCGAGGTGGGCGGCTCGGACCTTGGCCGGCTGCTCGGCACCCTCGCGGAATTCCTGCGGGAAAGCGCCCGCACCAGGAGCGAACTGGAAGCCCGCCAGTCCTGGACCGTCAACGCCGCGCGGCTTGCGGTGGCGGCGCCCTGGGTGGTCCTCATGCTGCTGGCCAGCAGGCCCGAGGCTGTTGCGGCGTACAACACGCCCGTCGGGGCCGCTGTCCTGCTGGGCGGGCTGGCGGTCTCCCTTTTGTCCTACGCCGTGATGCTGCGCATCGGAGCGCTCCCGGCGGACGAAAGGGTGCTCCGGTGACCGGCCTGGTGGCGGCCTCGGCCGCCTGCGGGGCCATCCTGGGCTGCGGACTGTGGCTGCTGGTGGTCAGGCTCCCGTTTATGCGCCCCACCACGTTCGCTGACCGCATCGCCCCGCAGTTGAAGTCCCACAGCATCGAATCCCGGCTCCTGCTCACCGTCCCTGGAAACATCACCCCGTTCGGGCCCCTGGAACGGATCCTGCGTCCGGTCATAGGCGACGCCGTGGCATGGCTGGGAAGGCTGAATCCAGGTTCCCAGGCCTTAACCCGCCGGCTGGCCAGGGCCGGGAGCGCCAAGTCGCCGGTCGACTTCCGGGCCGAACAGCTCCTCTGGGGCGCCGGCGGCTTCGTCGCGGCCGTCGGCGTGGTGGTGCTCTTCGGGGCAGCCGGGCGGTTCAGCCCCCTCATGGCCGTGGTGCTGGTGATTGGCTGCGCAATGGGCGGTTTTATGCTGCGGGACTATCTTCTCGGGGCGCAGATCCGCAAGCGGGAGGCCCGCATGATGGCCGAGTTCCCCAGCATTGCCGAGCTCATGGCGCTCGCCGTCAGCGCCGGCGAGAGTGCCACGGGCGCGCTGGACAGGGTGTGCCGCAGCGCCCGGGGAGAGCTGTCCAAGGAGTTCTCCCGTGTCCTGGCAGAGACCAGGGCGGGCAAGCCCCTCGTTGACGCCCTGCAGGAATTCTCGTCCCGGACGGAACTGGGTCCGCTGCTCCGCTTCGTGGACGGGCTGACCGTGGCGGTGGAAAGGGGAACGCCCCTCGCCGACGTGCTGAGGGCGCAGGCCCAGGACGTCCGGGACACCGCGAAGCGCGAACTGATGGAGTCAGCCGGGAAGAAGGAAATCGCCATGATGGTGCCGGTCGTTTTCGGCGTCCTGCCACTGACGGTCGTGTTCGCGGTTTTTCCCGGCCTGGCCGCCATCAGCATGGGCTTGTAGAGGTACACAGCACGGAAGCAGCAGGCAGTTCCCAAACCACCGACCAAAAGGGGAGACCAGTGAAACACATCCTGAACCGCATGGAGCTGGTGCTGTGCACCATCAGTCTGGGGTCCGGACTTACCGGACCGCACCCGCCCAACGGGCGGCAGCCCCACCCCGGGGACCACCGCGAAAGGGGCGATGTGCCCGGGTGGGTCATGATCACCCTGATGTCGGCCGTCCTCGTCGCCGCGCTCCTCGCGCTCGCCGGCCCGGCACTGGAAGGACTGTTCAACCAGGCCATGGACAAGGTGGGGCAGTAGCGGATGAGCCTGCCCGGCGCCGGCCCGGGCAGACCGGGCGAGCGGGGTTCGGCCGTGGTGGACTTCGTGCTCGTCGGCGGACTGCTGACCCTGTTCTTCCTTTCCATAGTCCAGCTCACGCTGGTCCTCCATGTCCGGAACACGCTCGTCGACGCCGCGGCCTCGGGTGCCCGGTACGGCACCCTCGCGGACCGGGGCGCCGGCGATGCCAGGGAACGGACCGAACAGCTGATCGGGGTGGCACTCAACCCGGACTTCGCGACGGACGTGACTACCGGCGAAACCACGTACCAGGGGATCCGGTCCCTGGAGGTCACGGTCCGCGCGCCGCTGCCCGTGATCGGGCTGATCGGTCCCCGTGCGGTCCTGGAGGTGAAGGGGCATGCAGCCATCCAGCCCTGACGGGCAGGGCGGCGCCGAACGGGGCAGCGCCGTCGTCGAGTTCACGTTCCTGTCACTGCTGCTGATGGTGCCGCTGGTCTACTTCATCATCACGATGGGCCAGCTCCAGGGCGGTTCCTTCGCGGTGGTCGGCGCCGCCGACCAGGCCGCCAAAGTCTTTGTGGCCCAGGCCGACGCCGCAGGCGGGCAGGCCGCCGCGGAGCAGGCCGTTCTGCTGGCGCTCGCCGACCACGGGCACGACGCCGCCAACGCCCGGATCGAGACCAGCTGTGCGCCCGCGGACTGCATGGCCCCAGGGTCCGCCGTCACCGTGACCGTGCGCCTCACCGTACCGTTGCCCTTCGTCCCGTTCAACGAGACCCTTGGCCTGAACGCGGGCCAGCTCACCGCCTCCGCCACGCAGCTCGTGGGCCGCTTCCGATGACGGCCATCCGGCGGCCGACCGCCACGGATGATGGCCGCGACGACGGGCAACTGATGGTGATGATCATTGGCTTTGTGCTGCTCGCGCTCCTGCTGGCCACGGTGGTCACCGCCGCCTCCAGCGTCTACATCGAGCACAAGAAGCTGCTGTCGCTGGCCGACGGCGCCTCGGTGGCTGCCGCGGACAGCTTCACCCTCGGCCAGCTGGAGACCGGTGGCGGCAGCCCCACCGCCATCCTGACCGGCGCACGTGTGCAGAGCGCCGCCGCCGACTTCCTGGACCGCAGCGGCGCGTCGGCCCGGTTCAGCGGCCTCAGCGTCGGGCCGGGAACAGGCAGCCCGGACGGGTCCACCGCCGTCGTGGTGCTCAGTGCGGCCGTCCACCCGCCCGTGGTCAACTTCCTGGTCCCCGACGGCATCAGGATCGAGGCGAGTTCGACGGCGCGTTCGCGGCTGACGCGCTGACCACGGGGACCGCAGCCGGCCGGCCCCCGTCCGGCCCCCAGCGGCCAGTCCCCGCAGCCAGTCCGGGCGGCCCGCGCGGATAGCGTAGGCTTAAAAAACCATGGCAAACATTGATTTTCCCGCAGAAATCCGCGCCCTGCGCGCCACCTACGCCTCCATCGAGAACGTTTCGAACGTTGAGGCGCTGAAGGAGGACATCGCCGAGCTCAGCGAACGGGCCGGCGAACCCAATCTGTGGGACGACCCCGCCGCGGCGCAGGTCATCACCTCCAAGCTCTCGCACAAGCAGTCGGAGCTGGAGCGCCTGAACAAGCTCGCCGCCCGGATCGACGACCTTGAAGTCCTGGTGGAGCTGGGCCAGGACGAGGACGACGCCGACTCCATGGGGGAGGCCGCCGCCGAGCTGGAATCGATCCGCAAGGCGCTGAAGGACCTCGAGGTCGTGACGCTCCTGTCCGGCGAGTTCGACGAACGGGAGGCCGTGGTCACCATCCGCGCCGGCGCCGGCGGCGTGGACGCCGCGGACTTCGCCGAGATGCTGATGCGGATGTACCTGCGCTGGGCCGAACGCCACGGCTACCCGACCACCATCATGGACACCTCCTATGCAGAGGAAGCCGGGCTCAAGTCGGCCACCTTCGAGGTGAAGGCGCCCTACGCCTTCGGCACGCTCAGCGTGGAGGCCGGCACCCACCGGCTGGTCCGCATCAGCCCCTTCGACAACCAGGGCCGCCGACAGACGTCCTTCGCCGCCGTCGAAGTCATTCCGCTGATCGAGCAGACGGACTCCATCGACATCCCGGACAACGAGATCCGCGTCGACGTCTTCCGTTCCTCCGGCCCGGGCGGCCAGTCCGTGAACACCACGGACTCCGCCGTGCGGCTGACCCACATCCCCACGGGCACCGTCGTGTCCATGCAGAACGAGAAGTCGCAGCTGCAGAACCGTGCCGCCGCCCTGCGCGTGCTGCAGTCCCGGCTGCTGCTGCTGAAGAAGGAGCAGGAGGACGCCGAGAAGAAGGCGTTCGCCGGCGACGTGAAGGCCTCCTGGGGTGACCAGATGCGCTCCTACGTCCTGAACCCCTACCAGATGGTCAAGGACCTCCGCACCGAACACGAGGTCGGCAACACCTCGGCTGTGTTCGACGGCGAGATCGACGACTTCATCGACGCGGGCATCCGCTGGCGGACCGACAACCGCAACGCGGAGAAGTAACACCTTCCGCCTCTTGCGTCACACCAGTACCTCGGGTCTAATCCTGCGACACGCCCCCGCGCGCGGGCCGATCCGCCGGGACCCGTGCGTATAGTCGAGAAGCCGGAGCTCTACTTCCCCCACTAGAAAGCCCGCGCGCCGGCAGCAGCACTGGTTCTTGTGTCCACGTCCTGCAGGGTATTTAGGGCCATGATCCGTTTCGAAAATGTCACCAAGGTCTATGACCAGAAGGCGCGTCCGGCGCTGGATTCGATCAACCTTGAGATTGACCGCGGCGAATTCGCCTTCCTTGTCGGGGCCTCCGGATCCGGCAAGTCCACGTTTCTCCGCCTCGTCCTGAAAGAGGACCGGGCCTCCTCCGGCGCCGTCTACGTCGCCGGCCAGAACGTGGCTAACATCTCCAGCTGGCGCGTGCCCCGCCTCCGCCGCGGGATCGGCGTCGTCTTCCAGGATTTCCGCCTGCTGCCGCAGAAAACCGTGTTCGCCAATGTGGCCTTCGCCATGCAGGTCATCGGCAAGAGCCGCAGCGTTATCCGCGACACCGTCCCCGAGGTCCTCAAGACCGTGGGCCTCGAGGGCAAGGAAAACCGCCTTCCGCACGAACTGTCCGGCGGCGAGCAGCAGCGCGTGGCGATCGCCCGCGCCGTCGTCAACCGTCCCGGCATCCTCCTCGCGGACGAGCCCACCGGAAACCTGGACCCCACCACCTCCATGGGGATCATGGGGGTCCTGGACAAAATCAACCAGAACGGCACCACTGTGGTCATGGCCACGCACGACGACGACATCGTCAACGAGATGCGCAAACGGGTCGTCGAACTCCGCAACGGCGTCATCATCCGTGACGAGGCCAAGGCCCTGTACACCTCCATGATCCCGGTGGTGGGCGCCTCGCGCCGGCTGCGCGATGCCAGCGGGCGGGAACCGCAGGCAGCTGCCGCCACCCGCAGCGAGGCCCGCGCCGAAGCACGCGCCGCAGGGGAGGCCCAGCTGTGAGGCTCCAGTTTGTCCTCGCGGAGATCGCCAGCGGTCTCCGCCGGAACCTGTCCATGGTCGTCTCGGTCATCCTGGTGACGTTTGTGTCCCTGACGTTCGTCGGCGCCGCCGGCATGCTGCAGCTGCAGATCAACCAGATGAAGGGCTACTGGTACGACAAGGTCCAGGTCGCCATCTTCCTCTGCAGTGACGGCTCGACGGCGGCGGGCTGCGCCACCGGGCCCGCCACCCCGGAGCAGCAGGAGAACCTTGGCAAGCTCCTGGAGTCACCGGCCGTGGCCCAGTACGTCAACGACTTCCAGTTCGAGTCCAAGGACGACGCGTACAAGCACTTCAAGGAGCAGTTCTCCAATTCCCCGATTGTCGACTCGGTGACTCCGGACCAGCTCCCGGCCTCCTTCCGGATCAACATGAAGGACCCGGAGAAGTACCAGATTATCAGCGAGACTTTCTCCTCGCAGGCCGGCGTGGAGACCGTGATCGACCAGCGCCAGTTGCTGGAGCGGCTGTTCTCGGTCATGAATGCCGCCTCGCTGGTGGCCGTCAGCGTTGCCGGTGTGATGATTGTCTGCGCCATTTTGCTGATCGCCACCACCATCCGGCTCTCGGCGTTCAGCCGCCGCCGGGAAACGGGGATCATGCGTCTGGTGGGCGCCTCGAAGATGGTGATCCAGCTGCCGTTTATCCTCGAGGGCGTCATCGCGGCCGTGATTGGCGCGGCCCTGGCCTCGGCAACGCTGTGGGCCGTGGCGCACTTCTTCCTCGGCGGTTACCTGTCGCAGCAGTATCCGGACACTGCCTTCATCTCCGCAGGTCAGACGCTGATCCTGGCGCCGGCGCTGATAGGGCTCGGGGTTCTCCTTGCCGGGGTATCATCACTCCTGACCCTGCGTCGATACTTGAAGGTCTAGCGTGCGCTACGAAAAAGGAATGCCCATGACACCGAGTCCCGGACTCGCCCCGCAGCCGGATCCGGCCCGGCTCCGGCTGGCCGGCCGCCGCAGCCGCGTGGTCAGCGCCGCGCTGGCACTGGTGCTGGCGGCCAGCATGGGCGCATCGGCCCCCGTGGCATCCGCCGACACCCTCGAGGACCAGCAGGCCGCGCTCCGGGACGAGGCGGCGAAGGTCCAGCATTCCCTCGAATTCGTGGACTCCCGGATCGCCCAGGCAGCCTCCGACCTGGTGGTGTACCAGGGCCAGCTGCCCGGTGCGCAGCAGGCCCTGCTCGAAGCCCAGGGCCGCGTGGCCAGTGCGGTCAAGGAATCCGAAGCCCTCGCAGCGCGGGTGGACCTGGCCCAGCAGAACAAGGCCAAGCTCACCCAGCAGCTGGAGACCGACAAGCAGAAGATCGCCGACACCAAGAAGCTGATCGGGCAGATCGCCACCCAGGCCTATAAGTCCGGCGGTGTGCCCTCCAACCTCTCGCTGTTCTTCGGGTCCAACAACGGCGGCAGCCTCACGGACACCATCGACCTGGCCGACCAGGCGATGCGCAGCCAGAACGCCGCGATGGACAAACTGACCCAGCAGAACGCCACCAACGTCAACTCCCAGGCCCGGCTTGAGGCTGTGGAAACGGAGATCAAGGACCTCAAGGCCAAGGCCGACGCCGCCCTGGCGCGGGAGCAGGCCGCCCGCGACGAGGCGGAGTCCAAAAAGGCGCAGGTGGACAAGCTCATCGCCGACACCACCCGCCTCGACGCCGAACTCCAGGCCGCCAAGCCCGGAATCCAGACCCAGCTGGCGCAGGTGAAGGCCCAGCAGGACGCGGTCGCGGCGGAAATCGCCGAACGGGACCGCAAGCTGCGCGAAGCCTGGGAAGCCGAGCAGCGCCGGATTGCCGAAGCTGCCGCTGCCGCAGCCGCGGCTGCGGCCCGTGCCCAGGGCCAGGTCAAGCCCCCGGCTCCGTATGTCCCAGCCCCGCCCGGGCCGCCGTCCGCGTTCGGGCTGCGGCACCCCTTCAACGGTGTCCGGATCAGCTCGGGCTTCGGATGGCGCGCAACGCCGCCGGGAACCATCGACTTCTACGGCCAGGGCGGCTACATGCACACCGGCATCGACTTTGCCGCGGCCTGCGGCACGCCCGTTTACGCCGCGGCGGCCGGCAAAGTCTTCTCCGCCGGCTGGGCCAACGATGGCGGCGGCAACAACGTGAAGATCTCCCACGGCGTAGTGCAGGGCAACTCGCTGACCACGGTCTACTACCACAACGTCAGCGTGACGGTATCGCCCGGGCAGCAGGTCAGCCAGGGCCAGCTGATCGCCTACTCGGGAACCACCGGCAACTCGACCGGCTGCCACTCTCACTTCGAGACCTGGCTCAACGGCCGGGCCGTCGACCCGATGGGCCTGCTCTAAACTGGAACAGACCCGATCCAACGACTGAGGAGTTCTACCGTGCCGAAAGAAAGTGGCCGGAAAGTAGTGGCCACCAACCGCAAGGCCCGGCACGACTACCACATTCTCGACACCTACGAGGCCGGCATCGCGCTCATGGGGACGGAAGTAAAGTCTCTCCGCGAGGGCCACGCCTCCATGGTGGACGGCTTCTGCACCTTCTACAACGACGAGCTGTGGATGGAGGGCATCCACATTCCCGAGTATCACCAGGGGAGCTGGACCAACCATGCTGCGCGCCGCCGTCGGAAGCTTCTGCTGCACCGCGAGGAGCTCACCAAGATCTCGCACAAAATCCGTGAGTCAGGCTTCACCATCGTCCCGCTCCAGCTGTACTTCGTGGACGGCCGGGCCAAGGTGGAGATCGGCGTCGCCCGCGGCAAGAAGGAATACGACAAGCGGCAGACCCTGCGCGAGCAGCAGGACAAGCGCGAGGCGCTGCGTGTCATGCGGGAGCGGAACCGGCGCTGACGAACCGCCGGAGGGGCCGGGAATGAATCCGGAGTACCTTGCGTTATGATTGATAGTCCGGGAAGGATCCGAAGGATCCGGACCGGGCTGAAGTAAAATAGAAGTTGGTTAGTTGGTAACAAAATACGGGGATGATCGGTTTCGACGATGTTAGTCGCGACAGGTGAAGCGGGCCGAGGATGCAGAATTATCTCGTAAACGCTGTCTGCAAACCAATAAGTGCCGAATCAAAACGCACTGACTTCGCTCTTGCTGCCTAAGCAGTAAGACAGTCCGTCAGCCCGAGGTTGCTATTGCCCCGGATCCTGGCGTCATTTAGATAGCCACTGCTGTTTACCCCCGTCACCGGGGTGAACGGGACTCTTTGGTGACTGGGCCCGGATCGGCCAGCTGTTTGCAGCATGGCCGGGGCCGAGAAAATCCGACGCAAACTGCGCCCGGAGAAGCCCTGACAACACGACATCGGACGGGGGTTCAATTCCCCCCATCTCCACCATCGGAGCACTGGAAACGGTGCTTCACCCCGTAGAGCAAAGCAAAAAGGCCGGAAGCATCAGCTTCCGGCCTTTTTGCTGTGCCGGTGCGGCTGCACACGCGGGGGCCCGGTACCGGGCAACTCCTAGTGCGTACCGCGCTTCTTGATGTGGGCAACCGGGTCCGCGTGCGTCTCCGCGATGTTCTTGGACTTCTTCTCGGCGCGTTTTTCCTTGATGGTTTTGACCGGCTTTTTTACCGAACTCCGGTGCGGTGTTTTGTCAGGCATGGTGGGCGCTCCCTCACAGGGGGCCGGGGTGGCCCCGTGATATTAAGTTACGCCTCGGGCACCGCAACGTCCACGATGCCGACGAACCGGCTGCCCACGCCCTCATACTCGCTGCGGACCAGCCCGGCGCCCACGGCGGGAACGTCATGCGGGGCGTGGTGCGCGCAGCACACGTAGGTGAAGTCCGGCCACCATTTCTTCGGCCGGGCCGCCTCGGAGAAGCCGCAGACGGCGCAGGTCAGCTGGACCCAGACCGGGCGCTTGCCCGTCCGGTTGGCCTTGGACTGCACCAGCCAGGCCGGCGGGTTGTCGAGGAATTCTGCGAGTTCGGCCTCGCTCAGGCGGGACGGGATGCCGTGACGGTGCGCCATTTCCAGCGGAATATCGAGGATCTGGGCTGCTTCGCGTCGGGTAACCATCCTTCAACGATACGTGATGGGACGGGCCCCGACGTGCCCCGGGGCACCCGTCACCGGGCCCCTTACCGTCCGGTCAGTGCCAGGCCAAGCGCTGCCGCCGCCAGGCCCAGTGCCAGGTTCGCGGCAACGTTAAGGGCGGCCGCCCGGTACCGGTTTTCGGCCGCCAGCCGTACGGTGGCGGTGGTCCAGGAACTGAAGGTGGTGAGCCCGCCCGCGAGCCCCGTCGCGATGCCCGCGTGCCATTCGGGGCCCAGGCCCAGCTGGCCGGTCGCCCCCATCGCGACGCCGATGATGAAGGAACCGGTCGCATTGACGGCCAGCGTGGCCCAGGGCCAGTGCGGATGCCGCCCCGGATGGTGGGCAAACCAGGAGTCGACGGCGAAGCGCAGCAGGGCGCCCACGACGCCGAAGACCCCCACCAGCAGCGGCGTGATCATGGTGCACCGCCGCCCAGGTCGGCCAGCGCCTTGCCGGTTTTCCAGCCGGCGGCCGCCGCGCCGAGCCCCAGGACCAGTGAAAGCACCAGGTAGGCCACCCAGCTGGCATGGAGGCCGCTACGGTACAGCTGGTCGACGGCGTACACCACCGCCGAGAACGTGGTGAACGACCCCAGGAGCCCCGGCCCGAGCCCCGCCCGCAGCCAGAAGGCGGTCTTCGGCCGGGCGATCCAGACGGTGGTGAGCGCTGCGAGGACAAAGCTTCCGGCGACGTTGATCGCCAGGGTGGTCCAGGGGATGGCCCCGGCCGTCTCAGGGAAGAGCACGCCGGCTCCGTAGCGCAGTTCCGTTCCGACGAGGCCGCCGACGGCGACTGCCGTCCACGCCCGCCAGCCGTTAGCTGCGCTCAAGGCTGCAGCCCGGATGGGCCGCCGCGCTGTGGACCCACAGGGCGGCGGCGACTTCTTCCGCCAGGTCGAACTCGCGCCCTGCCCCGCCGGAGCCGATGCGCACCACCAGGGCGCCGCCGAAGGGCTTGCGGCCCAGAACCTCAACGTCGTCGTCCAGTGCGATCTCCTCGGCGGAAAGGTAGCGCAGCAGCTCGGGGTTGTCGTCGCTGATCCGGGTGATGAGGCCGGTGTGGCCTTCGTCGAGTTCGCTCATCCGGTGGGCCGCGGGCATGTGCACGGAGCCGTCCGCGGCAGGGATCGGGTCGCCGTGGGGATCCCGCACCGGGTTGCCGAGCTTGGCGGCCATCCGGTCAATGAACGTGTCAGACACGGCGTGTTCCAGCAGCTCGGCCTCGTCGTGGACTTCGTCCCAGCGGTATCCGAGTTCGCGGACGAGGAAAGTCTCTATGAGCCGGTGCCGCCGGACCATGGACAAGGCCAGCCGCACGCCGTCGGCCGTGAGGGTGATGGCGCTGTACGGCTGGTGGTCCACCAGGCCCTGGTCCTTGAGCTTCCGGACCATCTCGGATACCGAGGAGTTCGCGACGCCGAGGCGCTGGGCCAGCTGTGTGGAGGTGATGGGCTTGTCCTGCCACTCCGTGAAGGAGTAGATGACCTTGACGTAGTCCTCGATCGAGGAGGAGGGCGGGCTGGTCTTCACAGCGTCCAGCCTACCGTCAGGCGGCGCCGGAGAAGGCAAGCCACAGCAGGACGGGGTTGGCGGTCACTGCCAAGACCGAAACCAGATCCCAGCCGGTTCAGGCCCGGACGGCCCGCCAGCTCTGTGTCAGGTATGGAAGCAGGAGGACGTCCCCCGGGCGGTGGCCCAGGTGCTCGTGCAGATACCAGTCGAGGTTGCCCAGCACCTTGGCGCGGACCGCGTCGCTGGCTGCCAGATAGTAGCTGCGCGACTTGGTCAACTCAATGATGTCGGCGGTGCGCACCGGGTCCTCCCAGCGGGTGAGGTGGCTGTCGAGCCCCGTAAATTCCGGACCGAGCGGCGGCCGGAAGTGCGGCTTGTGCACATCCCCGGCGTGCATGATGCGGGAAAGCCGGTGCACCCAGGGCACCGAGGTGTCCAGCTGGTTCCAGACCAGGCCCAGGACGCCGTGCGGGCGGAGGATCCGGGCGATCTCGGTACTGGCCAGCAGCGGATCGCACCAGTGCCAGGCCTGGGCAACGGTAACGACGTCGAACGCCGCGGCGGGCAGCCCCGTCTGTTCGGCAGTGCCTTCGACGGCGGCCACGCCGGGGAGCGCCCGCCGGAGCTGTTCCAGCATGTCGGCGGAGGGGTCCACCGCCACGGTGTGCAGGCCGCGTCCGGCCAGCAGCGCGGTGAACTTCCCGGTGCCGGCGCCCAGGTCCGCTGCGTCGTGCGCGCCGGCGGGGATCAGCCAGTCCGCCGAGTCGCTGGGGTAGCCCGGGCGGACGCGGTCATAGTGCTCCCCGCCGTCCTGGAAGCTCTGACCCAGCTCGTGGCGCCGTTCGTGATGCAGTTTGGGGCCGCCGCGTGCCACGGGCGCTCTCCTTCGGCAGGTCCGGATGGGTACCTTTCGAATTTACCGCACCTTTTTCACACCCTGCCATGGAACGGCGGTCATACCGCGGGAACATCAGCCTGCGGGGTGTCAGTTTTGCGAGCAGGGGGCGGCGCCGGCCGTCCCGGGTGTGTTGGGCGCCCAGTGCGGGTAGCTGCGGGTGTCGTTGGCGGGCACCCAGCGCCCGGAGTCCACCACGTAGTCCCAGCCGAGGCCGGACTGCCGCAGTTCCTGGATCCCCGCGAGCAGCCGCTGGGCGTCCTCCAGCCGGGACCCGAGCCCGAAGCTGGCCCGCAGGGAGCCGGAGGGAAGTCCCAGGCGCCGGAGCAGGGGGTGGGCGCAGAACCGGCCGTCGCGCAGGCCGATGCCGTGTTCCGCCGACAGGTACGCCGCCACCAGGCCGGCATCGTAGCCTGCCACGGAGAAGTTGACGACGCCGATCGTGCCCGTGCCCGGCCCGTTACCGGGACCACTGGCGGGACCACTGCCTGCCGGCGCATCGAAGGTGGCGCTGTCCGAAAAGATCTGGTGGACCGTCACCCCGTCGATCCGGTCGAGGCCCTCGACCAGGAAGGACCGGATGGCGTTCTCGTGCGCGTGCCACTGGTCCTGGTCCAGGCCGGCCACCACCTGGGTGGCCCGGGCCAGCGTGGCGGCGCCCAGCACATTGGGTGAGCCCCCTTCGTGCCGGGCCGGGCCCGTGGTCCAGCTGACGGTGTCGAGGCGGGCGTCCTGCACGGCGCCGCCGCCGGCCAGGTGCGGGGTGCCGGCGTCCAGCCAGTCGGGACGGCCCACCAGGACCCCCGCACCGAACGGCGCGTAGAGCTTGTGGCCGGAGAAGGCGAGGTAGTCGACGTCGTCCGCGGCAATGTCGATCCGCCGGTGCGGGGCCAGTTGTGCGGCGTCCACGACGATCCGGGCGCCGTACTCATGGGCCAGGGCGGCCAGGGCCCGGACCGGCAGGACCTCGCCGGTGACGTTGGAGGCGCCGGTGACGGCCAGGAGACTGACGCCGCCGTGGGCGAGTTCGCCGCGGAGCAGTTCCAGCGTCCCGGCGAGGGTCGGCGCGGCGATGACGCTGCGGTGCGGCACCCGCTGCCAGGGCAGGAGGTTGGCATGGTGTTCGATGTCGAGGTACAGCACCTCCCCGGTGGGCTCACCGCCGCCGGCGGCGGGAAGGCAGCCAGCCAGCAGGTTCAGGGAATCGGTGGTGTTCCGGGTGAAGATCACCGCATCGTCCGGCCGCCCGCCCACGAAGTCGCGGACGGTCGTGCGGGCGTTTTCGTAGACGGAGGTGCTGATCTGGGAGGCGTAGCCGGCCCCGCGGTGGACGCTGGCGTAGTAGGGCAGGATCTCGTTGAGGTAGGCCGAGACGACGGACAGGGCCGGGGCGGACGCGCCGTAGTCCAGGTTGGCGTACCGGACGTGGCCGCCCTGGATCAGCGGTGCCTGGATCTCGGCCCCGGTGACAGCGGCGAGCGGCTGGCGGGCGACGTCGAACCGCGCATCGGACGGGGCAAGGCCGCCGGCCTGGAGTGCGGCAGGGGCAGGGAAAGTGGCAGTAGTCATGGGACCTCGCTGGAAAAGGACCCCACGCACCGGGGATCCGCGCTTGCCGGGTCCGCTCCGGACCGGCCAGGTCGTCACCCGGGGCACCCCACCGCGAATGGAGGGTTGCCGGCCAGCAAACCGGGGTTTAGCGCTGGCACTCGTGACCTGTTCTCGAGCCTAGGACAATCGCTCTTCCGGCGGAAAGGCGCGCTCTGATTATGAAGCGGTTTGTTACGCCGGAACCCCCGGCGTCTGCGCGGCGGCCGCAATGCTGAGGCCGAACAGCGCGTCCAGCGCCGCCGTGTAATCGTCCTGCCGGCCGGCGGCGGCGAGTTCCCGGGCGCGCAGCGTCGGGGCATGCAGCAGCCGCCGCACCAGGTGCCGCAGGGCGCGGTTAACCTCCTCCGCCGGGACGTCCCCGCCGTGCCGTGTGCTGACGCGATCCATTTCGCTGCGGAGGAGCCCCTCGAGGTGCCCGCGCAGGGCGACGACGGCGGCATCCGCCCCGCGGACGGCGTCCAGTTCGTTGAAACGGCAGGCGGCCTGCCGGACCAGCGCCCGGGCTGAGCGGAGGGCCTCGGCGTCCGCCGGGGGAGCGCTGCGGTGGACCGAGTCCAGCGTGATGACCTCCACCCCGGGCAGGTCCGCCATGCGGGGGTCAAAGTCATGGCTGGGTGCCAGGTCGATGACGGTGAGGGGATGCGCCGCGTCCGCGCGCCACCGGCCGAGGGCGGCGGCGTCGATGCGGGCTCCCGCCCCGCTGCAGCCGATGAGGAGGTCGGCGTTGGCAACTGCCGTGGGCAGGTCGCTGGCGGAGAGTGCGCGGCCGCCCCTGGCCGCGGCGAAGGCCTCTGCGCGGCCGGAGTGGGAGAAGACGGAGACGGCGGAGCATTTCCGGTTCCTCAGCAGTTCCGCCAGGCAGCCGGCATAGGCGCCCGTTCCGACGAGGACGGTGGACGCCCCCGCGATCCCGGACGGCCTGGTCCCGGCGGCTAGGTCCAGGGCAACGGAGGCGATGGAGGCGCCTGCGCTGCTGAGTGCCGTCTGCGCCCCCACGTCCTTTGCCGTGCGGGATGCGGCCTGGAACAGCCGGTCCAGCCGGCCGCTGGACGTTCCGGCGGCCTGCGCCGCGGCCAGCGCCCGCCGGACCTGGCCGGCCACCTCGCGTTCACCCACCACCACCGAGTCCAGGCCGGCGGCCACGGCCAAAAGATGTTCGGCGGCCGCGGCCCCTTGGAGTTCCCCGAAGAGGGCCGACACGAGGTTCCGGGGCAGCCCCGAGCAGCGGTGGATCGCGCCGAGGACATCTGCCCGGGCGGCCGCACGCGCCGCCGCGGCGGTGACATCGCAGTAGATTTCGAACCGGTTGCAGGTGGCGAGGACCACGGACGCGGCCACGGCTGTGCTGCCGGCGACAAGGTGCGGTGCGAGCCCGGCGGCCGCCGCGTGCAGGGCCGCGGCTGATTCGAGGTCCAGGTCCCGGTACTTCGCCACCAGCACCAGCAGCGCCGGCCCGGTTCCGGGTGCCCCGGCTGCCCCGGCTGTTGCGGCAGCGCCGCGGACCGGGGCGTGAACGGTGTCAGACAAGGCTGCTCTCCTCCCAAAAAGATGCCCTACCTTGGCGGCGGGCTGTGGGGCCGCCGTCGAGGACAGGCTCCTATGGGGAGGTTGGGGAATCCTTGGAGGTGGTGAGCTAGAGGAGGTCGTCCAGTCCCGGGTTGAGGCGCTTGAGGACCTCGGAGTGCAGGATGGAATTGGTGGCGAGGGCGTTGCCGCCGAAGGGGCCGTCCTCGCCGTCGAGGGAGGTGAAGCGTCCGCCGGCCTCGGTGACGATCGGCACCAGCGCGGCCATGTCGTAGAGGTTCAGTTCGGGCTCGCAGGCGATGTCGACGGCACCTTCGGCCACGAGGCAGTAGGACCAGAAATCGCCGTAGGCCCGGGTGCGCCAGACTTCCTCCGTGAGGCCGATGAACTCGTCAAGGTTGCCGCGCTGCTTCCAGCCGCCCAGGCTGGAGTAGGACAGCGAGGCATCCGAGAGCTGGGAGACGTTGGAGACCCTCAGCCTGGTGGCGGCCGCCAGCGAGCGGCCGGTGTACGCGCCGGCACCTTTGGCGGCCCACCAGCGTTTGCCCAAAGCGGGGGCGCTCACGACGCCGACCACCGGCTCGCCTTCGTCGACGAGGGCGATCAGCGTGGCCCAGACGGGGACGCCGCGGACGAAGTTCTTGGTCCCGTCGATCGGGTCGATGATCCAGCGGCGGGAGCCGTGCCCGGAACTGCCGAACTCTTCGCCAAGCACGGCGTCGCGGGGGCGGGAACGGGACAGCTGGCCTCGGATGGCCTCCTCGGCGGACTTGTCGGCGTCGGTCACCGGGGTCAGATCCGGCTTCGTCTCGATCCGAAGGTCGAGTGCCTTGAAGCGGCTCATGGTCTGGGAATCTACGGAATCTGCCAGCACATGGGCAAGACGCAGGTCATCGTTGTAGCTCGAAGCGGGTTGACTCATGGTTCCAAACTACCGTCAAACCGCGCAGGGGCGCGGTAGGCGGCACCGCTGCCCGCTACGAGACGGTGCCCAGTTCCTTGACGTCCTGTGCTTCCATCCGCGGGTCCGTTCCCAGCAGGCGGCGGAGGGAAGCGAGCCGGGCCGGGCCGGATTCGCCCGCGTGGCCGGCGGCCACCCACGCGTCCACACCGCAGTTGACGGCCGTGGAGTCGTGCTTGCAGCCCCGCTCGCAGTCGTCGGTCCCGGGTTCGAGGTCCGGGAAGGAGCGCATGATCCGGTCCGGGTCCACATGGGCCAGGCCGAAGGAGCGGATGCCCGGTGTGTCAATGATCCAGCTGCCCGCGGGCGCATCGTTGACCTTCAGGGCAAGCGCGGAGGACGACGTGTGGCGGCCGCGGCCCGTGACGGCATTAACGCCGCCGGTGGCCCGCTCGGCGCCGGTCAGCGCGTTGACCATGGTGGACTTCCCGACGCCGGAATGGCCCAGCATGACGGTGACCTTGCCGTCGAGGTGGGCGCGCAGCTGCGACACGGCGTCCTTGTCCAGCCGGGCGGACAACCCGTCGTCGGAGCGGGCGTCAATGCCGGACGCGGCGGAATCCGCGGTCTTGGAGATGATCACCGGGAACCCGAGGTGCCGGTAATTGGCGAGGAGTTCCGCGGGATCCTTGACGTCGGCCTTGGTGACGAGCAGCAGCGGCTCGATCCCGGCGTCGTACGCGGCCACGAGCGCGCGGTCGATGAACCCGGTCCGCGGCTCCGGATTGGCCGCCGCCACCACGATCACCAGCGTGTCGGCATTGGCCACCACGGCCCGCTCGATCGGGTCGGTGTCGTCGGCGCTGCGCCGCAGGAGCGTCCGGCGGTCCTGGATTTTGACCAGCCGGGCCAGGGTGTCGGGCTCGCCGCTGACGTCCCCGACGAGAGAGACGAAGTCGCCGGCCACCACGGGGTTGCGGCGCAGTTCCCGGGCGCGGGCGGCAATGATCTTGCGTTCCGTGGGAAGGCCTTCGTCCACGACGGCGGTGTAGCGCCCGCGGTCAACGGTGATGATCCGTCCGGTGACGGCGTCCTCGTGGGCGGGCCGGTCCTTGGTGCGGGGCCGGGTGCCCTTTTTGTTGGGGCGGATCCGGACGTCCGATTCGTCCCAGGAGTCAGTGCTGCGTGCCACCGGTTGTGTCCTTCTGCGTGGCGGCCGTCTGCGCGGCTGCCGTCCCGGGCGCGCCCTGGGCAAGCATGGCCTCCCACAGCTGCGGGAAGTCCGGCATGGTCTTGGCCGTCGTGGCAATGTCCTCGACCTCGACGCCGGGCACGGCCAGGCCGAGGATGGCGCCGGCTGTGGCCATGCGGTGGTCGGCGTAGCTGTGGACGACGCCGCCGTGCAGGGGCGCCGGCCGGATCACCAGGCCGTCGCTGGTTTCCTCGGCGTCCCCGCCGAGGCGGTTGATTTCAGCCACCAGCGCGGCCAGCCGGTCTGTCTCGTGCCCGCGGAGGTGGGCGATGCCGCTCAGCCGCGAGGGCCCCGAGGCCAGGGCGCAGAGCGCCGCTACCGTGGGGGCCAGTTCGGAGGTCTCATCGAAGTCGGCGCCCTTGATCTCGGGGCCGCCGGTGACGGTGAGGGTCCCGTCCGTGAACGTGACGGTGGCACCCATCGTGGTGAGGATGCTGCGCCACAGATCGCCGACCTGGGTGGTCGGGGCGGGCCAGTTGGGGATGCGGACGGTGCCGCGGGTGGCCAGGGCTGCCGCCAGGAAAGGTCCCGCGTTGGAGAGGTCCTGCTCGATCCGGAGGTCAAAGGCGCGGATGGGGCCGGGGGAGACCACCCAGTGGTTCGGCCGGGAATCGTCCACGGCCACGCCCACGCCGCGGAGCACGGCCACGGTCATGTTGATGTGGTCCAGGCTGGGGACAGGGCCGGGGTTGCCGGCGCTGCGGTGTTCCAGGTGCAGCCCGTCGGTGAACCGGGCTCCGGCAAGGAGCAGGGCGGACACAAACTGGGAGGAGGCGCTGGCGTCGATGACGAGGTGACCGCCGCGGACAACACCTGCGCCCTCCACAGCGAACGGCAGGGACGACGCCGGACCGCCGTCGGCCGCGCTGACGGAGACGCCCAGCCCGGCCAGCGCCTCGATGATGGTGCCCATCGGGCGTTGGCGGGCATGCGGATCGCCGTCGAACACGGCCACGCCCCGGCGCAGGGCCGCGACGGGCGGCACGAACCGCATCACCGTTCCGGCCAGGCCGCAGTCGATGGAGGTCCGGGCCGCGGGGGCATCCGCCGGAATGGGAGTCACCGCCAGGTCGGGGCCGAACGCGCCGTCGCCCGGAACCTCCGTGATGGTGGCGCCGAGCTGCCGCAGCGCCCCGATCATTAGGGCGGAGTCCCGGGAGTGCAGGGGAGCGCGCAACCGCGAGGGCCCGTCGGCGAGGGCTGCCAGTACAAGGTAGCGGTTGGTCAGGGACTTCGATCCCGGCACGGTGACTGTCGCGTCGACGGGCTGTCCGGCGAACGGCGCCCGCCAGTGCGGGGCCGCGCCGGCCGGAGCAGAGGAGGCAGCTGCGGTGGGGGTGGTGCCTGTCATTGCCGTCTTAGGCCCCGGCGGTGTGGTCGACGGCTTTGCGGACGGCCTTGTCGGCCTTCTTCAGCTGCTTGTTGGTGGTCTTCTTGACATCGGCGGCGAGGTGGCCGGCGCTCTTCCGGGCGTCCGCGGCGAGGTGCTCGGCGCGCCAGGCCAGGCTGGGGCGGCCGTTGGTGTCCACGGCGGCCAGCAGCACGCCGCCGGTCAGCGAGACGTTCTTGAGGAGCTGCTTGCGGCGGGCCTCGCGGCCCTCCTTGGAGGTGATGTCGGCGCTGCGCCACTCCACGTAGCTGTTGAGCGCGGAGATGACGGCCAGGACGGTGGCGGCCAGGCGTGCCGACTTGCCGAGCGCAAAGAGGACGCCGGCGCCCACCTGCGTGCCGCCGATGACACGGGCCAGGACCTTCTCATCGGCCTGGAAGGGCAGGGATGCAGCCGCGCGGCGCAGCAGGGGGGAAAGCTGCGACGCAGTGTCGTCCGCGTTCTTGAGCTTGTCCATGCCTGCAAGGACGAAACTGGAGGCGAGCATGGGCCGGGCGAGAAAGCGGACAACGGACATGAATTTCCTCCTGGATGGACGAGCCGCGGAATCGATGCGGGAGAACCGGTTCTAGTCTTGCACTTTTGCGGAATATTTGCCTGCCCGGCGGGGTTGGACATGGCGAGAACACCGGCCGCACACCCGGCCGGAAGGATGCCGCAGGGAGGCCATGATTTGATTCTCGTTCAGGACAGGGCAAGCACCCGGCAGGACATCGCCATGCCGGCCGTTCCGGGCGCCCGCCCGAAGGTGACAGTAGACTTGGACGCAATGAGCACCATGGATCCGGCCGTTGCGGCCATGCACGACGCTGCCGCCCAGGAAATGACCGTGGACGGGCAGGAACTCGATGTCGCGGCGGAAACGCCGGAGGAACGCCGGGTTCGGTTCGAACGCGACGCCATGCAGTACGTGGACCAGCTGTATTCCGCGGCGATGCGGATGGCGCGGAACCCGGCTGACGCCGAGGACCTGGTCCAGGAGGCGTACACGAAGGCGTTTTCAGCCTTCCACCAGTACAAGCCGGGCACCAACCTCAAGGCCTGGCTGTACCGCATCCTGACGAACACCTACATCAACCTCTACCGCAAGAGGCAGCGCGAGCCCCTGCAGTCGAACTCGGACACCATCGAGGACTGGCAGCTGGCCCGGGCGGAGTCACACACGTCCACGGGCCTGCGGTCGGCCGAGGCCGAGGCGCTGGACCACCTGCCGGACTCCGACGTGAAGCGGGCCCTGCAGGCCATTCCGGAGGAATTCCGGCTGGCGGTGTACTTCGCCGACGTCGAGGGGTTCGCCTACAAGGAAATCTCAGACATTATGAACACCCCGATCGGGACCGTCATGTCCCGCCTGCACCGGGGCCGCAAGATGCTGCGGGACATGCTCGCCGACTACGCGGCAGAGCGGGGATTTAAGGCTGCGGATACCGCCGCGGCGGCCGGAAGCAACACACAGGAGAACAGGAAATGAGCGACTGCCAGGGACTGGGCGATTGCGATGATGCCCGGATGCAACGGATCTACGAGTATCTCGATGGTGCCCTCACCCACGATGACATTGCGGAGATCAAGGACCACCTGGAAGGCTGCCCGGAATGCTTCGAGCAGTACGACCTGGAGTGTGTCATCCGCGTCATGGTGAAGCGCTCCTGCACCGAGGCCGCTCCGGAGAACCTGAAGAATTCGATCCTGGACCGGATCCACTCCAGCAACTCTGTTTAGGGATTCGAGCCCGACCCGGACAGGATAAACAAATGACCCCGGCAGCCGTCAGGCTGCCGGGGTCATTTGTCCAAGGCGGGGGTACCCAAGCAGTGCTTAGGTGTTGGGGCGCTTGCCGTGGTTCGCGCCGCCACGCTTACGGTCACGACGTTTACGTGCACGCTTGCTCATAGCTGGCCTCCTTATTTCTAGGTACTCAAAAGAGCTGCCCTCAAGTCTCCCACATCGGGGCACCCGCCGCGAACCGGCGGCCGGATCACTCCAGCGAATTGCGGATGGAGATCCGGGCCTGGTCCAGCACCGTCTTGACCGTCTCCAGCGTCACCGGGGTGATGGGGTGCCGGCCGCCATGGCGGCGCAGTTCCACGCGGATGTCGTCGCGGAAGGCCTGCACCAGCATCTCCGCTTCCCGCAGCCGGCGGTCGCTCTCGGGCGAGTAGCGTTGGGTCGCCAGCGAGGCGACTGTCGACCCGGCGGCCCTGGCCGAGGACCGGGCTGCCTCGGCCGTCGCGGCGAGGTCCGCGCGGAGCCCGCGCATGTTCGCCTTGATGTCCTGGCGCAGGCCGTCGGCGAGCCGCCGGACGGAGGCGGAAATGTCGTTTTCCACGTCGGCCAGTTCATCGCGCCGGCGCTCCAGTTCCACGAGTCCTGCCGGAGTGATGCTGTAGAGGGTCCTGCGGCCTTCGGTGTGGGTGGCGACGAGCCCTTCCTCCTCGAGCTTGCCGAGCCGGGGGTAGATGGTTCCGGCGCTGGGGGAGTAGGTCCCGCCAAAGCGTTCGCTGAGCGCCTTGATGAGTTCGTAGCCGTGTTTGGGGCCGGACTCCAGCAGCGCGAGCAGGTAGAGCCGGAGGGCGCCGTGGGCGAAGACCGGCGGCATCAGAGCCCCGAATCGGTATCAGTGCGCGCCGGGCGGTGGAAGATGGACGTTTTGCCCGAGACGGAGTTGGTGCGGACCAGCATGAGCTGGGTATCGGGTCCGGCGATGGTCTGCACGCCGCCGCCGGGCTGGGTGTACTTGGTGTCGCCGATGACAATGGCGCCGCTGGCGGACTTGGCAATGATGTCCACCCCGACGTCATGCGGCACGCGGAGGGTGACGTCGCCGGAGACGGAATTGGCGCCAAAGTCCTCGGTGAAGCCGTGCAGGTCGAAGGTCAGGTCGCCGCTGACCGTGTTGGCACGGACGTGGCTGAGATCGCCGGAGGCCGTTACTTCGCCGGACACGCTCTTGGCCGTCAGCACGCCGTGGTGGTTGCGCGCGATGACGTCGCCGCTGACGGTGTTGACGGCGAGGTCTCCGGACGTGCCGTCGGCCAGGACGGAGCCGGAGACGGTGTTGAGCCGGGTGTGACCGCTGGTCCCCGAGACCATTCCGTCGCCGCTGACGGTGCCCGCCTCGACGTCGACGCCGGCCGGCAGGGCGATGCTGATGACCGTCGAGTTGTTGCTGTTGTTGCTGACGGTGTCCATCAGGTTCTTGAACCAGCCCTGCGGGCCGTGGAGCTGGTGCCGGACCTCGAGGCGTCCGTCGACCAGGCTGATCGCCAGCGGGTCGCCGCTGACCTCGGACACCTCGATCCTGGCAACGGCCTCCTCGTGGGTGACAATGTCGAACCGCCCCCGCACAATGCCGAGCTTGAGGGATCGGACGCCGTCGACGTCGATGGTCTGCGGGCCGGTGACGGTCCAGTTGTTCTCTGCCATGGTTCCTCCGGGGAAGCAATACCACAAGCATTCACTTGCGATATATCGTGACTATGGACTCACGATATATCGCGGGAGGGGAGGGGTCAAGATATATCGCGAAATTCCCGCCTGGGACTACTCCGGGGCATCCATTCCCAGCCACTGGAACCAGCCGCGGTGCAGCACGAGCCAGGCCATCAGCCCGTAGCCGGCCTGGCCCGGGGTGCCGGCGTTGGCGGCGAGGTCCTGCCGCCATTGCTCGTGGTTCAGGAGCGGGGAGAACGTGTCGACATAAAGGTGCTTGCGCCGGGTGGTGACATCGGCGAAGGCGGTGTTGAGCTCGCCCAGCCGGCGGTTCTGGGCCGGGTCCAGGGTCGGCGGCGGGCCCACGACGAAGACCTCGATCTTGTTCTGCGAGGCGGAGTCGAGGATGTTGGCGAGGTTCAGCCGGCTGCGGGCCGTGGACAGTCCAAATTCGACGTCGCGGCCGGAGAGGCCGATCACCAGGCGGTTCTCGTAGTGGCCGTTGAAGCGGCGGCCCGCCTCCTCGAGCCAGCGGGCAGCCAGGCCTTCCGTGCCCTCCTGCGGGCAGGGCAGGGAATAGCATTCCAGCGACAATCCGTCCTGCGGGGTGCGCGCCAGCACCCGTCCCAGCCAGCCCAGGGCCCGGGGGTCACCCAGCCCGGCCAGCAGTTCATCACCCACGGCTGCGATCCGCAGCTTTCGATCTTCCACGACTACCTCTTTACTCCCGAGCGTCCATTAAACCGTCCCGCGCGCCGTCACGCCGCCGCGGGACAAAGCCGGTTAAACAACGCTGCCCGGCCGGAGTTGCGTGTTTCAATCTCCGGCCGGGCAGCGTTGGCGTTACTTGCGTGCGAATGCCTGCTTGAGCAGCGCGTCCTGCTCGGCCGCGTGCCGCTTCATGGATCCAGCCGCGGTGGAAGCCGAGGCGGGCCGTGAAACGAGGCGGACCCGGCGGTCCAGCGCGTCCGGAAGGTTGAGGCCGATGAACGGCCACGGGCCCTGGTTGGCGGGCTCGTCCTGGGCCCACACCACCTCGGCGTTCGGGTACTTGGCGAGCTCCGCGGCAATCTCGGCCGCCGGCAGCGGGTACAGCTGCTCGACGCGGACGATCGCCGTGGTCTTGTCGCCGGTCTTCTGCCGGGTGGACAGCAGATCGTAGTACAGGCGGCCGGAGACCAGCAGCACACGCTCGACGGCGTTGGCCTGCAGTTCCTCGTGCTCGGGGATGACCGGCCGGAACGTCCCGGTGGTGAAGTCCTCCACCGACGATGCCGCTGCCTTGAGGCGGAGCAGCTGCTTCGGCGTGAAGATGATGAGCGGCTTGCGCGGCCGGCTGTAGGCCTGGCGGCGCAGCAGGTGGAAGTGCGACGCCGACGTCGTGGGGTTGGCCACGATCATGTTCTCTTCGGCGCACAGCTGCAGGAAGCGCTCGATCCGGGCGGAGGAGTGGTCCGGGCCCTGGCCTTCGTAGCCGTGCGGCAGCATCAGCACGAGCGAGGAACGCTGGCCCCACTTCTGCTCGGCCGAGGAGATGAACTCGTCAATGATGGTCTGTGCACCGTTGACGAAGTCACCGAACTGCGCCTCCCACAGCACCAGCGCGTCCGGGCGTTCCACGGAGTAGCCGTATTCGAAGCCCATGGCCGCGTATTCCGAGAGCAGGGAGTCGTAGATCCACAGCTTGGCCTGGTCGTCGGAGAGGTGTGCCAGGGGCAGCCACTCGTCGCCGTTGGCACGGTCGTGGAAGACGGCGTGACGCTGCACGAACGTGCCGCGGCGCGAGTCCTGGCCGGCGAGCCGGACCGGGACGCCCTCCATGATGAGGGAACCGAAGGCGGCCAGTTCGCCGAAGCCCCAGTCGATGCCGCCTTCGCGGGACATGACCTCGCGCTTTTCCAGCAGCTGCTTGAGCTTGGCGTGGACCGTGAACCCCTCGGGGAAGTCCACGTGGGCCTTGCCGATGCGGGCCAGGGTCTCGGCGGAAATTGCCGTGGACGCGGGGGCATTGATGCTCGAATCGGACTGCTGGGCCATGGGCCGCTCCAGATCGGAGACCGCGGCGGAATCCGCGGTGATGATCGGAATCGGGGAAGTCTGGGCGGCATGGGTTTCCGCGAAGACCCGCTCCAGGCGTTCCTGGTAGTCGCGCAGGAGCTGCTCGGCTTCTTCTTCGGTGATGTCACCGCGGCCGATCAGGGACTCGGTGTACAGCTTGCGGACCGAACGCTTGGCCTCGATCAGGTTGTACATCAGGGGCTGCGTCATCGAGGGGTCATCGCCCTCGTTGTGCCCGCGGCGGCGGTAGCAGACCATGTCGATCACAACGTCCTTGTGGAACCGCTGGCGGAACTCGTAGGCGAGCTGGCCGATACGGACCACGGCTTCCGGGTCGTCGCCGTTCACGTGGAACACCGGCGCCTGGATCATCTTGGCAACATCCGTGGAGTAGGTGGACGAGCGCGACGAGGACGGTGCGGTGGTGAAGCCGACCTGGTTGTTGACCACGATGTGGATAGTGCCGCCGGTGCGGTACCCGCGCAGCTGGGAGAGGTTGAGCGTTTCCGCCACAACGCCCTGGCCGGCGAATGCGGCGTCGCCGTGGACCATGATCGGCAGCACGGGGAAGTTGTTGCCCTGGTCGAGGCGGTCCTGCTTGGCGCGGACAATGCCTTCGAGGACGGAGTCCACGGCCTCCAGGTGCGACGGGTTGGCGGCGAGGTAGACCTTGGTCTCCTTGCCGTTGTCCGACGTGAAGGTGCCCTCGGTGCCCAGGTGGTACTTGACGTCACCCGAGCCCTGCACGGAGCGCGGGTCCTGGGTGCCTTCGAATTCGCGGAAGACCTGGGCGTAGGTCTTGCCGGCGATGTTCGTGAGCACGTTGAGCCGGCCGCGGTGGGCCATGCCGATCGCCACTTCGTCGAGTTCGTCGTCGGCCGCGTCGGAGATGATGGCGTCCAGCAGCGGGATCAGGGACTCGCCGCCTTCCAGGGAGAAGCGCTTCTGGCCGACGAACTTCGTCTGCAGGAACGTCTCGAAAGCCTCGGCCGCGTTGAGCTTGGAAACGATCCGCAGCTGCTCATCCCGGCTCGGCTTGGAGTACGGGTGCTCGATCTGGTCCTGGAACCACTTGCGCTCGGCCGGGTCCTGGATGTGCATGTACTCGATGCCGGCGGTGCGGCAGTAGGCGTCGCGGAGGACTCCGAGGATGTCGCGGAACTTGAGCATCGGCTTGCCGCCGAAGCCCCCGGTGGGCCATTCGCGGTCCAGGTCCCACAGGGTGAGGCCGTACGTCAGGACATCGAGGTCCGGGTGCTTGCGCTGGACGTACTCGAGCGGATCGGTGTCCGCCATGAGGTGGCCGCGGACGCGGTAGGCGTGGATGAGCTGCTGGATCCGGGCGACCTTGTTGATCTCATCGGCCGGGTCCACCTGCAGGTCCGGGCTCCAGCGCACCGGTTCGTACGGAATGCGGAGGGACTCGAAGATCTCGTCGTAGAAGTTCTGGGCACCGAGCAACAGCTGGTGGACCAGCTTCAGGAACTCGCCGCTGCCGGCACCCTGGATGACGCGGTGGTCATAGGTGGAGGTCAGCGTAAGCACCTTACTGATGGCGTTCTGCGCGATGATCTTCTCGCTGGCGCCCTGGAACTCCGCGGGGTAGTCCAGTGCGCCGACGCCGATGATGGCGGCCTGGCCCTTGGACAGGCGCGGCACCGAGTGCACCGTGCCGATGCCGCCCGGGTTGGTCAGGGAGACGGTGGTGCCGGAATGGTCATCGGCGGTCAGCTTGCCGGTGCGGGCACGCTTGATCAGGTCCTCGTAGGTGTGCCAGAACTCGGAGAAGTTGAGGGTCTCCGCCTTCTTGATGTTCGGCACCATGAGCAGGCGGGTGCCGTCGGGCTTGGGCATGTCGATGGCGATGCCGAAGTTGACGTGCGCCGGCTGGACGGCGACGGGCTTGCCGTCGATCTCGTCGTAGTAGACGTTCATCGAGGGGAACTGGGCCAGGGCGCGGATGACGGCGTAGCCGATCAGGTGCGTGAAGGAGACCTTGCCGCCGCGGGCGCGGGCCAGGTTGGAGTTGATGACCACGCGGTTGTCGATCAGCAGCTTGGCCGGAATGGCGCGCACGCTGGTGGCGGTCGGAACTTCCAGGCTGGTGACCATGTTGGTGGCGATGGCCTTGGCCGGGCCGCGGAGGACGGAGACGACGTCCTCTTCCGGCGCCGTCGGGGCCTTGATGTTCTTGGGCAGCTGTGCCGGGATCGGCGCCGTGCCGGGGCCGGCATCCGAGGTCTTGGAGCCGTCGCGGGCCACCGTGGCGGGAGCCTTCTTGGCGGCGGGAGCGGCGGGGGCCGCAGCGGCGGGGGCGGCCGGCTGCGCTGCCGGGGCCGGTGCTGCAGGGGCGGCCGGCTGCGCTGCCGGGGCCGCGGGAGCTACAACCGGAAGTTCGCGGGTGGCGGGGTGCGCAACTGTCGCTGCGCCTGAGGCTCCGTTGGTGGAGGAACTGTCTCCGGCGTCAAAGGATTCGAACAAGGGCCACCACTTGGCATCCACCGTGTTCTTGTCCTGCTGATACCGCTCGTACAGTTCGTCAACGAGCCACTCGTTTCCGCCAAATTCCTCTGGTAGACGGTGGCTAGGCTGCTCTGGCACTTGAATTACGCCTCTTCCATGAGTTTGATTCCCGACTGGTTTCACGGCGCCGCATCACGACGGTTGTACCAGTCTCCGCGTCCAGTGAACCCAGACCCATGCCAGTCTAGTGACGATTCTTGCCAAACCGCCAATAAGGGTGACTCAAATCATCAAGTCGTCTTAAAGCGTCGAAGCGGCCGCTCAGCCGGGCCCCCGGAGGGTCGCTAGAATCGCACAGAGACAACCCGTTGAGCACCGGAATGCCTATTAAGGAGCAGCCGTGCGTTTCCTGAGCGAGCCCACCACAGACCTGACCTATTCTGACCTCTTCCTCGTCCCGTCCCGCTCGGACGTGCTTTCCCGGCTTGACGTGGACCTGGCCGCCGACGACGGGACGGGTTCCACCATTCCGCTCGTGGCGGCAAACATGACCGCCGTGACCGGCAAACGCATGGCCGAGACCATGGCCCGGCGCGGCGGCTTGGCGGTGCTGCCGCAGGACGTGCCGCTCGACGTGATCCGTGACGTCACGGCCTGGATCAAGGCCCGCCACGCCGTCCTGGAAACCCCGGTCACGCTGGCGCCGTCCAGCACAGTCATTGATGCCCTGCACCTGATGGGCAAGCGTCCGCACGGTGCCGTGGTGGTGGTGGACGACGCCGGTGCCGTCACCGGCATCGTCCGGGCCTCGGACTGCGAGGGGCAGGACCGTTTCGCCTCGCTCGCCTCGGTGATGCGCCGCCAGCCGCTGGTGCTGGACGCCGCAACGCTCGACGGCGCCCCCGGCGCCGCGGCGGAACAAGGCCTGCGGGGGGCGTTCGAGGCCATGGACGCGGCCGGGACGGACCTTGCGCCGGTGCAGCGGGACGGCGTCCTGGCCGGTGTCCTCACCCGCAAGGGCGCGCTGCGCTCCACGCTGTACCGGCCCTCGCTGGACGGAGCCGGCCGGCTCAAGGTCGCCGCCGCCGTCGGGATCAACGGCGACGTCGCCGGGCGGGCGGCGGAACTCCTCGCCGCCGGCGTCGACGTGCTGGTCCTGGACACCGCGCACGGCCACCAGCAGAAAATGTTTGATGCCCTCGCCGCCGTCAAGGCACTCACCCCGGGCGTTCCCGTGGTGGCCGGGAACGTGGTCACGGCCGACGCTACGCGTGAACTGATCGAGGCCGGGGCGGACATCGTGAAGGTTGGCGTCGGGCCCGGCGCCATGTGCACCACCCGCATGATGACGGCTGTGGGCCGGCCGCAGTTCTCGGCGGTGCTGGAATGTTCGGCCGCCGCCCGGGCGGCCGGCGGCCGCGTCTGGGCCGACGGCGGAGTCCGCTACCCGCGCGACGTCGCCCTCGCCCTGGCCGCCGGCGCCAGCCAAGTCATGATCGGGTCCTGGTTCGCCGGCACGCATGAAAGCCCCGGGGACCTGCAGCAGGACGCCGGCGGGCGGCAGTACAAGGAAAGCTTCGGCATGGCCTCTGCCCGCGCTGTGCAGAACCGCAACCAGCGCGAGGGCGCCTTTGAAAAGGACCGCAAGGCCCTGTTCGAGGAAGGCATCTCCACCTCCCGGATGTTCATCGATCCGGCGCGGCCCGGCGTCGAGGACCTGCTTGACATGATCACCGCCGGGCTCCGCAGTTCCATGAGCTACGCCGGCGCCGCGGACCTCGCGGCGTTCCGCGAGCGCGCTGTGGCAGGGATCCAGTCCGCTGCGGGATACGAGGAAGGACGCCCGGTGCCGCAGAGCTGGTGAGGCGTGCTGCTCCTGTAGACTGAGCTTCTTATGGACAGTAAATCTAGGTGCCGGCCTGGGGGCTGTCAGCGGGGAACGGACACCGTTCCCGCGCAGTCTTCCCGAAGAGCCGGCAAACCCCGTTCACGCGCCCATCACTCTCCGGCTGCCCGCCACTGCGCGGCCTTCCAAACAGCGGCCTTCCCAACAGGGTCCTGCCAGGAACCAGGGTCGGCCCCGGCCGACCATCCTCCGCCAGGTGCCGCCGGCGGCCCGGAAGCGGGCCGCTAGATGGAGTGGATCCTTCTCGCAGCGGGCCTGCTGCTCATCCTCGGAACCGGCTTCTTCGTGGCCGTCGAATTCTCGCTCGTCGCCCTTGACCAGGCCGCCGTCCAGCGGGCCGTGGATGACGGCGACACCGCCGCCGTACCCCTGCTCAAATGCCTCAAATCCCTGTCCACGCAACTCTCCAGCTGCCAGCTGGGCATCACCATCACCACGCTGCTCACCGGCTACGTGATGGAGCCGTCGGTCGGCAAGCTCCTGGAGGGCCCGCTGGCCGCCCTGGGGCTTCCGGAGGCCGCGATTTCCTCCGTATCGCTGATCCTTGCGATGGCGTTCGCCACGCTGCTCTCCATGCTGATCGGCGAGCTGGTGCCCAAGAACATGGCCATTGCGCTGTCGTTCCAGGTGGGCAAGGCGCTGGCCCGGCCGCAGCTGATCTTCACCGCGGTTTTCAAGCCGGCCATTGTGGTGCTCAACGGCTTCTCCAACAAGGTGCTCAACATCTTCGGCCTGGAAGCCAAGGAGGAGATTTCGGGGGCCCGGACCCCCGCCGAGCTGGCCTCCCTCGTCCGCCGGTCGGCGCAGATGGGAACACTCGACGCCGGCACCGCCAACTTCATCGACCGGACCCTGAAGTTCTCCGGCCGTACAGCGGCGGACGTGATGACGCCCCGGATCCGGGTTGAGACCATTGACGGCCACCAGCCGGTGTCCGACATCGTCGACGCGGCACGCCGCACGGGCTATTCACGGTTCCCCGTGATCGGGGAATCCGCTGACGACATCCGCGGCGTTGTGCACATCAAGAAGGCCATCGCCGTCCCCTCGGACCGGCGCGCCAACCTTGAAGCAGGCGCCATTATGACGGACGTGCTCCGGGTGCCGGAAACCATCCACCTCGACGCGCTCCTCGCGGAACTGCGTGAAGGGAACCTGCAGCTTGCGGTGGTTCTGGACGAGTACGGCGGAACCGCCGGCATCGCCACCCTGGAAGACCTGGTGGAGGAAATCGTCGGCGAAGTCGCTGACGAGCACGACAAGGTCCGGCCGGGGCTGCTGCAGAGCGCCTCGGGGGACTGGTACTTCCCGGGCCTGCTCCGCCCGGATGAACTCTCCGAACAGATCCCGGGCCTGACCGTGCCCGACGAGTCTGCCTACGAAACGGTGGGAGGCTACGTCATGAGCCAGCTGGGCAGGATCGCCACGGTAGGTGACACGGTCGACGTCGGCGGCGGCACCTTGAGTGTCACCCGCATGGACGGGCGGCGGATCGACCGGATCTGCTTCAAGCCGGCCCGTACCGTGGACGGCAACCACGCCGCCGGCCAGGTTGGTGCCGCATGAGCGACTGGGCCGGAATTCTGTGGCTTGTAGTGCTGCTGCTCGGCAACGCCTTCTTCGTCGGCGCCGAGTTTGCGGTCATGTCCGCCCGGCGCAGCCAGATCGAGCCCCTTGCCGAGGCGGGCTCCAAGCGCGCGCAGACCACCCTGCGCGCCATGGAGAACGTGTCGCTGATGCTGGCCTGCGCGCAGCTGGGCATCACTGTGTGTTCGCTGCTCATCCTCCAGGTGGCGGAACCGGCAATCCACCACCTGATGGTGGTGCCGCTGGAAGCCGTGGGCGTCCCGGCGGAAGTTGCGGACATTGCCGCGTTCGCCGTCGCCCTGCTGCTGGTCACCTTCCTGCACGTCACCATCGGCGAGATGGTCCCGAAGAACATTTCGGTGTCTGTGGCGGACAAAGCGGCCCTGCTGCTGGCGCCGCCGCTGATGTTCATCGCCCGCGTGGTAAAGCCGGTGATCGTGGCCCTCAACTGGTCCGCGAACCACATCCTGAAACTGATGCGGATCGAGCCCAAGGACGAGGTTGCGTCCTCCTTCACCCTGGAGGAGGTGCAGTCAATCGTGCAGGAGTCCACCCGCCACGGGCTGGTGGACGACGACGCCGGACTGATCACCGGGGCACTGGAGTTCTCGGACCAGACCGCCTCAAAGGTGATGGTGCCGCTGGACAAACTGGTGATGCTGAAGGCGACCACCACGCCGGTTGAATTTGAAAAGGCCGTGAGCAGGACCGGATTCTCCCGCTTTCCGATGCTGGACGATGACGGAATGCTCTCCGGCTACCTCCACATCAAGGATGTCCTGACCATTCCGGATGCGGCCTACCACCAGCCCATCGCGGAAAGCCACATCCGGTCCCTGGCGAACCTGTCCATGGACGACGAGATCGAGGATGCCATGTCCGTCATGCAGCGGACGGGATCCCACCTGGCCCGCGTCATCGGCCCGGGCGGCAACACCCAGGGCGTGCTGTTCCTCGAGGACGTCATCGAGGAACTCGTGGGCGAGATCAGGGACGCCACCCAGGCCACCGGCTACCGGAGGCTCGGCCAAGACCAGTAGCAGCGGCGGGACCACCGGTGTAGCCCTAAATAGGAATCATTCCCATTTAGGGCTACACTCGGACAAGTTGCTATTGCTCCTGATTCTCAATAACAGATCCGAGGTTTTCCCGTGCGCCGTCCTGCTGCCCGACCCATCGTTGCCGTCCTAGCCGGCCTGAGCGTCCTCCTGACAGCCTGCGGCCAGTCGGGGGAGAGCCCGCAGGGCAATACGGACGACGGCGTTGTCGACGTCGTGGCTTCCACCAGCGTTTACGGCGACATCGTCAGCAGCATCGGCGGCGACAAGGTGCGCGTCAATTCCATCATTGCCCGCACCAGCCAGGACCCGCACTCCTACGAGGCCACCACCCAGGACAAGCTGGCGGTCTCGAAGGCCGAACTGGTGGTGGAGAATGGCGGCGGGTACGACGGCTTCATCCACAAACTGGTGGACGATACGGGGCTGGACCACAACAGGGTCCTGAACGCGGTGGAGCTCTCCGGGCTGGTCCCGGAAGAAGAGGCCGGTGCTTCCCCTGAGGCCGAGGAGCACGGCCACGCCCATGAGGGCCTGAACGAGCACGTCTGGTACAGCCTGCCCGCCATGGCGCGGCTGGCGGATGCCGTGGCCGCCAAGCTGGGGGAACTCGAACCGTCCTCCGCCGAAACCTTCCGCAGCAACGCCGCGGCGCTCAAGGACTCACTCGGCGTCCTCGACACACGGCTTGCGGACATCAAGGCCTCCGCCGGCGAGGCTCCCGTTGCCGTGACCGAGCCCGTGCCGCTGTACATGCTTGAGGCGGCCGGCCTGGAAAACCAGACGCCGGCCGAGTACACCGCCGCCATCGAGGAGGACGCCGACGTTCCCCCCGCCGTGCTGAAGGCCGCCACCGACCTGATGGCATCAGGCAGCGTCAGGCTGCTGGCCTACAACCAGCAGACCGAAGGCCCGCAGACCGTAGCGGTCCGGGAGGCGGCCAACGCGGCCGGCGTCCCCGTGGTGAACTTCAGCGAGACGCTGCCGGACGCAAAGTCCTACGTGCAGTGGATGACGGAAAATGTCGACAATATTGCCAAGGCCCTGGCCTAAGATAAGCGGGACAGCGTCAGCAGGCTCCGCGCAGAATTCGAGGAAAACAAAAGGTGACACCCGTAGTGAGCCTCCGAGGGGCCTCCCTCGCGTTCGGTCAGCGGACGCTGTGGGAGGGCCTCGATCTGGACATCAACCCGGGTGAGTTCTTCGCTGTCCTCGGCCCTAACGGCAGCGGCAAAACGACGTTCCTCAAGGTGCTGCTGGGGCTGCAGGAGCTGAGTGCCGGCACGGCCACCCTTGCCGGGCGGCCGGTCCAGCGAGGCAACCGCGGCATCGGCTACATCCCGCAGCAGAAGTCCTTCGACCCGGACACGCCCCTGCGCGCCCGTGACCTCGTGGGGCTTGGCGTCGACGGCCACCGCTGGGGGGTCCGGCTCGGCGGGGCCAGGATCAACCGGCGGATCGACGAACTCCTCGAGCTCGTCGGGGCCGCCGACTACGCCAAGGTCCCGGTGGGCCAGCTCTCCGGCGGCGAGCAGCAGCGGCTGCGGGTTGCGCAGGCACTGGCCGCCGACCCCAGCGTGCTGCTCTGTGATGAACCCCTGTTGTCCCTGGACCTGCAGCACCAGCAGGCCGTCAGTGCCCTGATCAACAAGCAGTGCCACGACCAGGACAGTGCCGTGGTGTTCGTTACCCACGAGATCAACCCGATCATGGACTACGTGGACCGGGTGTTGTACCTGGCCGGCGGACGGTTCCGGGTGGGCCCGCCGGAGGAGGTCATGACCACTGAGGTGCTGTCGGACCTGTATGGCAGCCACGTTGAAGTGATCAAGGCCAACGGGCGGCTCATCGTCGTCGGACTTCCGGACGCCACCACCCACCACCACGAAGACGCGCACGCGGTGGCGGGGGAGGTGGGCTAGATGGATCTGGACAGCCTGCTCAATTCAATCTTCAACTTCGACAACTACGGCGACCTTCTGGTGCTGGTCCAGAACTCCCTCTGGGCTGGAGCGGTGCTGGGGCTGCTCGGCGGCCTCATGGGAACCTTCGTGATGAAGCGCGACCTGGCGTTTGCCGTGCACGGGATCTCCGAACTTTCATTCGCCGGCGCGGCCTTTGCCCTCCTGATCGGGGCCGACATCATCCTGGGCTCGCTGTTCGGGTCCGTGGTGGCCGCGCTGCTGCTGGGTCTGCTGGGCGTCCGCGCCCGGGACAAAAACTCGATCATCGGCGTCATCATGCCGTTTGGACTGGGCCTCGGCATCCTGTTCCTCTCGCTCTACGAGGGGCGTGCGGCCAACAAATTCGGCCTGCTGACCGGGCAGATCGTCTCGGTCGGCACCGTGCAGCTGCAGGTCCTGGCGGTCGCCGCGATTACCGTGATGATTGCCCTCGTGGCCATCTGGCGGCCCCTTAGCTTCGCCAGCGTGGACCCGGACGTGGCCTCGGCCCGCGGTGTGCCCGTGCGGGCCCTCGCACTCGGTTTTATGCTGCTGCTGGGCGTCAGCGTGGCGCTTTCCATCCAGATTGTCGGCGCCCTGCTGGTGCTGGCGCTGCTGATTACCCCTGCGGCGGCCGCCATGCGCGTGACGTCATCGCCCCGGCTGGTGGTGGTCCTGAGCGTCGCGTTTGCCGTTACGGCAACCGTGGGCGGCATCCTTCTGGCCCTGGGCGGGCGAATCCCCATCAGCCCCTATGTCACCACCCTGTCCTTCCTGATCTACGTCGTCTGCCGGATCATCGGCGGCGCCCGGGCCAAGCGCGGACTCAACGGGAGGGTGGTCCGCCCGCAGGCGGCGCCGGCCACCTGACCCCGGGGGCGTCCCGATCGGCGGGGACTTAATTGCGCGACTGCAAGTATGCACTTGTGCAGAGATTGCAGTTCTGCAATTATTGAGGCCATGACTGCCGCCGTTTCGCTGCCCCTCCGTGAGCGCAAAAAAGCCGAGACGTGGGCGGCGCTCCACGAGGCGGCCGCATCGCTGGCCCTGCAACACGGCGTCGAGCACACCACGGTTGAGGCCGTTGCGGCCAGCGCCGGCGTTTCCCCACGGACCTTCTTCAACTATTTCCAGGCGAAGGAAGACGCCATCCTGGGCCTGCGGGAGCCGGTCCTGGACGCGGCGTTGCTCTCGCAGGTTTCCCTCTCGGCAGACGATCTGGCGGACCAGGTCGCCAACCTCCTCATGGCGGTCGCCACGACAGCACTCGGGGGCGAGGACCGGGCACGCCGCCGCCAGTTGATCGCCCGGGATCCCCACCTGGGCCGCCGCCATATGGACTACATGGTCAAGGCCGAGAACCTTGTCTGCCAGGGACTGGCCGGCCTGCTGGCACAGGATCCCGGCTGGGCGGCCGGCGCCGAAGGGTTCAGCCCGGAGGAATCGGCGCGCATGCTGGTCATGCTCGCCGGCGTTCCCATCCGCTTCAAAATCACCTCCGCTGATTTCGACCCCGTCGAGGGGCTCTCCGCGGAAACCCTCCAGCCCTCGTTGGCACTCCTGCACCATTTGCTAAGGAAACTCTCATGACCACGCACACTGTCGCCGCCCCCGGGCCGGCCGGGGAAAAGCAGCACATGGTGCTGCTTTTCGTGGGCCTGATGCTCTCGATGCTTCTGGCGGCGCTCAACCAGACCGTGCTCAGCACGGCCCTGCCCACCATCGTGGGCGAACTCCACGGCGTCAGCGACATGCTCTGGGTTATCACCGCCTTCATTCTTGCCTCCACCATCACCATGCCCATCTACGGCAAACTCGGCGACCTGATGGGACGCAAGTCGCTGCTGATCGCCGCGATCATCCTGTTTATGATCGGGTCCGTCATTGGCGGCCTCGCCAACGACATGGGTGTGCTCATCGTCGCCCGTGTGGTGCAGGGCCTCGGCGGCGGCGGCCTGATGATCCTGTCGCAGGCCGTCATCGCCGACGTCGTGCCGCCCCGCGAACGCGGCAAGTACATGGGCATGATGGGTGGCGTCTTCGCCATCGCCTCCGTTGCCGGCCCCCTGCTGGGCGGCTGGTTCACCGAAGGTCCCGGCTGGCGCTGGGTGTTCTGGATCAACATCCCCCTCGGCCTGCTGGCCCTCGCCGGAGCCATCTTCTTCCTGAAGCTTCCCAAGCACAGCGGAAAGCCCCGGCTGGACTTTGGCGGAATGGTGCTGCTGGCGATCGCAACCACCTGCCTGGTGCTGTTCGCGACCTGGGGCGGCGGCAAGTACGAATGGAACGATCCGATCATCCTGGCACTGATCGCAGGCACGGTGCTCAGTGCGGTTGCCTTCGTTCTGGTGGAGCGACGCACGGCTGAGCCGATCATTCCGCTGCACCTGTTCAAGGACCTCAACTTCAACCTGTCCACGATCGCCGGCCTGCTGATCGGCGTCGCGATGTTCGGTGCCATCGGATACCTGCCCACCTATCTCCAGATGGCGTTCAGCGTCAATGCCACCGAATCCGGGCTGCTGATGATTCCGATGATGGGCGCGCTCCTTGTCGCCTCGGTGGTCTCCGGGCAGCTGGTCAGCCGCACGGGCCGCTACAAGTGGATGCCGATTGCCGGCGGCGTGCTGGTGGCCGTCGCCCTCGTGCTACTCTCCACCCTCAAGCCGGAGGCGCCGCTCTGGGAAATCTGCGCGTACCTCGCCGTGATGGGTCTGGGGCTGGGCCTGAGCATGCAGATCATGGTCCTGATCGTGCAGAACTCGTTCCCGCTGCGCGAAGTCGGCACCGCAACGGCGTCGAACAATTTCTTCCGGCAGATCGGCGCCACCCTCGGCTCAGCCGTCGTGGGAAGCCTCTTCGCGAGCCGGCTGGCCGAGCTCCTCGCCGAGCGGCTGCCGGCCGCGGCAACCGGGGGCGGCACCCCGGGAGGATCAAACTCGCTGACGCCGGCCCTGGTCAGCCAGCTTCCGGCGCCGGTCAAGGAGGCCATCATTTCCTCCTACAACGACGCGCTGACGCCCATTTTCGTTTGGATGGTGCCGCTGGCGCTGGCAGCGGCGGCGCTGATGTGCTTCGTCAAGCCGAAGCCGTTGGCCACCGCCATTGAGCACGACGTCCTGCCCGAATCCATCGCGGAGGGCAACATCCTCATCACCGCCGACGACGCCGACCAGCCGCTCGCTCCTGCCGGCCGCCCGAAGGGCTAGGAGCCGCTCCGGGCGGTGCAGTCCGGGCACAGCCCGAAAATCTCGACGGTGTGTTCCACCGCGGTGAAGCCGTGTTCGGCTGCCGTCCGCGCGGCCCAGGCCTCGACGGCGGGCGCCTCGATTTCCACGGCCTTGCCGCAGCTGCGGCACAGCAGATGGTGGTGGTGGCCGGTGTCGGCACAGCGCCGGTACACGGCCTCGCCGTCGGCGTTCCGGAGGACATCCACCTGGCCCTCGTCCGCGAGGGACTGCAGGATCCGGTATGACGTGGCCAGGGACACCGAGGTGCCGCGGTCCTGCAGGATGCGGTGCAGTTCCTGGGTGCTGACGAAATCGGTCAGTTCGTCCAGGGCGGCACTGACCGCCAGCCGCTGCTTCGTGACCCGCTGCTCCTTGGCCGCGGCGGGTGCCGGCGCCGTGGTCCGGCGGCCGGCGGCTGTGACGCCGTGGGACATCGTGGAACTCGCTTCACTGGTGGTCTCGGTACGGGGTGGTGGCAAGGTTCCAGATTACCAGCAGGCCCCGTGGACACTGCAGGCGCAGGACCCTAGGCTGGCCAGATGTTGCTGACGAAGTTTACGCATGCGTGTGTCCGGCTGGAGCAGGACGGGAGGGTGCTGGTCTTTGATCCGGGGAACTTCTCCGAGACGGAGCAGGCCCTCGACGGCGCGGATGCCGTCCTGATCACCCACGAGCATCCGGACCACATCGACGTCGACGTCGTCACCTCCGCCTTGCAGGAGGTCCGTTCCCTGCAGCTCTTCGCGCCGGCCGGGGTCGCGGCGCAGCTGCGCGGGAAAGTGCCCGACGCCGGGCAGCGGATCCATACGGTGGCCCCCGGCGAGGACTTCGAAGCTGCCGGGCTCTCCGTCCGGTGCTTTGGCGGCCAGCACGCGCTGATCCATCCGCAGATTCCGGTGGTGGCCAACATCGGCTACTTCGTGGATTCCAATGTGTACCACCCGGGGGACTCGTTTGTTGTGCCCGACGGCGTGAAGGTGCAGACGTTGCTGGTGCCGATCCACGCACCGTGGAACAAGGTGGGGGAGGTGGTGGACTTCGTGATCGGCGTCCGCGCGCCGAAGGCCTTCCCCATCCACGACGCCTTGCTCAACGAGAACGGACGCGGGCTGGTGGAAGGGCACGTGACCCGGTTCGGAGCCAAGTACGGCACCGAATACCGGCACCTCTCCAGCGGCGACACGGTGGAGGTCTAAGGCCGTAAGGGCCTAGGGCGTGTCTCCTTAATTGGCGTAGCCAGATTGGTGCTCGTGCTTGGTCGCGCGGAGCTCGAGCACAACCACCTCCGCCTCGTCGAGTTCATCGACGACGAGGTCAAGGTGCATCTGCTGCGGCATCTCCTGGCCGGGCCATTGCGGCGGCGTGAACGACTCCACCTTCTGGAAGTTGATCGAATCGCCGTACTCGGCGCGGACAAAGGCAGGGTAGCTCCGGCTCAGCGGTCGAGGTAGGAGCGTTTAAGATCTTCCGACGCAGCGCTGGCGTGACGAGCCACCAGGCATCGGGGAGTCCTGGAGCGGCTGAGCAGGCATACCGGACCGGCAGAGAGGAGAGACCGTTCCGGTACGGGACGCCAGGAGGCCCTTCCGCTCCTCGCCGGACAGGGCGCCACGCTCGTTCGGCCAAACAAAGGGGCCGGACCATGCCGGGCATTCCCGTCAGAGACGCTGCAGATACGCCAGGTCAAGCAAGTGGCCCCCGCACCTAATGGTGCGGAGGCCACTTACGCACAACAGTTACCTTGCGAATTCAGCGGGTAGTTCTAGGGCCCTCTTGTGACTAAGCGGTCCTCCGGCTGTGACGAGGGGCCGTTGGCAAACTGCGACTGGACGGCCGCGGCGACTTCGTCGGCTACGTGGTCTTTGTACTGCTCCTCAATGGAATCCTGGACCTGTTCGGATACCTGGGCTGTCAGTTGCTCACGGGCCAGCTTCCTTTGGGCACGCATGAGCATGGCGTGTTCCTGGTGGAACGCTTTGGCCGTGGCAACGCACATCATCAGAATGACTACGCTGAAAGGCACCGCGGTAAGAATCGCGGCGGTCTGTATAGCCGCGAGTCCGTTGGCCACGAGCAGGGCGATTGCTACCGCTGCGGCGGAGAGCGCCCAAAAGATACGGATCCAGTTCTTCGGTTCGACGTCTCCGCCGGTCGAGATCATGCTCATGACCAGTGCACCGGAGTCAGCGGAGGTGATGAAAAAGATTGCGATCAGGAGGACTGCACCGATGGTGAGTATGGTCCCACCGGGAAGTCCGCCGAGCATACCGAAGAGCGCACCTTCAGTATCAACGGTGCCATCCGGGCCGACCAACCCGCCGCCTCCGAAGAGCTCGCGGTGGATGGCGGTGCCGCCCATAACAGCGAACCAGAGGAACCCGACGGTGCTGGGGACCAGCAGGACACCGGCGACGAATTGACGGACGGTGCGGCCTTTGGAGATGCGGGCGATGAAGATGCCGACGAACGGGGCCCATGAAATCCACCAGCCCCAATAGAACGTGGTCCAGGCCGCCTGCCAAGCTTCGCCCTCGGCTCCGGAGAACGCGAGCGTATTGAACGTCAGGCCTACAACGTTCTGCAGGTAGCTGCCGACGGATTGCACGAACTCACGGAGCAGGAACAGGGTGGGGCCGGTGAAGAGTACGAAGACCAGCAGCGCACCGGCGAGGATGAGGTTGGTGTTGGACAGCCACTTCATGCCTTTGCCCACGCCTGAGACGAGCGAGACGATGGTCAGGGTGATGATGCACAGGATCAGCCCGATCTGGGTCATCTGGGTGGCCTGCATGATGTTGGCTTCTTCAAGTCCCGCTGATATCTGCAGGACGCCCAGTCCCAGGGAGGTCGCTACACCGAAGAGGGTGCCGACGAGGGCGACAACGTCGATGAGGTTGCCCCAGCCCCCGGCGACGCGTCGGGTGCCCAGCAGGGGCTCCAGGGTCCAGCGGATGGAGATGGGCCGGTCTTTGCGGTGGACGGCGTAGGCGATGGAAACGCCCACGACGACGTAGATGGCCCAGGCGTGCAATCCCCAGTGGAGGAATGTCTGTGTCATGGCCTGCTGGGCGATCTGGATCGGCGTGCCCTCGACGCCCGGCCGCGGCGAAGCGAAATGGTTCAGGGGTTCGGCGACACCAAAAAAGACAAGACCGATGCCCATCCCCGCGGCGAACAGAAGTGCGAACCAGGACATGATTGAGAATTCCGGTTCATCGTCGTCCTGGCCGAGCTTGATATCACCGTAGCGGCTGAGCCCGATCCAGAGAGCGAAGGCAACGAAGACGGCGACGGACGCGACGTAGTACCAGCCGAACCACTTGATGACGTTGCTCTGGATGGAACTGAACATGTCTGTCGCTGTTGCGGGGAACAGGATGGCAAAAAGTGCGAAGACCAGGATGATGCTGGCTGCGGGCCAGAAGACCCACTTGTCGATGCTCTTCCCCGGTTGTGACGAGTTCGCGGGCGGTTCCCGGTCCACCCGGGTGTTGACCCCGGACTCCTTCGATTCATTCGGGGGTCGTTGATCGGTACTGGAGCCTGGTGTGGCAGACATTCCCATTTTCTCCTCCTGCGCTGTTAGGCGCTCAGACTGCTCTGACGGATATTTCTTCTGTGGGCGTTTTGTGCAGCATCAAAGTCTACGGATCACGTCTCCCACGAAGGCCATCCATATCCGAAATCGCTGGTACCGATGCCCGATTGAGACGTTAGCGTCGCCACCATGAACTTGATGGGCATTCCCTGAAAGGGCCGACGGGTCAGTCAGATCACCCGCCGGTATCAACGCCGAGAACGTCATGCCACCGCCGCTGCTGCTTCTATGCGGTGCTGGAAATGTCCTTCCGGCGCTCCTAATTCGTCGCTGATTTCCTCCGGGAATTTCCCGCCCCTTGCCCTGCGGGTAGACAGGCCTCTGTCGGCCACAGCTCCGCAAGCTTCGCCAGCAGCCACAACAACGGGGGAGAGGGAAAGCTGGCCGGTCACCTTAGGCGGACCAGGTTCCCGTGGCGAAGAATTCCCGGATGGCCGCTTCGTGCGGGGCGGGGTCCAGGCCCTGGGACTGGAGCCACTCCGGGCTGTAGTAGTTCCCGGCGTAGCGGTCTCCGCCGTCGCACATCAGCGACACTACGCTGCCCCGGCGGCCCTCCCTGATCATCTCCGCGATGAGCTGCCAGACGCCCCACAGGTTGGTGCCGGTGGACGGGCCCGCGTGCAGGCCGGCGTACTGGTGCAGATGCCGCATCGCAGCCACCGAGGCAGCATCCGGGACCTGGACCATGTGGTCGATGACGGCCGGCACGAAGCTGGGTTCCAGCCGGGCCCGCCCGATCCCCTCGATCCTCGACGGCTGGCCGGCAGCCTGGGCTCCGCCGCCGGAAGGTCCGCGGTTTTCCAGCCAGCCGGGGTAAAATGCCGAGTTCTCCGGGTCCACGACGGCGAGCCCGGTGTTATGGCGGTGGTAGCGGAGGTAACGGCCGATGGTGGCGCTGGTGCCCCCGGTGCCGGCGCCCACGACGATCCACCGGGGGATCGGGTGCTCCTCGAGGGCAAGCTGGCCAAAGATCGATTCGGCGATGTTGTTGTTGCCCCGCCAGTCCGTGGCCCGCTCGGCGTAGGTGAACTGGTCCATGTAGTGGCCGTTCGTGCGCCGGGCGAGGTCTGCGGCGGCGTCGTAGACCTCGGAGGCATGATCCACCAGCAGGCAGGAGCCGCCGAACTGTTCGATCAGGGCGATCTTCTCGCGGCTGGTGGTCCGGGCCATCACCGCAATAAACGGCAGCCCCAGCAGCTGGGCAAAATACGCCTCCGAGACGGCCGTGCTGCCGCTGGACGCCTCCACGATGGTGGTGCCCTCAGAGATCCAGCCGTTGACCAGCCCAAAGAGGAACAGCGAGCGGGCCAGACGGTGCTTCAGGCTGCCGGTTCGGTGCGTTGACTCGTCCTTGAGGTACAGCTGCACGCCCCAGTGTTCCGGCAGCGGGACCGAGTACAGGTGTGTATCCGCGGACCGGTTGTTCTCGGCGTTGATGCGGCGGATGGCCTCGTCGGCCCAGGCCCGGTCCTGCTGCAGTGCTCTTATCACCGCACCAGCCTACCCGCGGCGACGGGACCCTACTGGATAGAGTGGGCGGATGCAGACCCTCATGGACGTTGCCACGCTCAAGGACCGCCTGGACGGCGCCGCGGCCACCGGCCGGCGGACGGTGTTGTTGGATGTGCGGTGGGCCCTCGGCGACCCGCACGGCCGGGAGCACTACCTCGCGGAACACCTGCCCGGTGCTGTCTTCGTGGACCTCGCCACTGAACTGGCCGGCCCCGCGGACCCAAGCCGCGGGCGACATCCGCTCCCGTCCCTCGAGCAGTTCCAGGTATCTGCCCGGTCCTGGGGCATCCGCACGGGCGACGCGGTGGTGGCTTATGACGACAGTGGCAACCTGGCCGCCGCCCGGGCCTGGTGGATGCTGCGGAACGCCGGTCTGCAGGAGGTTTACCTGCTCGACGGCGGCCTGGCCGCCTGGCGCGCAGCGGGCTTCGACGTCGAAAGCGGCGATCAGAAGGTGGAGCCCGGTGACGTGGTGCTCACGGACGGTGCGCTGCCTGTGGTCGACGCCGGGCAGGCCGCTTCCTGGGGCCGTCAGGGACTGCTGCTGGATGCCCGGGCGGGGGAGCGGTACCGAGGGGAATTCGAACCGGTGGACCCCCGGGCGGGCCACATTCCGGGGGCAGTCAGCGCGCCCACCACCGACAACCTGGGGTCTGACGGCAGGTTCCTGTCCGCCGCCGCGCTGCGGGAACGGTTCACCGGCCTCGGGGTGCGGGCAGACGTTCCCACCGCCGTCTATTGCGGCTCCGGGGTCACGGCGGCCCACGAAGTTGCGGCTCTGGAAATCGCCGGATTCCCTGCGGCGCTGTATCCCGGGTCGTTTTCCGAATGGTCCAACAACGAAGCAAACGACGTGGTGACCGGAGCCGAGCCGTACCCGGCCGGAGACGCCGCACGATAGACCGCGACCCGGCTTGGGACGCGGCACGATAGACCACGGAAAACAGCGGGCTTGGGACCCGGTGCTGGCGGGCTTCCGCGTGACGTTCCCGCCCGGTTGCTCCTCACCTGATCACGCACCCATCCCAGGGAAGCGCGGGATTCCACGGTTCTCTGGTGGGGCGTGGGGAAGTATCAGCGAAGGAACTGGGCGGGAGCGCAGGCTGGACGGCTGCCTCAGGCCGCCGGCAGGACGGCCCTGCGTCTGCACCTGACGGCCTTCAGGTGGTGCCGGAACTTGCGGCGGCGACGGCTGGTGTCTGCGGCACCGGGTATCGGCGCAGCCGTTTCGGGCAGGGCCGGGTTGGTTATCCGGGTGTCGGTTTCAGGGGTCCCGGGAAGTGGTGGTGCGGTGGAGTGGTAGGTGTGGCCGGTGGGGGTCTGGATTTGGAGGGTGTGTCTGGGGCCGGGGCGGGGTTTGACGTTCCAGCCGGGGGTTTCTTTGGTGTGGTTGCAGGCTTCGCAGAGTCCGGCGCCGTTGGCGGCGGTGGTTTCGCCGCCATTGTGCCAGGGGTTGATGTGGTCCAGGTGCCGGATGGGCGCGTCGCAGTAGGGCGTGCGGCAGGTGGCGTCCCGGACTGTCACGAAACGGCGCAGCCCGGGCGGAAAGATCCTTGCGCGGGAGTCGAGTGCGACCAGGTCCCCGGTGCCGGGGGCGGTGTAGAGCCGCCGGAGCCAGACGCGCAGGTCCTCGTGCGGGTCGGTGTCGGTGCCTGTATCCGATTCCGTGGCGGTTCCCCTGTCCGGTCCCGCGTCGGTTCCTGTCGGCGGTGCGGTTTCGGCTCCCGCCTCCGGTCCGGCGGCGGGTCCTCCTCTTTTGAGCAGTTCCCGGGCCCAGCCGGCGGGGACGATGCCGTAGCCGGGGAGGCGGGCGGGTTCGGCGTCTGCTTGGAGGAGGGTGCGGTCGGTCATGACGAGCTGGATTTCGATGCCGGTGATCCCGCCGGGGGTGCCGGTGGTGCGTTCGACGAGGGCGTCGGCTTTGAGCTGGCCGCGGGTTCTGGGGTCTCCGGCGGCGCGGGCGGTGTCGGCGTGCCGGGTCAGGGCGGCGTACACGGCGACCCCGGCGGAGGCGGGGAGCAGGGCGGTGAGGTAGCACATGGTGTCCGGGGCCGGGCGGAGGGTCACGGTCCGTTCGGTCGCGGCGTGGGCGGCGCGCTGGGTGACGGTGCGGGGGTCCCGCCGGTACGCCGCGGCCCGCGCCGCGGCGATGATCTGCCGGTCCCCGGCGCCGTCGAAGGTTCCGGTGTCGGCGGCGAGCTCTTCATCGACGGCGGCCCGGTCCTCCGCGGACAGGGCCGCGGTTTCCTTCACGAGCAGGGTGGCGCGCCATTCGTTGACCTGCCCGGCCTCCAGCGCCGCCAGGGTGCGGGGCATTTCGGTGACCAGGGCTTTCGCCAGGCCCAGGAGCCGGCCGCCCTTGGCCGGGGACTCGCGTCGGGCCAGGGCGATCTGCGCCGCGACACCGGCGCCGAGCTGGTCCGCGGGCATCCCGGCGGCGGCCTGTTTCCGACGCTGGACCAGATCGAAAGCGACCGACAGCCGTGCCTGCCGGGCAGACATCGCAGACTTCTCATCCTCAAGTTCCCGGATCTCAGCAATCAACGCGGCACTCTCACGGTCGAAACTGTCACTGGCGGCGCCCTCGTGTCCGGCCCGGCCCAGTCCAGTCCCGCCTCCAACCCCGCCCGCCTGGGCACTTTCCAGCCCAACGCCGCCCGTAGCCGAAACGTCCGGAAGGCTGACGGCCACCCGGGGCAGGTCCGCGACCATCCCGCCCGCCGGCCCAAATGCCTCTGGATCCCGCCTGTTCTCCATGATGCAAGGCTACTTTCGAGCACTGACATTTAACGGCGAACCAACGCGGGCGGACAGGCAACACGTCACAAGCTCCGCCCGGCAAGCGGCCGGCAAGCCGGCGCCCGCCGGCAAGCACCAGTTCCGAGATTGCCCTGCTGCCGGTTGGCGGGCACCAGCATCCGTCGCCCGCCCCGGCTTCTGCCAGCTGTCCATGAATCCAGTGTCCCTGCGACGTCGCTGCGACCACCGACAATTTCCGGCCTCAAACGGCGCCGCCGCAGTCCGGCAATGGACTGGCCATAATGTAGCGAGCCCGGGCCCCTTACTGTCGCGGAGTGCGCTCGTCGGCGTACTCGACCGGCCACACCACCTCGAAGCGCTCGAACACGATCTCGTCGGATTCGGACCATTCACGCCCGTTGGCGGCGGCGACACGCATCCAGTACCGGCGGTGTTCGCGCTGCCAGCTGTCCAGAGACAGGTCATCCTCGCCCTCGTCCCGGGCAAAGGCCGCGTCGGCGCTGGTGAACGGCCCGATCCGGAGTTCCGTGCTGCGGATGATGATGCGGGGCACCCCGTCGCCGTCGCACGCGATCCAGTGGGCTCCGATGCGGGGCACCTGGTCGCCGCGGGCGATGAAGTCAGCGACGAGTTCCGCCGTCGCGCGCTTTCGTCCACTGAGGACCAGGCCAAGGAGTTCGTTGGCGAGCCGCCGTGAATCACCGAAGTGCTCCACCGTGTACTCCGGCGACGCGGCAACAGCCCCGGGGCGGGCGGCGGCGTAGTCCTCCCACATTCGATCAGCGGCGTATCGGTCTACTGGGGCGGCGGGCTGGGTATGCACCTGCCTATCCTCGCAGGCGCGGAGCGGAAGCAGCCCGCAGTCGACGCCGGGCAGCATCCACGCCGAGCGGGCCGCGGTTCCGGTTGGAGAACTTCCGCCGCCCGGGTTAGCGTCAACTCATGACTCCTGGACGTCCCGTACCGCCGCCCCTCGCCAAGCCCCTGCCTGATCTCGGCACAACGCCGGTCGCCGAAGGCCCGCGCCTTGCCGCCGCCTACGGCGCGACAGCAAGCGACAGCGGCCTGGTTCCCCTGACCGTCGCGCGCCGGGAGCCCAAAGCGGACGACGTCGAGATCGCCATCGAATACTGCGGGCTCTGCCACTCGGACGTCCACGCCACCCGGGGCGAATGGGGCAACCAGAACTACCCGCTGGTCCCCGGCCATGAAATCGTGGGCCGGGTCAGCCGTGTCGGCTCCGCCGTCGAGGACTTCACCCCGGGTGAGCGGGTGGGCGTCGGCTGCCTGGTCGATTCCTGCCGCGAATGCGACAGCTGCCTCGACGGCCTGGAGCAATACTGCGAAAACGGCATGACCGGGACCTACGGTGCAAAGGACCGCCGCAACGGGGACACCATCACCCAGGGCGGCTACGCCACGTCCATCGTCGTCGACCGCCGCTACGTGCTGCACGTCCCGGAGAGCCTGGACCCCGCCGCCGCGGCGCCGCTGCTGTGCGCCGGCATCACCACCTACTCGCCGCTGCGCCACTTCGACGTCGAGGAGGGCGACGTCGTCGGCGTCGTCGGTCTGGGCGGCCTGGGGCACATGGCCGTGAAACTGGCAAAGGCCATGGGGGCCGAGGTCAAGGTGTTCACCACGTCGGAGTCCAAAATCGCCGCGGCCCGGGAACTCGGCGCGGATGACGTCATCCTCTCAAGCGACGAGGCCGCGATGGACGCCGCGAACCGGAGCATCGACGTCATCATCGACACTGTCGCAGCGCCGCACGACCTCAACCCGTACTTCCGCACCCTGCGTGTGGACGGGGCCCTCTTCCAGCTCGGGCTCCCCTCGGAGGACATGCCGCCGGTGAACCCCGGGGCGCTGATCCGGCGCCGCATCGCGTACGCCGGGTCGCTGATCGGCGGCATCGCCGAGACGCAGGAGATGCTGGACTTCTGCGCCGAACACGGCGTGATCTCCGACGTCGAGGTGGTGGCCGCGGACCAGCTCAACGAGGCCTACGACCGCATGGTGGCCGGAGATGTGAAGTACCGTTTTGTCCTGGACACCAGCACCCTCGGAACACCCTCGGAAAGGGCAGACGCATGAGCACTCTCTTCACCCGGATCATCAACGGCGAGATTCCCGGCCGCTTCGTCTGGCGGGAGGACGACGTCGTGGCGTTCCTGACGGTGGGCCCTCTCGCCGACGGCCACACCCTGGTGGTTCCCACCGAGGAAGTGGACCGCTGGACTGACGCCTCGCCGGAACTGCTGGCCCGGGTGATGCAGGTGGCGCAGACAATCGGCGCCGTCCAGGTCGAGGTGTTCGGCGCGGCGCGTGCCGGCCTGATTGTGGCCGGCTACGAAATTAACCACCTGCACGTCCACGTGTGGCCGTCCAACACCATGGCGGACTTTGACTTCGGCTCGGTGGACCAGAACCCCGATCCGGCGCGGCTTGACGCCAACGCCGAGAAGCTCCGCGAGGGCCTCCGCAACGCCGGGCACACCGCCCACGTGCCGCAGGCCTAAACGCCGCTAGGCCGGCGCCAGCGCCTTGTTCAGCACGGCACGGATCCGCTTTTCGGTCACCGAATAGGCCGTCCCGAGTTCGACGGCGAACAGGCTCACCCGCAGCTCTTCGATCATCCAGCGGACCTGGGTTAACTCGGCGCCGGCCCGGCGGCCCGGGAGCAGCGCGGAGACGGCGTCGTCGTAGTCGTCCTCGAGGGCCTGCACGGCCGCCATGTGCTGGGCATCCCGCTGGACGTTGGTGGGCAGTTTCTCGAGGCGCTTCTCGATCGCTGCGAGGTACCGCGGCAGCTGGCTGAGCTGGGCGTAGCCCGTGCGTGCCACAAAACCGGGAAACACCAGCTGCTCCAGCTGGCTCTTGACGTCGTTGAGGGCGCTGATCAGGGCCAGGCTGGTGGTGCCCTTGAGCGTTTTCTCGATCCGCCGGGTGCTGGCCAGGATCCGCTCCACGATGGCCGTGACGGTGAAGACCGTGTCGATCAGGTCCGCCCGGACACTCTCGTACAGCGCGTTGAAGGACGCCTCGTCCCAGGGCAGCTCCGCCGGAGTGAGCTTGTCGATGGCCGCCAGGGCGCAGTCCGCAATCAGCGCCGTGACCGAGCCGTGCGGGTTCTGGCTGAACGTCAGCTTCTCGGTGTTGTTCAGGTGCTCCAGGACGTAGCGGTCCGGCGGTGGCACCTTCAGGGCCAGCAGCCGGATGACCCCGCCCCGCATGGCCGCGTCCTGCTCGGACGCGGTCTGGAACAGCCGCAGGGCCACGGACTTCCCCTCGTCCACCAGCGCGGGGTAGCCGGTGACGGTATGACCCTTCACCGTGCCCTGGACCTGGCGCTGCAGCGTGCCGAAGGACCAGGACGTCAGTCCGGCCTGTTCCGCGAACCCGGTTGCGGCGGTGGCGGACACTGCGGGCCCGGCCGGAGCCGGGCCGCCGGCAGCCGCGCCGCCTGCCTTCGCACCTCCGGCCCTCGCACCGGACCTGCCGTTCGCGGAGGGCGCGGTGGTGGCGGGCGTGGCGCCCAGCGACTCGGCGATCGCCCGGCGTGTCTGCGGTGCCAGCCGCTCCTGCAACGCGGTGAGGTCCTTGCCCTCATCCAACACCTTCCCCTGGGAGTCCACCACGCGGAAGCTCACCCGCAGGTGGGGCGGGACGGCGTCCCAGTTCCAGGAGTTCGGCGGGATGACCTGGCCGCGGAGCCGGCGCAGGACCAGCTCAAGGGAGGCCTCCAGCTCGTCGGTGGCCGGATCGAAGTCCGCCTCGAGGGCTGCGACGGCCTGCCGGGCGACATCCGGCGCCGGCACGAAGTTCTTGCGCACCTGCTTGGGCAGCGACTTGATCAGGGCCGTGACCAGCTCCACGCGCTGGCCCGGGATCAGCCAGCGGAAGGCTGCGTCGTCAAGCTGGTTCAGGAACAGCACGGGCACTTCGGCGGTGACGCCGTCGGACGGGTTGGGCGGCGAACCGGGGGCTACGGGGTGGAACTCGTAGCTCAGCGGCAGCTCAAAGCCCTTGTGCAGCAGCGTCTTGGGGTAGGCGGAGTCGTCCAGGGCATCGGCGTCCTCGCTGATCAGCAGCGCCTGGTCGAAGTCGAGCAGGGCGGGGTCCTGCTGCCGGGCGTCTTTCCACCACTTGTCGAAGTGCCGCTCCGAGACAACGTCTTTGCCCACGCGGGCGTCATAGAACTCGAAAAGGGTCTGGTCATCCACCAGGATGTCCCGCCGCCGCATGCGGGCCTCAAGCTCCTCGACCTCGTGGAGGAGCGCCCGGTTGCGGTGGAAGAACTTGTGGTGGGTCTGCCAGTCGCCCTCCACCAGGGCATGCCGGATGAACAGCTCCCGGCAGAGTTCCGGGTCCACTTTGCCGTAGTTGATCCGGCGGCTCGGGATAATGGGCACGCCGTACAGCGTGACCTTCTCATGGGCCATCACCGAGCCCATCTTCTTCGACCAGTGCGGTTCGCTGTAGCTGCGCTTCACCAGGTCCGGCGCCACCTGCTCCACCCACAGCGGATCGAACTTCGCCGCCACCCGCGCCCATAGCCGGCTGGTCTCCACCAGCTCAGCGGCCATCACGAAGGTGGGGGACTTCTTGAACAGGGCCGAGCCCGGGAAGATCGCGAAGCGGCTGCCGCGGGCGCCGGCGTATTCACGCTTGCGCTCATCGAGGATGCCCACATGGCTCAGCAGGCCCGAGAGCAGGCTGATGTGGATGCCCTCGTGGTTGCCCACCGGGTCGGCCAGGCGTTTGTTGTCCAGGCTGATGCCCAGCGGCCGGGCCAGCTGGCGCAGCTGGGCGAACAGGTCCTGCCATTCCCTGACGCGGAGATAGTTGATGAACTCGGCGCGGCAGAGCCGGCGAAACGCCGTGGAGGAGAGTTCCTGCTGCTTTTCCTGGAGGTAGTTCCAGAGGTTGAGGTAGCCGGTGAAGTCCGAGTTCTCGTCCCGGAACCGCGCGTGCTTCTCCGCGGCCAGTTGCTGTTTATCGGTCGGACGCTCGCGCGGATCCTGGATAGTCAGCGCCGCCGCCAGGACCATGACCTCGCGGACGCAGCCGCGCTTGCCGGATTCGACAATCATCCGGCCGAGCCGCGGGTCTACGGGCAGCTGGGCAAGCTGCTGCCCGACGGCGGTCAGGCCGCTTCCGGGGCGGCCGGAGCCGCGCCGCTGCCCGCCGCGCTGGCTGCCGCGCCGCTGCCCGCCGCGCTGGCTGCCGCTGCGGGGTCCGCCGTCGTCCGCGGACTCCTGCCGCGCGGCACTCAGGGCACCCAGCTCGCGTAGGAGCGTAACGCCGTCGTTAATGGCCCGCGAGTCCGGCGGCTCCACAAACGGGAAGTTTTCGACGTCCTTCGGCCCGCGTGCCACCCCCATCGCCGTCATCTGCAGGATGACGGCAGCGAGGTTGGTGCGCAGGATTTCCGGGTCCGTGTACAGCGGCCGGGACTCGAAGTCCTCCTCCGAGTACAGCCGGATGGCGATGCCGTCGGAGACGCGGCCGCAGCGGCCGGAGCGCTGGTTGGCGGAGGCCTGGGAGACGCGTTCGATCGGCAGGCGCTGGACCTTGGTGCGGTGCGAATAGCGGGAGATGCGGGCCGTGCCCGTGTCAATCACGTACTTGATGCCGGGAACCGTCAGGGAGGTCTCGGCGACGTTGGTGGCCAGCACGATCCGGCGCTTGCTGCCGGGATGGAAGACCTTGTGCTGCTCCTGCAGGCTCAGCCGGGCGAAGAGGGGGAGGACCTCGGTGCCGGCCAGCTTGCGGTTGGCCTGGATGCGGGCGTTGAGGGCCTCGGCCGCGTCGCGGATCTCGCGCTCGCCGGAGAAGAAGATAAGGATGTCGCCGGGGGCTTCCTGCGCGAGTTCGTCGACGGCGTCGCACACGGCGTCGAGCGGGTCGCGGTCCTCCTCGAGTTCGTCATCCGCGGCGGCGCCTTCGCCGTCTCCGTCCGCTGCGCCGCCGGCCGGCTGGGACAGCGGGCGGTAGCGGATCTCCACCGGGTAGGTGCGGCCGGAGACCTCGATAATGGGGGAGGGCTCCTCCTCGCTGCCTAAGTGCTTGGCAAAGCGCTCCGGATCGATGGTGGCCGACGTGATGATGATCTTCAGGTCCGGACGCTGCGGCAGGATGCGCTTGAGGTAGCCGAGGATGAAGTCGATGTTGAGGCTGCGCTCATGCGCCTCGTCGATGATGATGGCGTTGTATTTGCGCAGCAGCTTGTCCCGCTGGATCTCTGCCAGCAGGATGCCGTCGGTCATCAGCTTGACCTTGGTGCTGCGGCTGACCTCGCCGGTGAAGCGGACCTGGAAGCCCACCTCCTGGCCGATCTCGACGCCGAGTTCCTCCGCGATGCGCTCGGCGACCGTACGGGCGGCCAGCCGCCGCGGCTGCGTGTGGCCGATGAGGCCGTTCTCGCCCAGCCCCAGCTCCAGGCACATTTTCGGAATCTGGGTGGTCTTACCGGAACCGGTCTCGCCGGCGATGATGGTCACCTGGTTGGCCGCGATGGCGGCCATCAGGTCCTCGCGGCGCTCGGAAACCGGCAGCTCGGCGGGGTAGGAGATATGCAGTGTCATGGCTGCACACAGTCTACTGGGAACAGTCCGCTGCGGCGGTCCGGGCAAGAATGTGCCCGGCCCCCCTGACGGGACCGGGCCTCGGGTGCGCGTGGGGCGTTCAGAAGATCCGGAAGGTGTAGTTGCTGCTGGGCAGGTCCAGGGCGGACCAGTGGTCTTCCGAGCGGACCGGCGGGTTGTGGCCAAGCCCGTCCTTGCGGAGAGCGGCCACTGTGGCGGCGACTCCGACGACGATGAGAACGATGACTGCGATTCCGAAGAGTTCCATGACTCCATGGTTCTCCTCTGGCGGCGCGGAAATAAGTGGCAGAAATGACCAAAAAGCTATAATTTCTGCCACTGCTTCTGCCACAATGAAGGCATGATCAAATCAGTGGCCATGATCGTGGTTCCGCACTTCTCGGTCTTCGAATTCGCGACGGCGTTCGAGGTGTTCGGCATCGACCGCTCGCCGCGCGGGAGCGGCGTCCCCGGTTTCGACTTCCGCGTCTGTACCCCGGCGCCGGGCGATGTCCCGATGAAGTCCGGGCTGTCCCTGCACGTGGGCCTCGGGCTGGAGGCCGCGGCCGACGCCGACCTGGTCATCATGACGCCCTTCGGCCACGACCGGGACGTCCCGGAATCCGTCCTGGAGGCGCTGCGGGCGGCCCACGCCCGCGGCGCGTGGGTGATGTCCATCTGTTCCGGGGCCTTCGCCCTGGCCCGGGCTGGCCTGCTCGACGGGCGTCGCTGCACCACGCACTGGCATTACTCCCAGGAACTCGCTGCCCGGTACCCGGCGGCTCACGTGGATGAGAACGTCCTCTACGTCGAGGACAACCGGATCATCACCAGCGCCGGCACGGCCGCCGGTATCGACGCCTGCCTGCACCTGATCCGGCGGGAGTTCGGTGCGAACGTGGCGGCGAGCATCGCACGGGACATGGTGGTCCCGCCGCACCGCGACGGCGGTCAGGCGCAGTTCATCGACCGGCCGATCCCGCGCTGCGGCTCCGAGCCCATGGAGGAACTCCTGCAGTGGATGGTGCGGCATCTGGGGGAAGACCACTCGGTCAACGAGCTTGCCGCGCGCGTCCACATGTCACCCCGCACGTTTGCCCGGCGCTTCCGTTCTGAAACGGGAGCGACCCCGGCGGCCTGGCTCAATTCCCAGCGTGTGCTGCGGGCGCAGGAACTGCTGGAGACCACGGATCTCAATATCGACGAAATCGCCCGCGAGTCAGGTTTCGGCCACTCGGTGCTGCTGCGGCACCACTTCGCCAAGGTGCTCGACACGAGTCCGCAGTCCTACCGCCGGACCTTCCGCGGCCATCTGGCTGCCGCGGTCTAAGGGGCAAGCCGGTCCGACGGCGGTGCCGGCTCGGCCGCCGCTTTGGCGGTCTCGACGAGGTCCCGCCACGGTCCGGTGACGGCCTGCTCGGGCAGGGTGGCACGGTGCTGCCCGGCCCGGATGCTGTAGAGGAACCGGTCCGGCTGGCCGGTCGGGGCGCCCCTGCCCGCCAGTGGAACGGCGTCCCACGGGCAGGCCTCAATCAGCGGCTGCCAGACGTCAGTGTCCTCAGGCGGCGTGGGCTGCACGGTCCACGTCCGCTTCATGCCGGCAATGCCGCCGCTGCGCTGGACAGTTATTTTCATGGGGCTCGGATCGTCATGAGCCTGGTTACCGCCGGGCTCCGGGGAACTTTACCTTCACAGTTTCCCACGCGGAGCGCACGGCGTCATGCTCCGTAGAATCCGCCCCGAAAAGCTCCTTGGCAGCAGCCGCGGTGGCCTTGGCGAAGGCCCCGAACGTCGCATTCGGGGCCAGCGAGCCGCCGGTCAGGGTCTCGTACCAGATCCGGCCCGGCGCGTCCCAGGCGTTGCCGCCGAGGCTGGTGGCCACCAGGTAAAACGCCCGGTTGGGGATCCCGGAATTGATGTGGACGCCGCCATTGTCCGCGCTTGTGTGCACGTAGCTGTCCATCGAGTCCGGCTGCGGATCCTTGCCGAGCACGTCGTCGTCGTACGCGGTTCCCGGGGCCTTCATGGAACGCAGGGCCGTCCCCTGGACTTTTTCCGTGAAGAGGCCCTCGCCGATCAGCCAGCTGGCGTCCGCGGTCGACTGCCGCCGGACGTGCTGCTCAACGAGCGCCCCGAAAACATCGGACATCGATTCGTTCAGTGCGCCGGCCTGGTTGCGGTAGACCAGCCCTGCCGAGTATTGGGTGACGCCGTGGGCCAGCTCGTGGCCGATCACGCTCAAGGACTTCGTAAACCGCTGGAAGACCTGGCCGTCACCGTCGCCGAAGACCATCTGCCGGCCGTCCCAGAACGCGTTGTCATACAGCCGCCCGTAGTGCACGGTGGCCTCAAGGTGCAGGCCGTTGCCGTCGATTGAGTTCCGGCCGAAGGCCTCGGCGTAAAGACGGTGCGTGTGGCCCAGCCCGTCGTAGGCTTCATCGGCGGCGGGATCGCCGGTGGGCGGTTCCCCTTCCTTCCGGACCACGCTGCCGGGCAGTTGCTCGGCGAACTCGGCGTCGTAGACAGTCCGCTCTGGCGGTGCCGGCCGGGGTTCCCGCAGCCCCGGATGGCTGCCGGGCCCGGGCACGGCGCGGGCCGCCTGGAAGCTGGGGACGTGGTGCAGGGCCTCCTTCGCCGCACGCGCGGCTGCGGAGAGCTCCGGTTCGCGCTGGGCTGCCAGCCGGCGGAGCATGTATGGAGGGATGATGGTGCACTGCATGTGAGACCCCTTTGCGCTTCGGCGGAATCCCGGCGTGATGCGGCGGCCGGCACCCAGTCCAGCCACCCGGCTGCCGGAACCCCGCTGCCGATGCAGACAGCCTACGAGCGGGCACCGACAATTGGCAGGGGCCGCGCCCGCTTCCGCGTCATCCCGCGCGGGACCTGTACCGCGTGCTGGTCCGGGATTCAAGCGCAGACGTAGAATCGGCTATGGAAAAGTTGAGGTATTCGGTAACCGTCAACGCGCCCGTACAAGACGTGTGGTCCACGATGCTGGACCAGGCCTCCTACCGGGAATGGACCAAGGCCTTCGGCGAGTCCTCCTACGTCGGGGATTGGAGCCAGGGCAGCGATATCCGTTTCGTCGGACCCGACGGCGACGGCTCCATGGGGGGATTGATCGCCACGGTCGAGGAAAACAGGCCGCACGAGCTCATCTCCCTGCGCTACATCGGGCTGATCGTCAACGGCGAGGTCGATGCCACCAGCGAGGCTGCGAAGCCTTTTGTGGGCGGCCACGAAAGGTATGCCTTCAGCGAGTCCGGTGGGTCAACGACGGTGGACGTGGAGCTCGACAGCGACGAACAGTTCGTGTCCATGTTCGACGACGCGTGGCCGCCCGCGCTGGCAAAACTCAAGGAAATCGCCGAAGCCCGGCGCTGAGCTGCCGGGGTCCGCCTGCCCGGACGTTCATCACGGCCCCGGGTCAAGGACGAACTGCTGCACCATGGTCCACAGATTCGTGGTGGTCCAGTAGATCAGCACGCCGATGGGGAAGATGATGCCGCCCGCGCCGAAGACGATGGGCAAGGAGTAAAGCACCACTTTCTGCTGGCGCATGAACGGGCCCGCCATGGCCTCCGCGGACGTAGTCTTGGCCAGAATGTGCCGCTGCGTGATGAACTGCGCCGCCGACATGGCCAGAATCATCACCATGGACAGGAGCCACACGGCCACCACGTTGCCGCCCGGGGGCGTGCCGTGCAGCACGGACGCCGACAGCGGGGCACCAAAGATGCTCGATTCCCCGAACTGCACCACCTGCTCCGCGCTCATGGCGCCGATGCCTTGGCCGCTGGCGGCCGCCGCCGGGATGAGGGACAACACGGTGAAGAGGGCGAAGAAAAACGGCACCTGGATCAGCAGGGGCAGACAGGCCGAGAACGGATTGGTGCCGTGCTCCTTGTACAGGGCCATCTGTTCCTGCGCCATGGCCTGCCGGGACAGAGCGTCGGTCCTACCGGCGTACTTGTCCTGCAGTGTCTTCAGGTCCGGCTGCAGCTGCCGCATGCGGCGCTGGGCCCTGATCTGCTGCAGGGCTACGGGGATCAGGGCGGCCCGGATGGCCAGCACCAGCCCGATGATGGCCAGCGTCCACGTCCAGCCGCTGGCAGCGGACATGCCGAGGGCGCTCAGGCCGTCGTGGAGTCCCACCAGGATGGCCGACACCAGCCACTGGAACGGGAACAGGAGCTCTGCGCCAAAACCCATCCGACGTCCCCCGATTCATAATCTGCGCACTTCCCGCAAGCAAACACGAAAGAACCCCCAGAATCCAGTGGATCCTAGGGGTTCTTGGCTGTGCCCTCGATTGGAATCGAACCAACGACCTTCTGCTCCGGAGGCAGACGCTCTATCCCCTGAGCTACGAGGGCAGTCAGGGTTCCTGCCGTGACCGGCGGGACGTCCTAGAGCTTAGCAGGAAGGAGGGCCCCAAGGGAAAATCGGCGCACCCGGCGCGGTCAATAGCCCGCAAAGGAGTCCACATGGATCCTCCGCGCACCGGCTCTGCGCGCCGCTGCACGGAGCGAGCGGACGCTCGACGGCGAACCCGACACGTAGACGTCGCGGCCGGCGATGTCCGGCACCAGTTCCTTCAGCGCGGCTCCGTCGATCCGGGCCTGGCCCGCGTCCTGCATAAACGCCGGCGGCACGGACCCGTCGGACAGCCTCGCGATGACCCGCACTCCCGCGCGTTCGAGTTCCGCGGCGTAGGCAAGCTCGGAGGCGGTCCGGGCCAGGTACAGCAGCACCACGTCCCGATCCCCGCCGGCGCTCCCGGTCAGCTGCGACAGATACGGGGTGATGCCGATGCCGGCGGCCACCAGCAGCACCGGCCTCGCCGGATCCCGCGGCAGGACGAAGTCGCCGCCCACCGTGGTGGCGGTCAGTTCGTCGCCGGGCGCCAGGGCAAGGAGGGACTGCTTGGCCGTCGACAGCGGTTGGGCCGTTCCGACGCCGATGCTCAGCTCCGCCGTCTCCGGGGGACTGGTCAGGCTGAACACCCGGCGCCTGCCTTTGCGGTCGGCCCCGGTGTGCGGCAGGTTCAGCTCAATGTACTGCCCCGGCGTGAAGCGGACCGGGTGCTCGGGCTGGAAGGTGAGTTCCGTCGTCGTCGGGGTTAAGGGGCGGGCTCCGCGGAAACGGAGCAGCACCCGGCTGCGCTGGCCGGCGATGAACGCCAGCGCATTGCCCACCAGCAGCGCCAGTTCGGGGGAGTTGGCCACGACGCCCAGGTTGTAGGGCACGGCGAAGAGCACCCCGACGACGGCGGCCAGCACCAGCTGCTGCCACCGGCGCGGCGGCAGGGTGAGTGGTTCGGTGAGCATAAAGCCGACGAAAAACAGCACGGGGCGCTGCGCCAGGGGCTGCCACAGCGCTTCCGCGAGGGTCATGCCGGAGCCCAGCAGCTCCACGGCCACGATGGACACCGCCACCACCGTAAAGAGGGCGGCCATCAGCAGTTTCCGGACCCGGTACAGGACCAGCAGCACCCCCGGCAGCACCAGCCACAGCATCGCGGGCGTGGCCACCCACCACGTGGCGATGTTGAGTCCCGTCAGCCCGGTGAGAAAGGCCCCGGCGGCCGCCGGGTTGAAGATGTGGCGGCCGCGCCAGGCCAAGGCGTACTTGGACACTGACGCCAGCACACACGCGAGGGCGACGCCCGCCAGGTCCAGGTACTGCAGCCCCGCAGAGAACTGGGTCGGCCAGAAGAGGAAATACAGCAGCAGCCCCGTGATCAGGGACGACTCCGAATGCGGGCGCACATGGAACAGGGCGGCGATGGCCCGGTTGGAGCCGTACGTCAGGCCGAGGCAGAGTGTCAGGTGGGCGATCATCTCCGGGAGCCCGAACGTGAGCCATCCCAGCACGTTGAGCAGCAGGCTGTACCCGGCCAGCACGGCGAGGACCCAGAGCACCAGCCGGTACATCGTGAACCGGCCCAGCACCGTGTCCAGCCGGGAACCCAGGGGAGGGGACATCGTGGCGGTCATGGAAACAGCACCCCTTCAAAACCGGCCGAATACTCGGCATGGCCGTCTGAGTAGACGGTCAGCCAGGAACAGTCGAACTCCGCCGCCAGCCGGGAGCCGTCGACGAAGAACAGAGCCGTGGCCAGCGCATCGGCCACCATGGCGGTCCCCGCCAGTGCCCAGCTGGCGACGACGGTGCGCACCGGGGCGCCGGTGGTGCCATCCAGCACATGGTGCAGCCCGTCGCCCCAGGCACGCCGGTTGGCGGCGGAAGCACAGAGGGCGCCGGCCCCGAGGCTGACGATCCCGATGGCACGGGACGGGTCATAAGGATGTTCCAGCCCGACGTCGACCGGAACGGGCCCGGTGTTGAGCAGGTCGCCGCTGGCATCGATGAAGTGCTCTCCTACGCCGCCGTCGCGCAGCACCCCGGACAACAGGTCGGCCAGCTGCCCCTTCCCGGCTGCCCCGACGTCGAGCACCACCGGCGCCCGGGTGGCCAGCACGTTGCCCTGCCACTCGAGCACGTCGTCCCACGGGGGCGCCGGCTGCGGTGGTCCGGCCGGCCTGAGGGAGTAGGCGGCGTCGTAGCCGAGGTGCTCCAGGCTGCCGCCGATCAGCGGGGTCATGGACCCGCCGCTGAGCCGGTACAGGGTGTCATACAGCCGGCCCAGGGGATCCGCTTCCGGGGGCAGCTCGTAACGTCCCGCCTGCCGGGCCGCGGCCGCGATGACGGAGTCCGGCCGGAACCGGGACCACACGGCGTCGTAGCCCGCCACGGTGTCCAGCAGCCGGCGTTTGAGCGCTCCGGAGAGCGGGGCCGGTGTGGAAATTTCCCAGCGGGTACCGATCCCGTCGAAACTGAAGTCAGTCCAGCCCGGATGCGGCACTGTGGCCTAGGCCTGTGCCTCGGATTTAATCTTCTCCACGGCCTGGTTGAAGCCCCCGCTCGTCAGCGAGGAGCCCGCCACCTTGGAGACCTTGATCTCGTCGAGGCTCTTGCCGGCGATCTGGGACTTGATGCCGCCGGCGAACTCGCCCTGGAATTTGCGGGTGTTGGGGTTCGACGGATGCTGGGTGATCTGGACATCGGACACGGCGCCGTTGGCGACGGTGAGGGTCACCCCCACCGTCTCGTTGCCGTTGGGGGACACATAGTTGCCGTCCGCGCTGTAGGTCCCGTCCTTGTAGGACCCGCCGCCTGTGGCGGCCGGAGGCGCGGCGCTGGAGTCCGGGGTTCCGGACGCCTGCCCCGGCGCGCACCCGGCCGCTGAACCGGCCAGGGACAGCCCGGCGATGCCGACCACAACGCTTTTACGAAGAGAGGTATTCAACAGCGGCTCGTTTCTCTAGCGGACACTCCGGGATACGACGTATGGATCAGCGTAGTGGTTCAACCTGTGATCCTGCTTGGGAAGCCGGCAATTCCCCATCACCCCTGTGCCCGGGGTCATGACGGACACCAAATTCCGCCACACACCGGGGCCACCGGTAGGCTGGAAGCGTGACCCCTGAAGAACTTTCCCTCGCCATATCCGCCTGCCTGAAAGACGCCGTCGCCGCCGGTGAAATCGGGCTCTCCGCATCCGAGCTCCCGGATGAGGTGCGCGTCGAGCGGCCGAAGAACCGGGACCACGGTGACTGGGCCACCAACATCGCCCTGCAGCTGGCCAAGAAGGCCGGCACCAACCCGCGCGACTTCGCGTCCGTCCTGAGCGCGCGGCTGAAGTCCATCGAGGGAGTGTCCGCCGTCGACATCGCCGGACCGGGGTTCCTCAACATCACGGTCGACGCCGCCGCCGCCGGGGCCCTGGCCAAGGCCATCGTCGAGGCCGGGCCGGTCTACGGCACCAACACGGCGCTCGCGGGCCACACCGTCAACATGGAGTTCGTCTCCGCCAACCCCACCGGCCCGCTGCACATCGGCCACACCCGCTGGGCCGCCCTGGGAGACGCGATCGCGCGTGTCCTCCGTGCGTCCGGCGCGGACGTCACGGCCGAGTACTACATCAACGACGCCGGCTCGCAGATGAACGTTTTCGCCCATTCGGTGCTGTCGCGGCTGCACGGCCGGGGCGTCCCGGAGGGCGGCTACCCCGGCGAGTACATCGCCGACCTGGGCCATGAGGTGCTCACCCAGCACCCGGACATCCGCGAGCTGACCGACGTCGCCGCGCTGCCGGTGATCCGGGGAGCTGCGTACAAGGCGCAACTGCACGACATCAAGCGCACCCTGGCGGACTTCGACGTCGAATTCGATGTCTACTTCTCCGAGCAGGAACTCCACGACGCCGGCGCCATCGAGGACGCCGTGGCGCGGCTCCGGGAGCAGGGGCACGTGTACGACGACGGCGGCGCGGTCTGGCTGCGCACCACGGACTTCGGCGACGACAAGGACCGCGTCATGATCCGGGCGAACGGCGAACCGACCTATTTCGCCGCCGACGCCGCCTACTACCTGTCCAAGAAGGACCGCGGCTTCACCGAGAAGATCTACCTCCTCGGCGCGGACCACCACGGCTACATCAACCGGCTCAAGGCCATTGCGGCCGCCGCCGGCGACGACCCCGAGGTCAACATCGAGGTCCTGATCGGCCAGCTGGTTTCGGTGAACGGCGCGAAGCTCTCGAAGCGGGCCGGCAACATCATCGAACTCAAGGACCTCATCGACTGGCTAGGCAAGGACGCGGTGCGCTACTCGCTGGCCCGCTTCCCGGCCGATTCCCCGCTGACCCTGGACCCGGAGCTGCTGAAGAAGCACAGCAACGAGAACCCGGTGTTCTACGTCCAGTACGCGCACGCCCGGTCCCGTGGCGCGGCACGCAACGCCGTGGCCGCCGGCGTCGAGCGCAGCGTGGACGGCAAGGACAGCTTCGAGGCATCGCTGCTGGATCACGCGACCGAGAACGAGCTGCTCTCGCACCTGGGCAGCTACCCCTCGATCGTGGCCAAGGCCGCCGAACTGCGGGAGCCGCACCGTGTGGCCCGCCACCTGGAGGTCATCGCCGGGGCGTACCACCGCTGGTACGACGCCTGCCGCATCGCCCCCCTCGGCGAGGAAGCCATCACCGACCTCAACCGCACCCGGCTGTGGCTCAACGACGCCACCAGCCAGGTGCTGGCCAACGGACTGGACCTGCTGGGCGTTTCGGCGCCGGAACGGATGTAACCGCCATGACCACGAACGCCCCCGGCCCGGCCGCAGGCTCTCCGCTCGCACCCGAGTGGCTGCAGGTTCCCGCCGACCTCAACGCCCTGCACGCGCCCATGTGGGCCGGCGACGTCGCCAGGAACGACGCCGGCGAACTCGCCATTGACGGCATTCCCGTCAGCGAACTCCAGCGCCAGTTCGGCACACCGCTGTTCGTCATGAGCGAGAACGATTTCCGGGCCCGCGCCCGCGCGTTCTCAGATGCCTTCAACGACGCGTTCGCCGACATCTGCGGCGGGGTGGACGTCTACTACGCCGGCAAATCCTTCCTGTGCACCGCGGTGGTCCGCTGGGTGGAGGAGGAGGGCCTCCGGCTGGACACGGCCTCCGGCGGGGAACTCGCCGTCGCCGCCCGCGCCGGGATCCCCGGCGCCGACGTTGCGCTGCACGGCAACAACAAGTCCGACGGCGAGATCCACCGGGCGCTGGACCTGCAACTGGGCCGGATCGTGGTGGACAGCCTCGTCGAACTCGAGCGCGTCGCCAGGATCGCGGAGGCTCGCGGCGAAACCGCCAGGGTGATGCTGCGCTTGACCCCCGGCGTCCACGCCCACACCCACGAGTTCATCGCCACGGCGCACGAGGACCAGAAGTTCGGCCTCTCCATGGCGGGGGACTCCACCGAGCAGGCCGGGCTGTCAGCGGCTGAGGAAGCCGTGGCCGCGGCGTCCGCGTACCCCAGCATCGAACTGCTGGGCCTGCACTGCCACATCGGCTCGCAGATCTTCGAACCCGACGGCTTCGCCCTGGCCGCGGAGAAGCTGCTCGACTTCCTCGCCGCGATGCAGGCCAAGTACTCGATTGTGCTTCCCGAACTGGACCTCGGCGGCGGCTACGGCATTGCCTACACGCCGGTGGACACCCCGCGCCCGCCCGCCGAAATCGCGCAGGCGATGGCCGCCGTCGTCCGCACCAAGTGTGCGGAACTGGGCATTACCGCGCCTCGGATTTCAATCGAGCCGGGCCGCGCGATTGTCGGCAGCAGCACGTTCACGCTCTACGAAGTGGGCACGCTGAAGACCGTCCGGGTGGACGCGCCGGGGGACGGGAACGTTACGTACCCGCGCCGGTATGTGTCGGTGGACGGCGGCATGAGCGACAACGCGCGTCCGGTGCTGTACGACGCGGATTACTCGGCCATTCTGGCCTCACGGACCTCGGACGCGGCGCCGCAGCTGTCCCGAGTAGTGGGCAAACATTGCGAGAGCGGCGACATAGTTGTTAGAGATGTATATCTGCCCGAGGACGTGGCAGCCGGTGATCTGCTCGCTGTACCGGGGACCGGCGCCTACTGCTGGGCCCTGTCAAGCAACTACAACTATCTGGCCCGGCCGGGCGTTGTCGCTGTGCGCGACGGATCTGCCCGGCTCATTGTCCGCGGGGAAACCGAAGAAGATCTGCTCAACCGCGACATGGGAGTCTGAATGACCGAATTGCGAACCCTGAAAGTAGCCCTGCTGGGCTGTGGCAACGTCGGGGCCCAGGTTGCGCGGATTCTCATTGACGACGCCGACACGCTGGCGTCCCGCGCCGGCGCCCGGCTGGAACTGTCCGGCATCGCCGTGCGCGACGTCGATGCCCCCCGCGACGTCGACCTGCCGCGCGCGCTGTTCACCACGGACGCCGAGGCCCTGGTCAAGGACGCGGACCTGGTGATCGAGCTGATGGGCGGTATCGAGCCTGCCCGGACTTTGATCCTGACCGCCATGCGGAACGGTGCCTGCGTGGTCACCGGCAACAAGGCGCTTGTGGCCAAGGACGGGCCCACGCTCCACGAGGAAGCGGACCGGGCCGGCGTGCAGCTGTCCTACGAAGCCGCCGTGGCCGGCGCGATCCCCATCCTGCGGCCCATCCGGGACAGCCTCTCCGGCGACCGCATCACCCGCGTTCTGGGCATCGTCAACGGGACCACCAACTTCATCCTGGACCAGATGGATTCCACCGGCGCGCAGTTCGCCGACGCCCTGGCCCAGGCCCAGCGCCTCGGCTACGCGGAAGCCGACCCCACCGCCGACGTCGAGGGCCACGACGCCGCCTCAAAGGCCGCGATCCTGGCCTCCCTGTCCTTCCACACCCGCTTCTCCCTGGACGACGTGTACTGCGAGGGCATCAGCTCCGTCACCGCCGCGGACATCGCCGCGGCCAAGGACGCCGGTTTTGTGATCAAGCTGCTGGCGATCGCTGAGAAGCTGGACGCCGCAGAAGCAGGCACCGGTGACACCGGGATCTCCGTCCGCGTGCACCCGACGCTGCTGCCCCGCGAACACCCGCTGGCCGCGGTCCACGGCGCCTTCAACGCAGTCTTTGTCGAGGCCGAAAACGCCGGAGAGCTGATGTTTTACGGCCAGGGCGCCGGCGGCAAGCCGACTGCCTCGGCTGTTATGGGCGATCTGATCTCCGCTGCCCGGAGCATCGTCCTGGGCGGCCCCGGCCGCGCCGAGACCACCACCGGCCAGGTGGTGGCGCTGCCCATCACCTCGGCGGTCACCAGCTACTACATCGGCCTCGACGTGGCGGACCAGCCCGGCGTCCTGGCCCAGATCGCCCGTCTCTTCGCCGAGCACGGGGTCTCCATTGAAATCATGCGGCAGACCATCCACCGCGACGCTGATTCGAACACCGAATCCGCGGAACTGCGGATCGTGACCCACCGCGCAAGCGAGGCTGCACTGGCAGCCACCGTCGAGGCCGTGAAGGGCCTGGACGTCATCAATTCAGTTACATCCGTTCTGCGGGTAGAAGGAGTCTAAGTGGCTCACCAATGGCGCGGCGTTATCCGCGAATACGCTGACCGTCTGCCCGTCACCGCGGAGACCACCGTCATCACCCTGGGTGAGGGCGGCACCCCGCTGGTGCACGCGCAGCAGTTGTCCGCCCTGACCGGCAGCGACGTCTACCTCAAGGTCGAGGGCATGAACCCGACCGGCTCGTTCAAGGACCGCGGCATGACCATGGCCATGACGGCGGCGGTGGCCGCCGGGGCCAAAGCCGTGGTGTGCGCGTCCACGGGCAACACCTCCGCGTCGGCCGCAGCGTACGCCACCGCGGCGGGGCTCAAGTGCGTGGTGCTGGTGCCCGAGGGCAAGATCTCGATGGGAAAGCTGAGCCAGGCGATCGCGCACGGTGCAACGCTGCTGCAGGTCGACGGCAACTTCGATGACTGCCTCGAGATTGCCCGGAAGCTGGGGGAGTCCTACCCCGTGTTCCTGGTCAACTCGGTCAACCCCGCCCGGATCGAGGGCCAGAAAACCGGCGCCTTCGAAGTGGTCGACTGGCTCGGCGACGCACCGGACTTCCACGTGCTGCCCGTCGGCAACGCCGGCAACATCACCGCGTACTGGAAGGGCTACAAGGAATACTGCGCCCCGTACCAGTCCCTCACGGCCGGCACGCTGGCCCCCGTCTCCACCCGGACACCGGTCATGTGGGGCTTCCAGGCCGCCGGCGCGGCTCCGTTCGTCGCCGGCCACCCCATCACGGAGCCCGATACGATCGCAACCGCCATCCGGATCGGCAACCCCGCCTCCTGGGAGACCGCCGTCGCCGCACGCGATGAGTCCGGCGGTGTGATCGAGGCCGTGACCGACGAGGAAATCCTCTCCGCCCACCGCTGGCTCTCCTCCCGTGAAGGCGTCTTCGTCGAACCCGGCTCCGCTGCCGGCGTCGCCGGGCTGATCAAAAAGCACGCCGCCGGCGAGGTGCCGGCCGGCAAGACGATCGTCATCACGGTCACCGGCCATGGCCTCAAGGATCCGCAGTGGGCGCTCCGCACCGAGGACGGCAGCGAAGTGCAGCCGGTCAAGGTCGCAAACGATGTTGTCACCGTGGCCACCGCCCTGGGACTGGAAGAAAAGTAACCGTGGAAACCACCCTCACCATCCCGGCCGAGTCCGCCGCCGACACACCGGCGGTGCCGTCCGGGCAGCTCGTGACGGTCCGGGTGCCCGCCACCAGCGCGAACCTGGGGCCTGGCTATGACAGCCTCGGCCTGGCGTTGACGCTGTTCGACACCCTGACGGTGGAAACCCTGGACAGCGGCGAGCTGGAGTTCGAACTCAGCGGGGAGGGCGCGGAATCCCTGCCCCGCGATGCCAGCCACCTGGTGGTGAGGGCACTTACCGAGGCCCTGCACCGCCTGGGCTTCCGGCACGAGGGCCTGCGGATCACGGCGGATAACATCAACCCGCACGGCCGCGGCCTGGGCTCCTCGGCCTGCGCCGTGGTGGCTGCCGTCACCGCGGCCAACGCCCTGGTCCCGGAGGCCTCGCGCCGGGGCCGGGACTGGGTCCTGCAACTCACGAGTGAGATGGAAGGCCACCCGGACAACGTCGCTCCCGCGATTTTTGGCGGACTGGCGCTGTCGTGGCAGGACAGTGACCAGTACAGCAGCACCTGCGCGAGCGTCGCAGCCGCGGTCATTCCGGTCGTGGCAGTACCGGACTATGAGCTTTCCACTGAAGCCGCGCGGGCGCTGCTGCCCGCCTCGGTGGGCCACCATGCTGCGGCCATGAACTCCGGCCGGGCGGCCCTGCTGATCCATGCGCTGACGCAGAAACCGGAATTCCTGCTCGCCGGGACAGAGGACTACCTGCACCAGAGCTACCGGGCCGAAGCCATGCGGCCCAGCGCGGACCTGATCGCAGCGTTGCGGGGCGCGGGTTTCGCCGCCGTCGTCTCCGGGGCCGGACCCACCGTGCTGGTTTTGGCCAACGGCGAGGCCCAGGCGGAAGCCGCCGTCGGGTTCATCGGTTCCTTCACGGCCGGCAACACGCCGGACGTGGGCTGGCGTGTGATGAAGCTGGCTGTGGACGTTGAAGGTGCTAAAGTGGAAGTGCACCGGCGGTAATTCCGCAGTCGGCAATTTAATTGCCGTCCTTAAGACCGCGATGTTGGCCTAGTTGCCTTTCTCATCTTTCACTGCGCAATAATTTCGGTGCCACCTGCATTAGGGTCTGACGCAGGAACCCGCAGAAACAGTCTCTGCACCCCTGAAAAGTCAGCCCGCCGTTCCTTCTCTACCGGAACGAGCCAGGTGAATGCAGTATCCGGCTGAGCCGGCCATTTCCATCCGGCAAGGCCGAAATCGCGGCTGCAGATCTGAACTGCAGCCCGGATCAAATCATCGCGTCCAGCTCCTAGCCTGGACGCCGTCGAGGGGGAAGGATCCTTCGTGACCGAAACCACTGAGCTGTCTTCAGCTGTGGAAACATCATCTTCTGCTGCCGGATCATCATCGGCTGCACCCGCCAAGAGCAGCGGCCTCGCAGGCCTCAAGCTCGCCCAGCTCCAGGCTCTTGCCAGCCAGCTGGGGATTTCCGGCGGTTCCCGGATGCGGAAGGGCGACCTTGTGTCCGCCATTTCCGCCCACCGGGCCGGTACCCCTGTGAGCAAGGCGCCGTCCCGCGCTGCTGAAAAGGCGACCGACAACGGCACCGTCTCCCAGTCCGCCGCACCTGCCGCCGCTGCACCCGCTGCTGCCCCCGCCGCCGATGCCGAGGCTCCGGCCCAGGAGAACCCGCGTGCCCGCGGCCGCGGCCGCAGCCGCCGCGCCGGCAGCGACGGCGTCATCACCACCCCAGCAGCCGAGGCCCCGGCCGCAGCTGCCCCGGCAGTGGAGGCTCCCGCGGCTTCCGCCGAAGCGGGCTCCGCTGAGTCCGCGCCGGAAGGCGGCGAACGCACCCGCCAGCCGCGCACCCGCAACCGCCGCCGCGGCGAGGCAGCCGCCCAGGGCGCAGACCAGGCCGCAGGCCAGGGCAACAGCTCCGCCGAGGCTCCGGCCGAGCAGGCAGCCGGCGAGCAGCGCCAGGCAGAGCGCACGGAACAGCGTACCGAGCAGCGCCAGTCCGACCAGCGCCAGTCCGACCAGGGCAGCGAGGACGGCCAGCGCCGCGAGAACACCCGCACCCGCGGTGGCCGCGACGATTCCGCCGGCGGCCGCGACAACCGGGACAACCGCGATAACCGGGACAACGACGACAACGACGGCGGCAGCCGCCGCAACCGCCGCAACCGGCGCGACCGCAACGACCGGTCCGACCGCGGGCAGGACAGCCGCGACAACTCCTCGCGCAACGATCGCTTCCGCGACCGCAACGACCGCCGCCGCGGGCGTGTCCAGGGACCGGACGTCGACGACGTCGAGGTCACCGAGGACGACGTCCTGCTGCCGGTCGCCGGCATCCTGGACGTGCTGGAGAACTACGCGTTCATCCGCACCTCCGGTTACCTGCCCGGCCCGAACGACGTGTACGTGTCCCTCGCCCAGGTCAAGAAGTACAACCTGCGCAAGGGCGACGCCGTCGTCGGCGCCATCCGCGCACCCCGTGAAGGCGAGGACCGCAGCAACCAGCAGCAGTCCGCCCGCCAGAAGTTCAACGCACTCGTCCGGGTCACCTCGGTCAACGGCAAGACGCCTGAGGAACTTAAGGACCGCGTCGAGTTCGCGAAGCTCGTCCCGCTGTACCCCTCCGAGCGCCTCCGCCTCGAGACGGACCCCAAGAAGATCGGCCCCCGCGTCATCGACCTGGTGGCCCCGATCGGCAAGGGCCAGCGCGGCCTGATCGTTTCGCCGCCGAAGGCCGGCAAGACGCTCATCCTGCAGTCGATCGCGAACGCCATCACCACGAACAACCCTGAGGTCCACCTCATGATGGTGCTCGTGGACGAACGTCCCGAAGAAGTCACGGACATGCAGCGCACCGTCAAGGGTGAGGTCATCGCGTCCACCTTCGACCGCCCCGCCGACGACCACACCACGGTGGCCGAGCTCTCCATCGAACGCGCCAAGCGCCTCGTGGAAATGGGCATGGACGTTGTGGTGCTCCTCGACTCCATGACCCGCCTGGGCCGCGCCTACAACCTGGCGGCACCGGCGTCGGGCCGTATCCTCTCCGGTGGTGTCGACTCGGCCGCGCTGTACCCGCCGAAGCGCTTCTTCGGTGCAGCCCGCAACATCGAAAACGGCGGCTCGCTCACCATCCTGGCCACCGCGCTCGTAGAGACCGGCTCCAAGATGGACGAGGTCATCTTCGAAGAGTTCAAGGGCACCGGCAACATGGAACTGCGACTGTCCCGCCAGCTCGCGGACAAGCGCATCTTCCCGGCCGTGGACGTAAACGCGTCCGGCACCCGCCGCGAAGAGAACCTGCTCTCCGCCGAGGAAGTCAAGATCATGTGGAAGCTGCGCCGCGTCCTCTCCGGACTCGAAACGCAGCAGAGCCTTGAGCTGCTGACCAACAAGATCCGGGAGACCCAGAGCAACGTCGAGTTCCTGATGCAGGTGCAGAAGACGACGCTTGGTGCGAAGTCCGATAACGACAAGTAGCTGGCTTCAGCCGCTCAATATATGCCGGCCCCGCCCCTCCGCCGGGTGGCCCGAAGTCAATCCTCGGCCGGCCTGTGGTGAGAGGCTTTG